>JAGRIE010000006.1:84810-195190 GCA_020443425.1 Halioglobus sp.
CAGCTGGTGCGGGGCGATGCCAACTATACGCTGGTGCAGGTGTCGATCAATGACCTCATCATGGTGGTTGCCTTTGCGCCGATAGCCGCTTTCCTGTTAGGGGTCACAAATATCGTGGTGCCGTGGGAGACCCTGCTGCTCTCGGTGGTGCTCTATGTGGTTATCCCGCTCGCCGCGGGGTATGTCACCCGCAAGATACTGGACAGCTCGGGTGACAATGACCGCATCGCCGGGTTCACCGACAGGATCAAGCCGATCTCGGTACTGGGCCTGTTGGCCACCGTGATACTGCTGTTCGGGTTCCAGGCCCAGACCATTCTCGATAAACCGCTGGTGATTGCGCTGATTGCGGTGCCGTTGCTGCTGCAGAGTTACGGCATTTTCCTGATCACCTACGCCTGGGCCTACCTGTGGCGGGTGCCGTTCAACACCGCTGCGCCGGCGGCGCTGATCGGCACCTCGAACTTCTTCGAGCTGGCAGTGGCGGTGGCCATCAGCCTGTTCGGTCTCAACTCGGGTGCCGCGCTGGCGACCGTTGTCGGTGTGCTGGTCGAGGTGCCGGTGATGCTGTCACTGGTCGCGGTGGCCAACGCCACCCGCGATCGCTTTCCCGCTTAGGCCGCCGCATCCGCCGGGCACTCGCTTGCCCGCGTGTGTCAGTGTATACCATAGTGCTGTGCGGTCAGGTCCAGCGCCTGTGCCAGCATCGTCACCAGGTTGTCGATCTCACGGCGATTGCAGATCAGCGGCGGCGCGGTAATCATCGCATCGCCGGTCTGGCGCACCATCAGGCCCGCCGCATTGGCCTGGTTCCTGCAGTACACGGCAGCCTGGGAGTCGGGCGCCAGTCGCGTCCGTGAGTGTTTGTCGCGCACCAGTTCAACGGCGGCCAGCATGCCGAGGCCGCGCACTTCACCGACGATGGGGTGATCGCGCAGTGTCTGCAGGCGCGCCTGGAAATACGGGGCCAGTTTCTCGGCCGTCTCCTCTACCACACGTTTTTTTCGCAGCAGTTTCAGGGTGGCAATGCCGGCGGCACAGGCGGCCGGGTGGCCCGAGTACGTGAGGCCATGTGCGAACTCACTGTCATCGCTGAGCAGTACCCCGGCGACCTTGTCGCCTACCATCACGCCGCCCAGTGGCTGGTAGCCGTTGGTGACCGCCTTGGCGAAGGTCATCAGGTCCGGCTCCAGGTCGTAGGTCTGGCAGCCAAACCAGCTGCCGGTGCGGCCAAAGCCGCAGATGACCTCGTCCATGACCAGCAGGATATCGTACTGCCGGCAGATACGTTTGATCTCTGGCCAGTAGGAGTCGGGGGGGATAATTACGCCGCCGGCGCCCTGTACCGGTTCGGCGATAAACGCTGCCACACGCTCCTCACCCAGCGAGTCGATTGCCTGTTCCAGCTCCTGTGCGATGCGCACTCCGTATGCCTGCGGGTCCTCCTCTCCCCCCTCTGCAAACCAGTACGGCTGGTTGATATGGTGGATGTAGTCCAGGCCTCTCGCCTGCCGGTGCATCGCGCTCATTCCGCCCAGTGATGACGCCGCTATGGTAGAGCCGTGGTAGGCATTTTTTCGGCTGATCACCAGGTTCTTCTCCGGTTTCCCGAGCACGCTGTAATACCGTTGCAGCAGGCGCAGGTTGGTGTCATTGGCCTCGGAGCCGGAATTGGTGAAGAACACATGATTGAACTGCGGCGGTGTCACCGCCACGAGTGCGCTCGCCAGTTCCACGGCGGCCACGTTGGCGCACTGGAAAAAGCTGTTGTAGTAGGGCAGTTCCTGCAACTGCGTATAGATCGCTTCCTTGATACTGGTCTGGCTGTAGCCGAGGTTGCAGCACCACAAGCCGGACATGCCGTCCAGCATCCTGTTGCCGTCACTGTCGTAAATGTAGACATGCTCGGCATGCGTTATGATGCGCCCCCCATCGCGACTGTATTTGCCGAGATCGGTAAACGGGTGCAGGTAGTGCGCCCTGTCCAGTTGGCGCAACTGTTCGGTGTCCGCTTTGGTGGTCATGCAGTGTTACTCCGTGACGGCAGTACCGTGCAGCGTGAGGCAGGTTCGCCCGCCCCGAAAGACAGTGGCTGTTTCCAGGCGGGTCACTGTCTACAGTAGGCAACGCTCTGTTTATCTGCGCTGTGCGGTGGTGAATTGTGGCATATTAGCGCTGCGAACAGATTACGCCTAAAGTGCCCTTGGCGTAATACCAGTATTTTCCAGGATCAGGAGACCCCGGTGAGTGATGCGATAGACAAGACGGTGAAGTTGGCGGATGACTCCACCTACGCCAATATATTCAGCTACATGGGCCTGCCGCTGAGCCGGGACCTGGACATGGTGGGCCTCGATGCCGTGGTGATGGGTATTCCCTACGATCTGGGCACCAGTGGTCGCGCCGGTGCCCGCAGCGGCCCCAATGGCATCCGCCAGGCCAGCGCCAACCTGCGCTGGGAAGAGCGGCGCTGGCCCTGGGATTTCTGCCTGAACGAGCGGCTGCGGGCCATCGACTACGGTGATGTGCAGTTCGCCTCGGGTGACAGTGAGGATATGCTGGCCCAGGTCGAGGCACACGCCGCGCGCATCACGGCGGCGGGCAAAACCCTCATCAGCCTCGGGGGTGATCACTTTGTGACCCTGCCGCTGTTGCGCGGCCATGCCGCCAGCCACGGCAAGCTGGCGCTGATTCACTTCGACGCGCACACCGACACCTATGCGCAACATGAGAAGTACGATCACGGCAGCATGTTTTACCGCGCGCCGCGCGAAGGGCTGGTCGACACCGAGCGCTCGGTGCAGATCGGCATTCGCACTGAGTACGACCGGCCCGACCACGAGTATCTGGTGATCGATGCCGACCAGGCCCACCAGCAGTCCGTCGCCGATACGGTCGCTGCGGTCCGCGCGCGGGTCGGCGCTGCGCCGGCCTACCTGACCTTTGATATCGACTGCCTCGACCCTGCCTTTGCCCCGGGCACCGGCACGCCCGTGGTCGGCGGCCTCAGCACCTCGCTGGCGCTGCGCATACTGCGCGGGCTGGCCGACCTGAACATTGTCGGCTTTGACGTGGTCGAGGTCTCGCCGGCTTACGACCAGTCACAACTGACAGCACTGGCAGGTGCGTCACTGGCGCTGGAATTCCTCTACATGCGGGCGAGCCGCCTCTGAAAAGACACGCTCGCCAACCGGGATTGACGACTATGGTAACACACGGCAAATGGCAGCAACTGGACTGGCAGGACCCGTTCGCGCTGGAGCAGCAGCTGACGCAAGAGCAGCGCATGGTGCGCGATTCCGCGCGGCAATATGCGCAGGACAGGTTGCTGCCGCGGGCGCGGGATGCCTTTCGCAGCGAACAGACCGACACCACGATTTTCCGCGAGATGGGGGCGCTGGGGCTGTTGGGTTCGACCATCGACGGCTACGGCTGTCCCGGCGTGGACTATGTGTCCTACGGGCTGATCTCCCGCGAGGTGGAGCGTGTCGATTCCGGCTACCGCTCCATGATGAGTGTGCAGTCCTCGCTGGTGATGTACCCTATCCACGCCTATGGCAGCGAGGAACAGCGCGAGCGGTATCTGCCAAAACTCGCCAGCGGCGAGTGGATCGGCTGTTTCGGCCTGACAGAGCCGGACCACGGCTCTGACCCGGGCGGCATGGTGACGCGGGCAAAACGCGTGGAGGGCGGTTACGAACTCCATGGCGCGAAGATGTGGATCACCAACAGCCCGGTTGCGGATGTCTTTGTTGTTTGGGCAAAAACCGATGACGACAGGATTCGCGGGTTTATTTTGGAGCGCGGCATGGCCGGCCTGAGCACACCGAAAATAGAGGGCAAGCTGGCGCTGCGCACCTCCGTCACCGGTGAGATTGTGATGGACGGTGTGTTGGTCGCCGAGACGCAACTGTTACCCGGCGTCGAGGGCCTGAAAGGGCCTTTCGGCTGTCTCAACAATGCGCGCTACGGCATCTCCTGGGGAGCACTGGGCGCCGCCGAAACCTGCTGGCACACGGCGCGCGATTACACCCTGGAGCGCAGCCAGTTCGGTCGCCCGCTGGCCGCCAACCAACTGGTGCAACTGAAGCTGGCGGATATGCAGACAGAGATCAGCCTGGGCCTGCAGGGCTGTTTCCGTGCCGGCCAGCTGCTGGACACAGTGGGTATTGCACCGGAACTCATCTCGCTGATCAAACGCAATTCCTGCGGCAAGGCGCTGGCGATCGCCCGCCAGGCCAGGGATATGCTGGGTGGCAACGGGATTTCCGATGCATACCCGGTGATGCGCCACATGGTGAATCTTGAGGTGGTGAACACCTACGAGGGTACACACGATATACACGCCCTGATTCTCGGCCGTACGCAAACAGATATACCGGCTTTCTAGGAGAGTATCTGCAATGAAATTCCTCTTCGCCGTGGCCTCCGCCTGTCTGTTGCTCGCCTGCACCCACGAGCAGGTTTACAACAGCGTCCAGCAGAACCAGCAGCTCGAGTGCAGCAAGTTGCCGCAGGTGCAGTACGAGGACTGTATGAAAGGTGTCGATCAGTCCTACCAGGATTACGAGCGCGAGCGCCAGGTGATCCTGGATTCGCAGGACTGAGCGTTAGCGGACGATCTGTACCGGGTGTACGGCGGCCAGTTTGCCGGTCGGGTTGAGTTTGCGCATCGCCGGGATCATCGCCGCCAGCGCCGTCTCGCGGTTGCCGGGAGCGGGGTGGGTACTGAGGAATTCCGGCGGCCGCCCACCGCCCTGCGCCGCCATTTTCTCCCACAGCGATACCGCCGCATCCGGGTCGTAGCCGGCCAGAACGGCCAGCTCCATGCCCATGGTATCGGCCTCAGTTTCCGCCGTCCGGCTGTTGGGCAGGCTGATAGCCACTTTGGCCGCCATGGCGGCACCGCCCATCGCGATGCCGGGACGGTCCGACATGGCGCCGACCGCCACCACGCCCAGCGTTGTGGCCATGGCCCGGGACATCTGTTCGGCGGTGTGGTTTGCCAGCGCATGTGAGATCTCGTGCCCCATGATCTGGGCAAACTCGGCATCGGTCAGGTGCAGCTTGTCGAACAGCCCGGTGTACACCGCCATACGCCCGCCCGCCATACACCAGGCATTCACCACATCGGGCTCATCGACAATGGCGACACTCCACTCCCACTTCGCCGTGTAGGGAAACTTCTCAATGGCCACCGTCACCAGCCGCCCGGTGATGGTCGCCACCCGCCGCGACAGCGCTGGATCGTTCACCAGCTTGTCGTTCTTGTCCAGCTCACTGACGGTGCTGAGATAGGCCTTTTTGGATTCGACAATGGCCGATTCCGGAGAGATCAGCATCAACTGCGAGCGCCCGGTCGGGCTGGTCGCGCAGGCGGTCAGCAGGCTGCACAGCAGCAGTAATACGAGTCGTTTCATGCGATTGTTCACGTTGAGTGCCGGGACAAGGAATTCAGACAGTAGACAGCACATGTTACTGAAGATTCGCCGTTTTTTCATAGGAGGGAGAGAAAACAATGCCCGGCAGCGCTCACCTTCAGTACGCAGTATCGCCCTGAAATCCCGCAATGACGAGGGGTGAGGCGCGAGCTCGGCCCCGGACAATAGGCCACGCTCAGCGGCGGGGCGGCAATCCGGGGCTTTCTGCGAGCACTGTCCGAGTGCCGCATTTTGCGCAGCAAAATCGGTCGAGTTGCGCAGCAGCCGGATTGCGTCCGGTCGCTGTGGCCGTGTCCGGGGCCGAGCTCGCGCCTCACCCCGGTGCCGCAGCCAGTTATAGCAGCAGCCGGATTGAGCCCGGTCGCTGTGGCCGTGTCCGGGGCCGAGCTCGCGCCTCACCCCGGTGCCGCAGCCAGTTATAGCAGCAGCCGGATTGAGCCCGGTCGCTGTGGCCGTGTCCGGGGCCGAACTCGCGCGTCACCCCGGTGCCGCAGCGTCAGTCTAAAACGGCAGCCCCGCATCGATATTGTGCTTGGCATCCGCCGGTGTCGGCATCCCCTCGGTGTGCAGGATACCGTTGAGCTCGGCCTGGATTGCCTTCGCATCCTCGGGGGTGGCAAAGAACTGCGAGTACCACTTGCGCCCGGTGCGGAACGGCCCGTCGGTTTTCAGCTGCATGATTTTCAGCGCCGGGCGCTTGTGGGCCCAGACGTTGAAATCGGCGCCGAATGCCTCCAGGGCGCCTGCCTGCGCCTGCTTCGCCGCCGCGCGATCCTCGTCGCTGGCCGGACTGGTGCTGCCTTTGACCAGGCAGCCGTGGAAACACTTGGTGATGCCGTCATCCACCGGTGTATTGGCGATCAACTCGTAAATGACATTGTCGGCAAAGACCTGCTTGGACAGCAGTATCCCGGGACCGGTGTACCAGGTGGTGGTGTACAGGTAGGTCTGGTACAACTGCATCGGGCCGCCCTGGCGCTGTACCAGGATATGGTCGATAAACTCGTTCTCGAAGTACTCGCTGGGCGCACCGTGGGTGGGCCCCAGGTGCCGGACATCGGCCATATTGTCGAGGATCTCCTGCGAGTGCACAGGCAGTTCCCCGAGGTGATCCAGCTCCCAGCGCACCCACTGCGGGTCATCCCACTCGGGCAGGAAAGGGGGATCGTAATCGGGAGCGCGGCCGTCCGGGTCGAACCAGGCCATCACACAGCCCATATTGTCCACCACCGGGTAGGAGCGGATATTCGCCGACTTGGGGCAGGGGCCGTCGTGATAGGGGATGTCGTCGACCTCACCGGCCGAGTTGTAGCGCCAGCCGTGGTAGGGGCAGCGGATGGAATCGCCCTCGATCTGCTGGCCGTTCTTGACAATCATGGCGCTGGTGCTGGCCGTCAGGTGCGTGCCCATGTGCGCGCAGTAGGCGTCCAGCAGTACCGGCTTGCCACTCTCGCCGCGATAGAGGGCCAGATCCTGGCCGAAATACCGCACGGCCATCGGGCCTTTGTCGAGCTCCGAGCTCTCCGCCACGATGAACCAGCCCCGTGGGAATGTGTTGGGGCCCAAATTGTACTCAGCCGCTGTTGCCATGACGTCACCTGTTAGATAAATAAATCTGTGTACCGAGTATAAACCGTACGGGTGTCACGGGTATCGCCGGGGCGGGCCAGCGCCAAAAGGATTGCCCTTTGGCTCAACTATTCAACTGTGGTTGCGTGATCCGGCACCGCGTCAGCGGGATTCATGGTGTTGAACTGCCGCCCCAGGTAAACCCCGGTGATTGCCCACACCCCGGCTACGGCCGCGCCAACCAGCGCCACTGCGGCCAGGCCCAGCCCCAGTCCCTGCGTGAGGCCGGTAAACGCCCAGGCGCTCAGCATATCGCCGCCGCGATAGATCACGATGTCGATTACCGGTTTTGCCTTGAAGCGGGTTTCCCGGTCGACCGCCGTGAACAGCATTTCGCGGGCGGGTCGCGAGATTGCGTAGTTTCCTGCGCGCCGGATAATCTGCAGTCCCACCACCACCCCGACAATAGGCGCCGCCGCCAGAATCAGCAGGCCGGCGCCGATGAGCACCGGCACCGACGCCAGTGTGAACGAAATCCCCAGGTGCTTGGCCATGCGGCCAGTGGCAAACAGGGCAACCAGAATGGTCAGGCTGTTGACGGCCAGGTCCATATTGGCCCATATCTGGGTGCGGCTCTCCTCGTCGTAGATATCGAGCAGGTTTTTCAGCTCGAAGTAGACGAACGCGGAAATCGCCGTGTACAGGAAAAGAAACAGCCCGATACCGAGCAGGTAGCGGCTTTGCAGGAACTCCGAGAAGCCGGCCAGCGGGTTGCCGCCGATGGCGAGGTTGGCGGTGTCCACCGCGACACCCTGGTTGTGCAGGTCGGTCACTTTCAGGCGCTGCAACCAGTGCACCAGCGGCAGGGTCAGCGCCACCATCGCGCTGGCAATCAGCAGCAGCGCATCGGTACCGAGGTCTCCCACCAGCAGCGAGGCGGTGGCCGGCCCGACGATTCCGCCGGCACTGGCACCGGCGCCGATGAAGGCAAACAGCCGGGTCGCCTGTTGCTTGGAGAACGTGTCTGCCATGAAACTCCAGAACACCGAGATATGGAACAGGCTGAACAGGCTGACCCAGAGATAGAAGGCTTTATCCAGCAGTGTGCGCTCCGTGAGTGTCTGTTCGCCGATGTAGAACAGTACAAAACTGACCGCGAACAGACCGTAAACCGATGGCACCAGCCGCTGGAAGCGGATGCGTGAAATGGCGCCGCCGTAGAGCGATACCGCCACCGCGCTGATGAAGAAGGTGATCGTCCACAGCCAGCTCACTTCCGCATCGGTCCAGTCGCTGGCGAGTGCGTCGCGCACCGGGCGCAGGATGTAGTAGGAACCCATCAGCAGAAACACCAGCAGGAAAGACACCAGTGTCGCGCGCGTCTCGCTCGGATAGATTTCGCAGGCGCGTGCCAACAGGCGCTGCAACCAGCCGCCGCTAACCGTGTGTTGGTTCATGCTATAAGGCCTTGAAGATTCGCAACATCTCCTCGCGTTGCGCACTGTCCGGTACCCGGCCGAAATTGGCGCGCATATTGTCGGCCATATGCCGCGGCACCGCCGTCGCCGGGATGATACAGGTCACCGCCGGGTGGCCGAGGATGTATTTCAGGAAGAACTGCGCCCAACTGCTGCAGTCCAGTTCGGCGGCGATTGCCGGCAGCGGTTGGTCATGGGATTTGCCGAACAGCGCGCCGCGCTGGTAGGGGCGGTTGATCATGGTGGCGATGCCGCGGTCCTGGGCCAGTGGCAGCAGCGCCTGCTCCGCCTCGCGATCCTCGATGTTGTAGCTGAACTGCACAAAATCCAGCGGCTCGTTGCGCATCACCTCCATCAGTTCCGCGTGATCGCGGCCGTGCGAGGTGGTGATGCCGATATAGCGTACCCGGCCGTCGGCCTTCCACGCCTTGAGCGTGGCCAGCTGCGTCTTCCAGTCCTTCAGGTTATGCACCGCGATCAGGTCAAATGTCCTGATATCCATCCGTTTTGCGGACTCCTCCATCTGCGCGATACCGCGGTCTTCGCCCGAGGTCCACACCTTGGTTGCGGCAAACAGTGGCGGTGTGTTTTTCATGGCCCGCAGCACATCACCGACGCGGGTTTCGGCGTTTCCGTACATCGGGGAGGAGTCGATGACCTTGCCTTTGCCGGCAAAAAACAGCTGCATCACCTCGGTGAGAGTGGCCAGTGACTCGGGGTCGCCGGCAGTATCAAAGGTGCGCGAGGTGCCCATGCCCATCACCGGCAGCAGCTCGCCGGAGCTCGGGATAGCGCGCTGGATCAGCGGCAGCTCCGCCGCGACAGGAAGGTCCGGTGCAGCATGGGTTCGCAGTGCCGGGTATGCCAGCAGCGCAGCACTGAACTGTAAAGCCTGGCGGCGATTGATCATGCGAGTCTCCCTTGTGCCTGAGTGTCAGCCCAGTGTTTCAGCCCGCTGGCTGCGGGTCAAGATCCTTGTTGCAGCGCCGGGCGGCGGGCTCAGCTGTTCGCCAGCATCCACTTGCGCAAACGGTTGGAGTCACCGAACGGTGTGAGCTTGCCGAACGAATTGAGCAGTACGATGGAGACAGCCTCGCCATCGATGTTCGCCTGCATCACCAGGCAGCGGCCCGCTTCATTGATGTATCCGGTCTTGCTCAGCTCGATCTGCCAGCTCTCGTTCTTCAGCAGGCGGTTGGTGTTGATAAACATCAGTGTGCCGCTGCGGGAGAAGGGGCGCACCTCGCGTTCCACGGTGGTGGTGGACGCGGTGATCAGCGGGTATCCCTGGGCCGCGTGCAGCATTTTTGCCAGGTCGGAGGCGGTTGAGACATTGCCTGCGTCAAGGCCGGCGGGGTCGGCGAAGCGGCTGCGCTGCATATCGAGAGCGGCGGCCTTGGCGTTCATCTGTGCGACAAAGTTCCCGGTGCCGCCCGGATAACTGCGTCCGAGCGCGGCGGCGGCGCGATTCTCCGATGACATCAGCGCCAGCAGCAGCAGGTCGCGACGGCTCAGTGACGCACCGACACGCAACCGTGAGCCTGTCAGGCGCAGGCGATCCTTGTCCGCTTCTTCAATGGTGATCTGCTCGTCCAGGTCCAGCCCGGCATCCAGCACCACCATCGCTGTCATCAGTTTGGTGATGGAGGCAATCGGGCGCACTGTGTCGACGTCCTTGCCGTAGATAAGATCGCCCTTTGAGTCCAGCACGATGGCCGAGGCGGAGTGCAGGCCGGGGTTGCCCGGGAGTGAGGTGAAGCGGCCGGCATCGGCCTGTGTCGAGGCGGCTGCCAGCAGCAGTAGGGCCAGGCCTGTTTTCAATATAGCGTTCATATCAACCCGGCTCCGACTCGGCGCCGGCCTCCACCCGCAGCAGGCCGCGGAATGCGCGGCTCGCCGATGCATCGCCGGACAGCACGCGGTAGACGTCGCGCGCGATCGGCATTTCCACGCCGTACTGCTCGGCCAGCGCCATCACCGCGGGTGCGCTCTTGGCGCCCTCCGCCACCATCACCATTTCGCTGATGATATCCGGCATGTTGCGACCCTGACCCAGCTGTATGCCGACATGGCGATTGCGGCTCTGCGGACTGGTGCAGGTGGCGATCATATCGCCCATCCCGGCGAGGCCGGAGAACGTCTCCGCCCGGCCGCCCATGGCCACGCCCAAGCGCGTGATCTCCGCCAGGCCGCGGGTGATGAGCCCGGCGCGGGTATTGTCGCCGGCGCCCTGGCCATCGCCCATGCCGACGGCGATGGCGATGATGTTTTTCAGTACCCCGCCGAGCTCACAGCCGATGATGTCGGTATTGGTATAGATACGGAACAGGCCGCTCTTGAACACTTTCTGCAGTTCCTGGACGATGATTTCGTCCTCCATTGCAATCACGCTGGCGGCGGCCTGTCCGGCCATGATCTCCCGCGCCAGGTTCGGCCCGGTTAGCACCCCGACCGGGTGTCCCGGCAGCACCTCGTTGATGATCTGCGTCATGCGCATGCGCGTGTCCAGCTCCAGCCCCTTGGTCAGGCTGATGATGGGCACCCAGGCGCGTATGTGTTTCTTCACTTCGTGCAGTACCGAGCGGAAGTTCTGCGAGGGTATCCCCATGACGATGACATCGGCACCGCGCACGGCCTCGCCGATATCGCTGGTGGCGACCAGCTTCTCCGGCAGGGTCGAGTCGGGCAGGTAGACACTGTTGGTGTGCCGGGTATTGATTTCAGCCACGGTATCCGGGTTTCTCGCCCACAGTGTCACCGGGGCGTTGCGACAGACCAGCGATGCCACTGTTGTGCCCCAGGAACCGCCGCCGAGAACGGCGACATTCAGTTCTGTCATAGTGCTTACTCCTGTAACCGGGTGTCAGATGCCATCCTAGCTGCCCCGGCTGGCCGATCCTATGGCGCGGATAAGTTCCAGTCGCCGCAGCAGGTCGCGCAGCTGTTGTGACTGTTGCCGGCGCCGTGCGAGCAGGTCGGGCTCACGCGCGTCGGTCAGTCGCCGGCTTTGTAACATTTTGAAGCCGTTCTTGAACAGCAGTTTGCCGATTGATGCCTCGCTGCTGATGCGCCGTTGCAAATAGGCCTGGCGCCCGAACTTCAGCGCATCGCTGATGCACTCCTTCTCCTCCAGGGTCTCGGTATGCTCCATGCGGGCAGCCATCGCGGCGACCACGGAGTACGCCTCGGTGTAGATCAGCAAAGTCATATGCGCCACCAGTGGCGTCATGCTGTTGAGCAACTGGGTGAAACCCAGCGTCCCCTGGCCCAGCAGCGTCGGCCAGTCCTTGTCGTAGCGGTCCAGCTCATCGCGTATCTGCTGGTGGAACTCCTCGGTGGGGGCGTAGAAGAACTCGAATTTAAACAGGTCGCGCAGTTGGTCCACTTCGGTCCAGAACACATCCAGCGCGTCGGCGCCGGCGTTCTCGCTGGCTTTCAGCAGCGCCAGTTCAATAATCGCCTTGTTGACGAAAAAGTGGATCACCGTGTTGCGGTAGTAGCTCGCCACCGCCTGCTGGTTCAGGCCGATACCGTACACCACCTCCGGACCCTCGTCGTAGCGGGTGACAATGCCGTCGTCGAGCATGATGCCTATAAGGTCCGGCAGCTGGTCGGCGTAGGCCGGGTTGAAATCCGGGGAGATGCGCAGCTGCCTGTCCTGGGCCCAGCCCAACAGCGCGCGCAGGTCGGCCAGCACCTCGCTCTGGGTCAGGGCCTTGGGGGAGGCGCCGAGCAGGCTCATGGTCACCAGCGAGGGGAAGGTGATCGCGGTGACGTGATTGGCCTCCACCGCCACTTCAAACGCAATCTTGGACAGCGCCAGCTTGTCATCGGGTTCCGGCGCGCGGTCCAGCACCACAGGTTCGCCGATATCCACATAGATCTTGCCCATCGGCCTGGCGAGGCTGCGGATATAGCCGATAAGCCAGCGCAGGGACTCCGCGCCCTTGCCCTGGCTGGTCTGTTCCGTGGCGTATTCCTCGACGTCGCGGATCAGGTCGTAGCTGATGGAGATGGGAATGATGTGGATGTTCCTGGCGTCTGTGGCGTGGCAGGCCTCCAGTACATATTTCAGCAGGCCGTAGCGCGGGGGCATCAATTTACCCAGTCGCGAGCGGGTGCCTTCAAACGCCCAGTTCATTGGGAAGCGCTTCTCCATCAGGTAACCGATGTAGTGGCGCAGCGTGGCTTTGTACAGCTCGTTATCCTGGAAGCTGCGGCGGATGAAAATAGCGCCCGCGCGGTGCAGCAGGAAACCCAGCCCCGGAAAGTTCAGGTTGGCACCGCCGAACATATGCGGCATCGGGAAATCATTGTCGTACAGCAGTTTCGGTACCACCATGCCGTCGAGGTAGGTCTTGTGCGTCCACAACAGCATGGAGGGGTTTTCGCGCACCAGCTGGCGCATTCTCTCGACATCCGCCTGGTCGCAGACAATCTCCTCCTCGTAGCCGAGACCGAGGCAGAACTTGTTGAACTTGGCGTAGAAGTCCAGCCAGAACGTGCGCGGGCGTGACACCATCTCGTCCATGTAGCCGGCCGCTTCCTTCACCAGCTCGGCCTTCGGCCTGCCGCTGTCGGCGGCGAGCTTGTCCAGCGCATCGTTGTAGCCGCGGCTGGCCATCAGGCTGGCTGCGACCTGTCGCGGTACCTTGTAGCGTCCGCCCTGCAGCTGCCGCTCGGCGAGGTCCAGCACCACCACGGCCTGGCGCGCGACGAAATTGGCGAACGCGCGCTGCTCGTCGCTGTCCTCCATCCGGTGGACGTGGTCGAAACGCGCGCGCAGATTGGCCACGGTGTCCGGCTCGCCGCGCAGCAGATGCATGCGCTCGGGCGCGTTCTGCAGGATTTTCCGCGCGCGCCGCGCCGTGGGGTGGCGCGGGTCTCCGAAAACCAGGTCACGCAGTCGCGGTCCGGAATTGATCGCTTCCTGTGACGGCAGCCAGGTGACCCGCAGCGGCGTCACCAGCGTATCGTCGGGCAGGTCCAGTGCCGCCACCAGTGGCGTACTGTCGATTCCCTGCTGCTCGTTGCGCAGGTCGAGTTCGACCTGCGGCACCTGGGCGGCCTCGCCCTCGCCGTGATGGCGTATCCAGCCGCGCAGTAGGTCCTGCTCAAAGCTGTTGCGGGTATCGAGCAGGAACAACACATTGGGTTGTACGCCGCCAGGCCAGGGATTTTGTGACTCGTATTTACTGTTTAACGACACGCCGGTTGGCCCCTTTGTCATTTGGCTTTTTTCGGGGAGGCAGGTTTAGCGGCAGCTTTCGCCTTCAATTTCGGTTTGACGGCAGCGGCGCTTTTCCTGCGCGCCGCCGGCTTGCCGGCACGGGCTTTTGGTGACGCCTTGCTGCGGGCCGGCTTTTCTTTCGGCTTGGCTTTACCAGCGGAGGCGCGTTTGGTCGTGCCGGGTGTCTCCAGCGGCTGGCCCAGTGCGCGGGCGAACATATTGCGGACCTCGCGCACATGCTCATCAATGGTCTCTGCCCGCCATTCGTCGGTGTCGACGGGTGGCAGGACTTCCACCTGCACGGTCGCGGGGCGGAACACGAAATCGCCCTTGGGTGCGACATCGCCGGCATTGTGGATCACGATCGGCACGATGGGTACGCCGGCCTGCATGGCCAGGTGAAACGCGCCTTTCTTGAACGGCGCCAGTTTCGGCGACACGGTGCGGGTGCCCTCGGGCGCGATAACCACGGATTTACCGTCCTTGCGCATCGCATCGACCAGCGGCTTCATGGCGTCGATTGCACCCTTGCCGTCGGCGCGGTCGATCAGCACCACGCCGCCAAACTCCATCACCATGCCGATAATGGGGTTCTCTTTCTTGATCTCGCGTTTACCCACACCGGCGATATCGCGGCGCAACAGTTTGGCGGCGATCACCACGTCGGCCTTGCTCTGGTGGTTGAACACAAACACGGCCGGTCGGTGCGACCACAGGTGCGCCTCTCCCTTGACCTTGATATCCATGCCGATCAGGGCGGTGGCGGTGTCGGCGAACAGCGAGAAAGAGAAGTTCTGTGACTCGCGCCGCGAGCCTGTCAGCGCATACACCGGCAGGCCGGCCATAAACGAGGTGACCAGTGAACTGGTGGCGGCCACTGAGCGCACGAACTGGGTCAGGGTCGGCCGCCCCCGGCTGCCGAAGGTCGCGATAGGCCACTGCCGGGCCCGGGCGATGCGATCCAGTTTTGCGCTGGGATTCAGCGCGGTGGGGTGGCCCACCCGCTCCAGCAGCAGCAGGTCATCCTGGCTGTCGGAGTAGAAAAACCCCTCGTCCAGGTTGGCGCGGTATTTGCGGGCGAGCTTTTCGGCGGCGTCCACTTTGCCCTGCCCGAAACAGGTGGGGCTGACGACGCTGCCGGTGAACTTGCCGGCCTTTACTTCCAGCTGGGTGCACAGCACATGCTCGATCCCGAGATCCGCAGCGGCGGGTTCCACCTGGTAGGGAGTGGCGGAAGAGATGATTGCCACCGTGTGGCCCTTGGCCTGGTGCGCCTCAATCAATGCGCGCGACTCGGGGTAGATCAGGCGGGCGATCTGCTTGCTGTAGAGCTGTCGGCCGACCTCGTGATAGGACGCCTCCTCGGTGCCGCGCATGAACTGTGCGTTGACGGCCATCATGCCGGAGAAGCCCATATTGCCGAGCCCGAAATTGGTCATGGCCCGCATCAGTTCGACAAACTGCCTCGGTGCCAGGTCGCCGCGCCTGAGTTGTTCACGGATAAACGCCGTAGCGGAATAGCCGGCGATGATAGTGCCGTCGAAGTCAAAGACGGCAACAACGCGCGGGCCGTCAGGCGCCTGTGCAATGGTGTTAAGCAGTTGTTGTATCGGGGTCATCGGGCTTCCTGATTGTTTCGCGGAAGCATAGCGTATTCTGGCCGCCTGCGGACCTTGGAGGCATAAAAAAAACGCCGTCGCAAGACAGGTAGCGACGGCGTCTGATGGGTAAAGCCCTATGTTGTGTTAAGCCCGAGTTGTATGTATCCGACCCGCAAAAATCGGATTTCGTCCCCTGGCGATAAACGTCTCTGACACACGTTTACCAGCTTTCCCTCAAATGTGGCGGTTGCCCTCAACTGGTAGTCATCCAGTTAACAGCCACCGTTGCAGTATAGGCAGCATGAACCGATACGCAAGAAATAACCGTATGATATGTTTTTATATCTTAAAACAACCATAGGTTATTTCATGGTGGGATTTTGCGCGTCAGGGCGCTTTGCGGAAGAGGAGGGTCATACGGTCCGATTCACCGATGGCACGCATCGCTTCCAGCGTCGCCGGGTCGTCATCGTTGCCGCGCAGTGACGGCGGCAGGCGCCACACGGTGTCGCTCTCGCCGGGCTGGTCCAGCGGGTTGGCATTGATATCACTGTCGGCCACAAGCTCAAATCCCGCCTCCTCAAACATCAGGATGACAGCGGCTTCATCGAGGTAGCCGCGGCTGCCGTCGGTCCCGCTCTCCGACGCAGTGGCAGGGGCGCGGTGCTGCACCACGCCGACCAGGCCGTCGTCCTTGAGCATCGCATAGACACCTGCGAGTGCGGCTGAGCGTGTATTCGCCTGCTCCTCAAACCGGTTCAGGTTGTGCAGTGCGCGCACCAGCAGGACCCTGTCGACAGTGCCGACCACCTCGGGCGGCACGGTCTCAAAGGTGAAGCCGCGCGCGGTGATCCCGCTGTCGGTATAGGTGGCCACTTCGCCAGCGAAGTTACCGGTGGCCGCAATCCGCTGTGCGATCCACTCGGGGTCGCCGGAGCGGATCAGCGGCCACATGCGGTCCGCATAGTTGACGCCGTACAGCACCCCGTCCTCACCGAGATAGTTGGCCAGTATGCGGGTGTACCAGCCGCCGCCCGGCAGTCCTTCCGCCACTGTCATACCGGGTTCCAGCTGGAAAAATTCCAGTGTCTCAACCGGGTGGCGGGCGCTGTCCCGTACTTTGTCCTCGTCGCTGCGCGCGGCGACGACTTCGGCCAGTGTCGGCTGGTTTGCTTCCTTGTCAGCGGCATTACCCGTCTGGATGAAGCCGGTGAGTAACAGGGTCGTGGCCAGCAGGCAGGGTCTGAGTATTGCCATCGGGGTATCCTCCGCAAAAGTGTAAGGGGGTGTTGTCGTGCGCAACTGTCCCGCGCACCCTGCTATTTGTAAAGGCCTTTGTGGCATTTGCGCAGCTACGGTGGCGGGAGAATGACCGATTCAGCCATGTCGATGCCTGTAATCGCTGCTAAGATAGCGCAAAATAAATCCACACACTGGAGTGAATAATATGGCCAAAGTGCTGATCACCGGAGCCACCGGCTTCATCGGAAACCACGTAACCCGCCTGTGCCTGGAAAAGGGCGATGATGTACGTGTGATGGTCATGCCCGGAGAAGACAGGTCGCCGCTGGATGGCATGGATGTGGAATTCGTGGAGGGCAACCTGCTCGACCGCGAGTCGCTGGTCAATGCGGTGCAGGGTGTGGAACAGCTCTATCACCTGGCCGCGCTGTTTGCGGTCTGGACCAAGGATCCGGACCTGCATTTCAAAATCAATGTGGATGGCGCGCGCGCCATGCTGGAAGCAGCCAAGGCGGCGGGTGTCCAGAAAATCGTGTTCACCAGCAGTGTCGCCGCTATCGGTATTGTGGGTAACGGCGGCTACGCGACGGAGGAGACCGCCTTCAACTCCTGGCCCTGGGCCAGCGAGTACATCCTGTCCAAGTTCATCAGCCACCAGATGGTGAAAGGCATGGTCAGCGAGGGCCTGCCGGTGACCATCGTGATGCCCGGGATGCCGTTCGGCCCGGGCGATCGTGCGCCCACACCCACCGGCACCATGATACTGCGCACCCTGCAGGGGAAAATGAAGAATTACTGGGATGGCGGCGTCTGTGCCGTGGATGTCCGCGATGTCGCCGCGGGGCACGTACTGGCGATGGAGAAAGGGCGGATCGGCGAGTCCTATATCCTCGCCAATAAAGAGGGCAATATGCCCAACAAGGAACTGCTGACCATGATCGGGCGCATCGCCGGCGTCCCCGACGTGGCGAAAAATGAGGTGGCAGGCAGTGTGATGCTGCGGGTGGCCAAATTTGCCGAGTTCTGGTCGAAACTGACAGGGCGTGCGCCGATCACTACCTACAAGAATACGATGTACGTGCTGCAGCACGGCTATGTCGATCCTGCCAAGGCCATCGCTGAACTGGGCCTGCCACAAACGCCGATTGAGACGGCGGTGACAGACTCCATCAAATGGTTCCGCGAGAACGGCTACGTCTAGCGCCCGCCGCTGTTCACTGTGTGGGTACTACCCGGCTTTTGCCAGGTAGTCCGCGCAGATGTCCTGTCCCAGTTCGCCCACCAGTTGCGCACTGCTGCCGGCGGTCAACTCGATCTGGCGCGCCAGTTCGCAGTAGCGGAACAGCACGTAATCGCGGTCGACACCGGTGCCGCCGTGGCAGTGCTGAGAGGCCTGGCTGACCCTGTGCGTGACATCGCCGCACCAGATTTTTGCCATCTTCACGGCCTCTTCCGCCGGTCGCCCCTGGTCGATCAGTGAGGCCGCCTGTTGTGTCACCAGCCGCAGGCACTCGACGTCGATATAGCAGTCCGCGACGCGGTGGCTGACCGCCTGGAAGGTGGCGATCGCGCGACCGAATTGCTCGCGCTCTGAGGTGTAGCTGCCGGTGATTCGCATCATTTTGTCACACACGCCCACTGCCATGGCGGCGAGAGCAGTGCGCGTGGCCTGCAGTGCCCATTCCATTGCCGCCACCGCCTCGCGCCCGACCGCCACGATATCCGCTGTCGGCACCTGTACCTTGTCCATCACCAGCTCGTGGCGGGTCTCACCGGTGGTGACCCGCTGTGCATTCAGCGTTACGCCGGCAGCGCGCGGGTCAACCAGCGCCACCACCAGGTCATCACCCGCCCTGGCCGATACCAGGATGCGCGCGGCCGACTTCGCCAGGCTGACACAGATTTTGGTGCCGCTGATCGAGTAACCGCCATCCATTTTCTGCGCAGTGCTCGCCGGGGCGGTGGGATCGTCGTTGTTGTACTCCTCGAGGCCGGCTGTCACCAGTGTGCTGCCACTGGCGATGCCGCCAAGCCATTTTTCGTTATGGGCGCTGCCGCCGAAGCGTTTCAGGGTGCCGGCGGCGGACACCAGCACCGGGATCACCGGCACCGGCGCCACCGTGCGGCCCACCTCCTCGCACAGGGTGGTCAGGCTGTAGAAGCCCAGCCCGGTGCCGCCGTTGCCCTCGGGGATGTCCAGGCCCAGCAACCCGGCCTCGGCCAGCGCCTGCCACAGCGCGGTATCCATGCGCTCTTCCTGCTGCTCGATGGCCTTGAGCTTGTCGACTTCGGTAAAGTCCCCCAGAATTTTCTGGGCCAGCTGTTGCGCGCTTTTTACTTCTTCAGAAATAGTGAAATCCACGGCCTGGTTCTCCTAGCGTGTGCGGGGCATCCACAGCCCCGCCATGGCGATAATGTCGCGTTGTACTTCGTTGGTGCCGCCGCCGAAAGTGAGCACGGCGCCCACCCGCCAGCGGAACTCGAGCTTGCCTTTCAGCACGGCCCCCGGGGAGTGTGTGGCAATGGTGCCGGCCTGCCCCATCACTTCCAGCAGCATGCGGTACAGCTCGACAAAGAATTCACTGCTGTAGACCTTCGCCACCGATGCATCGGCCATGTCCAGCGGCCCCTGGTCCATCGCCCAGGCCTGCTTCCAGCAGATGAGCTTGACCACTTCCAGACCGGCTTTGACCTTGGCCAGGTTGTGCTGTACCCACGGCTGCTCGATGATCTTGCCGCCTTTGGGCGCATCGGTTGCGGCCGCCCATTCGCAGACGCCCTCGTACAGGGAGGCCACCTGGCCGTGGGTAAACAGGGACAGCCGTTCGATATTGAGCTGGCCGGTGATCAGTTTCCAGCCGCCGTTCACCTCGCCGACGCGGTATTTGTCCGGCAGGCGGATGTCGCTGTAATAGGTGGCGTTGGTGCGCACACCCAGCGTGTGCACTGGCGTCAGGGAAAAGCCCTCGATATTCGTCGGCACCAGGAACATGGTCAGTCCCTTGTGCTTTTTACTCGCATCGGGGTCGGTGCGTGCGGCCAGCCATACATAGTCGGCGAAATTGCCGAGGCTGGTCCACATTTTCTGGCCGTTGATGATCCAGTCATCACCGTCGCGCTCGGCGCGCGTGGTGAGGCTGGCGAGGTCGGTGCCGGCATTGGGCTCGGAATAGCCGATCGCGATGGTCACCTTGCCCTGCTTGACCCCGCCGACAACTTCCTCGCGCACCTCGGCGTTGGCATTGGCGGCGATCACCGGTGTCACCGCTTCCGTGGTCAGGAAGGGGTAGGCGAAGCCGGAGCGCACCACTTCATCGGTGAAAATATACTGCTCGACATGGGACAGCTCCTTGCCGCCCAAGTCCTTGGACCAGCTCAGGCCGATCCACCCGTCGGCACCCATGCGGGCGTACTGCTTGCGAAACTCCGGGCCGCCCCCTTCCTTGAACTCGGGGATTTTCATTTCCTCCAGCAGCTCCGGTGTCATGACTGTCTTCATGTACTCGCGGACTTCCATCTGGAGTGCTTTTTGCTGTGTGGTCAACTCTATGTTCATGGTTCTGGTCCTCTGCCAGTCGTACTGTGTCGTCGCTGTTGCACTGTTTGCTATCAGGCCTGCCGCCATCGGGCGCGTTCAGGCATGTTGTATGTCAGCAATCAATTTGCGTTGTAAGCCACTGTCCCCTGTATCCACGGTGCACATCCAGGTGTCGACCAGCCCACCGTACCGCTGCGTAAGCAGGGCCGGAACGTCGTCAATGTCTTCGCTGACGATCGCAAAGGTATGCAGGATGTCCTCGCTGATCAGCTCACCCATGTCCTGCCAGCGGCCCGCGCGCGTCAGCCGGTGTGCCTCAGTTTGCAGGTCGCCCCAGCCGTGCAACTCCAGCACCGGGCGGTAGGCCGGGGTGGAGGCATAGAAGGCCAGCTGGCCCTGCACCCTCGAGCGGGACTGCGTGTAGACCTCTTCACTGGCTCCCGTCACCACCATCACCGGGATGCTGATGTCAAACGCCGAGCGGCTGCGCCCCGATGTCGCCAGGCCGCGCTCCACTGCCGGTAGTGTAACTTGTCGCAGGTATTTTTCAGTGGTGAAGGTATGAGCAATCATCCCATTGGCGACTTCTCCTGCGACTTCTGACATCAAAGGCCCGACAGCCGCGAGATTCACCCCCGGTGCGCCATAGGTGGCGTCCGCGGGTACGAACATGGGTGTCATCAGGGTGTGTTGGTAGAACTCGCCCTCAAAGGCCAGTTCCCCCCCTGTCTCCCAGCAGGTCCAGATGGCCTGCATGGCCAGGATGAACTCCCGCATACGCGCTGCCGGTCTTGACCACGGCATGGAAAAGCGACGCGTGATATGCGGTTTGATCTGCGAACCCAGTCCCAGCGTGAAACGGCCCCTGGCGTACTGGTTCAGGTCCCAGGCCAGGTTGGCCATGGTCATTGGGTTGCGGGCAAATGCGACACTGATGGAGGTGGTCAGTGCGATCCTCTTGCTGTGCTCGGCGGCCAGGATCAATGGAAAGAACGGGTCGTTGTTGATCTCTGCGGAAAAAGCGGCGTCATATCCCACTGCCTCCAGTGCGGCTATCGCCTGTGGCGCCTGGTCGAGGTTGGCGCTGAGCATTCCACTGACTCTCAAAGACTCTCCTCCTTATTGTGGTTTGAGCGATACTAGCGGGACAGCGCTGGTCCGGCGGCGCTGTTCGGCCCGTCCCCGGGCATGGGCGCCGCACACGGGCCGGCGGGGAGTGCACGGGCCTTGCAGCGACGCTACCGCACTTTACGCGACCTGCCTGCCGGATCAAGTGTCCCAGTGTGCCGAAGGTAGTGGCAAAAACGATCATCGGGGCAGATGTGTAAAGGTGGTTGAGCAAAAGCCCGCACCCGCATATAATGCGCCCCCTCCACAGGACCATAGCTCAGTTGGTTAGAGCGCTACCTTGACATGGTAGAGGTCGGCGGTTCGAATCCGCCTGGTCCTACCAATCCCTTCCGCCACGGGTATCCCGGGGCGACACACCACGTAACGACAACGCTGCTGGCCGGATTCGAAAGCTCCAGCGAATGAATTCCGATAAGCGCACAGAGATGAACAGGAATGAACATGAGGAAAGGTGTTGTGCTGTTGGGCTTTCTGGGCCTGATTAATGCGGGATTGGCGGCAGCCTGTGACATTGATGATAAGCGGGAGATTCAAGTCGGGACCGGCACGGGCGTCGCTGGTGCCTGCTCCAATAACGGCAGTCCAGTCCAGTGCTTCGGCGAGGGAGAGGAAGCGGATAGTTTGACCTGCAATGGTCCCGAGGGCAGCTACAGCGGCTCGAATTTACAGCAGTTAGTATCTGCCGCCTGCGGTTGCGGTGCAGGCCAGGGTAACGGAGCAGCCGAGCAGATCAGCCAGGAGTTGGGCGGCGCTTTGCAATAAGGTGATGGTGAACCCCTGCCGACGGGATTTGTCGGTCGCCCCCGGCGTTAACTATCACTTCAGTGGTTTTGAGTCGCGCATGTAAAGTGTTTCGTCGTTGGGCTGATCGCCACTTTCAATATAGGTGTCCAGTACTCCGTACTCTTTGAAATATTTGCCCAAGGCTGCTGCCATTATAAGCCCTGATTGATTTCCGAAGTGATGGTTGCTTTGCATATCCAAATCCTGGTCGACACCCATACGCCCCAGAATGTTGGGGTACACCAGTAAGCATGAACTGCTCCCCCAGTGCAGCCACTCGGCATAGCGCTGGATCTCATCCTCTATGGTTATTGGAAAGACGGTGCATACCGGCACCCCGATCTTTTCCGTGCTCCACACCGAAAGATTCTTCCTTCTTGTCGGGGCGTTCAGCACGTCATCGGACACACCTACATCTACTATCGATACAGGCCTATTCTGCCAGGTCTTGAAGTTCTCGCCGAACGGAACCCTAAAGGCTGGGTCCCACCGGAAAAAATCCGACTGTTTGCGCTTTTTCTTTTCACCTGTGCCGTTCGTTGCGGGCTTCGGCATGACAAAATCGAACAAGCTGATTCTGGCGCTCCAAAACGGTGATATCGATGCAGCCGAATCGACAAGTTTGTCAAAAACTTGCTGATTGTATTCTTTTCGATCGAGCAAAACTCCAAGCGTGCTCTCGCTGCCCTCGGTGTTTTCTACAATCTGCGTACCGGGGCCCCGCACTTGTGCTTTTTTTGTACGCCAGAAATTGGCCAGTTTGCCACAGTCATTGCCCAGTTGGGCCGCGGCTCGAATATTGTTATCCTCTGGTCTTGCCGCCCGTTCCCTGCCGAGTACAGCGTCCGAAAATGAGAGAATAACAACCCCGTTCTTACTCATAAAGCAGTGAGCTATGCCAGTGACGACCTGTGCCAGTAATTGGTCAGGCACATTCAGGCCGAAAGTCAGGGAGCGAGCGATCAGACCGGAATTAAGCTCAAACTGGTGATAATCAAACCCGAATGACACTGTGGAATCACCAACAAACAGGACGTCTATCTTCTCTTCCAGGCCCTCCATCATCGCTTGTGTGTCCCTGTAGGGTCCTTTGTTGCCGACTTCAAGGGTAGCCTTTGCCGGAATATCCAGACGCAGGCCCTCGGGCAAGCTGGAATGATCGGCATTGGGAAACGAGACGGTAACTTCACCGCCGTCCTCGAATGCCCCTGCGTTCCAGTCCGGATCGATCCAGTCTGCAATACGCTGCTGGAACATGAGGTTCAGGATTAATGTCGAGAGCAGGATGACAAAGAATGACAGTTTCATCTCAGGCCCCTAAAAATCGAAATAGATGAAAGGCAGACTTTCACCGGCAAAATAAAATAGCAGTGTCAGCACCACTGGAGCAAAAATGATCCCGGTCCGTGTCGCCTTGATCTCCTCATTCACGACGCGATAGGGGCGGAAGATGAAATCTACAATCACCAATGCTACAAAAAACAGGATCGCGACGTTGTTATACTGCAGCTTGTCACCGGACCCAACGAATGCGCTCATTATGAGTGCAGTGGCTTGTTGAAAATCCAAAAAGAAGAAACACCAGGCCAGCGAAACGGCCAGAAATGTCAGCGGCCAGCTGATAACCCCCGGAAGACTGATACCCATGGAGCGGCCCAGCCTTTCAACAATAAGAATGCCGCCATGGATTGCGCCCCAAATAATGAAGTTCCAGGCAGCGCCATGCCACAGTCCGCTGGTTGTAAAGACGAGCATCAGAACAGCACTACCCACCAGAATACCGTTGCGGTTGCCGCCCAGGGGAATATACAGGTAATCCCGAAACCAGCTGGATAGACTGATATGCCAGCGACGCCAGAATTCGGTGATAGAGCGAGAGCTGTAGGGGAAGTTGAAGTTGGCGGGAATAAAAATCCCCATCATAATGGCGAAGCCCAGAGCCATGTCGCTATAGCCGGAAAAATCGCCGTAAATCTGTGCAGAGAACCCAAAAATGGTCGACCAGGCGTCCAGCGGCGCCATTGAGCCGACACCCATTTCCAGGTTCTGGTTCACCAGTCCCCCGGCGCTGTCTCCGATCACCAGCTTTTTGTAAAGGCCGAATACAATCAATACCGCTGCCGTGACGAAATCGCGCTCCATCAGTTTGGGGTAGTTGTCCTTCCGGAAAAATTGGTTGCCTCTCAGGATGGGGCCGGAAGCGAGGTGTGGCCAATAGGTCAAAATGTTCACGTTGTCGATGAATGAGGGCTTTGGCATCTCGTATTTGCGCAAATAGATGTCAGCCGCGAAACCCACGACGGTAAAGGTATAAAACGAAATGCCCAGTGGGAGAGTCAGGCCGAAGGACGGCCCGCCTATAGCGTTCGAAAAAAAGTCCGTGTACTTGAAAGATAAGAGTGGTAGGAAAAACAGTACAATGGCGACTGCCAGTTGAAACCCGCTTTTTTTCTGCGATTTTTGAAACATCAGCAAAACCGCGGACTGCGCGAGTGGTATCAGCGAAAACAGTGGAAAGTTGATGAAAACGAACAGGAAAGAAACGACCGCGGTAAAGCCCAGGGCGGCTTTTCGGGACTGTTGTTCAAGCAGCCAGAATGCGGGGAAAAAAACCAGAATGAAAACGATAAAAAGTGGTGAGGTGAAAGGCATGTGGAATCAGTCTCGCTCAGCGATGCTTTTAGCAGCCACCAAACTGGTTGACGGTGGCGGATTATTCACAAATCAGCGCCGGCCACATAGTATCGAGAAGACTCCAAAATAGTGACGGAGCAGGCCGGTGAATGAAGCCAAGAGTCAAATAGTTAGGGAGGGGCAAAAACCTGAATTATTGTCTCGCGTAATCATGGTATAAAATACGCCCAAACTCAAGCTTCCACGCGCCTCGGGCGTAATGTTGCGGGTTATATGAGCCAAACCAGGCCTGAAGTGGCAGGCCATACCCCTGCAGGCCCGAAGGCGGGACGCGGGCAGATAGATTGGAAGTATCATCTGAACTACTCCTGTCACCATTTCCTGAATAGCTCGGGCTTGGCCGGAGGCTTCAGGAGCGCGTTAACCAGTCGTTCTCTTGGAATCCGTCATCATGTGCCATATACCCGCAAGCAGTCGCCCTGCGTCGGCGACAACGGTATAGTGGCTGACCAACAAATAACACAAGAGTCCGGCCGCCATGCATTCATGCGCAAGCTGGCTGATCAGGTTCTGAAGGGCGTCTAACATGATGCGTGCAGCTTTATCTGCGTTGGCAGCACTCTGTGCGGTGTTTGCCTGTGCGACTGCCGTCGCGGCCGTGCCGCGGCCCAATCTTCTGCTGATCACCGTCGATGATATGAACACGGACTCGGTCGGTGTTTTTGGCGCCACCGTAGCCGAAACCACCCCGAATATTGATCAGCTGGCGGAAGAGGGGCTGCGGTTTGAGCGCGCGCACGTGCAGGTTGCCAACTGCATGCCCTCGCGCAATGTGATGTGGTCGGGCCGCTACCCGCTAAGCAACAAGATTGAGGGGTTTTACCAGGTCAAGGACCCCGGTTACCTCACGCTGGCGGATTACGCAAAGAGCGCGGGGTACTTCACCGCCATTCGGCACAAGGCCCAGGACTCGACGCCTTACTCACCCTATGGCTGGGACGCCGTGCTCGACAGGCTCGCCGGCGGCGCCAAGCTGAATAAGAAAGACCCCGGGTCTTACGGCCAGTCCACCGCAGAGGGTATCCGGCTGGCGAAGCAGGCCGGGAAGCCGTTCTGCCTGTTGATCAACATCGCTGACCCGCACCTTCCTTTCTTCGGCTTCAACCGCAAGGGCAAGGCCATCGTGGACCCGTTTGTGCCCTCGCGGACCTACCGCCCCGAAGAGGTGGCTGTGCCGGGGTTCCTGGTGGATGATCCCGTGGTTCGCCAGGAGTTGGCGCACTACTATTCCTCCGTGCGCCGTGCCGATGACGCGGTGGGGCAGGTGCTGCAAGCTCTGCAGGAATCCGGCGAAGCGAACCGCACGCTGGTGCTGTTCCTGTCTGATCACGGCATGCCATTTCCCTTCGCCAAGACACAGCTTTACCACCACAGTACGAGCACGCCCCTGATAGTGCGCTGGCCGGATGTCATCAAGCCCGGTTCTGTCGACCGCACACACCTGGTCTCTGCGGTCGATATTCTCCCGACGCTGCTCGATGGGATCGGGGAGGAGATTCCGGGGGATCTTGAGGGTCGCACGTTCCTGCCGCTGCTGCGGGGCGCGACACAGGACGGCCGCGATCACGTGTTCAAGGTCTACAATGAGAACGCAGCGGGCGGACGGGAGCCGATGGCCGCCGTGGAAAGTGCGCGGTTTCTGTATATTTTCAACCCGTGGTCAAATGGCAAGCGCACGCTGTTTTCCGCGACTTATGGCACGGCGACCTATAAGCGCATGCTGCAGTTGGCGGAGAAAGATGCGCAGATCGCCGGCAGGGTGCAACTGCTGAACCACCGGGTGCTGGAGGAGTTTTACGATGTCCAGAACGATCCCGACTGCCTCGACAACTTGATTGATGACCCTGCGTACAAAGACCAGGTGGCCGAGTACCGCGGGTTGCTGGAGCAGTGGCTGCGCAAGATGCAGGACCCGATGCTGGAGGTGTTGTTGCAGAGGGACGATCCGGCGGTGCTCGCGGCCTTTATGGCGGAACAACAGCGCCAGACCCGTGAGCGCAAGGAGTGGTCGCGGGCGATCAGGGAATACCGCAAGACGACGGGTGGTTAGCGCCGTGGGCCTGGCACGCTAACGCAGGGCCGCTCCCGGTTCCACACCGGGCTTTTCTGTATGCAGCATCAACCAGAAGAAGCCGCCGAACCCGGCGATGGCAGAGGCCAGCAGAATGCCGGTTTTCGCCATCAGCAGGTCCTCGGGGGAATTGGCGAAGCCCAGGTCAGCGATAAAAATCGACATGGTGAAGCCGATACCGCCCAGCAGGCCGACGCCCAGGATATGGTTCATATTCAACCCGGTCGGCAACTTGGCCCAGCCCAGCTTCACTGTGAGCCAGGTGAGCCCCGCGATCCCGACCGGTTTGCCCAGCAGCAGTCCGGCCAGCACGCCCAGCGTTATGGGGTCCTTGAAGTACCCGGAGAATCCGGCGAAGTCCACGGGAATGCCGGCGTTGGCCAGCGCGAAGATCGGGATCACGATATAGGCGACGGGCAGGTGCAGTGTGTGCTCCAGCCGCTGCGCCGGCGCCTGTACCAGTCGCACCCCGTCGCCCAGAGAGGTCACCAGTGAGCGGAAGCGGTTGTTCTTGATAATATCCGCCTGGTCGGTGATGGATTTGAGCATTTTCACGGAAGTATCCCTGACCCTGTGAACGAAGACCTCGGGCTCGAACTTGGGCCGGATCGGAATCGTGAAGGCGACCACAATGCCGGCGATCGTCGCGTGGATCCCACTGCTCAGCATGGCCATCCACAGCAGCGCGCCCACGCCCGCATACGGCAGCGGACGGCGGATGCCCCCGAGGTTCAGGGCCAGCAGCAGGAAGATGCAGCCGCCGGCATACGCCAGCGCCACCAGATTGAGGTCGTCGGTGTAAAACAGTGCAATCACAGCCACGGCGCCGAGGTCATCCACGATCGCCAGTGCGATCAGGAATGTCACCAGGCTCTTGGGTACGCGGCTGCCCAGCAGGCTCAGGGCGCCGATTGCGAAGGCAATGTCGGTGGCCATCGGGATTCCCCAGCCGGTGGCGCCCTGGCCGGACAGGTTGAACACCAGATAGAACAGCGCAGGCACCACCATGCCGCCGATGGCGGCCATAATCGGCAACAGGGCCTGCTTGGGTGATGACAACTCGCCCACCATCAGCTCGCGTTTCAGTTCCAGGCCCATAATGAAGAAAAACATCGCCATCAGGGCTTCGTTGATCCAGTGGTGGATCGACAGGGAGAATGTCCAGCTGCCGAGGCTGAGGCCGATTTTTGTGTGCAGCAGGTGTTCATACTGGTCGTACAGCGGGCTGTTGGCGATGAACAACGCGATAACAGCACAGATCATCAACAACACACCGCTGGTGGTCTGGCGGTGTATGAACTCTTCCAGCGGCGTCAGCAGCCGTTCGAACGACTTTTCCCAAGGCGCGTTATAGATTCCCTTACCTGCCATCTGGTGTGTAACTCCTCGTTGATTTTTTTTTGCTTACAGTGGTGCCATGAACGGTCCGTCCACACACAGGCGGCGACCGTCTGGTGTCGCACAGGCGCCGCAGATACCCACTCCGCATTTTGTGAGGTAATCGATAGAGCTGAAAATCTGCTCTGGTCGACAAAATTCTCGCTGTACCGCGTCGGCGGCGTGCACCATGGGTGCGGGCCCGCAGTTGTAAAATACCAGGCGTTCGCGCTCTGTCGCGCTCATCGCCTGCAGTCGTTCACGCAGTAGTTCGGTGACCACTCCGTGGTAGCCGGCGCTGCCGTCGTCGGTGGCGATATGAACATCGGCCACCTGTTGGCACTCTTCCAGGTAGTACAGGCGCTCCGCTGTCCGCGCCCCGACGAACACCTCTGCATCGCCGAAATCGCGCGCGATCTGGTACACAGCAGCCAGCCCCGTACCACCCGCCACGGCGATGATCTTTGCCTCTTCCGGCGGCGCCACGGGGATGCCGTGCGGGCCGCGCACATAGGCCTGTGTGCCGGCCGGCAGGTCCATCAGGGTGTGCGTGAACTGCCCGAGGTCGATGACTGCCAGCGTGAAGGGATCATCGGTCAGTGCGGAAAATGGCTTCTCGCCCAGCCCCGGTATCCACAGGAACACGAACTCGCCGGCCTGTATATTGATCTTGCGGTCAAAGCGCAGCTGGGCGATATCGGCGCAGACTCGGGTATTCTCCACCAGTGTCACGGGGCGGAAGCTCATGTCGATATCGTAGCGAATCTGTGTCTCTGCCCGGTTGGTGCCGCGCTCCAGGTCGCCGCTGAGGGTCCGGAAGTAGGTGCCGATCTCTTCTGTGGTCAACCCCGTGAGCGCAGAGCCGACCCCGACAACTGTTGCTCCAGCGTCGAAGTAAGCGCTCACATCACCCGCGCTGCTGGCGCCGCCGCAGCCAATGATGGGGCAGTCTGTGACAGCGGCAATTTCGCGCACGCATTTGAGGCCGATCGGCAGGATACCCTTGCCGGACATGCCGCCGGCACCGTTGCTCAGCACCGGGTGTCCGTGCGCCGCTGTGTAGCCGGGACCCACGGTGTTGATGGCGCACAGGCCATCGGCACCGCCGGCGATGGCGGCCCTGGCGATCAGCCCGATGTCGGGTGTGTTCGGTGTGAGTTTGGGGATGACCGGGATATCCACCACCGCCTTGACCGCTGCGGTGATCTCCCGAACCAGTTCCGGGTCCTGGCCCATCGCCATGCCATAGCCCTTGGCGTGCGGACAGGACAGGTTGAGTTCCAGCCCGTCGGAAACCGGTGCCAGTATCCTGGCGACGGCGACAAACTCCTCGACGCTGCCGCCAAAAATTGACGTCAGCAAAAACCGGTCCTCAGGCACCTTCAGGGCCGCCAGTGCGGCCAGCGATTGCTCCGCACCGGGGTTGGTCAGGCCCACGGCATTTACGAAACAGCCCGGTGCGTACTGGCTGTAGACGGGTTCGCGATTGCCCTCGCGCGGCTGCAGGCCGATACTCTTGGTGGTGACCACGCCGACTTCCGGCATATGGTCAAAAATGTACTGGATGATGGGTGTGGCTGTGGTGACGATGCCCGAGGGGATGGTGAACGGGCCGGACAGCGTCTTGCCAAAGAATTCCATAGTCAATGTAGCGAGCTCACGCGTCGATGGATGGTAGGGTTAACAAGTCGCCAGATTATACGGGTTTGGTTAACTTTACACGACCTTACCGCGATGGTTAGCCGTGTAATCGCGGGACTTTGATTGCGCGGCGACGGACACAGGTGCCGGCATACCGGGCAGTGCCCGTTAAGCCGGTTGGGACTCGGGCGCATTGCGAGGGATGCGTGCTGCGCCGGCGTGCCTGTAGGCGCTCAGCAGCCGCAGCGGATTTTACTTCCGGCCCGCGTCTGCCGCCCGATCAGAATGCGTCATTTTCATCGTGCACGGATACTGATAATTCACCGTTCATGCTCTCGAAGATACTGAAGGTGATGGGCCTGCAGCAGACCTGGCAGTCCTCAATATACTCCTGGCCCGCTTCCTGTGGATCAAGCAGGACTTCGATAGATTCGCCGCAGTAGGGGCAGCTGACATGTTGCGGGCTGAGTTGCGTCATTGAATGTGTGTAATCACTCCATGTTTGGCAGCGGGCGCCTGGCGCTCCAGTGGTTGCGTATCCGCACCCGGGGTGCTGCGGTATGCATATCGGGTGTTGTGCGTCATCGCCTATTCTGCTCCTTCGCTGCGTGTTCGCCAACTGTCCCGCTTTCAGGGCGGTGGCGCCGGGGTGGTGGTGTCACCCCGCGTCAGCCGGTCTCTGGGCTGCACTGCCAGCTGCCGCGCAATATATTACTTATATTGACATTTAAAATGCATGACTAGTAATATGCGGCACATGCATATTTCGATCGATAACAACGCTGCCGGCCTGACGCCCCGACAACTGATCCTGGAGATGCTGGATGCTGACCCGGTGATGATGACGCACGGCCGGCGCCTGATCGCCGCCGGCGGCGTGTTTGGTTTCAGTGAAAACCAGATGCGCGTCGCGCTGAGTCGTCTGCTGGCCGATGGCCTGTTGATGCAACCGCGCCGGGGTGACTATGCGCTGGATGGCGGCGCTACCAGTATCCAGGCTGAGACGCAGCGCTGGCAGAAGCTCGAAAGCCGTCTGCGGCGCTGGCGTGGCGACTGGTGCGCGGTGCTGACCGACAATCTCGCCGCAGAGGGCAGTACCCGGTTCCGCAAGCAGTCACGGGCGCTGGCCATGCGGGGTATGCAGCGATGGCGCCCCGGTTTGTGGGTGCGACCGAACAACCTGCGCGGCGGGGTGGATGCCCTGTCCGGGGAATTGCAGGCTCTCGGGCTGGATGCAATACGCGGGCACTGTGTGATTGCCCGGGGCGATGCCGGCTGTGAGGAGAACCTGCGCAGCCTGTGGGACTGCTCGCAGTTGCAGGCGACCTACCGGCAGCGCATCGGGGAGCTGCACGCGGCCAGCACCCGGCTGGACAGTCCGCAGTTTCCCGCTGTGCTGGCCGAATCGGTAGAACTGGGTGGTCGATGCATCAGGGCCCTGTTGCGTGACCCGCTGCTGCCCGATGAACTGGCCAGCGGTGACAGTCGCCGTGAACTCGCCGGCCTGCTGAAAGACTACGACAGGAAGGGGCGCCGTCAGTGGCGTCAATTTATTCAACAGCTGTAGGGGGACCTACTATGAATGCGCCCGGATTTACCGACATCTTTTCGCGCCTGCTCGATGATTACCGCGAGGGCAGGGGTATGCCGCCTTTTGCGGCGAAAGTGGATACCCGCTTCTACACCGATACTGCGTGGTTCGAAAGGGAGAAGGCTGCGCTGTTCCGTGATGTGCCGATTCTGGTCGGCCATACCGCCATGCTGAAGCGCAGCGGCGATGCGTTTACGCACGATCACCTCGGCGTGCCAATCGTGGTGGCGCGGGCCTCTGATGGTGAGATACGCGCCTTTCTCAATGTCTGCCGGCACCGCGGCGTGCGCCTGCTGAACGGCGACGGTGTCGTCAACAAGACCAGTTTCGTCTGCCCCTATCACAACTGGACCTACGGGCTGGACGGTACGCTCAAGCACATCCCGCTGCACGAGGAGAGCTTCCCGGGGCTGGATGCGCAGTGCCACAACCTGAAAGCCTTGCCACTGGCGGTCTGTGAGGGCCTGATCTTCGTGAACCCCAACCCTGAGGGCAGTGTCGACATCGATCAGCACATGGGCACGATAAAAGCGGACCTCGCTGCTTTCGGTATGGCCGATCACGTGTTTTTCCGGCAGACCGTCACCACACTGAAATCGAATTGGAAGTTGCTGGTCGATGCCTTCCAGGACGGTTATCACGTCACCCGGCTGCACCGGAAAACCGTGGGACCGCACTTTATCGACGCCGTCTCGCGCAGCGAGCGCAGCGGCGACCACCTGCTGGCGGTGGTTGCCCGCACCACTTTCGATGACGCCCTGCAGTTGCCGCCCGCGCAATGGGACCTGCGCCGCCAGGCGTCCTGCGCGATGTACCTGTTCCCGAATGTGGAGATGATTATCCACCCCGATTACATCAGCTATCTGGCGTTTTTCCCCACCAGGGTCGATGAAACCGTGGTGGTGCACGGCTGCTTTATCGAGGAGGAGCCCAGGGATGAGAAGGCTGCGGCACACTGGGAGCGCGCCTTCGATATTATCGAGAACGGTGTGTTCCGCCCCGAGGATTACTTTGTCTGTGAGCAGGCGCAGATCGGCATGGAGTCAGGAGCCAACAGTCACCTGTTGCTGGGCGCGCACGAAACCGGGGTCAAGGCCTTCCACGACCTGCTGGCCGAAAAAATGGGGCCGTATCAACCCGCAGACGGCACCTGAGTCGAGGTGGCCTCAGGTGCCGCAGAAGGTCTGCGGCACTACCTGCTCAGGTCGCGGCGGGGTGGCATACAGCGCGAGCTCCGGGCGGTAGGCATGCGGTGCCTCCAGCACATCCACCAGTTGATGAAACACGGTGAGATCGCCGCGGTCGGTGGCGGCGGCGATGGCCGCTTCCACCAGGTGGTTGCGCGGAATGAACACCGGGTTCGCCAGGTCCATGCTGCGCTGCCGCTCGGCGGGGGATGAGGGCTCCTGCTCCAGCCTTGTGTGCCAGCGCGCCAGCCAGGGCTGCAGGGCATCGGGGAACTCGAACAGTGCGGACACCGCCTGCTCGGCGTGCTCGCGCGGGGCCACAAGGTCGGCCAGGCGGCGGAAGGCCAGCGTGAAATCGAGTTCGTGTTCTGCCATCAGGTGCCACAGTTCCTCTACCAGTGCGGTGTCCTGTTCGCCGATGGCCTGCAGGCCCAGTTTGCGCGCCATGCCCGCGGTGTTGGCCGCCAGGAAGAGGTCGGGAAAGGCGTCGACCGCCTTTTGTGCCAGTGCCACCGCCTGTTCGGGGTTGTCGTCCAGTACCGGCAGCAGCGCCTGCGCCAGGCAGGACAGGTTCCAGTGAGCGATGCCCGGCTGGTTGCGATACGCGTAGCGCCCGCCGTGATCAATGGAGCTGTACACCTGCTGCGGATTGAAGGCGTCCATAAACGCGCAGGGCCCGTAGTCGATGGTCTCGCCACAGATCAGCATATTGTCAGTGTTCACCACGCCGTGGATAAAGCCCAGCAGCTGCCACTGCGCGACCAGTGCGGCCTGCCTCGCTATCACTGCCTGCAACAGGGCCAGTACCGGGTTCTCTGTATCCCTGGCCTCGGGATAGTGTCGCGCGATGACGTGATCCGCCAATACCTGCAGTGCGTCGGTGTCCTTGCGCGCGGCATAGTACTGGAATGTTCCGATGCGGATATGGCTGCTGGCCACGCGCGCCAGTACCGCGCCCGGGAGAAAGCGCTCGCGAGCGACGGTGTCGCCGGTGCTCGCTGCCGCCAGCGATCGCGTTGTCGGAACGCCGAGGCGGTGCATCGCCTCGCTGACGATGTACTCGCGCAGCACCGGACCCAGCGGCGAGCGGCCGTCGCCACCGCGTGACCAGGCGGTGGGGCCGCTGCCTTTGAGTTGCAGGTCGTAGCGCAGCCCGTCGGGCGACACCACTTCACCCAGCAGTACGGCGCGTCCATCACCCAACTGCGGGTTGAAGCCGCCAAACTGGTGACCCGCATACACGGTGGCGATGGGCTCGGCGCCGGGCGGCAGGGTGTTGCCGGCCACCATGGCGGTGCCGGCGGGGGAGTCCAGCCAGTCGCCGTCGATACCCAGTGCCGCGGCCAGCGGCCGGTTTACACGGATCGGTCCCGGTGCCGATACCGGTTCCGGTGCCTGTCGGGCGTAGAAGCGCTCTGGAAGGCGTGCGTAGCTGTTGTCGAAGGCGATGGGCTCCACCGGACAGACTCCTCTGGCTGATTGGCGATGACAGGGCGCCGCGCTGAGGCGCGATGGCAATCGGGGATCATGCCGCAACGGCGCCAGACTATCCAGTCGGAACGCAATCTAGCGGGTTGACGGCAGCGCCCTGTGGTGGCTTGATACGTCGTTCGCAGAGAACCGCAATAGCAACCCGCAGTGGGAGGGAACACACCATGGCCGAGACGAGCTGGGACACGCTGATCCAAAACGCACTGGTGTTTGACGGCACTGGCACTGCACCGCAGCAGGTGGACATCGCCATCAAGGATGGGCGTATCGCCGCCAGGGGCAGCAAGCTGCCGGCCACCCAGGCTTCCCGCGTCATTGACGGCGAGGGCCAGTGGTTGATGCCGGGCCTGCTGGACATCCACACCCATCTCGACCTGGAGGTTGACCTGGAGCCCGGTCTGCCGGAGGTGGTGCGCCACGGTACGACCACCGTGCTGGTGGGCAACTGCAGCCTCGGCACCTGTTTTGGCCGCCAGCAAAGCGGCGAACAGAATCCCATCGTCGACTGCTTCACGCGGGTGGAGAACATCCCCAAATCCGTGCTGCGACAATGTGTCGAGGCGGTGGAGTGGGACAACACCGGCGACTACCTCGACCATTTTGACAACATCCCGCTGGGGCCCAATATCGGCGCCTTCATTCCCCACTCCATGCTTCGGGTGGAGGCCATGGGGCTGCGCGACAGTGTCAGCCGCGAGCCCACTGAGGCCGAACTGATCCGCATGGAGCAGTTGCTGGAGCAGGGCATGCAGCAGGGCTATCTGGGCATGAGCACGGACGGCCTGCCTTTTCACTACCTCGCCACCGAGCCCTTCACCGACAAACGCATTCCCACCCAGTTCGCCAGCTTCGGCGAGATGAAGCGGCTGCTCAAGGTGGTGCGTAAGCACGATCGGGTGTGGCAGACGACACCCATCATCGAGAACCGCGCCAAGGCCTTCCTCTACTTCCTGCTCTCCAGCGGCCGCCTGTTTGGCAAAACACTGAAGACCTCCGCGCTGTCGGCGATGGAATTCGTGCTGATGCCCGGCGCACACAAGGGCTTCCTGGGTTTTGCCGCGCTGGTCAACAGCTGGCTGCTGAAAGGGAACCTGCACTTCCAGGCGCTGGGTACCAATTTCCGCATCTGGTCGGACGGTATCGTGTCGCCGCTATACGAGGAACTGGAGTCCACCTGCGAGCTGATAGCCCGTGAGTACGATGATGTCGAGGGGCGCATGGCGCTGCTCAACAACCCGGATTTTGAACGCCGCTTCCGCGCGGACTGGCACCACGGTCGCCGCGGGCGCACGCTCGCTCACCTCAAATCCAGGCTGGGTATGCCGGACAACATCGTGGTGCGCGATCTGCGCCTGATGATTTTTGACGGCGCCCCGGTCGCGGACTGGGACGGAGAGAGCATGCAGGCAGTGTACGATCGCCTGGAGCGCTTCCAGTACGGCGCTGTCGGCGCGGCGCGGTCGGATGCCGAGCGCGAGGCGTTCGAGAAGTTTCCGCGCCCCATTCGCGACGACGCTGATTTCATGCTGCACATGATGCGCACCTACGACAAGTCGTTCCGTTTCTGGGTGGACGTGGGCAACGAGGGTAATCGCAACACCCTGGACATCCTGTTGTACAAGCACGCGATGCCCGGCTTCAACGACTCCGGTGCGCACATTACCAATATGGCGTTCTTCGATGCCAACCTGATGTCGCTGAAACTGGCACAGCAGCAGTCACTGGCAACGGTGAGCACCATTGTGAAGCGATTGACGCGAGAGCCGGCGGAGTTCTTCGGCCTGGATGTGGGCACCCTGGAGATCGGTGCGCAGGCGGATATCGTGCTGGTGGATCCCGCAGTGTTGAAAACCTGGGATACCAATGATCACCGGGTCTTCGAGTACCGTGAGCTGTTCAAGCACAAACAGATGTTCAACCGCTCTGAAGGGGTGGTGACATCGGTGCTGATCAACGGTGAGCCGGTGTGGCAGAACGGTGAGGCTACTGCGGCACTGGGCAGCCAGCGTCTCGGCCGGGCGCTGCGCGCGGCCTGAGCCGGAGGGGCGCGTGCGGCAGGGTCAGCTCGCGCGCTTCTTGGTCAACAGGCGGAACAGCCAGAAGCCGAGGCCCACGGCGGCCATGACACCGAATACCCCCAGTTCGTAGCGTTTCAGGTTGCCGAGCATGGCCTCGATGGCATAGCCGAAGGAGTAGCCCAGGCTGCCCACAGCCACCGCCCACACGCCCGCGCCGATCATGTTCAGCACGAAGAACCGCAGCGGTGGCACTTTTGCCGCCCCCAGCAGGAACGGTGTCACCGAGCGCAGGCCATAGAGAAACCGGAACCCGAGGATCAGCGCTGTCTGGTGGCGGTCCAGCAGGGCGAGCACCTTGCCGGCCTTCGCCTGCCAGTGCGGACGCTTCTGTAACATCCTGTCGCCGTTTTTGCGGCCGATATAGAAAAACGCCTGATCACCGATAAAGCTGCCGAGAAAGGCACAGACAATGACCCACGGCAGTTCGAGATAGCCGCGATGCGCGGCAAAACCACCCAGTACCAGGATCGTTTCTCCCTCGAGAAAGGTGCCGATCGCGATCGCGACATAGCCGTAGTTGGCTACCAGTTCTTCCAGTGACATAGTCAGCTAGCCCACCGTATCGTGTTCAGTGTTGCGCCCCTGCCAGTACGACCCGAGAATCCCGGCCAGCCAGCTGACGGCCAATACTACCGTGGCCACGTTAGTGGTGCCCTCGGTGGCCTCCAGTCGCTCCGTCACCAGTGCCGAGATCACCGCGGCATCGGGGGCTATCGCGCCACTTTCGATCTGGCCGGTGATGTCCAGTGCAGTGCTCAGCACGACAGAGAAAATCACATACAGAGCCCAGGCCGCGGCGCCTGACAGCAGTGCGGCCTGTAGCCAGTGCTTCAGGTAGGCGTGTCCGGCGCCGGGGAATAGCAGTGCGGATAACAGCATGGCCTTGGTGGATTGTTTCACGGGCTACCTCCGATTCGGTGCCGGGTAGAGCCCGGTGCCTGCGCAGTGGGTGGAGTGCGGCAGGTCGCTCAAGGCTCGCCGTGGGAATCCTGGTTGCGGGCTAGGCATTGTACAGTGTGACGACGCCGATACCGATGAAACCGACCCCCGCAATATAGTGCAGGTACCTGGTGTTGATATATTCTGCGAGCAGGCTGCCCGCGAGCACGCCGATGGCCGAGGCCACTACCAGTGCAGCGGAGGCGGCCAGGAATACCGTGTATTTGCTCACTTCCTTATCTGTGGCGAACAGCATGGTGGCAAGCTGTGTTTTGTCGCCCAGTTCGGCGATAAAAACAGCGCCGAAAATTGTCAGGAAAATCTTCCAGTCCATTAACAAGGATTCCTCGGTCAGTTGTCGCTCATGCCCCGCGCTGCGGCGGTCGATGGGCGGGGATACGCTGCCACGAGTTTACGCATTCGCGCGCTCAAGCTCTATGCAAATTTTCTGTGTGTACGCGCCGCCGGTATCAGCGCACGAATTTCAGGATATGCCCCTTGAACGCCTGTTCGAGGTAATCGGTGTGTGGGGGCTTCAAGTGCACGGAGCTGAAACCGAACTCGATCATCCTGGCACTCAGCTTGTTTTTCCGTCCCCGCCCAGGGTCTACGAGAATGACCTCGCATGCGGGGCTGGCATGGCTTTCAATAAAATTCGCCAGCAGGGGCACATGCTCATCCTCGTACAACAGGTCACTGCCGATAATCAGGTCAAACAGCCCGAGCTTGTCATCGGCGGCGGCCCAGTCTACATGCTCAAATGCGATCGGTTCGCCGCCGTTCAGCCGTGTATTCCGCTGCAGGAACTTGCCGGTTTCGGGGTGATAGTCGGTGGCCGTGATATCGGCGAGTTGTTTGTTGAGCAGCAAGCTCGACAGCGCCATGCCGCACCCCAGTTCGAGTATCCGCCGGGTGCCGGTGTCGTAGTCGCAGATGAAATGCGCCAGCACCAGGCTGGACGGCCAGATGACGCCGAACAGGGGCCAGGAAGCGGAGGATATCCCCAGCTGCTCAGCGATGCCTGATGGGTCGGAAAACTCCTGCTTGTCGCGCAGTGTGCACAGGTGGATATCAATGCTGCCAAACTCGATGGTCTGGTAGCGCAGGCGGAGTGTTGTCATCGGGCTGCCCCATCGTCGGGTGCCGGGCCAGCTATCGGGGATAGATGACAAAGCGCGAATGTCGCCCCAGAGTACAGCAGTGCGCTGAAATGGCAACGCAATCAGCTGTCACGGTTGCACGCTGCCGGACCGCCGTCCGCGAGGTAGAGGGTGACCAGTGGCGATCACCCTGTTCGTGCCGCGCGCTAGTGTGACGGAAACTTGATCTCAAAGTACTTGTAGTACGGCTTGGGCGTAAAGGGCGTGCCGATTGTGAGTGGGTAGTCCGGTCCCAGCGGGTACGGTGGCGTTCCGGGCGGCCCCGCCTGTGTCAGCGGGGTCAGGTTGTACTCCAGCCGGTACGGTGCACCCACGTTGAAATTGCCCGTGGTGGCGTCTTCCAGTGTGACAATGTAGGTGCCCTGGTAAACCGTCTTGCTATCGGCGTCCAGTATGCTGAGATTCAGCGTATTGCTGCCGATAACGCCTGTCACACTGGCATCGTCGCCATAATCGACAGCCTGGCCGTTCAGCACATAGCTCATGGTGCTGAAGTTCGGCGTCAGGCCGAGGTTCACCTTGAAGGTCGGCGCAGCTGATGCCGCGGCCGCGGTGTCACCCTGTGGCGCAGTGGTATCCGGCTTGGTGACACCCTGGATCGGGAGCACCGAGGATTCGATGGCCTGGCCGCTGTTACTGCCGGTGGCCCGCACCGAGACGAGGTAGGACGTGCCCGGGGTCAGGCCGTCGATCGGGTGGGTCTGCACCGCTTTGTCCTGCACGGTGAAAGGTCCCGGGCTGTGTGCCGGGCTGGGGCTGAGTTCGACGGTGTAACCTGTGGCACCGGCGACCTTCGGCCACGCCAGGTGCAGTTTGTTCTTCTCCGCCGAGACTACCCGCACCAGCGGTGTATCCAGGCGATAGTCATTCAGCAGGGTGATGCGGACCGTGTCGCCTGCCTGCAGTGAGTAGAGCGGGCTCGCCGCTGCGAGTCGGTCGCTGAAAGGGTGGCCGTAGGCGTCGGACAGGTAGTAGAACAAGCCGGCGTAGGGGTTGTAGAAGCCGTCATTGCTCACCCGGGCGCCGGCATAGGGATAGGCGTAGGGCAGCAGCACGCTGGAGTAGTAGGCGTCAATGTCCTGCTCTTTTTTGGGGTGGGCCGTGCTGGCGTCGAAGCGCCCGCCCAGATAGCCGAAGTTCAGCGCCGCCTGTATATCCCCGACGATGGCGCCGTAGGGGCTGGCATTGGCCAGCACCACCTTGTCCTGCGCCGTGCTGCCTTTGGTATCGACAAACGGGAAGCCCTCGATACTGTAGGATGACTTGTTCGCAACGGTCGCGTAAATGAAAAAGTCCAGTTGGTCTTTCGGCAGGTGGAGAGTCACGGTGGCATTCGCCGGCAGCGGCGATGCAGGTGCCGTGGTGGTCGTGCCGGTGCAGTGCACGAGGTAGCCGCCGTCCTTGTGGCGCTCGAATTTCGCCTTGTACTTGTAGCCGCCATACTGCGTGCCATTGAGGGCATACGTTTTGCCGACCAGGCTCTCCAGGTAGCCGTGAGCACCGCCGAAGCTGGGATAGGGCGCCGACGAGCCGTCGGTGGCCGCGGCCGCAATGGTGTTGGGTGACAGCACCCGCGCGAACAGGGACAGGTCGAACGGATCGCGCACAGGGAACTGGAACTCGCCACCCGATAGGTTCATGAACGCGGGGCCCATGCGGTTCGGGGCCAGCGCCTTCAGCGCTTTGAGAAGTGTGGGCGTGGAGGCGTAGATACTCTTGGTCTGCAGTGGGTCCGGCGTGTCGTCACCCCAGTGTATGACTTCCACCTGCAATGGCATCGAGAAAAAGTCGATGGCGGTGAGGTTTCCCCCTCCACTCTGCTTGCTGCTCAGGTAGGTGATCTCCAGCTTTTCATAGCGATAATTCTCTGCCGCTGTCGGCGCTTTGCCGTCGACAATGGAGGCCGGTGTCTTGTGCGAGAAGGTGAGGCGCCCGGAGTTCACGTCATCAAGCGTGAACGAATAGATTGGCAGCACATTGCCGGTATACAGCGATGTCAGGGTCGGCTGGTGACTTTTTCCCTGCGGCCACAGCGAGCTCAGTGCCACACCGGTGGCGGTGGCGCCGGCACTGCCGGAGTCGGTTAACAGGTCAATCCCGGTGGCGCTGCCCGAATCCTTGGGGGTATCGAAGAGGACGAATATACTCGCATCGCCACCGGCGTTGCCGGTGTCGTTCACCAGCTCCACCTGCACGTTATTCGGTGGGCCGGATGCCGCCGCGAGGACCAGTGTGGTCGCGTTCTGCTGAACGTCAACCGCAGTTTCCGCGACAGCGATCTGCCGCCCGCTGCCCAGCCGGTATTCGACCCGGATTCGCACCACGTTGAGTGGCACATCCTCCAGTGTGTGCTGGTCCGCGTACGGCAGCCGCAGCGGGCCGTAGACGATGTCGCCAGCGCTGTCCAGGCCGCTGAGCAGCGAGTACTGAATGGGATTCCCCGCCGGTGCCTCAATAGCGTCCAGTGTGTGGGCGATTTCCAGTGTGCCCACCTGGGATGAACTGCTGCCGTCGCTGCATCCGGTCGCGATGACCAGCAGTATGAGCAGGGAGGTGGCGAGGCCGCGTGTCGCGTTTATTGTATTCAAGGTAAACCTCTTGCTGGTCTGTAATGTATGCAGCCGGCCGCGAGAGCGCGGTTGGCTGTCGACCTGTGATGATAGGGCAGGGTGTCGCTTCCGGGAACGTGTTCGGCGATACTACCAGTGAACTCGCCCACACAATGGTGGAAAAAAGTGCCTGAATCGCTGTCAGGTGTGCAGTGCAGCGCGGCCGGGAGTCGCGGGCTGTGAGAATGGTGTTTACGCACAGCAACCGCTTTATCGTCGCGAATGCGAAGAACATTCTCGAGTCCTACGATGTCAAAGTCGTTGTCAAGAACGAGTACGCCTCAAGCGCGATCGGGGAGGTGTCGCCGTTTGATACCTGGCTTGAACTCTGGGTGGTCAGGGATCTCGACTACGACAGGGCGTGCCGGATTCTGGAGAGCGCTATCAGTGACGAGAATGCCGCACCCTGGGTCTGCAGGGGCTGTCGCGAGGAAAACGATGAGTCGTTTGACCTGTGCTGGAACTGCGGCGCGGGGCGTGTCTGACCTGTGACTGAGTCTGCCCTGACACCCGTGAACCGTATACAGGGGTTGCAGTGAGATGCGTTCCTTCCTGTTCCCGGTGCTATTCTGGCTCGCGGTACTGTTTGCGATCGGCAGCTCCATGCAGTACTGGCTGTCAAGCCAGGAGGACAAGTGCCAGCGCTACTGCGCCAGCGAAGGCAAGGAGAGCCGTTACCAGCCGCCGAGGGCGCGCAAAGGCGTCAGATTTCCCGGCAGGGGATACTCGCGCCCCGATGACTGCGAGTGCAGGGGAGCGGCCGGCTGAGATGCCCGGATGCATCGGCCGCGTGTGTATCCGGCCGCGCAACGCGCCCGTTGCCCGCCCTATTCCGCGACACTGATCTCAATCAGCAGGTCGTCGGCGGCGACCTGTGTGCCGGCCAGCGCCATCACTGCGGCCACCTCACCGGCGGCATCGGCGACGATTTCATAGTGCATTTTCATCGCCTCCAGCACGGCCAGGGTCTGGCCCGGTGCCACCGTATCTCCGGTGGCGACAAGCACTTCCAATAGCAGGCCGTGCATCGGCGCCACAATCCTGCCGCTGCCGCTGGCCTGATCCTGTATGCCATCAAGGCGGATCATGTCGCGGTACTGCGCCGCGCGCCCGTCGATGGATAAATGCAGCCGCCCCGCCTCGGGCAGGTGATAGCGGGCTAGATGCTGTACCTCGTCGATGGCCACGTGCGCGGTACCGTCCGCCATGGATACCAGCTCTATCACCGCGGTGTTGTCGCTGTCGCACACCCGGTAGTGCGCATCGCCCTGTGGTATCACCGACAGGTCGTGCACTGTGTCGCCGTGGATGTACTGCTTGCGCGAGACCAGTGCGCCGGCACTGCTCCAGTCGCGCAACGCCGGTGCCACAATCACGGCGCTGTCGCACAGTTCACGGTGCTGCAGCTCCAGTTCCAGCACTGCGGCCACGGCGCTGTCGGAGAATGTCGGCGGCGTATCGGCGAGCTCGCCGTCGGCAAACTCCTCGGCGATAAACGCGGTGGTGGCCTGGCCGGCGGCAAAACAGTCTTTCTGCAGACAGGCGACCAGGAAGTCGCGGTTGTGGCGGGGCCCGAACAAGACGGTTTCCCTCAGCGCTTCGATCAAGCGCAGGCGGGCGATATCGCGCGTCGGGCCGCTGGCGATGATCTTGGCCACCATCGGGTCGTAGAACGGCGAGATCACCTGGCCACTGCAAATGCCGCTGTCCACCCGGATCGCCGCGCCGCCCGGTTCAGACCAGAGCTCAATGGGCCCGGAGGTGGGCAGGAAGTCCTGGCCCGGATCCTCGGTGTAGAGCCGCACCTCGATGGCGTGCCCCGTGAGTGTGACCTCGTCCTGGCCAAAGCCGAGAGGGTCGCCCTGTGCGACCTGCAACTGCAGTGCCACCAGGTCCCGGCCGGTGATCAATTCCGTGACGGGGTGCTCCACCTGCAGGCGGGTGTTCATCTCCAGGAAATAGAATTCGCCGTGCTCATCGAGCAGGAATTCCACCGTGCCGGCGCCGCGATAATCGATGCTGCGTGCAGCGGCGACGGCGGCCGCCCCCATCTGTGCGCGCAGCGCCTCGGTCATCACCGGGCACGGTGCCTCCTCCACCACTTTCTGGTGCCTGCGCTGCACCGAGCAGTCGCGCTCGCCGAGGTGTACAACGTTGCCATGGCTGTCGCCGAACACCTGCACCTCGACATGGCGCGGGCGCACAATGGCTTTCTCCAGAATCAGCTCATCGCTGCCGAATGCCGAGCTGGCCTCTGCGCGCGCCAGCTTGATCGCGTTTGCCAGTTCCTGCGCGTTGTCGACCAGGCGCATGCCGCGCCCGCCGCCACCGGCGGCCGCTTTGACCATCAGCGGCAGGCCGATGTTCCGGGCTTCCCGCAGCAGTGTGGCGTCGCTCTGGTCCTCGCCCTCATACCCCGGCACACAGGGCACACCGGCGGCGATCATGCGCCGCTTGGCCTCGGCCTTGTTGCCCATCAGGTGGATGGCGTCGGGGCGCGGGCCGATAAACACCAGCCCGGCGTCCTCACAGGCGCGGGCGAAGTCGGCGTTCTCACTGAGGAAGCCGTAGCCGGGGTGTATCGCCTGCGCGCCGCTGGCGCGGGCGGCGGCGAGTATGTTCTCAACCACCAGGTAGGATTCACTGACCGGGCTGGGGCCGATGTGAACGGCCTCATCGGCCATCACTGCATGGGGCGCCCTGGCATCGGCGTCGGAGTAGACGGCGATGGTGCGGTAACCCTGTGCACGCGCTGTGCGTATCACGCGGCAGGCGATCTCGCCGCGATTGGCGACCAGTATGCTGGTAAATCGTGTCATTGCGTTCTCCGCGCTCATTCGCTGGCCCACCTTGGTTTGCGCTTCTCAACGAAGGCGGCGACACCCTCGCGGCCCTCGTCGCTGAGCATGCACCGGGCGAAGCCGCGCGCAGCGAAATCCAGCGCGTCCGGGCGGGGTCGGCGGGTGGCCTCAAACACAATGCTTTTGGTCACGGCATTGGCACCCGGTGCGCACAGCGCAATTTGCGCCAGCACCTCAGCGCACCTGGCCTCCATGTCAGCGCTGTCCTCGGCCAGGATGTGGCCGATGCCGTACTGCACCGCCTCCGCACCGTTGAAACGCGCCCCGGTCAGCATCAGGCGGCGCGCCTGCGTCAGGCCGACGCGCTCGGTGACAAACGGTGCAATCTGCGCGGGCGGTATGCCGAGGCTGGTTTCCGAGAGCCGGAAGCGGGTCTCGCGGGTCACCAGTGTGACATCACCGACGCAGCACAGGCCCAGCCCGCCGCCGATGGCCGCGCCCTCCACCAGCATGATGACGACCTGCGGCTGTTCATTGAGTTTGAGCATCAGGTCGCCGAAGACGCGATTGCCGCGCGCGACTTCGTCTTCATCGGGTGCGCCGCCCTGGGCATCGGACTGGAAGCCCTTGATGTCCGCGCCGGCGCAGAACACGCCGCCCTTGCCGCGCAGGATCAGGGTGCGCAGGGCCGGGTCCGCCGCGGCGCTGTCCAGTGCGGCGTGCAGTTCATCGACCATCGCGGCAGAGAGGGCGTTTTTCGCCTCGGGCCGGTTGAACCAGATGGTCAGTACGCTGCCCTGTCTGTCGAGTACCAGGTCGCTGGTGTTGGGTAGTGCGCTCATGGTGCTGTCTCCCGTTGTGCTGTCTGTTGCGCTTACATGCGCGCGATACCAAAGCTGTTCGGCCGCACGCTGCGGTGCCGGGTCTCCCACACGGTTTCCAGCAGGAAGCCCAGTGTCCTGCGGGTGTCGCGGGGGTCGATCATGCCGTCGTCCAGCATATGGCCGGAGGTATAGAAGGCGCTGGACTGGCTGTCGAAGATATTTGCCAGGAAGGCCTCCTGTTGCGCCAGCGCCGCCTCATCCGGCTCCTGTCCCAGCGCTGCAGCCTTGCCGCGCGCGACCTCGGACATGGTTTTCGCGGCCTGTTCGCCGCCCATCACGCCGGTGCGCGCATTGGGAAAGGTGTACAGGAAATCCGGTTCGAAGTGGCGGCCGCACATGCCGTAGTTGCCGGCCCCGAAACTGGCCCCCGTCATCATCGTGATGCGTGGCACCTCGAGGTTGCGCACCGCCTGTATCATCTTCGAGCCGTGTTTGATCATGCCGGCGCGCTCCGATTTTGTGCCCACGATGTAACCGGTGGTGTTCTGCAGGAATACCACCGGGATATTGGACTGGTCACACAGCTGCAGGAACTGGGTGGCCTTGGTGGCGCCCTCCGGGTCAATGGGGCCGTTGTTGCCGAGAATGCCGCAGGGCAGGCCGAAAATGTCGGCCTGTATGCAGACCGTGGATGCGCCGTAGCGGGACTTGAAGTCCATGAAGTCGGAGCCGTCCACCACCCGCGCCACCAGCTCGCGCATATCGTAGGGGTTGCGGTAGTCGCAGGGAATGATGCCGGCCAGCTCATCGGCGTCGTACAGGGGCTCGCGGAAGGCGCGCCGCGCCGGGGTGGCGCAATCCTTGTTCCACTGCAGGCGGTGCATCAGTTCGCGGCACATCTGCACGGCCTGGCCATCGTTCTCGGCGAGGTATTCCGCCAGGCCGGAAACCGAGGCGTGCATGTCAGCGCCACCCAGTTCCTCCTCCGTGGCGATCTCACCGGTGGCCGCCTTCAGCAGCGGCGGTCCGGCGAGGAAGGCGCGGCCGTTGTGCTTCACCGCGATTACATAATCGCTGAGCCCCGGCATGTAGGCGCCGCCGGCTGTGGAGGAGCCGTGCAGGATGGAGATCACCGGGATGCCCGCCTTGCTCAGTTTGGCGAGGTTGCCGAACAGCATGCCGCCCTGGGAAAAGTTCTCCACGGTATAGTTGATCAGGTCGCCGCCGGCGCTTTCCACCAGGTGCACGAAGGGCAGCTTTTGCTCCAGCGCGATCTCCTCGCAGCGCCGCACACGATAGCCGGTGGCGGTGGTGAGTGTGCCGGCCATGATGCCGCTGTCATCCACTACCACCATGCAGCGCACGCCGCTGATGAAGCCGATGCCGGTAATAACGGTGGAGCCGGGAATGGACTTCTCCGGGTCACTGCTGTCCACCAGGTAGCCGGCGAGATTGCCCACGGTGAGAAAGGGCATGCCGGGGTCGAGCAGTCGCGCAAGCCGCTCGCGCGGTGTCAGCTGTCCGCGCGCTTCAAAGCGCGGCTTGCGCTTCTCCGAGATCATCGCGCCGCGCGCGTTCAGGGTCTCCAGCTGGCCGATCAGCTCCAGCATCTCGCGGCGGTTTTTCGCAAAGCCTTCAGAGTTGACGTTGATCTTTGAATTGAACACTGGCATCACAGGGTCTCCGCGACAGTGGCCGCAATTGTTGCAGGTACCGGGATGGGGCAGGACAGTAACAGCTGCGCATATCCCTTGCCCTGGGGGTCGTTGCGCAGGCTGGCGACACCGCCGCCGCCGAGTACATCGTGCAACAGGAAATTGAGCGCATGGGCGCCGGGCAGGATGAAGCGCTCGACGCTGCCCACTGAACTGTCGGCGAGGAAGTGGGCGAAGCGCGCTCGCACCACGTCCTCGGTCAGCGCCTCGCAGAGATAGGGCAGGTACTCTGCCCGCCGCGCGATGATGCCGACATTGGCCTTGTCACCCTTGTCGCCGCTGCGCCCCCAGGCCAGGGCGATCAGTGGCACCTCGACGCTGTCACTGGCAGCGCTGGGGCGCGGTGTGTCCGGCCGCACAAGCGAGGTGCTGTCCAGCGCTTCACCGTGCGCCTCATCACAGGCCTCAGTTTCATCGTCCACCGCGATACGCACCTGCACCTGCGCTTTCGGCACAGTGCAGGAGAACAGTCGCACCACCGGCGAGGGACTGGGGCGACTGCCGGCGAAACCGGACAGCCCCGGCGGTGTCGCCAGGCCCAGTCCGACCGCTTCCTTCAGCAGGATGCCGATACCGATGCTCTCGGGGTGCTTGGCGGCAATTTTCATTACCACCTCGCGGCTGCCGTTGACTTCGCTGAACCGGCCGTACTGGCATTCGGTGCCCATCAGCTCGACACTGGTCTCGCTGAAGTCGGCCAGGCCGAAGGCGTTGAAGACAGTGCGGGCCGCCTCGAACACGGCGTCGCCGAAGGCGCGGGCCTTGCGATCGGCGTCTATGCCGTAAAAGCTCATATAGGTGCCGCCGCGAAATTCGTCGGCGTAGGTGGCGCTGACCTTGTAGGTGTCGGGCGCCGGCCTGCCGGTGGCCCCCGACACGGCCACACGGTTCTCACCCACCTGCTCGATACGGGCAGTGGAGAAATCACACACCACATCGGGCAGCAGATAGGCCTGTGGATCGCCAATCTCGTACAGCATCTGTTCGCTCACCGTGCCCACGTTCACCACGCCGCCGGTACCCTCGGGCTTGGTACAGACGAAGCGGCCATCGGCGGAGATTTCCGCGATGGGATAGCCGATGTTGGCGATACCGGGCACCTGCTCCCAGTCGGTGAAGTTGCCGCCGGTGGCCTGCGGCCCACACTCCAGGATATGGCCCGCCAGTGAACCCATGGCCAACTGGTCGAGATCGTCGCGACCCCAGCCAAACGCATGGATACAGGCGCCCAGTGTCACCGCGCTGTCGACACAGCGCCCGGTGATGACGATATCGGCACCCAGTGCCAGCGCGCGGGCGATCGGGAAGGCCCCCAGATAGGCATTGATGCTGAGGATTTTCTCCAGCCGCGGAAACGCTGCGCCGGAGAACATTTCGGTGACGCCGGCAGCCTGCAGCGCCGCTTGCTGGTCGAGAAGGTCATCGCCGGTGATACAGGCGACCCTGAGTGGCAGGCCCTGTCCGGCGATCTCGTCCCGCAGCGCCTGCGCACAGGCTTCGGGATTGACGCCACCGGCATTGGCGATGACCTTGGTGCCGCGCTCCGCAATCAGCGCCAGGTTCGGTTTCATGGCCGCGCTGACAAAATCGGCAGCGTAGCCTTTGAGCGGGTCTTTCGCCCTGGCGCGCGCCATGATCGACATGGTGATCTCGGCCAGGTAGTCATAGACGATGTAGTCCAGGCCGGGGGAATTCAACAGCTGCGGTGTGGCCCTGGCGGCATCACCCCAGAAGCCGCTGGCGCCGCCAATACGCAATACCTTGTCTGCCATAGTCCTGTTCCCGTCTGCGCGTACGAGGCAGTATAGTACTGGATGCATGACCCCGGCACATGCGATTGGATGCCATCCGTGTGGGAGTTGGCGCCATCGGTGGCAGCGCGCATGAGGGGCGCCGTGGGGGGTGGGTGTGCACCCTATGCCTGCGGTGGATCACCCTGCACCGTCGAGGAGACCTGCCGTCCGGCAATCGCCCGCAACAGCAGCAACAGAGCCAGCAGGGTGAACACTGCCGAGGCGAAAAACGGCGCGCCGGGAAAGTAGACCACCGCGTCATCAGAGCTGAAGTAGGAAAACAGCTGTGTCATGAACGGCGGGCTGAGTATGGCCACCAGTCCGCTCATGCTGCCCAGCGCACCCTGCAGTTCGCCCTGCGCGTTGGCCGGGATGCGCGCCGACATAATGCTCTGCAGCGACGGCACCACAAACCCCTGCAGCGCACCTATCGCGATAATCGGGTACATCATCCAGCCATACGGGACAAAGGCGTAGGCGATAAAGCTCAGCGTGGTGGCGATGAAACCGACGATGGCGGTTTTTATCGGCCCCCAGATCGGCAGTACCCTGCGGATCAGGAAGGCCTGCACGAAGATCATCGAGACGCCGACAGCGCTCAGTGAGAAGCCGATCTCGCGTGGCGACCAGTCAAACTTCTCAATCGTGAAGAACGCCCAGGTACTTGGGAGAGAAAAGTGGCCCAGCATGTACCAGAAGTACACCAGCACCAGCGCGATCACCTCGGGGTAGTGCCAGAGCTGCCTGAAAGCGCCCAGCGGGTTGGCGCGCGCAAGGTTGAACGCGCGGCGGTTTTCGAGCTTGTGCGATTCGGGCAGTACGAAGTACCCGTAGATCACGTTGATAAATGTCAGGACGCCCGCTGCGTAGAACGGGGTGCGGGGACCGAACTCGCCGAGGAAGCCGCCCACCGCGGGCCCGATAATGAACCCGGTACCGAAACCCGCGCCCAGCAGTGCGAAATACTGCGCGCGCTTCTCCGGTGGGAAGGTATCGGCGATATAGGCGTTGGCAATGCCGTAGGTGGAGGCGGAAATCCCCCCGATGATGCGACCCACAAACAGCCACAACAGCGTCGGTGCCCATCCCATCAACAGGTAGTTGAAGCCCATCGCCAGTAGCGAGCACAGCAGTACCGGCCTGCGCCCGAAGCGATCAGAGAGATTGCCCAGCAGCGGTGAAGAGACAAACTGCATGCCGGCAAAGGCGAACATCAGGAAGCCACTGATACGCGCGGCGTGGGTCAGGTCCTCGCCGGAAATATCCATGATCAGCTGCGGCACCACCGGCATGATGATACCGAAGCCGATGGAGTCCAGCAGTACCGTGACAAAAATAAACGCAAAGGCTAACTGCGGACGCATGGCTCCCTCCAGTAGAGGCGCAGACTAGCATGCGTATTTGGCACAGTTCAAACGAACCATGCGCGGGGCGTGGCAGGTGTAAACGTTACTGGGGAGGCTGGTAGGGAATATCCAGAAACAGGTCCCACAGTGCGGCCACAGGTTTTGGTGAGCCGTCGGGATTGAACAGCCCGGCATAGGCCCAGGACAGTGAAATCGGGCTGTTCCCGTAATTCTCTGCGTAATCGACGGTAAAGAAATTGACGGCGAACAGCACGTCGGACTGGTAGCAGGCTGCCAGCAGGTAGTAGATGGTATTGAGCTGCACTTCCTCCGAGCCCTTCAGCACGACCGGGCCTACATCCACATCGCGTGACAGGCTGCCCATCTGGTCGATCGCGACCGGGATGTCATGCACGGTGGCGAGGTTGAAGGCGAGATCGTAGTAGCCATCGTAGATCTGGTTGTTGTAGGAGAGATAGGGGAATGTGCTGATCACGAATGCGTCACTGTAGAACATCAGCTCGTACATTTCCCACCACAATACCGTGGGGTAGAACTCCGCCAGGTAGTCGGCCAGTTGCCGGGAGGCGTCGTGCAGGCCCAGCATATGCTCGTACTGGATGGTCGGGAACACGTAGAGATCGGGGTAGCGCTGTTTCAGTTCTGTGTAGAGATACTGGTTCAGTTCCTTGTAGTCATCCCACGCGTCGAAGCGTTTCGCCATCAGGATATTGATCTCCACGCCCAACCCGAAGTACTCGGGCTGGAAGGCCTCGATAAGGGCGATGGAATAATTGAGCAGCGCGGTTTTCACTTCCGGCGAATTGAATGCCGCAGTATCCCAGGGTGCGCCCAGCGGTTGCCCCGGACCATTCTCATTCCACAGTGTGGCCAGGCTGTTGTACTGGATGTTGGTCGGCAGCATGGACACATACCTGGCCATGCCCGGAACATTGTTGGCGTCGGCCTCGAGCAGGAAATCCCATTCCTGTTGCAGGCTGGCAGGGTAATCCCGGTAACTGGAACTGATCAGGGCGTCATCCCAGGGGATTCCCGCCTGGAACGTGTGACTGATCAGGTCGGCGTGCTGCTGGATGATCTGGTAGGACTGGTCGTACCCGGCCTGGTTGAACGTGGGCGGGTAGGGCGTGAACCCCATGCGGAACTCGCGAACGTAGGTTTCCTGCGCAACAGCTGGCAGGGTGACAAGGGCGAGTAGAACGAGCAAACATCTGAACATGGTTAGCATCCCTGCGGCTATTGATATCCGGAATTCCCGCTGGAGAAGCACGCGCAATTTTTATGCCCAATCCGGTAATTGCTTTACAAAGCAACGGCAAAACGCTCCTGTGTGCCGCCGGGACAGGCAAATTATTGCGCAGGTGTAAAAAAAGCTGACAGCTGTGTTCATATCGCGCACAGCGCCGCCAACGCGCGCTCGGCATCCTCCTGCGGCACGAAGAGGTGGTCATGAAAGAATGCAGCGATGATGTTTGCACTGATATTGTGCGCGGCCAGCGTGCCAGAGACCGCGGCGGTCAATCCCACGGCTATCAGGCTTGAGTGCACCGTCAGCGTGATGCAGCGAAAAACGGATTCGTAGCGCAGGTGCGAGTGTGGACAACAGTATTTCAGTGTTCGTCTCGCCAGTCATAGGGGCTTACCGGGCAAACTTTACACATCAGTAATTGACATGCTTGCAGATGATGACAATATACAGCCGACTGCCTCGACTGGACACAGGCTTAAGCCAACGCAATTTGTGATGGCTGTCGGAACGGCAACCGGCGCGTTCAGACACCAGCCGCAGGCGCGCGCATGAGATCCTATGTTCAAAACTATCTTCTTCGCATTGTGTATCACTCTCTGCATCAGCGCACCTGTCGCTGCGATTTCGCAGCCAAAGGCAGAGGCGGGTGAGCTCGACCTGCGGCACTGGAGCTTTGAACAGGACGGCACGATTCGACTCGATGGTCGCTGGGCGTTCTACTGGGAGAACTTCATACCTCCGCAGCAGCGCGCGCTCGCCAGTGATGAAACCATCATGGTGCCGGGTATCTGGAACGGGCATGAGCGCGGTGACACGCAGGTAGTGACAGGCCACGGCTACGCCAGTTACCAGCTGCGCGTGTTACTGCCGCCGGACACCCCGCAACTCGCACTGAAAGTGGTTGATATCGGCGAGGCGTTCAAACTGTATGTCAATGGAGAACTCCTGCATTCGGCGGGCAAACTGGGCACCAATGCGCAGCACTCCCGGCCGGGCTTTTCCCGCAGTGTGCTGACATTGCCCGAGGATGTCGGCAGTGAGCTGAACATCGTGATTCACGTGTCGAACTACCACTATCGCAGCGGCGGCGTGTGGAACGTGATAACGCTGGGTGAGGTGTCGGGAATTCGCACCCTGAACGAACTGGAACTGGGCTATGCGATATTCCTGGTCGGCAGTATTGGATTCATCGCGCTCTACCACATCGCCTTGTACCTGCAGCGACGCCAGGACAAATCGCCGCTGTACTTCGGCCTGTTCTGTGTCGCGGTGCTGCTGCGAATCCTTGCCACCGATGACAGGTATCTGACACTCCTTATTCCGTCCATCTCGTATTCGATGCTGGTGCGACTGGAGTACATTTCATTCCTGTTGGGTATTCCCGCTTTTGCGGGGTTTATTTCCCATCTGGTTCCCGGGGCTTACCCGCGCTGGATGTCACAACTGTGCGTGTACATGGGGCTCGTATTTACCGTCTTTGTGATGGTGACGCCGATCGAGGTGTTCTCGGAATACCTGACGCTATTCCAAATCTACCTGGTAGGGTGTGTCTTGTTTGGTCTGTACGTATTTTCCCGCTGCGTGGTGGAGCAGCGCGAAGTCGCGAGGGCCTTTCTATTCGGCTTTATCGTGCTTGCGATTGCGATCCTCAATGATGTGTTGATATCGATGGGTGTTATCAGGACGCCTGTCCCTCTTGCCGGCGCGGGCATGCTCTGCTTTATCATGATCCAGTCCTACTCCCTGTCCCTGCGGTTCGCCAGATCGTTTACCCAGGTCGAGGCGCTGTCGCGGGAGCTGGAAGGCTATGCCCATACGCTGGAATCCAGGGTGGAGCAGCGCACCAGGGAACTGGAGATTGCCAACACCAAGCTCGAGCAACTGGTCAGCGTGGACGGCCTCACCGGCATTGCCAACCGACGCGCTTTCGACGACCTGCTCAACCGTGAATGGGTCGGGCATACGCGGCGCTCATCGCAGTTGGCGCTGATCCTGTGCGATGTGGACTACTTCAAGCTTTACAACGATTTCTACGGTCACCTGGAGGGCGATGACGCCCTGTGCAAGGTCGCTCGCTGTCTCAGCGACACCCTGCAGCGCGAAGTGGATACCGTGGCGCGTTATGGCGGCGAGGAGTTTGCAGTTGTGCTGCCCGATACCAGTATTGAAGGTGCGATAAAGATTGCCGAGCGCATCAACCGGGCGGTGCGCGACCTGCATATCCTGCACCAGGGCTCACCGGTGAGCCATGAGCTGACAATGAGCTGTGGTGTGGCGGCGATGGTTCCAACCGAGAAGCGCAGGCCGGGAGACCTGGTAGGCCTGGCCGACCGGGCGCTTTACAGCGCCAAGGCGGCGGGGCGGGACCGGGTGGTAGCCGCTGGCAGTGAGCCGGGTACGGCAGGGAAAAGCCAGCCGGCAAGCGCCGACAGCGAGGTCGCCGAGAATACCTGACGTGGTCGCAGCGAACCCGCTATTCCGGAAGCTCCGGAAAGCGCTTTGTCGTCGCCAGTTCCTTCTCCCAACCGGCCTGGCTGGCCGTGAAAATATGTGCCTCCGGTTTGACAGGCACCTCATCGTCCAGACAGCCCGCGGGAACGATACACATATCATTATCCGCCTCGACAATGGGCATTGCCGAGCCGCAGATGGAGCAAAAACTCTTGGTGTGTCGGCTGTCCTTGAGCAGGAAGTCTGTCACTTTGTCCTGACCGGACAGCCATGTTAACGCGCTCTTGTGGGTAAACAGGTTGGCGGCGTGCGCTGAGCCGGAATCCTTGCGACAGTAGGAGCAGTGACAGATAAAAAAGTGCTCGAAGTCTCCTTCGATGTTAAAGCGGACTTCGCCGCACAGGCAGGATCCTCTCGTCATTTTTCCCTCTTCGTTCAATGTGTTGTGTTTGTCGCTTCATAGTTGGTGTTGCTACGCCAGCGCATCGAGAATGGTCAGCTATACGAATCGGGCAGGTATTTGCGCATACTTGCCCCTATCTCTCCGGATTTCGCGCCCGAAACATCGTACCAGGTCCGGATCTGGAGTGAGCCATCCGGCTCAAACTGGTATGTTTCAATGCTCTTTGCAATGTTAGTTCTGCCGGAGGAAGTAATGATGTTGTGCATCACCCATGACACCGTGTTGCCCAGGACGAACAGTGTCTCCTCGGGTATTTCAAACTTCACATGGTCCTGAAAAAGGTCATAGGAATCTGTGCAGCAGTGTTTGAATCCAGACTTTTCGGGTGTTCCTACGGGATCTAGCATCCTTACGGAATCGCCTTGGAATACCGTGCGATAATTCGCTATCCAGCCTTCCCGATCGCCGGCATTCCAGAAGCCGGGGTAATTATGTGCCCAATTCAGCAGTTCTTCAGCAGTGGGTGTCGGTATCGGCACTTGCATTCTCCTTTTCAGCGAAAACCGGGGTAATTTCACCAACAAGTACACATGCCGGCAACTGACGGCTGATTGTAACGCAGCCAGGAGCCAACTATTCATACTGACAGGCTAAGTCACGCACGTAGCGCCATTGAAAGTCGATACGCTAGTATTCATGTCAGGCCTGAAGGCTTTCTGTCCGTTGGAGTTCGGGTCAGCACCCAACCCTGCATATCATGGCCGTTCAGCTCGCCGGCAGTGCACATTTCCAAACAGGCGCCACAATCCAAGCAAGATCAGAAGATGCGTGCCGGGTGCCGGTATGGGTTCAACGGTATCCTTCTCACGATAGAACCATGCTCCGACGCCTGGCGCGGGAAAGGCGGTCGCAAGTCTCGCCTCGTTTACCCACGCGCTAACGGAATGCAATTCGTTGGGGTCGTCTAACCTCACTATCCTTGCACTTGTTCGGGGAGGATTGCCTAGTAGCGTTGATTGCCAACCAATCACCATAGGCCGATTCCCGTTGACGTTGGAAGTGAGGCGGAAATCTTCAAAAAACAGGCTCGCAAAATCCTGCGAAGCGGGTGATTGATGCACCCGATCTGTATCAGCATCCAACAGCTCATCGCTACCATATCCAGCGACCGTCAGATACCGATTAAAAAGCTGTTTGAGATCGTCGCCACTGGCCCATACCCAGCCGGCCAGATCATATCCATTAAGATTGCTGTCGAGCGAACACACCGAGGCATTGGGGGAAAAGGGACACTGCGCCCGGATATCCAGCCAGGATAGCCTGTCAAAAAGATCAGGCTGAGCCCACTCCCGCCCATCGATTGTGACAATATCATTGGAACCAATCGGCACGGCCATGAGTGGAGAGGAGAACAGTAAAATTGCAAACAAACACAAATAGCGGCTCATATGTGATTCTCCCTCGGCAAAAGCCGTTATTCCTAACGAGTCTAGCCCAAGCTGTCTAAGTTTTTTGTTGCGCACAACTGGCTGGCTTTGTTATGACTTCTCATCCTGAAATAACTCCGGCCTAAGTTGGCGCAATCCAAAGCTTAGTTTGCAGCCAGAACCGCCTAGAACTGATTGTGACTTTTTGATCGAGTCCATAAGCGGCTTTTTGATTTCCGACAAATACGATGCCACATGGTCGCCAGCTTCCCCGGCCAACTCAAAACTTATGCCACCACTCTCCTCGTATTCTATTGCCTTGCAAAGTGCTTCTTTCGGTGCTGCGGTAAAAGCACTCACATCAGGTTTGATAGTCGATAATATGGAAAGCGCCAACACCAACTGTAATCCCTCTTCCTTCTTCCTTTCTTCTGAGAGGATTCCGTTCTCATCCATTAAAGTAATGAAACGAATATTGTCGATGATTTGACTTTTCGCGCTCTCGGAAATCAAGCTCTTTAGCTCATTACTATAGAGCTGATTAAGGTAAGCACTAACTAAAAACCCACTTACAATAGACCCAACAATTCCACCCAAAATCAAATTTTTCATACGATATTCAGCACTTATAGGTCATACCGCCGCAAGCAAAGGCGCGCGTTAGCGCGTCCAGCCCGTAGGGCGATTTTGCCTTGCCTTGTTAAGTTGCGCTGGCACATTGGTTTTTGGGGTATTTGTGACCCTACCGGAAGACGTCCATCGTACCAACTGTTGCCCGATTATCTTTTACCCGACGCTTTAGGAGCCAGCTGCCGTCCAGGCGTACCCATTCGTCAAAGTACTCCCCTAATGTTCTGAAAGTTAGATTGGATTTCTTTTCTTTGCCTAAGTGCATATCACTAACATAGGACTGACTTGTAGCTGTATCACCATCGACATATATGACAACATTACCAATGAGATGCTGGGTTGTGCCACAAGCTTCTAGAAACGGTCGAATAAAATCGACTATTTCTCTTTTCCCTACAATCTCACCCTTGCCAAGATTGGCTCTGGCATCATCCGCTAGTAATTTCTCTAGGGTTTCCCAATCACGTTGATCCATTGCTCGAGCGAACGACATTATCTTTCGATAGATTTCGCGCTCTGCAAACAGTATTTCTAGATTCAATGCACTGAACTCCATTAAGTAACTTAACGCCTCAAACACCGGCGCAGCTCTGCTGCGTCCGAGTGCTTTGACTTGTTAACCCTTTGCTGAAAAAGACTCATGGTAAGTAACGCTTCCTTGAGGTAAATCACCGTGAAATACCATAGCTTGGAAATACTCAGGCGGCACACCAGGAAGTACTAAACATTCTCTAGGTTTAAAGCCAAAACGATGATAATAGTTTGGGTCTCCAAGTAACACGCAACCTTTTGCTTTTATATTCTTTAGCTCTTGGATAGCGGCATTCATAAGCTTGGAACCAATACCTTTACCCTGCTTGTTGGGAAGAACTGAGATTGGGCCGAGACCATACCAACTATCTGTACTGTCAGAAATAGTAACCGGAGAAAGCGCCACATGCCCAACGACACTACCTTCATCTTCGGCAACTAGTGAAATTGATAATGCGCCTGATTCACGAAGCGCTTTAACAATATACTGCTCCGTATTGTCCGTGTGTGGTGCATCAAGAAAAGCGGCAACAGTAACCTCATGGATGTTTTGAGCATCCCTTGGTTGTTCTTTTCGAATGCTAATACTCAATCGGATATCTCCTTGAGGGTTAACAGTAAAGTATATGCCGTAGCCAAGTGTAGACATTCTGCCTATATCTGGACAGGTGTAGGCTCATATAGCCACAGGTGTCTACTAGACATGTGCATATCTGGATATCAGAAGTGCAACGGCTGAACATCAGTACACTTCCCCACCAGCCCTTCAATTACTCTATTCTCCAGGCCAAGCGAAACAGCGGGGTTGTAGGGCATTCCCCCAACCTGCTGTTTCGCACTCCAGATGGCGTGGTTCTGTTTTTCCGCCGCTCGCTGTGTCACTGCTTCAAACGCAATAGCCATGGTGACGAACTGCCTGCGTCGATGCGCGTGAATTGGGCTCAGGCGGTCGTTACCACCAGGGGTAAAAGTCGGGCATATCGGTAGAGGTTCGGTCCTCAAATACCGGGGCGCGTTTTTCCAGGAATGAGCGCACGCCTTCCTTGCCGCTTTTCAGGCTGGCGTAGTAGATCGCCAGTGAGTCCACCTTGTGCGCTTCAATCGGGTGCGGCTGCGCTGAGCAGCGGTACATCATCTGCCGGGTCATGGCGATGGCTACCGGGCTGTGCTGGGCGATCCGGCGGGCGATCTTATAGGCCTCCTCCAGCAGTTCATCGGCGGGTACAACGGCACTGACGAAGCGGCCTGCCAGCGCCTGCTCGGCCTTCAGTATCTCGGCGGTGTACACCCATTCAAGCGCCTGCGAGATACCCACGATGCGTGGCAGGAACCAGCTGGAGCAGGCCTCCGGTGTGATGCCGATTTTGTTGAACACAAAACCGATGCGCGCGTGCTCGGAGGCGAGGCGGATATCCATGGCGCAGGTCATGGTGGCGCCGATACCGACGGCCGCGCCATTGATGGCGGCGATCACCGGTTTGTTGCAGTCGTAGATCGCGAGAGTCACACGGCCACCCGTGTCGCGAACGCCGGCGATAATCTCGGGATCGTCCAGGCGGTTTTCCATATCATCCATGGTCGGGTTCAGGCTCTCGTTGAGGCCGAAGACATTACCCTCCACCGAGAGGTCCATGCCGGCACAAAAGGCGCGGCCTTCGCCGGTCACTACCACCGCGCGCACCTCGTCGTCATCGCTGGCCCGATTGAAGGCGTCTATCAGTTCGTGGGCCATCTCTACAGTGAATGAATTGAGGTGGTCAGGACGGTTGAGCGTCAGGGTCAGGATGTTGTCGGCGACTTCATAGCGCAGAGTGTTGTAGGACATGGCTGTCTCCTGTTGTCGATGGGGATGGTCGCACACTCACGCTGCACTCCTGGCCTTGCGGGCTTTGGTCTTGCGGGCGGGTGTGCGCGCTTTCCTTTTCTTTGCCGGTGCCGGACTGGACGCCGCGTTGGCGGCAGCCAGCAGTTCGTCAAAACTTGCCTGCAGGCACTCGCGGTAGAACGCCGGGTCCGGCATTATCACGCGGCAGCTGGTGGCGCTGATCACAAACTGGCCACAGTAGCTGCTGATGACGTGGAACAGGCCGAGCCCGTCCTGTACCGGGCCGGTGCCGTAGTTGGCGACCATCTTGGCGCCCGTGTTGTACAGCGGAATCGGCGGCCCCGGCACGTTGGTGATCACACAGTTGAACTGTGGGCTCATACGGTTCATCAGGCCCCAGCGGCTGGCCAGCCGCGCCGCCTGCGCGGTCAGCGTAGCGGGTATGAACTGTGAGTAGTCCGTCATGGTCTTGGCGCCGATGGCGTTGGTCAGCTCCTTGGCCTTGCTACTGCTCTCATGCACGGCCTGCAGGCGCTGCAGCGGGTCTTCGACGTCGCTGCGCACCTGCACCGTCATGCTGGCGACGATATTGCCGCCGGTCTTGTCCTTGTCCGAGCGCACGTTGACCGGCGCCATGGCGGCGAGTGACTGTTCGGGCAGTTCATCGTGCGCCTGCAGGTATTTGCGCAGCGCGCCGCCGACGATGGTGATGGCGGCGTCGTTGACGGTGGCGCCGGGCACGGAGTTCTTGATTTTTTTCACATCGTCCAGCGGCACATTGATGGCGTCAAATACCCGGTGTGGCGACACGCTGTCGTTGAACCGGGTGCGCGGGATGTCCTTGATCCTGCTGAGCTGCCCCTTGGACAGGCCGGCCACCACCTTGGCCAGCCCGGGAACGGTGTTCCTGGCCACACTCAGCAGGTGGAAGGGCTTGCGAATACTGTTGTACTGCGAGCGGATGACCATCTCCAGCGCCGAGGGCTGGCTGTCGACACTGACGGTGGCGGCGGTATGCGCGCGTTGGTAATCCGGCGACAGGTCGTGAGTCGCCGCCGTCAACTCCATGCCCGAGGTGCCGTCGATGGCCGCGTGGTGTGTCTTGGAGAACATGGCGAAGCTGCCTTTGGGCACGCCCTTGACGTTGTCCAGGCCCTCGATGATGTACAGCTCCCACAGCGGGTGGGCGCGGTCCAGCGGGCGCGCGTGCAGGCGGGAGATGACGATGCACAGCTGCCGCCAGTCACCCGGTTTGGGCAGCGCGATGTGGCGGATATGGAACTCGGGGTCGAAGGCGCCATCGGTCACCCAGTAGGGGTGGTCCAGGTTCATCGGCACGGTGACCAGCTTTTGTGTCATCACCGGCATGCTCATCAGGCGGTTGTTGGTGTTCTCGATAATGTCCTTGAACCGCACCTTGCCGCCCGGGGCCGTGGACTGGTCATAAATGGACAGGCCCGAGATATGCATCGGCGCGTTGGGCGTTTCCAGGTACAGGAAGGAGGCGTCTAGCCCGGTCAGTTGTTTCATGGCAGTGGCGTTCCGGCTGAGGCCCGCAGGTGGAGGTGCACCCCCGGGTGGTGAGTGAATGGTTCGTTGGTGGCGCCAGATCAAAATCGGCGTCGAACTCGTTTATGGCATGCAGGCTGACCCAAGAACCCGTTCTGGTCAAGCTTTACGCAGCAGGAAATGCGCGGATACCCCGGCCCGCGTGCCTTCGTTTTTCACTGCCAGACATGCTAGCCTAGGCCGCTAATGGGAACAGCGGAGCTCTCGAGTATGAAATACCGGATCACTGCGCTCGCGGCACTGTTGGCACTGTCCGGGTGTACCACCACCGACGAAATCATCATTGACCAGAAGGGTGTCAACATGGCGGCCTACCAGCAGGATCTGGCCGAGTGCAAGACCTACTCTGAATCGGTCAAGACGGGTGAGAAAGCCGGTGTCGGCGCGGCCTCCGGGGCTGTGGTGGGCGGCCTGATCGGGGCCATCACCGGGGGTAGCGAAGGCGCGGTCAAGGGCGCGGGTGTCGGCGCTGTCGGCGGCGGCGCCAAGGGCGTGAGCCAGGGTGCGCAGGAGGAGGTCCAGGTCGTCAAGAACTGCCTCCGTGGCAGAGGCTACCGCGTCCTCAACTGACGGGTCCGCCCCCCTTCCTCGTCGGCGCGGTCAGGCGCCATTTTCACCGGGGCTGGTAACTGTGTTATGTTTTGGCCGAGGCAATGCCAATTGTCAGCGCTAAAATTCTAAGAACCAGTTGGAGCCCGCCATGGCGAAACGATGTTTCCGTGCTAGCAAAATACATCTCGACGGTCGAATTCACCCCGATTTTGCGCCTGTGGAGGCCACCCTGCGCGATATGTTGCGCAATTATCGCGGTGGTGCGGCCGTCAGTGTCTATCACCGCGGCGAGTGTGTGGTGGATCTGTGGGGAGGCTACAAGGACGATCAGGGCACCCTGTGGTGCCGCGACACCATGGCACCGAGCTTCTCCACCACCAAGGGCGTGGCGGCGACCCTGCTGCATATCTATGCCGATCGCGGGCTGATCGACTACGACGCCCGGGTGGCAGAGTACTGGCCGGAGTTCGGGCAGGCGGGCAAGGAGGACATCACGGTGCGACAGGTGCTGGCGCACCAATCCGGCCTCTACCATATTCGCCAGATGATCGATCACGTGGATCGCATGCTGGACTGGAAGTATATGATCCGGGTGATCGAGCAGGCCGAACCGGCGCATGCGCCGGGCACACGCACCGGCTACCACGGCCTGACCTTCGGGTTTCTGGTGGGGGAGATCATCCAGCGTGTCACTGGTAAGAAGTTTTCCGACCTGGTGCAGAAAGAGATCGCCCGGCCGCTGAAGCTGGACGGCTTGTATATCGGCACGCCGGCGCGGGAGATACCGCGCGCGGCCCAGCTGATCTTCCCCGACTCCACGCGGCGGCTGGCGCAGACCTCGCTCGGCAGCAGGATTGAGATCAGTGCCAGTCGTGTCAGCTCGCTGTTGCGGCGGGTCGGTATCGACTCTGATCTGTCCAGTATTTTCGATGCGCTTGCGCCGCGCGGGGTGAGCGACTTTGATTTCGGCTCGCCGGAGTCGCTGCGGGTCGCAATTCCGGCGGCCAACGGGCTGTTTACCGCGCGTTCGCTGGCCAGGCTCTACGCCCTGCTCGGCAACGGCGGCGAGATGGACGGGGTGCGCCTGATGTCGCAGGAGACACTGGAGCGCGCCACCACACAGCAGAAACCCACCGGCAAGCTGTCGGTGATTCCCTTTGATATGCGCTGGCGCCTGGGCTACCACGGGGTCGCGACAACACGGGGCTTCCCGCGCCAGGCCTTCGGCCACTTCGGTTTCGGCGGCTCGGGTGCCTGGGCCGATCCGGAGCGCGGCCTGTCGGTGGCGCTGATCGTCAACAGCGGCCTCGGCTCGCCCTTCGGGGACCTGCGCACGGCGCGTATCGGCGGGGCCGCACTGGGTTGCGCCAATGCGCGCTCCAGGCCGGCGGGTTTGTTAAAGGAGAAAATCGCCGCCAAGGCCGCCTGATCCGCCGCCGCGGCGGTGGCCGCGGAGTGCAATTTCTACACAAAATCGCGGCTGTTGCGGTATTTGGGCGCGCCGTATACTCGCGATTTTTACAGGTAGAGATTTGATAGCCATGAAACCTTATCTCAATACCGCCGTACTGGATGCCATTGATCCACAGGAGTTTCGGGCAAAATCGCCGTTTCCGTGGGTGAACCCGCAGAATTTTATCGCGCCCGAGCGCTACGATGAGCTGCTGCGCAGCATGCCGGAACTGGAGCGTTTCAGCGCCTTTTTCGGCAAGCAGCGCAAGCACGGGCAGGCCAGCCACGACCGCTACATACTCGATTACGAGCGCGGCATGGACCTGGCCCCCGCGTGGCGTGATTTCATCGAGGAACTGTGCAGCGACAGCTACCGCAAATTTGTCTGCCGGCTGCTGGGTGTCTCCAGCGTGCGGTTTCGCTTTCACTGGCACTTCACGCCCAACGGCGGCGAGGTCTCCCCCCACTGCGATTCAAAGGGGAAAATCGGTTCGCAGATTTTCTACCTGAACACGGAGCAGGATTGGGACTGGAGTTGGGGCGGCGAGACGGTCATCCTCGACGACGGCGGTCGCTTCCCGTCCAACACGGCGCCGTCATTTGACGATTTCGACGCGGCCTATCCGGCCGAGACCAGGGACAACCGCTGTATCCTGTTCGGCCGCCGCGGCAATTCCTGGCACGGGGTGAAGCGCATCAACTGCCCGGAAAACTACTACCGCAAGGTGTTTATTGTGGTTTTCGAGGAGCACCGCAAGCTGCGCATGGTGGTCAAGAAGACACGGCGCCTGGTCACCGGCGCCCCGCTGGTGACGGAAAAAGAGCGCCTGATGTACTGAGCGGCCCCGCGTCGGACCGCCCCTGCCTAGCGCCGCTGCGCGGCGAGTTCGCCGAGTTCCAGGTAGAGCGCAGCGTAGCGGTCGAGACTGTGTTGCTGGTCGACATTCTCCACCACGTAGCGCTGCCCGCGCTCGCCAAAGCCCTGCGCCCGTCCCTCATCCCGCAGCATGCCTGCGAGCGCATCGGCGATAGCGCCGGGCTCGCGCGCCACCAGTTGATAGTGCTCGTCGGCCGTGCCGATACCGGCAGAGATACCCAGGAACGGCGTCACCAGGCAGGGCAGCCCGGTGGCCATGGCTTCCAGCACCGAGTTGGGCGTGCCCTCGCGACTCGAGGCGAGCACGAACAGGTCGGCGGCGCGCAGGTAGTTGTCGACATCGTCCACAATGCCGGTGAAATGCACCCGCTCCGGGGCCCCGGAGCCCGCCACCAGCGCCTCGACGTCGGCGCCGAACTGTTGCAGCTTCGGGTCATGGGTATCGGCGCGCGGCCCGACAAACATGACATGGGTGTCGGGCCAGTCCTGCAGCAGCTGGCGCCAGGCCTGTAGCAGGATATCGGGCCCCTTGCGCGGCATGATGGCGCCCACCGACACGATGACCTTATGCCCCTCGGGTATGCCGAAGCGGGCCCGCAGGGCGGCCCTGGCCTGCTGCTCCGCGGCGGACTGCGGCGGGTGGAAACGCTGCAGGTTGACACCGTTGGGAATGTATTCGATGCGTGTGGTGACACCGATCTCGCGCAGGAAGACTTCTATCGCCTGGCTGTTGGTGACCAGGGCGTCGAAACTGTTGTACACACGCTGGTAGCCGCGTTTGCGGAAGATGCGCTTGAACGGCTTCTGCTGCCAGGTCGGGAATTGTGACACCGAGTAGACGGTGGCGACGCCGCTGGCTTTCAAGCGGCGCAGCCAGGGCAGGGCCTGCGGGCGCATATTGGTCAGGAGCTGGGCGACGATCGGCCCCTCGGCGGGCTGTTGGCACACTTCGAGCAGGGCGTCGTAGTAGATCTGTGTGCGGGTGCGGCTCTTGCTGTCGGGCAGGCGGATGCGCTCAAGCGGGGCCCCGTCCAGCGTGATGGGTGACAGCCACGTGCCGGGTGCCGCCTCGTACCAGCTTTTGTCGGCGTCGGCCTCGCTGCGCTCCTGGATCTGCGGTGTGCCCGTCATTACACGCACATCCAGGCCGCGCTCCAGCAGGCCCGGGATATAGCTGCGGTAGCGGTTCTGGGCGCCGCCGTACGTGGGGTAGAAATGGGGTGACGTCAGCCACAGTCTCGTGCGCTTTGGTTGGATTGACGAGATAGGACGTCCCCCTGCAGGTTGTTTGGCGTGATGGTGAAGTCCGCGCATTCTATCTGAATGCGGGGGTTCCGAAAACTGTGTCGGAGCGTCGAAAGGCAGGCAACACCGGTCTGGCGATGGCCAAGCTGGACAGGCGATATAGCTGACATATAATGGCTTGCACTCACCAGTGCGTATTAGAGCGATAGCCCCATCCGCAGTGGATCATAATACGGGATTCATCTGATGTCGCTTCAGGTAAAACAGGTTGGGTCGCAGCAGGCCAATCCGCAACGGGTCGCATTCCTGCTGGATAACCTCAATGGCGGTGGTGCCGAACGGGTAGTGCTGTCCATGGCCTCGGGATTTGCATCGCTGGGCTATGAGGTCGACCTGCTGGTGTGCGAGTTGCAGGGGGAGCTGTGCGGCAGTGTGCCGCCCGGGGTCAACCTGGTGGTGCTGCAGCCCGTCGGTAAACTGGCTGGCCTGGCTGCCGCTGTGCGCAGGGCCGGCTGGCGCGGTTTTGGCGGTCTCCTGTTCTGGCTGGCATCGGCGCGGAAAATTCCGCGCACCTTCCGCTACATCCGCGATATCAGCGACTATCTGCAGAACACGCGCCCGGCCGTGATCTCCTCCGCGCTGGGCAAATCCAGTATCAGCGCCATCCTGGCCGCATCCGGGCTGGATGTGCCGACCCGGGTGTTTGTCGGCGTGCATATCGCGCTGTCCATTCGCAGCGAGCAGAGCCGGAAAAGCGGCAAGGGCCAGGCGTACAGCATGGTGCCGATGTTCCGCTACAGTTTTGCCAGGGCCGACGGTGTCATCGCCGCCTCGCGCGGTGTCGCCGAGGATGCGATCAGCCTTCTCGGCCTGGAGCCGGAGCGCGTGCATGTGGTCTACAACCCCGTCGCCGAGCCCGAGCCCGCCGGTGAGCCCGGCGGGGTCTTTACCCACCCGTGGTTCCGGCCGGGCTCTCCACCGGTCATCCTCGGCATGGGGCGGCTGGTCGAGCAGAAAAACTTTCCGCTGCTGATACGGGCGTTCGCCGCAGTGCGCCGGCGCGTCGATGCGCGGCTGGTGATTCTCGGTGGCGACAAGTCTTCCGCTGACCAGATGGCGCACCGCCAGGAACTGCAGAGCCTGGCGACAGAACTGGGCGTCGGGGAGGATGTCGCACTGCCGGGTTACCAGCGCGATCCCCATACCTTCCTGCGCGCGGCGCGGGTCTTTGTGCTGTCCTCCAGTTTTGAGGGGTTCGGCAATGTGCTGGTGGAGGCGCTGCTTGAGGGGTGCCCGGTGGTGAGTACCGATTGCCCCAGTGGGCCCGCCGAAATCCTGGAGAACGGCCGTTACGGAAAACTGGTGCCGGTCGACGATGTGGCGCGGCTATCGGAGGCGATTCTGGACACCCTGGCGTCGGAGCCGGAGCCGGAATTATTGCGTGAGCGCGGGCGTGAATTCTCCCTCGAGCGCGCAGTGGAGGGGTATCACCGGATATTTTTCGGCGAGCGTCCCGCCTGCCTGCCCGACGGGCCGGCGCTGTCATCGTCGGTCAAGCCCAACTCGTACGCCACCAGGCAGGCCAATGGCAGCCAGAGAATAATCCACAGCTCCCTGGGCCGGGTGACGATCTGATCGGTGTCGACGAGCACGCAGATCACGCCCAGTGCGAACAGGCACAGGTAGCGCGCGCGCCGCACCGTGAAAACCATCTTGAACGCGGTGTACAGCGCCAGCCCGTAGACCACCAGCAACAGCAGCAGGCCGACCAGGCCGCCGTCGCGCAGCGTCGCCAGGAAGCTGCTGTGGGCGTAGTTCAGTATGCTCGGTTTGCCGTCGGGCAGTAGCACAATCTCTGGCTGGTAGCCGTAGCCAAAAATGGGGGCGGCCTGCCACTGCTCCAGTATGCGCTCCCAGATGGGGAACCGGGCCGCGAAGCCGAGATCCACCGCCGCGTTCAACAGGCCCAGCGACCAGATCAGGTAGACGCTGGCAGTGAGCCCGATGCACAGCCCGATCACCAGGGCCGGCGGTGTCCGGCGGCGGTCCAGCAGGAACAGCAGGGCACTCGCCGAGGCCAGCGCCAGCAGGCCGGTGTTGCTCTGGGTCAGGATGACGAACAACACGATAACCGGCACCCCCGCCGCATAGACATAGGCCAGCTTTTCACCCCAGTGCCGGCGTGCGTAGTCCAGTGCGATAACGCCGAAAAAGCCGTAGATGAAAGCGCTCGGGTTGGGGTTGTCAGTAATCCCCAGGCCGATCATGCGATTCTCTGTCAACGCCGGTAACAGCAGCAGGTCTTCAAACGTGGCGATGGAGACCGCCGCCGCGGCGATCGCCACCAAAGCGACCGCTTCCATGATTGCGTCCGGCAACTGTCGGTGGCGCTCAAACCAGTACACAGTCAGCAATATAAAAACGAGTATGTAGGCCGTGTACCGGGTGTCGCGCCACAGCGTCTCGAGGGAAAAATCCGTGCTCCACAGCGAGCTGGTCAACATATAGGCCAGGTAGACCAGCAGGCCCAGCCAGATGCGGCTCCTCATGCACAGCTTCACGGTTTGCGGCAGCAGGAACAGGCCGGGCAGGAACACGGCGGCAATATAAAACTTGTAGTTGTCCACCGCGTTGGGAACAAAGTAGAAGCCCGCGAGGAACAGCGTATAGGTCGCGAAAACGATATTCGCCAGACTCCAGCGCCGCTCGCGATCCGGAAAAGACAGGTTTAGCACGAGGCATCCTTGTGGCGATAGTGTCGGTTGGGTATCTGCAGCACGCCGGCAATGGTACCCAGATTGTCAGCGATATGCAGCGCGTGCGGTACCCACGCGCCGCTGTTGCGGCCGGCGCTGGCGAGCATGCGCAGCAGGGACCAGCCGATCTGCCCTGCCGCTCTCAGGGTCAGGCGCAGGGCAATACGCAGCGCGCCGAGGGCAGAGCGGGATTTCAGGCGCCGTTTCACAAAGTATTTCACGCAGCCGCGGCGATAGGACTCTCTCCACATGTAGGAGAAGTTGGCGCGTTCGGCCGGGATCCATTCGCTGACGCGTGCCGCAGCGGCCCAGGCGAAACTGTGGCCGCGCTGTTTCAGCGACTGGAACAACAGTTTGTCCTCGCCGCCGCTGAGTGCCAGGGCCGGCTCGAACGACAGGCCGGAGGGGCCGAGCAATCCGGCCCGCACCAGTACATTGCAGGTCGCCGCCGGTGGGTCCGGGTCCAGTTCGCGCAGACGCTCGCTGTTCTCCGGCTTCCTGAAAATACTGCTGGCGGCGATCCACTCCGGCGTCAGGGGTGGGAAGACCGGGGTGGCGGGGCCGACCACGATATCCGCACCGCTGCGCGCTTGGGCATCCAGCAACTGGTCCAGCCAATCGGGTGCCGGCACCTCATCGTCGTCGATCATGGCGATAAAATCCGTGCCCGGCGGCACCGCGGCCAGCGCCGTGTTGCGGGCGTAGGAGATGCCGGGTCGCGGTTCGTGCAGGTAGTGCAGTGGCCAGCGCCACGTCTGCGCAGCGCAGGTCGCCGCCGCCGAGCCAGTGGGCGAATTGTCCACCACAATGAGCTGTACGCGCGGTGTCGGCGTGACGGTGAACACCTGTCCATCGAGCCCGGCCAACAGGCGCTGCAGGCCATCGGGACGCATAAACGTGCAGATACAGACGGCTAGTGAGCTGTGTGTTGGCTCAGGAATGGGTTGCTCCACTTGCATAATGATTAGAGTTTATGCGCCTTCGGCCAACGCCGTTTCAGGCAGACCCACTGCTCGGGGTACTCCCTGATCCACGCTTCGAAGTGCTGGTGCACGATCTCGGTGACAGCCACCGCCTGCTCCTTGACCGGGGCATCGGGAATCGGGCTGACCAGTGGGTCGTAGACGGTTATCCGGTAGCGCCCGCCCGGAAGGCGCTCGGCGCGCGACAGGACGATGGCGGCACCGGTGCGCAGCGCCAGTCCCACCGCACTGGTATTGGTCAGCGCATCCACGCCAAAAAACGGGATCAACTTGCCGGTATCGGGCCGCGTGTCTATCGCCATGATGATGCTTTCACCCGCGTTCAGCGCCTTGATCAGCGGCCGCGGCCCGGCGTCGGCGGCGATCAGCTTTTCGCCGAAAGACTGGCGCAAGTCCAGCATCAGCTCCTGCATCACCGGGTTGGACTCCGGCGCATAGATGGTACTGATGTCGAACCCGTACTGCCTCGTCACCAGCGCCGCGACCTGCCAGGCGCCGACGTGGGCCGTCATGAACACGGTGGCGCGCCGGCTCTGCATATGCTTGAGCGCTTCCGGTTCCAGCACGAATTCGATGCGCTGTTCACGCTCTTCCCAGATCTGCTGCAATTTCAGCAATTCGGCGGCGGAGTACCCGAGGTGGCGGAATATCTCCCGGGTGGTCTGCTCCCGCCACTGCGGCGATTTGTCGGGAAAGGCGATAGCCAGGTTGTCGCGGGCCTTAGCCGCCTTGTCTGACAGCGAACCGACGAGGCCGAATACGGCCGCCGATAACCGCATGGCCTGGTCGATACTCAGCTTGCGCATCAGCCAGAATATAAAACGGAACAGGGCGGCCTCTGCCCGCTGTGTGAAAGCGGCCAGCCGCGGCGCCTTGCGGGCAAGGCGCTTCGGAACCAGGTAGAACTCGGGCACCCCGGTCGACTCAACCCTGGCCCGGGTCTGAACCGAATATGCGGTCCCAGATCGGGGAGCTGACTCCATAGCGACCACCCTCTTTCGAGTAGTGGTGCTTCAGGTGGTAGTGTTTGAGGAATTTGGCCACCGGGTTGCGCATCGGGAAGTGATGGGTCGAGTAGTGGATGTAGTCATAGACCAGGTAGCCTATGATAAAAAACGCGCAGAACGGCTGGATCCAGGGCTGCGGGATAAACAGGCCGAACAGCAGGTACAGCACCAGCATGATGGGGATGGCGCCGGCGGGCGGCATCACCAGGCGGGTCTTGTCCTTCGGGTCATCGTGGTGATTGCCGTGGAACAGGAACACCAGCCACTTGCCCAGCTTGCTCCTGGCGGGGAAGTGGAACAGGTAGCGGTGCAGGCAGTACTCGGTGAGCGACCAGGTGACGATACCGGCGAACCCGATCGCCAGCACCGGCAGCAGCGGCAGGTTGTACACGGCGAAGCTGCGCCAGATCAACCAGCCGGCAATCGGCCCCCACATCAACAGCGGCGTGATGGGGTGGACATGGGACAGGCGCTCGAGAAAATCATTCTCGAACAGGCGTATGGACTGATGTTGTTCGTCAGGCTGCATAGGAATCTGTGTCGGCATCTGGGCCGCGCTCCTCCGTCTTGGATAGTTTACGTTTTGGCCATATGCGCTTCGAGCAGAACCAGTCTTCGGGTTGCTCGCGTATCCAGTTCTCGAACTGCAGGTGGACCTGCTGGATCATATCGATGGCCTGGTCTGTCTCATCCGCATTGGCATTGCGGGGCCGTACCGGGGGGTGAAAGGTGACCCGGTAGTGGGCATCCTGCAACCGCTCCACCTGCACCGGGACGAGGTCGCAGTGGAATTTCAGTGCGAGTTTGGCGGGCATGATGGTCGAGGGCTTGTCGAGCCCGAAAAACTGCACGGGCTTACCCTCATCGACCCGGCGATCCATCACCATGGCGGCGGTCCGCCCCTGCTTCAGCGCGCGCATCAGCAGGCGGGCGCTGTTCTCTGCCGGCAACAATTCGCAGTTGAGTGCCTCCCGCGACGCCAGCAACATACGGTCCAGCAGCGGGTTGGTGGGCGGCGAGTAGAGGCTGGCGTTGGGAATATTCAATTTTGCCATGGCCGAACAGACCACCTCCCAGTTGCTCTGGTGGGCGGTCACGATAACGCAGGGCCTGGCGGGGTTCTCGTAGGTTTCGATGGGCTCGCGAATATCGATCTGCAGGCGATCGTCCTCGGCGAGTATCGTGGCGAGGTGTGGGTACTCCGCCATTACTCGCCCGGAGCGACCCCAGGAGCGGGTGACGAGGTCATCCAGTTCCGTCTCGCTCAACTGCGGGAACGCGATCGCGAGGTTGGCGCGATAGATGGCCGTCTTCCTTTTCAGCTTCGGGCCTATCCAGCGTCCCAGCCTGTCACCGAAGCGGGAAGCCGTGTCGACGGGCAGCAGTCGCGCCAGCCGGGTAATCGACCACACCAGCACAAAATCCAGTCGCCACAGCGCCTCGCGGAGCAGGCGGTGATCGCGTGCCCATTTGCGCAATGGATTGCCGACAATAAATTCTGCCACGGGATGTTATACCTGAAATTTAGGATTCAATGAAAAGCGGGGCATTATATCGCACTATAGCCGCGAGATTCGCGGTCAAAGTGATGGTAATTTGAGCTGTTCCAGCCCCTCGCGCAAACCGACTGCGGGTGCCCACCCGGTGGCGGCGGTGATCGCGCTGTTGTCGGCAACCCAGTCACTGTGCCGCAGTTCGCGCAACTTGGGCGGTGTCAGCATGGGCGCGTTGCCGGTGATGGCGGCCAGCCGGCTGTTGAGGCTGGCGACGGTGTCGAGCAGCCACTTTGGCACGCGCACGAGGCGCACCTGCCGCGACCAGTGCTGGCCGGCCATTTCCGCCAGGTCGTGCCAGTTGTAGCCACCGGGCCTGCCGTCGCTCAGGCTCAGCGGCTGGCGCAGCGCGGCGGGGCACAGCAGGCAGGCGATAATGGCCTCCACCAGGTCGGATACGTAAATCAGCGAGATACGCACGTCCGGCGAGCCGGGTACCACTGCGATACCGCGCCGCATCAGCTGGAAGATCGGCAGCATCTCCTTGTCGCCGGGGCCGTACACCGCCGGTGGTCGCAGCACGGCGTACTCGATATCCGCACACTGCAGCAGCAGCTGTTCGCCCTGCCATTTGCTGTGTGCATACCAGGAGATATCCGGCTCGCGCGCGACAATCGAGGACAGCAACAGCAGCCGGGGGCGCTGGCTTTGCGCGCGAATCGCGTTGATGACGGCGGCCGTGCCATCGACATTGACGCGGTCGAAGTCGGCCTGCGAATTGCCCCGTACCGCCCCTGCGGCATGCACCACGGCATCGCTGTCGGTGAGAAGCTGTGCCAGGGCTGTGCTGTTGGCGAGGTCACCCTCGACGAGGCTGACACCGATGTTGGCGAGTCCGGCGGCGGCTGCCGGGTTCCTGACCAGTGCCCGGACGCGGTAACCCCGGTCCAGCAGGGACTGGCACAGGGTGGAACCGATGAACCCGGTAGCGCCGGTAACGGCGATGAGGCTGCCTTTGACGATCAGGCTGAAGCCACCCTCAGGCGCACTTCTTCAGCGGCGGCGTCGAGCATATCGACGTCGTTGCTGTTGATGAAGTCGAGCCGGGCCTTGGCGCGGGACAGTTTGCCCGATGAGGTGCGCGGCAGCGAGTGAATGGGAACCAGTTCCACGTAGCAATCCAGGCTCATTTCCATGCGCACCAGTGCGGTCAGGCGACGCACGAGGTTGTTGCGTTTCACCGGGTCTGTCTCACGGCACTGCACCATCAGCACACACAGCTCTTCTCCCTCGCTGTTGGGAGCGGAGAACGCGACGGCATCGCCAGCGCGGACTTCGGGCTGCGTCTCCGCCACGTGCTCGAGATCCTGCGGCCAGATATTGCGGCCGTGGATGATGATGAGGTCTTTCTTGCGACCGGTAATGGTCAGTACGCCGTCAACCAGGTAGCCGATGTCGCCCGTGTTGAGCCAGCCGTCCTCGCTCAGTGCGTGGCTGGTTTCCTCCGGCAGGTTGAAGTAGCCGGACATCACACTGGGGCCGCGCAGGTAGATTACGCCGCTCTGCCAGTCGCCCAGTACGCGGTTGTCATCGCGGATCTCGACTTCAAAATTGGGCATCGGGATGCCGCAGTTGACGAAATGGCGACCCCTGCCCTGGGTGTCGTCCTCGTCCAGCAACACCGCTTCGTGGTGATCAGACAAGTGGTCGCTGTCGATGTAGTGCGTGGTGAAACCGGTGGACAGCGGTGAAAAGCTGACGCCCAGCGTGCATTCAGCCATACCGTAACAGGCCAGGAATGCGCGGCGATCGAATCCGGCCGGTTCCATCATCTCGGCAAAGTGCTCCAGCGTCTGCGGGCGGATCATCTCAGCGCCGATGCCGGCCACGCGCCAGTTGCTCAGGTCATACGATTCTATATCGCTGGGCCTGACCCTGCGTGCACAGAGGTCGTAGCCGAAAGAGGGGGCGAAGGAGATGGTCGCGCGGGTCTGTGTCATCAGTGTCAGCCACTGGCGCGGGCGCATCGCGAATTCACGGGTGTCGAGGTAGTCGATGGAGACCTGGGCAGCCATCGGCACCAGCACGAAGCCGACCAGGCCCATGTCGTGGTAGAAGGGCAGCCACGACATCATGCGATCATCCCCGTTCATCTGCAGGCCGTGTGCAATGATGCCCTGCAGGTTCGCCATCGCGGTGCGGTGCTTGATGACCACGCCGCGCGGAAAGCGGGTGCTGCCTGAGGTGTACTGGATGTAGGAGATATTGTCCGGATCGATAACCGGCAGTTCCTGTTGCGATTCGGGCAGCGCATAGAATGCTTCGGGCGTCTCCACCATGCGGATGTCCAGGCCTTCGCTGGCCTCCTGCAGGAACGGCAGATACCCCTCAGAGGCCACGCCGATAGCGGCGTCGCTGGCTTCGAGCAGCAGGTGCAACTGGGCCACATAGGCGCAGTGTGCGCCGACCTTGACCGATGCCGGCAGTGCGACTGGAATCAGGCCGGCGTACTGGCAGGCGTAGAAAAAGCGGATAAAGTCGGGGTTGGTTTCCGCGACCAGAGCGACACGGTCGCCCTTTTCAATGCCGAGGCCGAGTAACTTGTGGGCCAGCGCAATGGCTTCCGCGCGCAGGTCGGCATAGGTCAGGCTGGCATAGATGGCGCCTCGCCCGGTGTAGAAATTGGAGCCGGTCTCACCCTGGGCTGCATAGTCAAGCGCCTCGGTAAGGGTGTCGAAATCGGCCGGGCGGAACGGTAGTGTGTGGCGGGTTGGCGTGGTATTTACGTTAGCGTGTGGCAATGTAGATTCCTCGTGTTCGACGATCTCTCCGCCGGGTGAACCAATTTCCAAAAAGCAGACCTTACTTACCCCTGCAAGCCAGAGGTATAACGCTTGGTTAAATGATTCCCCCGTGGGTCTGCAGGCCACTTGTCAGTCATCCTCACAAGCACTTGTACATGGGGTACCCTTCTGCTCAGACCCTGGAAAAAGGGTTATCTGATGAGGCGTAATCCTAGCATTTTGGGCTTTGGCGCTTATAGGAAATAATACCAACGGCCAATGTGAACAATCCCGAAGAATGGGCCTGCAATAGCGCCGGGAAATCCGGCGTTCGGCGCTATTGCGCTGTTCCGCGCGCGGCTGGCCGGCGCTGTGCAGGCGGTATTTTTCACAGCGTTAATTTTCGTAAGATATTGATAAATAAGTAAAATATAAATTTCACTCGCAGTGGCAGCCCGGCCACTGCCACAGCAATCGCTCTGTTGTCATATTTGTCAAGACAGCCGCGCTGCGATGAGTATCAAGTTGACTGATGCCGCGTATAAGCGTCGATTATTACCCTGTTTGGGGGATGGGATTGGGGGCGGGCTACTGCGCCCGCCACCAGGCCTGGAACATCAGGATGGACCACATCAGTTCAGAGTGGTTGGCCCATCCGTACAGGTGCTGGTGCCAGGCGTCGCGCACGCTGTCGACATCGAAAATGCCCTGTTCCCGCAGCGTCTGCTCGGAGACCAGGTCTTCCGCCCAGTCCCGCAGCGGCCCCACCAGCCACTCCTTGATGGGCACGCTGAAGCCGCGTTTGGGGCGGTCAATCAGCTCGCGGGGAACGTATTGCATCAACAGGTCCCGCAGCACGCGTTTGCCTGTTTTGCCGTCAAACAGGTACGGCGTGGGCAGTGACCAGGCGAGCTCCAGCACCCGCTGGTCGAGCAGCGGTGCACGCGCCTCCAGTCCCACCGCCATGCTGGCGCGATCGACTTTCACCAGGATGTCGTCCGGCAGGTAGCCGGTGTAATCGTAGTGCAGCATGGACAGCAGCGGGTCCTGCACCTGCGCCCAGCCGGAGGGGTCGGTCAGCGGCGTCGCCGGGCTTACCGCGCCGGGCACAAACTGGTCCACCGCCAGGCATTTGTTGAATTTATTGGCGAGGATTTCCTGGGGTGAATTGGCGGCCCAGTTACACGAGCGCTGGCTCACTTTTCCCAGCTTGCGCGTCCAGCGCGGCACCGTCCTGCCCTCGTCGGCATAGCCTTTGGCGAAGCGCCAGCTGCCCCTGCCCAGTGCGCTGCTGACCGGTTGCACCACGCTCCTGGCGCTGCCGGGGATGCGCTGCACATTGCGCCAGTGGCTCAGGCACTCCCGGTAGCGCTTGTAGCCGGCCATCTGTTCGTCGCCGCCATCGCCGGTGAGCACCACTTTCAGCTGCTCGCGGGCCAGCTTGCACACCAGGTAGGTCGGTATCTGGGAGGAGTCGGCAAACGGCTCATCGTAGATATGGGGCAGCTGCTCAACCACGTCCAGGGCCTGGTCCGGTGTGACATAGATCTCGTGGTGCTCGGTCTTCAGGTGGCGGGCGACGGCGCTGGCGTACTCCGCCTCATTGTATTTTTCCTCCCAGAAACCGATGCTGAAGGTTTTCACCGGGCGCTCGGAGTGCTGTTGCATCAGGGCGACCACCATGGAGGAGTCGATACCGCCGGAGAGCAGCGCGCCCAGTTCCACATCGGCGACCATGCGGTCGCCCACGGCCTGGTGCAGCACGGTGTCGAGCTGACCGATGGCGTCCTGGTAGCTGCCGCTGAAACGGTTGCGCTCACCGGCCTCCGCCACTGCCGCCGCCGACCAGTACGCGGTGGGGGCGGCGCTCCAGGGCTCGCACGCCTGCGGTATTTTCAACAGGTTGCCCGGCGGCAGTTTGCGCACATTGCGGTAGATGGAGCGCGGCTGTGAGACCCAGCCGTACTGCAGGTATTGGCCCAGCGCATCGCGGTCCAGTGCGGGGTCGAAATCCGGGTGCTGGCGCAGTGCTTTCAGCTCCGAGCCGAACAGGAAGCTGTTGCCGCACCAGCCGTAGTAGAGCGGCTTCTTGCCCACCCTGTCGCGCGCCAGCCACAGGCAGTGCTCCTGCCGGTCCCACAGCGCGAACGCGAACATGCCCTCCAGCTTGCTGACAGCCGCCGCCACTCCCAGGTGCTGCACCGCGGCCAGGATCACCTCGGTGTCGCAATGACCCCGGTAGGGGTAGTCGGATAGGCCGGGCTCCTGGCGCAGCCGGGGAAAGTTGTAGACCTCGCCGTTGTAGGACAGTACATAGCGGCCACAGGCCGATGTCATCGGCTGCGCGCCCGCGTCTGTCAGGTCGATGATAGACAGGCGCCGGTGCCCCAGCGCGAGCGGGAACGCGGGGTCGACCCAGACCCCGCCGGCATCCGGGCCGCGGTGCACGATGGTGTCAGCCATGCGCTGGCACTGGCGCGCGAGGTCCTCAGCGGCGCCGCCGCGGTACTGTATGAATCCGGTAATTCCGCACATCGTCAATCCGCCTGTTAATCTCGATTTGCAGCTTCAGTGACGACTGAATCCAACAAGTTCAGGTAGTTATCGACAGCGCTGGCAACGGAAAAGTCCTCCGCCCTGCGCAGCAGCATGTCTTTGGCCGTGGGGTGGTCCAGTTGCGCCGCGATGGCGCCGGCCATCGCCTGCACATCGCCGACCGCGACCAGCGGCCCGTAGGTGCCGTCAGCGAGTATCTCCTTGGAGCCGCCGGGGCAGTCGGTACTGACCACGGGGCAGCCGCAGGCCATGGCCTGTATCAGTACGCCCGGCAGTCCCTCGTACAGTGAGGACAGCACGAGCAGCGCCGCCCGCGCCATGTACTGGTAGGGGTTGGCGACAAATCCGGGCAGCTCGGTATCGTCCTGCACGCCCAGTTCAGCGGCCAGCGCGAGCAGGTCCGGCCGCAGCCGACCCTCGCCCAGTATCACCAGTCGCAGCGGTCGCTGCGCGCGCACGCGGGCAAACGCCCGGATCAGGGTGGCGAAGTCTTTTTGTTCGGTCAGTCGCCCCGCGGCCAGGACCACAGGTGGCGCGCCGTCAGCAAACCAGCTGTGCTGCAGTGGCTGCGCGGCACCGCGGCGCAGCGTGTCGTCCACCACAGGGTTGTAGATGGTTGTCACCTGCCGCTGGTCCACGCCGATATGCGTGACCAGCTCCGCGGCGGCGTGGTGCGAGACGGCGACCACGGCGTCGGCGCCCGGGTACGTGCGGTTCACGATTTGCGGCAGGTAGCGCCATTTCCACTTGCGGGCGTTGGCAGGGTTCGCGCAGTAGGTGGCCAGTGCAATGCGTTCGCTCACAACCACCGGGACAGCAGTGCCAGAGCGTTGTTTCGCCCATATCGCGGCGAGGTTGGCATAGGTGATCGCGGACAGTACCACGTCGGGTTGGCGGGTCTGCAGGTAGTGCTGCAGGGACGCGATACGGGTGACTTCCGGGGCGACTTTCTTCGCCAGCAGCAGCGGTCGCAGCAGTACGAAAAAGTGCCGGGGGTTCGCCAGCAGCACGAGCAGGCGTGACCACAGGCTGCCGCTGGCGGCCAGCTCGACCAGCTGAGCTCCCGCAGGTACCTCTCCCAGGTACGCCCCTTTGGCCTGGCACAGCACCAGGTCGACCGCTCGACCCTGCGCCAGAAAGCCCCTGATCAGGTTCAGCATGGAGCGCTCTGCACCGCCGCCCTTCAGGGAGGGAAGTAGCACCGCTATCCTGGCGGCATGTGTCCCTGTGGGCGACTTGTCGTTCATTCTTTCCGTCTCTCGTTCGCCGGGCATCCCCGGCAGCGACGTTATAACCCGGCTACCCGGCGCGAATTTGCGCGCGGTCATTCCGTGGACAATGACCTCTCACGTTCCGAAAGCAGCGGAAGTACGCGATTGTGGCGTCACTGGTTGGGGCGAGCAAGGGCGTAGTATACACCGAAGGTGCAGAGCCACCATTGCCCCTTGTGTGTCAGCGCCGGGCTGTGGCAGTTGGCCTGATTTCTTAGGGGCCTGATTCAACGGTATACTTGCCGCCCTTCTTTGGATGCAGCGCACAGGCATGACAGCGAATAACGATACCATCGCGCCCGTTTCGGTAGAGCCCGTCACCGACAAGGGGCACATGCGTCAGTTTCTCGGCCTGCCGCGGCAGGTCTACGCGTCGGACCCGGCCTGGATCGCCCCGCTGGATTTTATGAAGCGGGAGCAGATGTCGCCAAAGAATCATTTTTTTGAACACGCCCGCCTGCAGGCCTGGGTCGCGTACCGCAGCGGCCGGCCCGTGGGACGCATCACAGCCCAGATCGACAGCATGCACCTGCAGCAGCACGCGGACAGCACCGGTTATTTCGGCATGCTGGAGGCGCTTGAGGAGGATGCGGCGGTGTTTGCCGCGCTGTTCCGCGCCGCCGAGGACTGGTTGCGCAGCGAGGGTATGACGCGGGTGCGCGGGCCTTTCAACCTGCACGTGAACGAGGAGGTCGGCCTGCTGGTGGATGGCTTCTCGACGCCTCCGTATGTGCTGATGGGCCACGCGCGGCCGTGGTACGGGCCCGCGATCGAGGCGCAGGGGTATGCCGGGGCGAAAGACCTGCTGGCCTACCAGGTGCGGCCGGATTTCGATGCGCCCCGCGTAATGGAGCGCCTGGCGCAGCGCGTCTCTGCGCGGGTGACGGTGCGCCCGGTGCGGCGCAAACACCTGCAGGAAGACGCCGGCATTATGCGTGAGATCTTCAACGATGCCTGGCAGAACAACTGGGGATTTGTGCCGCTGGCGGAGGACGACTGGGCCGAGACTGTGTCGACGCTCACCAAGCTGATGCCCGATGACTATATCCAGATTGCCGAGTATGACGGCGAGCCGGTGGCCTTTATCGTGGCGCTGCCGAACCTCAATGAAGCGGCCCGCGATCTCAACGGCCGCCTGCTGCCGTTCGGCTGGGCCAAACTGTTATGGCGCCTCAAAGTGCGTCATCCGAAATCCGCCCGTGTGCCGCTGATGGGGGTTCGGCAGAGCTTCCAGCACTCGCGGCTGGGGCCGACCCTGGCCTTTATGGTGATAGACGCGGTGCGTAAAGCCCTGCACGCGCGGGGTGTGCGGGATGTAGAAATGGGCTGGATACTGGAGGACAACGACGGCATGCGCAACATCATTGAAACCATAGGCGGCGTCGCGTATAAACGCTACCGCGTCTACCAGAAAGAACTATAGCAATGCACCTGGACCCGGAAACGCACCGAATCACAGCCATCGTGCTGGCGGGAGATCGCACCAAAGCGGACTCACTCATCAACCATACAAAAGCCGGCAGCAAGGCCATGATAGACCTCGATGGCACGCCCATGGTCCGCAGGGTGCTCAACTCCCTGCGCGTGGCTAAAGTGGTGAAGTCGATCTGCCTGGCCGGGCCCGAGGCCAGTGAGGTGGCCACTGACGCCGCCCTGCAGCAGTGGATCGACGATGGCGAGATCAGCTGGCGCGAGCCGGGCATCAGCCCCAGCACCAGCGCCTACGAGGCAATGCAGGCGCTGCCGCCCGAGGAAGCGGTGTTGCTGACCACGGCCGATCACCCGCTGCTGACGCCGGAGATCGTCGATGCGTTCGGTCGCCAGAGCCTCGCCGATGATGTCGATATCACCGTCGGCCTGGCGCCCTACGCGCTGGTGGCAGAGGCCTATCCAGGCATCAAGAAAACCGTGCTGCGCTTCAGCGATGGCGATTTCTGCGGCTGTAACCTGTTTGCCTTCATCACGCCGGAGGGTCGGCGCGCTGCCAAGTTCTGGCGCAAGATCGAGCAGGAGCGCAAAAAACCGCTGGTGGTGATCGGCCTGCTGGGCTGGTGGGCGGTGATCCGCTACCGCCTCGGGCTGCTCTCGCTGGAAGAGGCCCTCACCAAGCTCAGCAAACGCCTGGGTTTGCGCATGCGCGCGGTGATCCTGCCCTACGCGAACGCGGCCATCGACGTCGATTCCATCGCCGACCTGATGCTGGTCAAAGGCGCACTGGAGAAAGCCGCAGCCGAGGACGCCTAGCGGCGGTCCAACTGTAACACCCGGCTGTCGCCGCCGCTGAACTCACCCGTCCCCGGCTGGTAGCAGCGGCTATCAATGCGCAGCTGCCAGCCCGCGTCATTGCGCGTCACGTCGTAGCGGTTGTACTGTGCGACGTCCGCGCCGTGCAGCCCCATCGCCGAGGCCGAGGGCACGGCGATGACAGGCACTGTGCCGACACGGCTGTGTAACTCGTTGAACAGCGCGCGGTGCCCGTGGCCGTGCAGCACCAGCTCCGCACCGTACTGCTCCAGCAGCGCCTGCACCTGCGCTGCGTCGGTGAGGCGTTTGCGCCATTTCTCCCGGCCTGCAATCGGGCAGTGGTGCAGGTAGACGACCCGGAACAGGCCGTCGTCAGCGGCGCGCTGCAGCAGCGGCGGCAGTTGTTGCAACTGCTCGGCGCCGAGGGTGCCGGTGGCCATCAGCGGCGGTTTGGGGCAGGCGGTGGACAGCCCGATGAAGGCGATATCGCCGCGTACTCTCAGGCTGGGGAACCGCCTGCCCGCGGTGTCGACGTCGTGATCCGAGGCCATATAGTCCTGCCACAGAGCGAAGGTGTCCCGCCAGGGCGCGGCGACACAGGCATCGTGATTGCCCGGCACCAGGGCGACCTGCGTCGGGTCCCCCAGCGCGTGCAGCCAGTCGCCGGCCTGCCGGAATTCGTCCGGCAGCCCGATGTGCGTGAGGTCACCGGTGACCAGCAGCTGGTCGAGTTCGCTGAGGTTGAGGTCGCGCTGCAGCGCCTCCAGTACTTCCGGGCGGTGCTCAAAGCGACGTTTGCGGCGCCAGGACAGATAGCCCAGTGCCCGCTTGCTGAACAGGTCGCGCGTGCGCACAGCGGCCAGTGAGCTGAGGTGGGGGTCCGACAGTTGCGCGAAACGCTGGGCCATGGTGTGAATCCTCGTCGCCGGCCAGTGGCCGCTATTCGCGCCGGATGATCGCGCCCAGCCCCGCCAGTTTGGTATCGATATTGGCGTAGCCGCGATCGAGGTGATACACGCGGTCGATGGTGGTGTCGCCATCGGCGCACAGCGCCGCGATGATGAGGGACGCGGACGCGCGCAGGTCGGTGGCCATTACAGGGGCGCCTTGTAAGCGCTCACTACCGCGGACAATCGCGGTATGGCCCTGTAACTCGATGTCCGCCCCCATGCGCTGTAACTCCGCGACATGCATAAAGCGGTTCTCAAATATGTTCTCCACCACGGTGGCGGAGCCCTCCGATACGGCGTTGAGCGCCATGAACTGGGCCTGCATATCGGTGGGAAACGCCGGGTAGGGCGCGGTGGTGATATTCACGGCCTTGCAGCGCTTGCCGGCGGTGTCGAGGTGGATCCAGTCCGGGCCCAGCTCCAGCTTGCACCCCGCGTGTTCCAGTTTGCCCAGCACATGGTGGAGGAAGTCCGGGTTGGTATCCAGCACCCGGATATTGCCGCGTGTTGCGGCGGCGGCGGCCAGGAAGGTGCCGGTTTCAATCCGGTCCGGCGGGACACTGTGCCGCGCGCCGTGCAGTGCGGGCACACCCTCTATCACGATGGTGCCGGTGCCGGCGCCGGTGATCCGGGCGCCCATCGCAACCAGCAGTTGCGCCAGGTCGCCGATCTCCGGCTCCAGCGCACAGTTCTCCAGTGTGGTCACGCCGTCCGCGAGGGAGGCGGCCATCAGCAGGTTCTCGGTGGCCGTCACGGAGGGTACGTCGAATGCGAAATGGGCGCCGCGCAGGCGGGTCGCCTTGGCCTTGATGTAGCCGGCTTCAATATGGATTTCGGCGCCCAGCGCCTCCAGCCCCGCGATGTGCTCATTGACCGGCCTGGAGCCGATCGCGCAGCCGCCCGGCAGCGACACATCGGCCTCGCCGAAGCGCGCCAGCAGCGGGCCCAGCAACAGGATAGAGGCGCGAATGGTTTTCACCAGCTCGTAGGGCGCATGCACGGAGTGCACCTTGCTGGTATCGATCACCAGGTCGGTGCCGTTGCGCTCGGATTGCGCGCCCAGCAGGTCCATCAGGTGCAGTACGGTACTGATATCGCGCACTGCCGGTACATTGCCGATATGCAGCGGTTCAGCGCTCAGCAGCGACGCCGCGACGATGGGCAGCGCGGCATTCTTGGCCCCCGCCACTCGCACCTCACCGTGCAATGGACCACTGCCGGTGATGATAATCTTTTCCATTAATGGCCTTTGTTGGTTGGGGTGATGAGACCGGCTGAGATGAGCCCGGCGTAGGCGGCGATAATTGTGTCGATCTGCTCGCTGCTGTGGGCGGCACTGACGCTGTTGCGCAGCAGGAAATTGGTGGACGGGGAGGCCGGCGGAATGACCAGGTTGACATAGACCCCGGCCTGCATCAGCGCGTTCCAGCAGTCTATGGTTGCGGAGCGGTCTTCCATTTCCACGGCGACCACGGGGCTGGCGGTGGGTCCCACGGGCAGGCCCAGCGCTTTCAGCCCGTCGTACAGGCGGTGGGCGTTGTCCCACAGTCGCAGGCGCAGTTGCGGCTCCTCGGTGATGATACGCAGCGCCGCCCGTGTCGATGCGATGATGGACGGTGCCGACGATGCGGTGAAGATATACGCATTGATACAGTAGCGGATGGCCTCCAGCTCCGGGTGGCGGCTGACGCAGAAGCCGCCGATTGCGCCCAGGCTTTTGCTGAAGGTGCCGGCGAAGAAGTCGACGTCGGCCTCGACGCCGGCGGCCTGGGCCGCGCCGCGGCCGGTGTCGCCGAGCGCGCCCATGGAGTGCGCCTCATCCAGGAACAGGTAGCCGCCGTACTCGCGCTTCACCGCGGCGATTTCCTGCAGCGGTGCGACGTCACCCAGCATGGAGTAGATGCCCTCGGCAATGATCAGCGCCTGGTTGGCGCGGTCGCCGAGACGGCGCAGGCGCTTGGCGAGGTCCTCCGGGTTGTTGTGCTTGAAGCGGATGATATCCGCGCCGCTGAGTTTGACGCCGGCGTAGATGCTGGCATGGCTGTCGGCATCCAGCAGGATGGTGTCACCGGGCCCGGCCAGGGTGGAGCACATGCCCATGGTGGCCGCGTAGCCGGTGGAGAAGACAATAGCGTGATCGACGCCGTAGAACTGCGCGATCTCCGATTCCAGTGCCTGGTGCTCGCTGAACGAGCCGTTGGCGAGACGCGAACCGGTGGTCCCCGTGCCCCAGCGCGCGGCCGCGTCCTGCGCCGCCTTGATACAGCGCGGGTCAAACGACAGGCCGAGGTAGTTGTTGGTACCCGCCAGGATGACATTGCGGCCCTCCACCACACCCTCGGTGGCGGACAGGATTTTTTCGGTGACGGCGCCGAAGGGCTTCACGTGGCGCTCGGCGAGTTCGGCCTGGAAGTTGGCCATGGTCTGGAATTTGTCGAATAGCATGGAGTTATCTACCTCTTGACGATCGGGGTGACTTCAGAGGTTGAGTTCGCGGACCTTCCTCGCCAGATCGCCGATAGTATTGACGTCCGGAAGAATATTCAGGGGAATGGAGATATCGAAGTGATCCTCGATTTTCTCAATGAATTCCATCACCTCCAGCGAACTGAGCCCGATATCGGCCACCAGTGCGGTGTCCTCTGACAACACCAATTGCTTTTTGTTCTGGAATTCCAGGGCGCTATAGAGGAAATTCAGGTATTCCTGATAGTCGGTCATGTTAAAGCCGCCCTTGCGTCGCTCAAGGTAAGTCGCTAGATTTCAAAGGCTTGAACTATACCCACGGAAGATAGCTAATGCCAGTAATTTGGTTGATCGACGCCTACCGCGCAGGCGAGCGAGGGCAGGTGCGCGCCCTGGTGGATGCGCTGGGCTGGCCCAGTGAAACCAAGGTGTTGAACTACCGCAAGCACGTGTTTTTACCCCATGTGCTGGGGCAGTCGACGCTGCGTGGCATTACCAGCGAGTCGGCCGCGCTGCTGCAGCCGCCGTGGCCGGATCTGGTGATCACCTGTGGCGTGCGCAACGAACCGGTGTGCCGCTGGATCCGGGAGCAATCGGGCGGCCACACCCGCTATGTCCATGTCGGGCGGCCCTGGGCGCCGCTGGACACTTTCGACCTGGTGATCACCACGCCGCAGTACCGCGTGCCGCCGCATCCCAATGTGCTCAACAATCTGCTGACGCTGCACAGTGTGACCGAGGAGCGTCTGGCGCAGGCCCGTGCGGAGTGGGAATCCACTTTCGCCGCCATGCCCCGGCCGCGCTTTGCCGTGATGGTGGGCGGTGACAGCGGCCCCTTCACGCTGGGCGCGAAAGCCGCTGCGCGCCTCGGGCGCGAGGCCTCACAGCTGGCGCGGGCCAACGGCGGCTCGCTGCTGGTGTCGACCAGTTCGCGCACCCGCCCCGCCGCGGTCGAGGCGCTGCAGGCGGCGATCACCGGCCCGAATTATTTCTACCAGTGGTCGCCGGCGCCGGCGGCAAACCCGTATATGGGCATCCTGGCGTGGGCCGATCGCCTGATTGTCACCGGGGACAGCATCGCCATGCTGTCGGAGGCCTGTGCGACCGGCAAGCCGGTCACGATGTTCGACCTCGGGGGCATGCGTGATATCTACGATGAATCCACCCGCGATTTCCGCGTCGGTGGCATGCTGTACGCGCTGCTGCTCCGCTGGTTCTGGCGGCCGCTGAGCCGGGATATCACACTGGTGCACCGCCGTCTGCGCGAGACCGGTTGTGCCTCCTGGATTGAGGATGTGCTGGTGACGGCGAGGGTGCCGGCGGAAACCGATCTGAACCGCGCAGTCACCGCTGTGCGCAAGCTATTTGGCGAGTCCTGAGCCGCTGTCGCCGCTTGTGTCGAGGCGCTCGGCGACGCCGCCGGACATCCGGTACACCGTGTCGGCCCCCGATACCATGGCCTGGTTGTGCGATATCGCCAGGATGGTCAGCTGGCCCTTGAGCGCATCCAGGGCCTGGCGCACCGCTTCTTCGGTGTCCTTGTCCAGCGCACTGGTGGCCTCATCGAGGATCAACAGCCGCGGCTGGTTGATCAGCGCCCGGGCGATCACGATCCGCTGCCGCTGGCCCCCCGACAGTTTGCCGCCGCGCTCGCCGACAATCGTGTCCAGCCCCTGCGGCAGGCGGGTGACAAAATCCCAGGCGCCGGCGGCGCGCAGTGCGCGCTCGACGTCAGCCGCGGTCAGCGAGGGTTCGCCCAGGGTAACGTTGTGGAGAATGCTGTCGTGCAGCAGGATGGTGTCCTGGGGCACATAGCCAATCATTTTCCGCCACTGCTCGATGTCGATCTCCTGCAGTGGTACACCGTCCAGCAATACCTGCCCGCGCTGCGGCCGCAGCAGGCCGATCGCCAGATCGATGATGGTGGTTTTGCCGGAACCCGAGGGGCCCACCAGTGTGGTCAGCGAGCCCGCTTCTATCTGCAGCGACAGCCCCTGGAACACGGGGTGCTGGTCGTAGCTGAAGTGCACATTGTCCAGTGTGAGGCCGTGTTCGAAGTGCGGCGTAAGGCCGCCTTGCAGATCTTCCTGCGCCGCCTCGGCCGCCTTGATCGCATCGGTCAGCGACCAGTAGGCGCTGTCGCCCTCCGCCAGTTTCTGGTACTGCTTCTGTACCTTGCCAAAATACGAGAAGGCCCTGCCCAGCGCGACCACCAGGACCATCACGGTGGGCAGGTCCATGTGGAACCTCTCCATCGCGACATAGATGCCAAGACAGATAAAGGCCGTGAACATCAACTCCTGGCCGGAGTTCAGCATGGCGGCGCTGAGCACCTGCCGGCGCTGGGACTTGTTCAGTAGGTTGGTATCGTGCGCCAGCACCTGGTCGGCCAGGTATTCGCGGGACATGGCCTTCAGCGGCTTCACCGATTGCAGGGTATCGGTCAGGTTCGACATCAGCGATGTCATCAGCCGGGTCTGCTTGTTCGCCGCTTTGCGCGTGATGTTGACCAGGAAATGCGACAGGCCGATGACCACGGCGCCCGCCACAATCGCGACCAGCGATGCCCGCCACGACAGCGCGAAGGCGACGCCGGCGTAGATGATGCCCGGAATGAGGAAGGTGAGGGCGGTGGTGCCGTTGACAAACGCGGTCGCCGAGCGCTGCGCCTCGGAGGCCATGGCATTGGTCAGCCGGCCGACCGGCTGGTGCAGGAAATACTCCCACTTGCTGCGCAGCACGGCACGCAGTAATTTCAGGCGCAGGTCGGTACTGACCTGTGCGGCGGTGTAGCCCACCTGGCGCTGCGCGAGCAACAGGAACAGGGATTTGAAGGCAACGCCCCCGAGCAGGATCGCCAGCATACTGCCCAGCGTGGGGGTGATGCCGACGTAGTCCAGAACGCTCAGTATGCTCTTTTCAAACTCGCTCTGGCCCTCGACGGCGGCACCGGGAATGGCGCTGGTGGCCTCCGGCCCCAGCGCAATATTCAACAGCGGCAGCAGCGCCGAGACACCCACACCCTCGGCAATCCCGGACAGCAGCAGCGCCAGCATCATCAGTACAGTCTGCCAGCGGTAGGCGCGGAAAAAGTCGAGCATCAATCCCATCGGGCGGCGTCTCCCTGTGCGCGCGAGTAGTGTAGGGCAGCGGCGGTCATGTCACAGTCTCCTCCGGATTCCCCGGCGTCACCACCGCATGCGACGCAACAGCAGCAGCGCGCAGGCGAGGATAACCAGGGTCGGCAGCAGCGCTACCAGCGGGATGTTCCATTGCAATAATTGTCCCAGTGAAAAGATGATCTGGGTGCCCAGGTAGAAAAGTATGCCCAGCACCGCCCCGATGCCGATCTTGATGCCGAAACTGCGATCGCGACCGGCTGTGGCGCCGGCGCTGAGGGTGGTCGCCAGCAGCACCATCGCGAGCACGGTCAACGGCATCAGCAGTCGCTGCCAGAAGGCGTTGAGGTATTTGTCGGTGGGCTGCCCGTTGCCGGCGAGGTACTGGCTGTACGAGTACAGCACCGACAAAGTCATACTGTCGCTCTTCAGGGTCAGCGTGGGCAGTTCGTCGCTCGACCACAGGTTGGCAATCTCCAGTTCCGGGTACCCCCTGGTGCGGAATTCGCCGTTGACCAGCGCTTTCTCCCTGGCTTTCTGGAACAGCCAGTGCCTGTCCCTGGTCACCTCTGCGGTCGCTGCCCACACGGCCCGTACCAGTTGCCTGGACTCGTCGAATTCAAACAGGCTGATATTGCCGGGCACATTGTCCTCGGACATTTTTCCAAGGTGGATGTAGCGCCGGCCATCGGTTGACCAGACGCCGCCGCCGGGAATCCACCCCTGGTTGCCGTCGCGCAGCAGTTTTCTCTCCTGCTCCGCAGACTGCTGCAGCTGGGGCGTGATGTATTCCATGCAGACCCACAGGCCAGCCATCAGCAGTACAGTGGGCAGGGCGAGTGCGGCGAATAATTTCCTGGGCGGGAAACCGGTGCAACTGATGATCGTCAGTTCGTTGTAGCGGTCGAGATTGGCCAGTGCCACGATGCTGCCCAGCAGCGCGATCACGGGCGCGAGGCTGACCAGTTGGTTGGGCAGGGTCAGCAGCGTGTATTTGGCGACTTCCAGTGCATTGTAATCCAGCTCGGTGTGATCGAGCTCCTGGGTGAACCCGATCAGCCCGAAGATGGCACCCAGCACCAGGAACACGAGAAACCAGCCCTTGGCGACATTGATACCGATATAGCGCTGCAGAATCATCGTCGTTTCAGCCTCGGTTGTGTAACCAGAATCACCAGCAGCACCGCCTGCAGTGCATACGCCGTCCACAGGCCGGGTATCGCCCCGAGCTTGCCCTGCTCGATGAAGGTGCGCAGCACACTGACCATCGCGAACAGGGCGATATACGACAGCAGCGCGATGCTGAAGTTGCGAAAGCGCGACTCGCGCGGTGCCGAGCGCGCCAGCGGTACGGCGATCAGCGCCAGCAGGATGGTCGCCAGCGGTGTGGTGATACGCCACTGGTACTCGGCGATGTCCTTGGGATCAGAGGACTGTGACAGGGTCAGTGTGGTCTCGGCTTTGCGGCGGTATTTTTCCTCCGCCTCCTCATTGGGCAGGTGCACCACCAGCTCCCCGAACTCCAGGGTCAGGTCGCGGCGTTCCCGCCGGTCCAGCAGGTAGTTGTAGCCGTTGTAAAAGGTGGCTTGCGAGGCCTGGTTGGGGTTGAGGGTCGGCATCGCGGCGGTCTCGGCGACAATGATCTCGGTGCGGGCCTCCTTGTCGTAGTTTTTCAGCAGGAACACGCCGCTGTGCAGGCCGGTATCGATGTCCACACCCGTGGCGATAAACGTGTAATCGCTGCCCCCCATATTGACGAACTCGTTGGCGGTCATTTTTTTCAGGTCAAACTGTGCAGCCGCCTGGGACTCCAGCGCATAGCTGGTGCGGAAGGCCCAGGGCCGGCCCATGATGGAGATCAGGCCGGTGAAAAGCGCCACCAGCAGCGCCAGTTTGAACACCGCTTCCAGAATGCGCGCGCGACTGACGCCCGCGGCATAGAACGCGCGCATCTCCGAGTCGCGATAGAGGCGACCGATTGCTGAAAGTACCGAGAAAAAGAACGCCGAGGGCAGTAAAATTTCCAGTGTTATCAGCGTATTGAGGCCGACGAGCTTGAATGCGGTCAGCATGTCCAGCTTGCCCTCGGCGGCCAGCGAGAGCTGGCTGGCGGCGGAAAAGCCAATAAAAACCAGCACCAGAAGGCCGAGTCCGGTGATGAAGGGGCGCAGTATTTCCCAGCTGATATGGCGGTCGATGATCAAGCGGTAGTGTTCCTGTCGAGACTGGCGCCATTGTACATGAAGCGCCAGTTGTCTGGTCATTTTGACCCGCATCGCGCATAATTGCACGCTTTGCGCATGTGGCCGCAGCCTTCCAGTGAGTATTTGATTACATGTTGAATCTGAGTGATGGCGTCAAAAAAGCGCTGATTCTCATCCCGACGCAACCGCTCCCGGCCACAACCCGGGTCGCACTGCGCCGCAAGCATCTGGCGCGCCTGGAGCTGGCGAAGGCGCACCGGGCCAATTTCCTGATTATCGGCCACCCGAAGAGCGGCAATACCTGGCTGAAGGTGATGATTTCACGCCTGTACCAGCTGCGCTACAACCTGCCTGAGTCGAAACTCATCAATACCGATGAGTTCGCGCGTAAGATACCTGAAATCCCCAGGCTCGCGGCCACCAACGGCTACTACAGTTACGAGGGCGAGGTCGGCAAACTGCTGGCCTGTGGTGCCCCGGACAACCCGCTGCGGCACAAGCCTGTGCTGTTCCTGGCGCGCAACCCGATCGATATCGCGGTGTCCTGGTATCACCAGTTCACCAAGCGGCAGTCGCGGGCCAAGCAGGAGCTGATCAACCATTTCATCGAGCACCCCATCGACCGCCACACCGTGCAGATGTGGGAGTTCGTGCGCCATTCCGATATCGGCCTGCCGAGCCTGATCGAGTACCAGAACACCTGGGCGCGCAATGTGGCTGAGCTGGAGCACGGTATGCTGGCGCGCTACGAAGACCTGCGCGCCGAGCCCGTGCCAACCCTGCACAGGATCACCCAGCTGATGGGCGAGGATTTCAGCGAGGAGGAAGTGCGCGCCGCTGTGGAGTGGGGCTCGTTCGACAACTTGCAGAAACTCGAGACCAGCGGCACCTTCAGCCAGGGCGGTATGAAACTGGTCAACCCCAACGACCCCAGTACGTTCAAGGTCCGGCGCGGTAAAGTCGGCGGCTATCGCGACGATTTCAACGCCGAGCAGGTGGCTGAGCTCGAGGCGCTGGTGCGCGCCAATATCCTGCCGCAACTGGGCTACTGCCAGGACAGCGCGGACGCCTGAACGTGACACCTCGTACCTGGGTGATTCTCAGTGACAAGCGAGGCGACAACGGCCAGGTGGAGACTATCGTCGACGCGCTGCAGTGGCCGGTGGAGCACAAATACGTGCATATGCGGCCCGAGTATGTACTGGGCAAGCCGCGCTACCGGCCCTCCCTCGACCACCTCGACCTCAGCCGCAGCGACCCCCTCGAGGCCCCGTGGCCGGACCTGATCCTCACCGTGGGGCGGCGCCCCTCCATGGTGGCGCTGTGGATACGCCAGCAGTCCGGCAACAAAACCAAAATAGTGCTGGTGGGCAAGCCCTCTGGCCATATGCTGGATTTTTCGCTGGTGATCGCCAGTGCGGAAAACCAGATGCCGCCGATGCACAATTTTGTGCCCACCACGCTGCCGCTGATGCGTGTCGCCGCCGGGGATGTCGCCAGTGAGGCGCAGGCCTGGCAGCCGCGCCTGGCGCCGCTGCGCAAGCCGCTGATCGCGATGCTGGTCGGCGGTGAGACCAACCCCTTTATCATGAACCGGCAGGTGGCCGACGACCTGGTGGCGACAGCGCGCTGGATCGTCGATGACCTGGGCGGCACACCCTATGTCACCACCAGTCGGCGCACGACGCCGGAGGTGGTCGAGGTGTTGCGGCGGGAACTGCCGCCGCAGGCGGTGTTCTACGAGTGGTCGGCGGAGTCCACCGACAACCCCTATCGCGCCCTGCTCGGCACGGCCGACGGCTTCATCGTCACCGCCGACAGCGTGTCGATGATGGTCGAGGTGATCTACCTGCACAAGCCGCTGGCGATTTTCCCGCTACCGGGCGGCTGGCTCGGTAGTGTCGACCAGTGCCGCCGCTCGCTGGCGCACTGGCTGTTCAACCCCCGGCAGGCATCGCGCCGGGATCGCTGGCGCCATCGGCTCGCCCGCGGAGTGTTCTACATCGACGTCTTCAAGATACTCTGCGCCACGCGCGACTTCCGCGCGTTCCACCGGCTGCTGGTGGACCAGGGCCTGGCCGTCTGGTCCGGCCAGCCCTTCGAGCAGCCCGCCGCCGAGTTGCCGGACGATATCAGCGTGGTCGTAAAGCGCATTGAGGCGCTGTTCCAGCATCCGGCCTGATTATCGCCTCGTTGGAAACACTCTGACCACGATTGCCGCTTTTTTCTTCCGCGCGCGCGTGTACTGTGTACGCACAGAATAATGAGTCAGTGGTAGCGAGGTTCCTTCATTGCGCAGCAGAGCTGGATTGTCCGTATCGAGGGCGCTGCAACGTGCCGCAGTATTGCTGGCCTGCGCGGTGTGGTTGCCGCCAGCCACCGCAGCCGAGCCACCCAATATCGTGCTGATTGTCGCGGACGATATCGGCTACTCCGATTTCGGTGCTTTCGGGGGTGAGATAGAGACACCCAATATCGATGCGCTGGCCGCCGAGGGCATGCGGTTCTCCAACTTCCACGCGGCTTCCAGTTGTGCCCCCACACGCGCGATGCTGCTGACCGGCATCGATAATCACCGCGCCGGTGTCGGCAGTATGCGGGAGCTGATGCCGCTGTCGCACCGCGGCGAACCCGGCTACGACGGTGTGCTGAACGACAGTGTGCAGACTGTCGCAAGCGCGCTGCAGGCGGCGGGCTACCGCACCGTAGTCGCCGGCAAATGGCATCTGGGAACGGAGCCGGAGAACCTGCCGCCGGCACGGGGTTTTGATCGCTCTGTGATCCAGGCCGACAGCGGCTCTGACAATTTCGAGCTGCGTCCCTACCTGCCCATGTACCCGGAGGCGCGCTGGTATGACGATGGCGAGCGCATGGTGTCGCTGCCGGCTGACTTTTACTCATCGACCTTCTTTGTCGATGCGACAATAGAGTTCCTGGCCTCGACGCAGTCACAGGGCGGGCCGTTCTTCGCCTACCTCGCCTTCCAGGCCAATCACCTGCCGCTGCAGGCGCCGGCAGATTTCATCGACGCCTACCGCGGGCGCTACACCGAGGGCTGGGCCAGGGTCCGGGCGGCGCGTATCCAGAATCTCCTGTCCGAGGGGTTGATCAGCGCCGGGGCGACCCTCGCTGCCGGGCCGTCGCAGGCAGAGTGGGACGCCCTGAGCGCACAGGAGCAGTATTTTGAGGCGCGCCGCATGCAGGCCTACGCCGGTATGGCCACGGCGATGGACTATGAAATCGGTCGCTTCATAAACTACCTGCGTGAGTCCGGCCAGTACGACAATACCGTGTTTGTCCTGTTCTCGGATAATGGCGCCACGGCGACCGAGCCGTATGACAACCGCTGGGGGCGTCGCTGGCTGGAGGACAACTACCACCGCGAGGTCGAGACCCTGGGCCAGAAGGGCAGCTGGGTGGCGGCCGGCAGTCACTGGGGGGTGCTTTCAAACACACCGCTCAGCGGCACCAAGTTTTCATCCGGCGAGGGCGGCGTGCGTGTGCCGCTGATAGTGGCCGGTCTCCCCGCTATTGCGCCGGGCGCGGTGAACCGCGAGTTCGCCTATATCACCGACCTGGCGCCCACGCTGTTGGAGATCGCCGGCTTGCAGTCGCCGGGGGCCGCAGCGGTCCGCCAGGCCATCACCGGCAAGAGCCTGTTGCCGGCCCTGCAGGACAGCTCTGCAGGACCGTACAGCGCTGATGAACCGGTAGGCTACGAATTCTCAGGCAATTCCGCGCTGTATCGCGGTGACTACAAGCTGGTGCGGAACCAGCCGCCCGCCGGCGACCGGCAGTGGCGCCTCTACAATATCAGCGACGACCCCGGTGAAACCGTCGACCTCTCCGCAAGCAGGCCGGACCTGTTCCAGCGCATGCAGGCCGACTATGAGACCTACGCCCGCGACAACGGCGTGCTGCCGATGCCGGAGAACTATTCGGTGGCAAAACAGGTGATGATCAATACCCTGGTGTTTTTCTACCTGCCGCGGTCCCTACCCTATATCGGTGTGTTTCTGGTGCTGGCGATCGCACTGTATCTCTATCGCCGCGCGCGCAGGAAAAACAGGAAACAGACACATTGATAAACCCGGAAAGAGTGAATAAGACATGATGCCGACTTTGAAAACCTCTCTCTGCGGCCTGGGGATGGTCGCCCTCGCTGCCTGTGGTCCGGTCGAGGATCCGACCCTGTTCCCGGCCTATGACGCGGCCAAGGCCGAGCCGCCGCCACCGAAACGGGCGGTCGCATACAGTCCCACCCGGCACCTGCTGTGGGGCGACCTGCATATCCACACCAGCTACTCGACAGATGCCTACAGCCTGGGGGTGAAAGCGACGCCTGATGACGCCTATGATTTCGCCCGCGGCGGCACTATAGAGCACGGCGCGGGCTACGCCATCCGCATCGACCGGCCGCTGGACTTCGCCGCTGTCACTGACCACTCGGAGTATATGGGGGCCGCGCGCGCGGATGACAGCGTGGTGCTGCCGTTCGAGGAGCGCAGCCTGCGCGAGCGCCTGCTCAACGACAGCCCGCTGTCGCTGTCGCTGGTGCTGGTAAAAATCGCCAGCAATGTAAAGGGCTTTGAGAATTACGGGGATACGCCGGAGATACGCGACATCACACTCAACGCCTGGAAGGTGATGGTCGAGTCGGCCGATGCCCACTACGAGCCGGGCGTGTTCACGACGCTGGTGGGTTACGAGTGGTCGTCGATGCCGGATGAGCAAAACCTGCACCGCAACGTGATCTACCGCGACACCAATGTGCCCGAGTTTCCGTTCACCTCGCTGGATTCCGACAACCCCGAGGATCTCTGGGATGCGCTCGACAAGCAGCGGGCCGAGGGCAAGCAGGTACTGGCCATACCGCACAACGGCAACGTCTCCAATGGCCTGATGTACGACCGCGTGCAGTTTGACGGCAGCCCGATGACGGCCGAGTACGCCGAGCAGCGCATGCGCAACGAGCCGATCAGCGAAATCATGCAGATCAAGGGCACCTCGGATACCCACCCGGTGCTGTCGCCGGAGGATGAGTTTGCCGATTTTGAAATCATGACGTCCATGCTCAGCCCCACCGGAGACTACAGCGAACCGCGTGGCAGTTACTCGCGTGACGCCATGCGCACCGGTATTGAATTCTCGCATGCCGAGGGCTTTAACCCCTACCGCTTCGGCGTGATCGGCAGCAGTGACAGCCACAATGCGAGTACGCCGGTGGAGGAGGATAATTTCACCGGCAAGCTGCCGCTGATGGATGGAACGGCTGGCCTGCGGCTCGGGGAATCCATTATGTTACCGGAGTCCATGCAGCGCTCTCGCAAATGGGGTGCTGCCGGCCTCGCCGGGGTGTGGGCGCAGGAGAATACGCGGGAATCCATCTTCGATGCGCTGATGCGCAAGGAGACCTTTGCCACGTCGGGGCCGCGGATCAGCCTGCGGTTCTTCGGCAGTTTCGACTACGAGGCGGCCATGATGGACAGCGTGGACCTGCTGGAGCAGGCCTATGCCCGCGGCGTACCGATGGGCGGGGCAATCACCTACCCGGCGCAGGGCGAGGGGGTGTCAGCCGCGCCGACCTTCGCGCTGTGGGCGGCCAAGGATCCTGAGGGCGCCAATCTCGATCGCTTGCAGGTCATCAAGGGCTGGGTGGATGCCGAGGGCACCACACACGAGAAGATTTTTGACGTGGCGCTCTCCGATGGCAGGAAGCCGGGCGCCGATGGCAGCGTGCCGGCGGTGGGCAATACCGTGGACGTCGCTGCGGCGACGTACACGAACACTATCGGGGCCGCGCAGCTGGGTGCGTTCTGGGAGGACCCGGAGTTCGACCCTGCGCAGGAGGCTTTCTACTACGCTCGCGCCATTGAAATCCCGACGCCGCGCTGGTCGACCTACGATGCCATGCGCCTGGGCGTGGAGGCGCCGGAGCCGCAGACATTGCAGGAGCGGGCGATCAGTTCCGCGATCTGGTACCAGGGGGAATAGCGCCGGTGTTTATCGCGCATTTGGACACAATCAGTTTCCGAGGTGTGTCTTATCACCCGGTGCAGACAACGCTACAGTTCAATTGCTGGCGAGCCGTCAGCAGTACAAACCAGAACAATAAGGTATAGACACAATGGAAGAGTTCAAGGGCAAGTTGGCGGTGATCACCGGTGCCGCAAGCGGGATTGGCAAAGCACTGGCCCGGCGCTGTGTCGCCGAGGGAATGAATGTCGCGATTGCCGACCTGTACCTGAAAGGGCTGTCGGAACTGGCCGCCGAGTTGGAGTCGCAGGGCGCCAGCGTACTGGCTCTCGAGGTCGACGTATCGGATGCGGCGTCGGTACAGGCCCTGGCTGATCGCAGTGTCGAAGCGCTGGGCCCGGTGTCGCTGCTGTTCAACAACGCGGGCATCCTGCGCGTCGGGCAGGCCTGGACCCACACCGCCCAGCAGTGGCAGGCCATGCTCTCGGTCAATGTAATGGGCGTGGTGAACGGTATCAACGCGTTTGTGCCCGGCATGATGGCTGCGGGTGTGCCGGCCCATATCGTCAACACGGGGTCAGTCGGTTCACTGGTGGCGGCACCGAATATGGCGCAGTACACCGCCTGCAAAATGGCTGTGCGGGGCATAACCGAGTCACTCGCCTACGACCTCGCGGCGGCCGGCGCCGACATCGATGTCTCGCTGCTGTGTCCGGGCCCCGTTTCGACCCCCATCGGTGACAGCCTGTTGGGTCTTGAGGCTGGCAGTGAAGAGAGCGAGGCCAACGTCAAGATGATGGAAGAACTGCCCGATTTCATCACCTCGGATGAGTGTGCAAGGCGGGTGTTCGCCGCCATCAGGGCGCGTAAATTCTGGATATTCACACATCCGTTCACCGGCTATTACAAGCGTGCCACGGCGGCCATTGTGGACGGTGACAATCCGGTTTACACCGAAGTTGAGTTCGATCCGGTCACCCACTGACAGGCTGACCGGCGCGGGCGAAGGGATGTGACCCGCAGTATTTCAAGCATAACTATTAAAATTTATCCCTGTGGAGGTTTTCATGCGCGCTTACACACCCTATGTGGCGACACTGGCACTGTTGTCTATTCCGCTGACACCGATGAATCCTGTGGCGTTTGCACAGCAGGCGGGAACGATGCTGGAGGAAGTCATTGTTACCGCGCGCAAGCGGGACGAGAACGTGCAGGGCACGCCGATAGCGATTACTGCAATATCGGGCTCCGTGATCGATCAATCCAAGTTCTTCACCGTCAGCGACATTGAACAGGTATCACCCAACCTGTCATTCTCCTCGGCCAATAATGGCAGCAGCGGTTCTCTGCAGGCCTTCCAGCGCGGTATCGGCCAGTTTGACAACAGCCTGACCACAGACCCGGGCGTCGGGCTCTACCTCGACGGCATCTACATGGCGCGCACGGTGGGCTCCAACTTTGAACTCTCCGATATCGCCAGCATTGATGTACTGCGCGGCCCGCAGGGCACGCTGTACGGCAAGAATACAATTGGCGGTGCGATATCGGTGACCACCAAGGTGCCGAACGGTGAGACCAGTTACATGGGAGAGCTGACCGGCGGGGAGCACGATTACGTGTCCTTCTCGGGCTATGCTGAGGCGCCGATCACCGATGAGGTGGCGGCGAGTATCGCGGTACTGACAAAAAATTCATCGGGCTGGCAGCATCGCAACCAGAACCACGATGCCGGTAACAACGACAGCTGGGCGGCGCGAACACACTTCAATGCGAACTTCACCGATACCTGGAATTCGCACGTGGCGTTTGACTACACGCATATCGACCAGAACGTCTACCCGCAGGTGCTGACAGACTTCAATCCCGATGCTGTCATCGCGAAAGCCTACAACAACAGTGTTGGCCTCACCGAGGGCATCTGCTGCGAGCCCAATGTCGACGATATCGATCGCAGTGATGCACTCAATGAACTGGACCGTGAAAAAAATGACATGTGGGGCGTCAGCTGGATCAACACCCTGGACATCGACGAACTGGTGCTGAAGTCCATCACCGGATACCGCGACATGGATTCGCACAACTACCGCGATGCGGACAATGCGTCGAATGTCTATTTCGAGGTGGGTAACGACCTGAACACCAACCAGTTTAGCCAGGAACTGGTGCTCAGCAATGCCTCCGGCACTCGTTTTGACTGGCTGGTCGGCGCCTACTACTTCCGCGAGGATGGTAAATCCACAGCCAATGTCACCGTGGCTGGCGGCCTCTATGAGGCGATCGGTGTAGTGCCATTGGATTTCACGCTGGACTACGAGACCTCACAGGACACGACCAGTTACGCGGCGTTCTTCTACACCACCTGGCATATCACCGATGCGGCGCGACTCAATGTGGCGGCGCGCTACACCTACGATGAAAAGCAACTGAAGATGTACACCATCAAGCGCGCCAGCCAGACGCCCATCACCGAGCCCGGTCCCACCGGCCCGTCGTCGTGCAGCGATGTCGTGGCCGACGGCAACGGCGCCAGTTACAGCTGTAAGGATGACTGGAGTGAAGTGTCGCCGAAGATCGGTTTCGACTACGATTTCACCGACGATATCATGGGCTACAGCAGTATCTCCCAGGGCTTTCGCAGCGGTATCTACAACGGCCGGCCCACATCGACGGCGCAGATATCCGTCGCGGATCCGGAAACACTGACCAGCTATGAGATCGGCCTGAAGACGCAGCTGCTGGACCATCGCCTGCAGTTGAATGGCGCCGTGTTCTACGATGACTACAAGGACCAGCAGTTCCTGGTGAACCGGCCGTCCTCAGCGGATGCATCCGACGCGCTTGCGCTGGTGGTGGCCAACGCGGCCGACTCCTCTATCAGCGGGGTCGAACTGGAGTTCACCGCACTGCCGATGGAGAACCTGACAATCAGCGGCGGGGCCTCCTGGCTGGATGCAAAGTACAACAGCTTCGACTCGTTCAACCCGTCTACCGGTGAACTGGAAGATCTCAGCGATCGTGAGTTCCAGAATGTGCCGGACTGGACCGCGAGCCTGGCGGCTATCTACAACTGGGATCTCAGTGATGGCAGCACCGTGCGCCTGCGGGCGGATGCCTACTACAAGGGTGAGATCTACTACAGCAACGACTACGCCTGTAGCTGTTTCGACAGGCTCAACACCGATGGCTTCACCACCTACAACGCCGGCATCACCTTCATCACCGCGGACGGCAAGTGGGAGCTGGGTGTGTTCGGTCGCAACCTCAGTGACAAGCGCGAAATCAACGGCGGCTTCGGCGTGGACGCGTTTGGTACCACCACCGCAGCCTACACGGCACCGCGCACCTACTATGCGAGCATAAAGTACAGCAACTGACCCGTCCTGCCGGTGACCTGGGTGCCCGATACCTCAGGCTATTCTTGATTCGACGCTGTATAGGAAAGGTGTTTCCAGCGGGGAAATGCGTGCAGCGCTGGAAGAAGTGCTGCCTGTCGCGTCACGGCATGCTGTACATGATGTTCAAGCTGGGGATATACGCAGAGGAAAACTGGCGCCGCCTAATTCATATGGCCAAACACCACTTTTGACAATTACTCACCAGGCATCACCGGTTCTTGCCTCATTGCTATCGCATTTTTATTGCTTCTATTTCCTCCTAAGTTGCTGTTTTAAATTGATATTATCCTCATAATACTGTATGTTCATACAGTTATTGGCAAGGACGCAGAGGCCCCCACCATGAACCAATATCCCGCCACAATTACAACCACCCCAATACGCGAACTGTCCACACTCGAAGACGAAATCACCGAACTCGCCGCGCACATCAATGCTGCCACCTACCGGCTGCTCACACTCATCCGTGAGTACGACGAGCGCCAGGGTTGGGGCGGTGGGGGTCTCAAATCCTGCGCCCACTGGCTGAACTGGAAATGCGGTATCAACCTCGGCGCTGCCCGCGAGAAGGTCCGTGTAGCCCACGCCTTACAGCATCTTCCACATATCAGTGCAGCTCTGCGCAATGGCCGTATCAGCTTCTCCAAGGTCCGCGCGATCACCCGCGTCGCCACCGCACTGGATATCGGCCGCCGCACCCGCAGCATTCCCCCGGCGATTCGCCGTGCACTGGATCGGCGTGACGGCGGCTGTCGCTTTCCCGGCTGCACTACACGACACTCTGTAGACGCTCACCACGTACAGCACTGGGCGGACGGCGGAGAAACCCGCCTCGATAACCTGCTGCTACTGTGCCGCCATCACCATCGGCTGGTGCATGAGGGAGGTTACGGTCTCACCATTGAATCGAATGAACCGGTATTCACCGCGCCAAACGGCAAACCGGTACCGCAAGGCCCGGATATGCGTTTCCGCGGAAACGTTTTTGCGCTTACCACTGCCAACCAACGGGAAAAGATCGATATCGATGCGGCGACGCTGGTTCCGCTGTGGCACGGCGACAAAATGGATGATGGGATGGCGGTGGATGGGTTCAGGTAAAGGGGACGGAGGGATTTTTTTCCAGTCAACGCTGCTTCTTATTTCCGATGCCACCCCCTTCAACAAGCGTGCGAAGCTTAAGAAATCCCGCAGTCCGCATTTCGCTCGGGGAGTTGTCTGATCGCTTTCACTTTGGCCCCCCATCGGCTACGCTTCGACTCTGCAATTACACAGTAATAACACAGCAATAACACAGGTGAGCGCAATTCGATGAGTCGCTGGGACGGGATTGACGAATTCATGCACGTGGTGGATACCGGCAGCTTTACCGGGGCCGCCGAGCGCCTGGGTATGTCCAAATCCTATGTCAGCAAGCAGATCAGCCAGCTGGAAGATCGACTGCAGGCGCGCCTGTTGCAGCGCACTACCCGCAAGTTAACGCTGACCGAGGTCGGTGAGATTTTTTACCGCGAATGCCTGCCGATGGCCGAGCAGTTCGAGGTCGCGGAGTCCGCTGTTGCCGATATGCAGCAAAAGCCGCAGGGGACGCTCAAGCTCGCGTTGAACAGCCGCTTCGGTGTGCAGCATATGGCGCGTGCGGTGGCGGCTTTCTCGCGTGCGCACCCGGAGCTGTCGGTGGAGGTACACTCCAGTTTCCGCGATGTCGATCTGGTGGCCGAGGGTTATGACCTGACCATCCGCTACGGCAAGCTGGAGGATTCATCGCTGATCGCGCGCTCGATTGGCGGCCATACACTGTGCCTGTGCGCGGCGCCGGAATACTGGAAGGCGAACGGCCAGCCGCAAACGCCGGAGGATCTCGACGACCACAACTGCCTGACCGGCCCGGAGCGCTACTGGATGCTGAACACCGGCGAGGGCGAGGCGGCGACCAAGGTCAAGGTATCCGGCAACTGGCTCAGCGAAGACGGTGCGACCATCAAGGCGGCGGCGCTGTCCGGTATCGGTATCGCCCAGCTACCGGATTTCTATGTCCGCGCGTCCGTGGAGGCCGGCAGGCTGGTCAAGGTGCACCAGCCCTGGAGCAGCTATCACCGGGATACCTGGGCGGTGTACCCGCACAGCAAACACCTGTCCACGAAAGTGCGCTTTTTCATGGATTTCATGGTGAGCTATTTCGCCACCGAATTCGATTGGGATATGGACGACTAGCGCTGGATGATTTCGATCCGGTAGCCGTCCGGGTCGAGAATCATCGCGATCGTCACCGGCCAATCCTTCAACGCTGTGGGCGGGGTCTCGGACACGCAGCCGTAGTCCACGGCCGCCTGGTACACGGATTCGATATCGTCCGTGTACAGGTAAAATTTCCACAGCGCTTCATCGCCGTGGTCGATGGCGCCCTGCTGGGCGGTCTTCTGCGCCAGTTGCAGCTTGCCGTCGGAATCCGGCGCACCCAGCACAATTTCTTTCGCCTGCGGAATCTCGATCCGCTGTTGCACTTCCAGCCCCAGTACCCGGGTGTAGAAATCCTCCGAGCGCGCAAGGTCGGTGACACTGATACAGAACTGTCCCAGACGTGACGCCATGACAACTACCTCTGTAGTGCCGGGTTTTCCCGGCGCAGGATGCTTTCGGTGCGCTGGCTCAGCTGCTTGTCGTTGTGCGTGCTGGCCGGCAGTATCCAGAACTGTCCGGCGCGGATACCGGCGAGGCAGGTCTCGGCGACTTCCTCCGGCTCCGTCAGTTTCATATTGGCGATGCCGCTGGCCTTGGCGAGGTCCGCCATGCTGGTGTAGGCGACCGGCTCATCATTGTCGCGCAGGTCTGCGGGGCGGTTGCGCATCGAGCTGAGGATATTGGTGTTCACCAGATGCGGCCCGGGGAACAGCACATGCGCCTGCAGTGCGGCGCCGTCCATCAGGAACTGGTAGTGCAGCACTTCCGTCATGCTGGTGACGGCCGCCTTGGTGGAGGAGTAAATCGGTGTGGTCGGCATCGAGTGGAGCCCGCCATTGGTGGAGGAGGTGTTGACCACATGCCCCGGTTCGCCGTGTGCCAGCATGCCCGGCACAAACGCCCGGATACCATTGGCGATGCCCATCACGTTGACGCTGAAGCCCCACTCCCAGTCCTTGGGCGTGAGCGTCCAGATACGGCGCTGGGCCTCCTTGATGCCGACGCCAGCGTTGTTACACAGGATGTGGATATTGCCGAAGGTCTCGCGGCTTTGTCGCTCCAGGTTTGCCATGGAGTCGGGGCTGGTGACGTCCGCCTGCACCCAGGCGACATTCAGGCCCTCGGACTGCAGCGCGGCCCCGGCGGCCTCCAGCGCTGCCAGCTCGATATCGGCCATGATCACATTCATACCGCTGCGCGCGAACAGTTCGCACAGGCAGCGGCCGACGCCGGATGCACCGCCAGTCACCACCGCCGTTTTGCCGCTGTATGTCGCCTCTGTTTTCTGCTGTGTGCTCAAGAAACCGCCTCCAGGGTTGTCGAAATATCCTCGGCGCCGGGATAGGGGCCGCCGACATAGAACTGTGAAAAGTATTTGCGAAAGCGCATCACCGGACCGTCACCGTCACACAGTATCGGGTTGCGCAGGTGGAATTTGTGGTGCCAGATCGGGATGTCCCCCTCGAGGCCAGTCTGCCCGTTGGTGAGCGCAATTGCGGCCTGCACCGCCTGGTGTTTGAAGGAGTCCTGCGGATAGTTTTCGTGGGTATAGGCGAAGCGCACTTCCACGGTTTTCTCGTTCACCGGTGTTACCAGTGTCTGCAGCAGGTAGTCCACCAGGCCCGAGGAGCGCACCCATTTCTGCCCGGCGCCGTTTTGCACCACCTTGATTGTGGATTCGATCTCCATCTCAGCGCCGTTCTCATCGACGACCTTGCGCATACCGCTGACCCGGGTGCGGCGGATATGGCCCTCGTAGCTGGTCTCGCCCAGTGGCACCGCCTCCATCTTGTGGACATACTTGAAATGCGCGACATCGACGCCGTTCTCGGCAATTTCCTGCGGGCAGGAGTCAAAGGTCCACTGGAAACGGATCTGCTCGACCCACTGTGGGTCATCGATCTCCTCAAGCGCGATGACCTCGTGATCGGGCGGCGCATCCTCCGGGTGGTACCAGGCCCAGATTACCGCGTTCTTCTCGCAGGTGGGGTAGGTTTTCAGGCAGGGCTTGCCGGCCACTTTCGGCGGGATTCGTTTCGCGTAGGGAATATCGGTGATGACGCCGTCGGTATCGTACTGCCAGTGATGGAACGGGCAGCGGATGGATTCACCCTGTACGGTGCCGCCGTGTCCGAGGTGTGCGCCCAGATGGGGGCAGGCGGGGTCGGTGAGTCCCACCTTGCCTGATTCGGTGCGGAACAACACCATATCGCGGCCGAAATAATGGATATTGCGAACGTCTCCCACCGCCAGTTCATCGCTGTAGCCGATACAGAACCAGCCGAATGGAATGGGCATTACACAGTGGTTCGACATGCCTGACCTCCCTTTTTATTGTGAAGCCTGTTGCTCATTTGAAATCAGACTTCAGTGGACCGATGCGCTCTGCGATTCCCCGCAGTGCGTCCCCGTCGAGGTTATAACATTCCAGCGCATTGGTGCCGAGTATTGCCGCGAGTTCCGGCTCCGGTATACCGCTCATATAGGCCAGCAATTTCTCCCTGGTTTTCGGCCAGGACCCTTCAGGGTGCGGATAGTCGGTGCCCCACATGATGTTCTCGATACCGATGTCATGGCGCACGGCCGTGGAGCCCTCGTCAAACAGCGCGGAGGCGCCGACCCAGCAATTGCGTTTGAAATACTCACTCGGTGCCATGGTCAGGTTGCTGCGGAAATCGCCCAGCTTGCCCGAGGTGTGTTTGACAGAGGCGCGCACGTCCATCATCTCCAGCATATGCGGAATCCAGAATTCGCTGACTTCCGTGATGACGAACTTGAGTTTGGGAAACAGTTCAAAGACACCGCCGAAGATCAGGTGCCAGAGGGGGCGGCTGGTCCACCAGGCGAACTCGGTCAGGTAGATGCCGACGGCGCCCGGCAGGGAAAAGTTGTAATCCGGTGACGGCCCCGAGTGCGTGTGCACCACCATATGATGCTCTTCGCAGAAGGCCCAGATCGGATAGTATTTGGGGTGGTTATAGGCATCCTTGTCACCCATCAACGCCGGGATAAGAATACCCTTCAGGCCGTTCTCATACGCCCATTTCACTTCTGCGAGGGCGTCGTCCACATCGTACAGCATCAGTATGATGGCCAGGCCGATGCGGCGCAGCGGCTCCTCCTTACAGAACTCGGCCATCCAGCGGTTGTGCGCCCTGGCGCCGGCCCATTGCAGTTCCGGCTCGATACCCCAGGGTTTCAGGGCCAGTCCGGCTCCGAAGGGCGGCGCATTCATCTCGGTGATACCGTCCGGGAACAACACCTCGGCGGCGACGCCATCCTCGTCGATAACACGGTTGCGCACGGCGCCGTCCCAGGCACCGGAGAGCCCATCCGAGATGCCCGCGCGCCACTTGTCATTGAACTCCGAGATCAGGAAGCTCTCCTCCGCCTTGCGGGTTTTGCGCTTCTGTTCCGGCAGCGCCTCGTCAAAGGCTTGGTGGTACTTGCTCTCGAGGTAGTCTCGATAGCCCTCCATCGGCAGGCCGGCGTGGCCATCGGTGGAGACGATTAGATAACGGTCCATGAGTGATGCTCCTGGTGACACCCTGATGTGTCACATGCTGTTGAGTTTAGGCTGGAATCGGGCCGCCGTTCCTGCCGGGCCAGCGGCTGCCGGATATCACATCGACGTACGGCCAGAATCCCTCCGGGTCCAGTGCGCCGGCCAGGGTGATCTCCCGGCTCAGGTACTCTGGCCACCACAGGTGTGCAGACACCTGCTCCAGCATCGGCAGTCGTGTGGCGATCGGGTCCCAGGGGCTCTCGCGCAGGGTGAGGGTGCCGTTCAATGCGATGCGGTGCCCGGGGCCGTACTTGCCCTTGACGTGCACCACATGCGGCGGGAAATCATAGCCCTTGCCACCGCCGACCTGGCGCGACACTTTGACCCACCACTCGTTGCGCTCCAGGCCGCCGTCGAGCGGGTCCTCCCCGTCGAGCGTGCCCTCGAACTCCACGAAGGTGTAGTGCTGGTGGGCACAGCGCGCAGAGACCTTGTCCTGCAGGCGGAAGTAGTCGGTGTGGCAGGGAAACTTCGGCTGCCCATTGGTGAACTGGCTGATGAAAATCGCCGACTCCTGGTCGATGCCGTAGCCGAGCGCGTACTCGCCGGGTGTGCCCTGGTAGCTGGCGTCAGCGGTGATCAGGATGCCGTACTCCGGCTCCCCGCCCACCGGCAGGTTGTAGATGGTGAGGGTGACATTGGAGGTTGCGCTGGGGTCGATTCCCGGTGGCAGCAGCGCGGCGATTTTATCCGGATCGGTGCGGTAGACGATCTTCAACATCGGCCACTGGCTGATCTCTCCCGGACTGGTTGACGGCTCTTGCGTTGGATCGGACATCAGGGCTTCCTCAGTGTTATAGGTATCGGATGATGGGGCCAATCTACACGCGGCCCGGATGGGGAAAAACCCCGAAATCGTGATAAGAGCGTTTCCAAAGGGCGGCTAATACCGGCCCGCCGCCGGTGCTGCCGGTTGCGTTCAATCGGATCGCAGCTGGGTGCGCTGGAACGCTCCCATGCTATGCACGGCAGCTCGTCGCGATTTCAGGTGGCGGTGCCTGAACGCGCTCCACTTGTTGCGCCACCCCGGAATAACGCTGGGCTGCCGACCCAGTGCCGCCAGCGCCGTGCGCACCACCGGTGTCGGTTCCATGCCATAGCTGACACGCCGCGACCGGGTGGCGCCCGGGGACAGCGTGAGGAAGTCAATCCGGTGATCCTTCAGTTCGTAGTACAGCGCTTCGCCGAGGGTCAGTTGATAGGCCTTGCTGGCCGAGTACTCGGCCATGAACGGCAGCGTCATATGCCCGGCGATGGAGCTGACCTGGATGATGGCACCGCCGTGCGCTGCGGCCATGCGTGTGGCGAAATGCTGGATCAGCCGCAGCTGCACCGCAGTATTGAGATTCAGGCAGTCCTCCATGTCCTGCGCGCTGCGCTCGAGAAACCGGCCGTGATAACTGGCGGCGCCGGCATTGTTGACAAAAAACGCGATCGGCAGCGCATCCGTGGCCGCAGTGATGGTGGGCAGGTAATCCGGTTTCCCGAGGTCGCAGGGGATGGCGACGGCCTCGATATCCCAGGCCGATGCCAGCTCACGGCACTGTGCCTGCAACTGCCCGGCATCGCGGGCCAGCAGCGCGACATTGAAGCCGGCAGCGGCCAGCTCGCTCGCGAAGGCGCGGCCGATACCGGCCGTGCTCCCTGTCACCATGGCCCAACTGCCGTAGCGCAGCAACGCCCTGCCTGAACCGGTGGTGGCCATCGCGCGGCGCTACAGCGAGAACTTGTGGCCCCAGATGCTGGGCAGCGTGGTCTTGGTGGGTGTGTAGTCGCTCCAGTCCATTTTCAGGCCGTCGCAGCCGAACTCCAGTTCAAACCCGCCCGGCGTGCGCATGTAGAACGACAGCATGCGGTCATTGGTGTGGCGGCCCAGCGTGGAAGTGACCGGGATCTCACGCTGCAGCACCCGGTCGAGGCAGTAGCCGACTTCATCGACGTCTTTTACCTCCAGCATCAGGTGTATGCAACCGCAGGGATGCTCGCCTTCAAACAGGGCGATGGTGTGGTGGCGGGGGTTCTCGACATGCATGAAGTTCAGGCCGAACCCCGGGTCGTCGGGGTCGTCGGAAAACTTGAAGTGCATGAAATCGGAGTCGCCGAAGCCGAGCACCTCCGTGTAGAAGCGGTGGGTCTCGACCCGGTTCGGTGCCGGCAACACGGCGTGGCCGAAACCGGCGTTGCCGTTGAAGCCGGTTTCAAACTCGGCGATACCCTGCGGGGAGATGAACTTCGCGTAATCGAGGTCGGCGCCGTGGTACAGCTCCAGGGTATTGCCCGCCGGGTCGTCGAAACGGACCAGCTCACGCACCCGGCGCTGCGCCGCTTCGGCGGCGGTGCCGCGGGTGATCTCAACCCCTGCCGCGAGCAGCTCGTCACAGGCCTGGTGGAAATTCGCCTCATCCAGCAACTCCAGCCCGCAGAGCTGCAGGCGGTCGGCATCGCCGGGGACAATGGCCAGCCGGAACGGGCGCTCATCCATCTTGAAGTAGAGGACGCCATCATCGGGCATACCCGGCGCGACCATCAGGCCCAGAACCTCAGTGCCGAACGACAGCCACTTCTGGATATCGGTGGTTTCGATCAGCGCGTAACCCAAACTGCGTATGTTCATGCAAAGCCTCGTTAACAGGAATCAGGCTGTTTCCAGGAAAGACAATACTTCCCGGTTGAACAGCTCGGTGTGTTCCACCATCACCCAGTGGCCACACTCGGACAGGATGATGAATTTGAGATTGGCGCAGTTTTTGGCCAGCGCCAGGATGCCGCTGTCCGGCATCATGCGATCATCCGTGCCCCAGAAGGCCAGCACCGGGCAGGACAGCTCCGGTAGCCGTTCAGCCAGGTACGGTATCGCCATCGTCCACATCACGTGGCCGTTCATGATGGCCATGATCTGTGAGCGCTCCTCGACCAGTGCGTCGGTGGCATGCCGGGGGTCGTGGGTCAGGCCGAAGGCGAACAGCTCCTTCATGGCGGCGTGTGTGACCGGCTCGCCGGAGCCGTACACGGCGAACATCTTCTGCATGCCCGGCATCTGCAGGTACTCCTCCTGCTGGCTCATGCCGCCGGGCGCCATCAGCACCAGCTTGTTCACCAGCGCCGGATACTCCAGCGCCAGGCCGATCGCCACGGCGCCGCCCAGCGAGTTGCCGACCACGCAGCAGCTCTCAACCCCGATCACATCCAGCGTTTGTTTCACGCATTCGACAAAAAATGACAGCGGGTGATCGACGTCATCGGGCTTGTCGGAAAAACCGAAGCCGACGAGGTCGGGCACTATGCAGCGGTACCCGCGCTCGGCCAGCCACGGATAGTTGGCCTTGAAGTTGCTGTGGCCGCTGGCGCCGGGGCCGGAGCCGTGCAGGAAGACCACCACAGGCCCCTCGCCGTGGTCGAGATAGTGCATGCGGTAGCCGTTGGCGCACTCGGCGTAGTTTTCCTCGGGTAACACCCCGTTCAGAGCCATGGTCAATTCCTCGCAGATAGATGCAATGTGGTGAAAAGCGGTGTGTTCAGAGACTGGGATCGGTGCTGTGCTGGTCGAACAGCATGCCGCCGAGGTTCACCGCAAACGGCTCGCTGACGTTGGCGATATGCGCCTGGCTGGCGAGAATATCCTGGTGTCGGCCCAGCATGGCACTGGCGTTTCTGATCGCCCCGGAGCCGGCCGCTTTCAGCATTCTGGATGAGATGGCCAGGCACTGGTCGGCGACCATGGAGGTCTCGTAGCGGTACAGGGCGCGGTCCAGCAGTGGCACTTCCGTATCCGAGCGCGCCGCATCCATCAGCCGGTCGAAACTGTGGAACATCATCAGTTTCATGTGTTCAATGGCCGACTTGGCGTCCGCCGCGACTTTTTTCGCGCTGGGTTCATCGCGCATTGGGACCGGGCCGGCGACCCGGGTTTTGGCGACCGCGATGTAATCCTCCAGTACCCCCTCCACCGCCCCCAGCGAGGCGTTGCACACGGCCCGTGAGAACACCTGCATGAACGGCAGGCGGTACAGCGGTGCTTTCGCCCGGTGCTTTTCGCCGCCGCGATCCTCGCGCATCCTGTGCACCCGGTGCTCGGGAACGAACACATTATCGACCACGATATCGTGGCTGCCCGTGCCCTGCAGGCCGACCACATCCCAGTTCTCCTCGATGGTGTAGTCGTCGCGCGGCAGCAGGAACGTACTGTAGTTCTCCATATCCCAGGGCGCGTCCTCGGTCGGGATGACGGCGCCGAGAAACACCCAGCGGCAGTGCTCGCAACCGCTGGAGAAGCTCCAGCGCCCGCTCAGCATGAATCCGCCGTCGACCGGCGTTACCCGGCCCATCGGCGCATAGGAGGAGGACACCAGTACGGTTGGATCGTCGCCCCAGACATCCACCGAGGCCTGCGGGTCGAACAGGTTCATCTGCCAGTTGTGCACAGCCACCACGCCCAGCACCCAGGCGCTGGACATGCAGGCCTTCGCCAACTCCAGCCCGACGGCGTAGAACACCTGGGGATCCATTTCGAAGCCGCCGTACTGCTGTGACTGCAGGATTTTGAAGAAGCCCGCCTGCTGGAAGTCGGCGATGGTCTCGTCGGGTACTTTGCGCTGCGCCCTGCACTGCGCTGCGCGCTCCAGCAGTAGCGGTTGCAAGTCCCTGGCGGCTTCCAACAGCGCCACTGCGCGTGGAGAACCCATACTGTGTGGCGATGCCTGTAGGCCTGGTTCCGCAAGATTGTTCACTGTATCTCCTCACCTGCATTATCGTTCTGGTGGCGGTAACGATAGCTTGCGCATGTAGGGAAAATAAGGCGCTGCCGGTAAAATTACTGTCCACGAAAAGACGGTAATCACGAGCGGTGGGGTATTGCAGATGCCCTGAGAGGGGCCGGGGAGTGTGCGACTAGCGCATTCCCAGCACGTTCTTCATGAAGTGGGTGCCGAAGCGGCTGATACGCTGGGCAGCGACCGCCAGCGGGCTCTGGTCGAGGTAGTTGATCTGCACCATGCGGCGCTCGCCGACGAAGCGGGTGTGGCCATGCCAGGAGTGGTCAGTGCGCCTGAAGGCGATCATCGAGCCACCCAGCGGCGGCACCTGGGCCGCGTAGTCCTCGATATCGTTCTTCGAGCGCAGCAGGCGGAGCTGCCCGTCGGGGGAATCCCACTGCTCATTGAAGTACACCAGCACCGTGATGACCTTGCTTTTGTGGTCGGTGTGGATATTGCCGTCGGTGCGCTCACAGAACTTGCGCACCGTCACCGTGGTCGGCAGGGAGGCCAGGTCCATATCGAATTTCTCGCCCAGCACAGTGGCCAGCTCGGTGCTGCAAAGCTCTTCCATCAGCGCCTCGAATGCGGGGCCGTAGCTCAGGTTCTCGAGGGCGTGGTTGGCGGCGGTGTCAATGGCGGGGTAATCGCGATTCACCTGCTGCAGCGCACCGGCGCTGAGAAACTCCGGCACCACGAGATAGTCGTAGGGATCGGTTTGCAGCGGTGTGGCGCGAAGCGCATCGATATTGATCAGTGACATGGTCGCATTTTAGTACGCCGGATGTTTGTCCGGCAAGGCGGCGCAACGCTTCAGGATGTTAATAGTGCGGTAAATCAACACTTGTCCGATTAGTGCGGGAAAAGCGGTTTTACGGTACCATTTGCCGCCTTTTTAGTCTGTTATCGAGGATGTTCCCGCAGATGGCCGATAAGGCACGCGTTGTGTTACGCCACATTATCCTGGCGCTCTGTTTCTGGTTGCCGGCGGGGCGTCGCAAGGCGATGGAGCGCTGGTTGCGCGGCCGTGAGGAATTCAAGAAGCTGCAGCGCAGCGACTGGGTTCTGATGAGTTGGGGCAAATCCGGGCGTACCTGGCTGCGTGTGATGCTGTCGCGGGCCTATCAGCTCAAGGGCAACCTCGACGCCAGTGAGCTGCTGGACTTCGACAATCTCAAGCGGCGCGACCCGCAGCTGCCCGCCGTGTTTTTCACCCACAACAACTACCTGCGTGACTACACCGGCAACCCGCAGTCCAAGCGCCATTTCCAGGGCAAGCGCATCGTGCTGCTGGTGCGCGACCCGCGCGATGTGGCTGTGTCCCAGTTCTTCCAGTGGCAGTTCCGTATGCGGCCGAACAAGAAGTTCATCAATGACTACCCGCCGCACGGCGCCGATATCGATGTCTGGGATTTTGTGCTGGACAAGGAGGCGGGCGTGCCGCGCATCGTCGACTATTTCAACGGCTGGGCGCAGGCGATCCCCGAGCTGCGCGATGTGCTGGTAGTGCGCTACGAGGACATGCGCAAGGAGCCGGGTGCGGTGCTGGCCAAAATTCTCGCATTCACCGGCACCGAGGTCACCCCCGAGCAGGTGCAGGAGGCCGTGGATTTCGCCGCCTATGACAATATGAAGAAAATGGAACAGGACAAGTTCTTCAAGGGCAGCGGCGCCCGCGTCAAGCCGGGCGACAAGGACAACCCCCAGTCGTTCAAGGTGCGCAAGGCCAAGGTCGGCGGTTACCGCGACTATTTCACCGACGAGCAGTGTGCGCAGCTGGAGCAGATGGTCGCGCAGCTCGATCCGGTGTTCGGCTACGGCGGGCAACAGGCATGAAGCTGGCGATCCAGAATATCCGGCAGCTGTGGCAGACCGGTCGCAAGAAACTGTCGCGCCGTATCCTGCACTGGCAGATGCGCGGCCAGCCGGAGGGCGAGATTCTCGCCGCCGAACGCAAGCTGCGCGGCGTCGAGCAGTACGACAAGCTGCAGCGCGCCGATATTGTCGTGGTGTCGTTCGGCAAGAGTGGCCGCACCTGGCTGCGCGTGATGATCTCGCACCTGTTCCGCGTGATGTACGGGCTGCCGGAGAATGCGGTGCTGGGCTTCGACAACTTCCACAATCTCAACAAGTCCGTCCCCAAGACCTTTTTCACCCACGACAACTACATCAAGGATTTCACCGGCGATCCGGATACCAAGAAGCCCTTTTACGACAAGCGGGTGATCCTGCTTGCCCGCGACCCGCGTGACGTCGCCGTATCGCAATTTTTCCAGTGGAAGTTCCGCATCAAGCCGACCAAGGTGGCGATCAATAACTACCCCCCGCAGGGCAGCGATATCAGCCTGTTCGATTTCGTGATGGGTGACAACGGCGGCAGTATGAAAGCCGTTACCGACTACCTGAACCTGTGGGCCCGCGAAATGCAGCACATGCAGCACTTCCACCTGCTGCGCTACGAGGACCTGCGCGCCAGGCCCCGCGAGGAGCTGCGCCAGCTGCTGGATTTTATGCACGTGCACGCCACCGATGCACACGTCAATGCGGCGGTGGATTACTCCTCCTACGAAAACATGAAGAAAATGGAAAGCACGCAGCAGTTCCGCCTCGCCGGCGGACGCATGATGCCGCGCGACAAGGACAACCCCAACAGCTACAAGGTGCGCCGCGCCAAGGTCGGCGGCTACCGGGATTACTTCACCGATGCGGAAGTCGCGGCAATTGACCAGCGCCTCGCCGAGACGCTGGACCCGCTGTTTAACTACAAGTAGGTCTGACGGCTATCCAGTCACTTCAAGTGCCGACCAGCTGCATTGCATCAGGCCGCAGATGCCCCTGTGCGATCTCATCCTGTAGCAGCGACTCGGACAGCTCGCCGTCCTCCAGCGCCTCGCGCACCAGGTTGAAGAAGAACGACTCCTGGTTGGGGTCCGGGTGGGCGTCGTAGGTGCCGGCGAACTTGTAGTCGCCGAACAGCGCGCGACGACCGCGCCGCAGCCAGTGCCGGGGCGGGAACAGCTGGAAGGTGTCGGCCGGGCGGTAGTCGATCTTGAGGCCGGTTTTCCAGGGTTGGGTCTTGCGCTTGGTGTTGTGCAGCAGTTTGGTGTTCTCGTCGAGG
>JAGRIE010000070.1 GCA_020443425.1 Halioglobus sp.
CGCGAGTGCCCAACCTGCTGATCAACGGCTCCTCCGGTATCGCCGTGGGCATGGCCACCAATATCCCGCCGCACAACCTGACGGAGGTGGTCAGCGGCTGCCTGGCGCTGATCCGCGACCCCGATCTCACTGTCGATGAGTTGATGGAACACATCCCCGGCCCGGATTTCCCCACCGCCGGCATCATCAACGGCCGTGCCGGCATCATCCAGGCCTATCGCACCGGTCGCGGCAGGATTTACGTGCGCGCCAAGGCGGAGGTCATTCACGACGAGAAGCGCGGCAAGGACATCATCCTGATTCACGAACTGCCCTACCAGTTGAACAAGGCGCGCCTGATTGAGCGCATCGCCGACCTGGTCAAGGAAAAGCATATCGAGGGCATCACCGAACTGCGCGATGAGTCCGACAAGGACGGCATGCGGGTGGTGATCGAACTGCGGCGCGGCGAGATCGGCGATGTGGTGCTGAACAACCTCTACGCCCAGACGGGCATGCAGTCGGTGTTCGGCATCAATATGGTGGCGCTGGTCGACGGCCGCCCGAAACTGCTGAACCTGAAAGAGATACTCGAGGCCTTCATTCGCCATCGCCGCGAAGTGGTCACCCGCCGCACCGTCTACCTGCTGCGCAAGGCGCGTGAGCGCGGGCACATCCTGGAAGGCCTGGCGATTGCGCTCAGCAATATCGACCCTATCATTGCGCTGATCAAGGCCTCGCCCAGTTCCGCCGAGGCAAAGGAAAAGCTGCTGTCGCAGGGCTGGGAGCCGGGCGACGTCACCGGCATGCTGGAGCGCGCTGGCAGTGATGCCTGCCGTCCCGATGAACTGGAGCCGCAGTACGGCCTGCACGAGGGCCGGTACCACCTGTCCCCGGCGCAGGCACAGGCCATCCTGGAACTGCGGCTGCATCGCCTGACCGGCCTGGAGCACGAAAAACTGTTGAACGAGTATCAGGAGAAATTGCGTGAGATCGCCGATTTCCTCGATATTCTCGGCGATCCCGAACGGCTCAAGCTGGTCATACGCGAGGAGCTTGAAGAGATCGTCACCGAGTACGGCGACGAGCGCCGCACCGAGATCACCGCCTCCCAGCACGACCTCACGGTGGAGGACCTGATCACGGAAGAGGACAGGGTGGTGACGATCTCCCACGCCGGTTATGCCAAAACACAGCCGCTGAGCGACTACCAGGCCCAGCGTCGCGGCGGCATGGGCAAGTCCGCCACCGCGGTGAAGGATGAGGATTTTGTCGAGCACCTGCTGATCGCCAGCACCCATGCCACGATTCTGTGCTTCTCCAACCTCGGCAAGGTGTACTGGTTGAAGGTCTACCAGATACCGCTGGCCGGCCGCAACTCCCGCGGTCGCCCGATGGTCAACCTGCTGCCGCTGGAAGAGGGCGAGCGCGTGACCTCCATCCTGCCGGTGGAGGAGTATGTCGAGGGGCACTATATCTTCATGGCGACGGCCAACGGCACAGTGAAGAAAACCCCGCTGACAGATTTCGCCCGCCAGCGCAGCGTGGGCCTGCGCGCGCTGCAACTGGATGAGGGCGATGTGCTGGTTGGCACCGCGATTACCGGCGGCGACAGCGATGTGATGCTGTTCAGTACCGAGGGCAAGGCGGTGCGCTTCAAGGAGACCGATGTGCGCTCGATGGGTCGAACGGCCCGCGGTATACGCGGTATCCGGCTGGCTGAGGGGCACAGCATGATTTCGCTGATCATCCCCCAGGCGGCGGGTATGGTGCTGACGGTGAGCGAGAACGGCTACGGCAAGCGCACCCAGGTCGAGGATTTTCCCACCAAAGGTCGTGGCGGCAAGGGCCTCATCGCGATGTCCACCAGTGAGCGCAACGGCAATATGGTCGGTGCGGTACAGGTGTTTGAGGGCGATGAGCTGATGCTGATCTCCAACCAGGGCACACTGGTGCGGACCCGTGCGGACGAGGTGTCCATCCTCAGCCGCAATACCCAGGGTGTGCGCGTTATTCGCACCAAAGAGGGTGAGAGCCTGGTGGGTATCCAGCGCATCGACGAGCCGTCCGAGATACCGGAACCCGGCACTGACTCTGACTCTGACTCTGACACGACAGACAACGCCGCTGACTGAAGCGGCTTTTTCCAACCTCCCGAGGACATACGTACAATGACCCGTTGCTACAACTTTTGTGCCGGACCCGCTTCGCTGCCGGAGCCGGTCCTTGAAATCGCTCGCGACGATATGCTGGACTGGCACGGCAAAGGCCTGTCACTGATGGAAATGAGCCACCGCAGCGATGAGGTCGTGGGGGTGGCGCAGCACGCCGAGAAGACGCTGCGCAGCCTGCTGGGTATATCGGACGACTACGCGGTGTTATTCCTGCAGGGCGGTGCCAGCACCCAGTTTTCCGCCGTGCCGCTGAACCTGCTCGGCGACAAGGGCCGCGCCGATTACGTGCATACCGGGCAGTGGTCGAAGAAGGCGATAGAAGAGGCGCAGCGTTACGGCGAGGTGAATGTCGTGGCCAACGCCAAGGATACGAACTTTTCCACGATACCCGCGCAGTCCTCGTGGCAGCGCGGAGCAGATCCCGCCTATCTGCATTACGTCGCCAATGAGACCATCGGTGGGGTGGAGTTTTTCTGGACACCCGAGTCGGATGTGCCGCTGGTGGCGGATATGTCCTCCACTATCCTGTCGCGACCGATCAGGGTCGATGATTTCGGCGTCATCTACGCCGGCGCACAGAAGAATATCGGTCCGGCCGGCCTGACGCTGGCGATCGTGCGCCGGGACCTGCTGGGAGCGGCGCACCCGCTGTGCCCGGCGATGCTCAACTGGCAGGTGGCGGCGGACAACGACTCCATGTACAACACGCCGCCGACGTTTGCGATCTACCTGGCGGCGCTGGTGTTTGACTGGCTGGTGGAACAGGGCGGCCTGGCGGCAATGGAAGCGGTCAATCGCCGCAAGGCGCAAAAGCTGTACGCGGCAATTGATGGCAGCGATTTCTATTCCAACCCGGTGGAACTGGCCAGTCGCTCGCTGATGAATATTCCCTTCATTCTGGCCAATGCGGATCTGGACAAACTGTTCCTGCAGGAGTCCGAGGCGGCGGGATTGTTGAACCTCAAGGGGCACCGCTCGGTGGGCGGTATGCGCGCCAGTATTTATAATGCTGTCAGTGAACAGGCGGTGGATGCCCTGATTGCCTTCATGCAGGATTTCGAGCAACGCAACGGTTAGCACTCCTATGGCAGACAGCAGGAATCTGGAGCAGGTACGGGCGGATATCGACGCGATTGATCAGGAGATCCAGTCGCTGATCAACAAGCGCGCCCAGTGCGCGCAACGCGTCGCTGATATCAAGCTGGCCGAAGTCGCCGAGGCGCATGCGCGCGGTGAGACCGGCGTCGAGCCGGTGTTCTATCGTCCCGAGCGCGAGGCGCAGGTACTGCAGCGCATTATCAGCCGCAATACCGGGCCGCTGGAGGGTGCCAATATGGCGCATATCTTCCGCGAGATCATGTCCGCCTGCCTGGCACTGGAAAAGCCGCTGCAGGTGGCCTATTTCGGGCCGGAGGGAACCTTCACCCAGGCCGCCGCCATCAAGCATTTCGGTCACGCCGCGATCTGTGTGCCGCAGGCGACCATCGACGGGGTATTTGCCCAGGTCGAATCCGGGGAGTGCCATTACGGGGTGGTGCCGGTGGAGAACTCCACCGAGGGCATGGTCAGCCACACGCTCGACAATTTCATGGATTCACCACTGCAGATCTCCGGTGAAGTGGAGATGCGCATAGGGCTGCACCTGCTGGTGGCACCGGGCACGGCTGAGGACGGGATACAGCGTATCTGCGCCCACCAGCAGGCGCTCGCACAGTGCCGCACCTGGCTGGACAAGCACTGGCCGCATATTGAGCGCGAGGCGGTCAGCAGCAACGGCGAGGCGGCGAGAATGGCCGCCGAAATACCCGGCGTGGCCGCAGTCGCGGGTGATATGGCACTGGACCGCTACCGCCTGGAGGCGGTGGCCAGGCACATTGAGGACTACGCCGACAACACCACGCGTTTTCTTGTGATCGGTCGCGAGGAAGTGCTCCCCAGTGGCCGGGACAAGACCTCCATCATCGTCGCCAGTCGCAACAAGCCGGGCGCACTGTTCAATCTGCTGGAGCCGTTCCGGCGCGGTAACGTCAGCCTCACACGCATCGATACCCGGCCATCGCGCACCGAAAAGTGGGCCTATGTGTTTTTTATCGAGTTCGAGGGGCATCTGCGGGATGAAAAAATCGCCGCCATCATGGTCGAGCTCGAAGAGCAGTCCATTATGCTGAAACCGCTGGGGTCCTATCCCCAGGCGCTGTTGTAGCGCTTGCTGTGAGTTACGCTTCCGACACGGTGGTGATTGTTGGCCTGGGCCTGATTGGCGGCTCATTGGCCAGGGCGCTGCGCCAGAGCGGCTTTAGCCAGCATTTTATCGGCTGCGGACACCGTGAGCCGTCCCTGCAACGCGGTGTGGAACTGGGTGTGATTGACGAGTACATGCTCGATCTCGACGCGGCCGTCGACCGCGCCGATATCGTGGTGATCTGCACGCCCACGCTGACGGCGGCACAGATGCTGGGACAGATTCTGCCGCGCCTGGAGGGTCGCTCCGGTGGGCCGGTGATCACTGATGTCGCCAGCGTCAAGGGCAGTCTGCGCGATGCCGCGATAGCGGTGACAGGGGCGGTGCCGCCACAGTTGGTGCTGGGGCACCCGATTGCCGGTTCAGAGCACAGTGGGGTGGACGCCTCTGATGCGGACCTGTTTGTCAATCACCGGGTGATCCTGACACCGGAAGCCGGCAATGA
>JAGRIE010000071.1 GCA_020443425.1 Halioglobus sp.
AGGCGCCCGCACCCGGCATCCCGCAGGATGTCCGCGACGCCGTGGCCGAAGCCTGCGTCAAAGCCTGTATCGACCTGGGGTACCGCGGCGCCGGCACCTTCGAGTTCCTGTATGAGGACGGCGGCTTCTACTTCATTGAGATGAACACCCGTGTGCAGGTAGAGCACCCGGTCACGGAAATGATCACCGGTATCGACATCGTCAGGGAGCAGCTGCGCATCGCCAGCGGCCTGCCGCTGTCCGTGAAGCAGAGCGAGATTGAGTTTCGCGGCCACGCGTTCGAGTGCCGCATCAATGCCGAGGACCCGAGGACGTTCATGCCCTGCCCGGGCAAGGTCACCACGTTTCACGCACCGGGTGGACTGGGCGTGCGCGTGGACTCGCACCTGTATGACGGCTATACCGTACCGCCGTATTACGACTCCCTGATCGCCAAGATCATCTGCTATGGCGAGGACCGCGATATCGCGCTGGCGAAGATGCGCCAGGCGCTGGATGAACTGGTCGTGGAGGGCATTCGCACCAACACCCCACTGCACCGCGACCTGGTCCGCGACACTGAGTTCAGGAAGGGTGGTGTGAGTATTCACTACCTTGAAAAGCTCCTTCAGCAATAGTGCGGCCCAAAACCGCACGGGTGACAGTGACAACACATAGCCGCCCCCTCTCCCCCGCACGCTGCCGGCCGCGACCATGACGTGGCTGCAATTGCGGGTGGACGCGCAGCGCGCCGGGGTGGCGCAGTGGGAAGACGAGTTGCTCGCCACCGGCGCAGTGGCGGTGACGCTTGAGGACAACGCCGACCAACCGCTGCTGGAACCCGGTGTCGGCGAGACGCCGCTGTGGAACCTGACCCGCATCACCGGGCTCTACCCGGCCGATACCGATATGAAACACGTGCTGCAGGCACTGCCGCAGCAGTTGCTCGCCGCGAGCAATCACCGCGTGGAAATCCTCGAGGACAAGGACTGGGAGCGCGAGTGGATGCAACACTACCAGCCCATGCAGTTCGGGGAGCGCCTGTGGGTGTGCCCGAGCTGGCTGCAACCCCCGGACCCGCTGGCAGTCAACCTGATGCTGGATCCCGGCCTCGCCTTCGGCACGGGCACCCACCCGACCACCGCCCTGTGCCTCACCCAGCTCGACAGCATGCCGCTGCACGGGCAGACCATCGTGGACTACGGCTGCGGCTCCGGCATCCTCGCGGCCGCCGCCCTGAAACTGGGCGCGGCCCATGCGCTGTGTGTCGATAACGACCCGCAGGCGCTGGCGGCCTGTCGCGACAACGCCAATCGCAACCACATCGCCGACAGGCAACTGGACGTGGTGCTGCCCGAGGAGGTTGATCACGCTGCCTGGGCTGGCAGGGCTGAACTGGTCATCGCCAACATCCTCGCCGGACCGCTGGTCGAACTCTCCGCCACCCTGACCGGCTTCCTGCGGCCCGGCGGCACACTGCTGCTGTCAGGCCTGCTGCAGAACCAGGCCGCGACGCTTTGCGACCACTACGGCGAGCGCCTGCCGCTGGCCGTGGTCGGTGAAAAAGACGGCTGGGTGTGCCTGCGGGGAACGCTTCCCGCGGCCTAGGCAGAACGCGGCCCCCGCGGCCAATTGCCGGTTTTTTACCCAGCTTTCCTTCCACACCCCGGCACGAGCGAGTATCATACCGCCTCTTTTTCACCGCCACTTCCAGACGATACGCTATGCTGCAAATCGGACCCTACACATTGCCTAATCGCGTCGCCCTGGCGCCGATGGCGGGTGTCTCCGACTTGCCCTTCCGGCGACTGTGCGCCGAGTTTGGTGCCGGCCTCGTGGTGTCGGAGATGATCAGTTGCAACCCGCGCCTGCGCCATTCACCCAAGACGCAGTGGCGCAGCCAGCACGACGAGGAGATCGCACCGCGCTCTGTACAGATTGCCGGCAACGACCCGCAGGAAATGGCGGCGGCAGCGCAATACAACGTCGCGCACGGTGCCCAGATCATCGACATCAACATGGGATGCCCGGCGAAGAAAGTCTGTCGCAAGGCAGCGGGCTCCGCACTGCTGGCGGATGAAGCGCTGGTCAGGGCGATATTGGAATCCGTGGTCGCCGCCGTCGAGGTGCCGGTGACACTGAAAATCCGCACCGGCAGTTCGCCGGCTGACCGCAACGGCCCCACCATCGCCCGCATTGCTGAAGACGCCGGCATCGCGGCACTGGCTGTACACGGCCGCACCCGGGCCTGCGCCTTCAACGGGGAAGCGGAGTACGACACCATCGCCCGCATCGTCGAAGCCACCGATATTCCGGTCTTCGCCAATGGCGATATCAATTCGCCGCAGAAGGCCAGCGCCGTCATCGCGCACACCGGCGCCGCCGGCGTGATGATCGGCAGGGCGGCACAGGGCAGACCGTGGCTGTGCGGGCAGATCGCCACCCACCTCGCTACCGGTATCACCCCGGCGGCGCCCGGCCCCGCGCAGCAATCGCAAATTCTCCAGCGCCATGTCAAACACCTGCACGCGTTCTACGGCGATTTCATGGGCGTGCGCATCGCCCGCAAGCACGTGAGCTGGTACCTCAACGCCCGACCCGACGCATTGCGGCAACGAAAATTGTTTAATCAACTTGCACATCCTCAGGAACAGCTACACTTCATAGTTCGGCTGTCAGAGGTTGAACCCGATAAGGAACTAGCAGCATGATCAGGGCTGAATCCCTACCTCCCACTGCGGCAGGGGAACTAACCGCCGCCAACGACAACGCCACCGACAGCACGCCTGCCGCCGGCAACCTGCGCGAGGCCGTCACTGCGGCGGTGCGTGATTACCTGGAGCAACTGGACGGGCAACTGTCCAGCGACGTCTACCAGATGGTGCTCGCCGAAGTCGAGGCACCCCTGCTGGCGGAAATCATGGCCTACACCCGCAATAACCAGACCCGGGCGTCCATCATGCTGGGACTGAACCGGGGCACACTGCGCAAGAAGCTCAAGCAGTACAACCTGATCACAGAACGGAACTAGGAAGGGAACATCGACATGAGTGGAACTGACCTCGTCAAAGTCAATCGCGCCCTGATCAGTGTCTCTGACAAATCGGGTATCACAGAATTTGCCAGCGCGCTGCGCGAAATGGGTGTGGAGCTCCTCTCCACCGGCGGCACCTACCGCCTGTTGCAGGATGCGGGTCTGGAGGTCACCGAGGTTGCCGATTACACCGGCTTCCCGGAGATGATGGATGGCCGCGTGAAAACACTGCACCCGAAAGTCCACGGTGGCATCCTCGGCCGGCGCGGACAGGATGACAGCGTGATGGCAGAACACGGGATCGACGCCATCGACATGGTCGTCGTCAATCTCTACCCGTTTGCGGCGACCGTGGCCAAGCCGGATTGCACACTGGAGGACGCCATCGAGAATATCGATATCGGCGGGCCCACCATGGTGCGCGCAGCGGCCAAGAACCACCGCTTTGTGAATATCGTGGTGAACGCGGCCGACTACGGCGACATTCTCGATGAAATGCGCGCCAACACGGGTGCGACCTCGCTGGCCACACGCTTCGATCTCGCCATCAAAGCCTATGAACACACCGCCGCCTACGACGGCGCTATCGCCAATCACTTCGGCAAACTGGTGCCCGGCGGCTCCGGCAACTTCCCGCGCACCTTCAACACCCAGTTCCACAAGGCGCAGGAGATGCGCTACGGTGAGAACCCGCACCAGCAGGCCGCCTTCTATGTCGAGGCCAACCCCGCCGAAGCCGGTATCGCCACCGCGCGGCAGCTGCAGGGCAAAGAGCTGTCCTACAACAATGTCGCCGACACCGACGCCGCACTGGAGTGCGTGAAGAACTTCGAGCAGCCCGCCTGTGTGATCGTCAAACACGCCAACCCCTGTGGTGTGGCCGTCGCCGAGAACATCAACAAGGCCTATGACCTGGCCTTTGCCACGGATTCCGAGTCGGCCTTCGGCGGCATCATCGCGTTCAACCGCGAACTGGACGCTGCGACAGCGGCGGCGATCGTCGAGCGACAGTTCGTGGAGGTCATCATCGCGCCCAGCGTCAGTGATGAAGCGGCAGCGCTGGTGGCCGGCAAGAAAAACGTGCGCCTGCTGGCGTGTGGCGAATGGGGCTCCTCCATACCCGCACTCGATTACAAACGCGTCAACGGCGGCCTGCTGGTGCAGGACCGCGATCTCGGCATGATTGCGCGCGGCGACCTGCGCGTGGTCAGCAAACTGCAGCCGACGGAGCAGCAGTGGCAGGACTTGCTGTTCGCATGGAAAGTCGCCAAGTTCGTCAAATCCAATGCGATTGTCTACGCCTCCAATGGCCAGACAGTGGGTGTCGGTGCCGGCCAGATGAGCCGCATCAACTCCGCCCGTATCGCCGCCATCAAGGCCGAACACGCCGGCCTGCCTGTGCAGGGGTCAGTGATGGCCTCGGATGCGTTTTTCCCGTTCCGCGACGGCATCGACAGCGCGGGCGCATCCGGCATCGCCGCCGTGATCCAGCCCGGCGGCTCAATACGCGATGAAGAGGTGA
>JAGRIE010000072.1 GCA_020443425.1 Halioglobus sp.
AAGGCCTGACCGGACTGCCGGCCCGGCCGGCGAGGGGGCTTCGGTCTCCTGACATGGTGGGAGGCGAGGCGGCCTGGCCGGCCGTACGAACCGCACCACCGAACTGCAACCGCCGGCATGTGCCGGCATGAAAAGAAGGCAGGTAAGAGATGGCTAAAAAGATTGCGGGCCAGCTCAAGCTTCAGGTTGCCGCCGGTTCTGCGACTCCGTCGCCCCCGATCGGTCCTGCGCTTGGTCAGCGTGGCATCAACATCATGGAATTCTGCAAGGCGTTCAATGCCGAGACACAGGGCATGGAGCCCGGTCTGCCGATTCCAGTGGTCATTACTGTTTACGCAGACCGCTCCTTCACGTTTATCAAGAAAACTCCACCGGCTGCCGTTCTGCTGATGAAAGCGGCGAAGATCGGCAAAGGTTCCAGCACCCCTAACACCAAGAAGGTGGGCAAGGTGAGCAGGGAGCAGTTGGAAGATGTCGCCACGCAAAAATGGCCAGATCTGACCGCAGCTGATATGGATGCAGCGGTACGCACGATCGCCGGCAGTGCCCGCTCTGCGGGTATCGAAGTAGAAGGGGTGAACTAAGATGGCCAAGTTATCCAAACGCATTCGTGTATTCAAAGAAAAGGTCGACTCCCAGAAAGCCTACCCGCTGGAAGACGCGGTGAACCTGCTGAAGGAACTGGCTACCGCGAAGTTCAATGAAACGGTAGAAGTCGCTGTCAACCTGGGTATCGATGCCCGTAAATCTGACCAGGCGGTACGCGGTGCAACCACCCTGCCGTTTGGTACCGGTTCCACCGTGCGGGTAGCGGTATTCACCCAGGGTGACGCTGCGGAAAAGGCCAAGGCCGCCGGTGCCGATCTGGTGGGTATGGAAGATCTCGCCGAGCAGATCAAGGGCGGCATGATGGATTTTGATGTCGTCATTGCCTCACCTGACGCCATGCGAGTGGTGGGTCAGCTGGGTCAGGTCCTGGGCCCCCGGGGCCTGATGCCCAACCCCAAAACCGGCACGGTAACGCCGGATGTGGAAACCGCCGTCAAGAATGCCAAGGCTGGCCAGGTGCGCTACCGCACAGACAAGAATGGCATCATCCACGGTGGCATCGGCAAGATCGATTTCGAGCTGTCCGCAATCAAAGGTAACCTGGAAGCCCTGTTGGCTGACCTGAAAAAGGCCAAGCCCGTCTCGGCGAAAGGTATCTACCTGAAAAAAATCAGCCTGAGCACCACAATGGGCCCGGGTATCACTATCGACCAGGGGTCGGTAGAAAGTTGATCGAATCGCCCTCACGAGGGGCGATTCCTCAAAAGCCTCCAGGGAAGGAGGTGTTGTAGGTCGTTGACAGGACTGCCGGTTCTGTTGCGGCCCACTTTGAGGTCTTTGGATAAGGCGCCGGGCGTTTAGCCCTTATAGCTGAGAACTGAAGGCCATCAAAGACCGTAGGTGCCAAACCTGACGCGGTCTGTCAGGGGCGGTTTAATTGCGGCGAGCTCCCCGGATATCGCCAAAGCCTACGCAGATGGTGAACGTGTTCACCACGCAAAGCGGTGTCGATATAGTTTTGTCGGCATTTAACTGTGCTGACCAGGGCGATGCAAATCGATTTGGTTGCACAAACTTAGCAATCCAGGAGTAACTCCAGTGGCAATAAGACTCGAAGACAAGAAAGCGATCGTAGCTGAAGTTAACGAGACTGCCACCAGTGCACTGTCCCTGGTCATCGCCGATTCTCGTGGCGTGACGGTGGATGGAATGACAGCTCTGCGCAAAACGGCGCGCGAAAATGAGGTGACTCTCCGTGTAGTGCGGAACACCTTGGCAAGACGCGCGTTGGCAGGTACCGAGTACGAGTGCGTTAACGACTCGTTGACCGGTCCCTCCCTGTTTGGATTCTCAATGCAGGATCCAGGTGCAGCAGCTCGAATCTTCAAGGACTTCGCGAAAGAAAACGGAGCCTTTGAAGTAAAAGCGCTGGCGGTAAGCGGCCAGATGCTGGGTGCAGATCAGTTGGATGTTCTCGCTAAGTTGCCCACGCGTGATCAGGCACTCTCGATGTTGATGAGTGTGATGAAGGCGCCGGCAACCAAGCTGGTTCAGACAATGAACGAAGTACCTGGAAAACTGGTTCGCACGCTCGCAGCAGTACGCGATCAGAAAGAGGCAGCGGCGTAAGTCGCTGTCGTGAATATCTAATCAGCTATATAGGAGATATGAGTCATGGCTCTGTCTAAAGACGATATATTGGAAGCAATCGCCGAAATGAGTGTAATGGACATCGTGTCCCTCATCGAAGCAATGGAAGAAAAATTTGGTGTAACTGCCGCTGCAGCCGTAGCTGCCGCGCCTGCTGCCGCTGCTGGCGGTGACGCTGGTGCAGCTGCTGAAGAGCAGACTGATTTTGACGTGGTTCTTACCGCTGCTGGCGATAAGAAAGTGAACGTCATCAAGGTTGTTCGCGCAGTGACAGCCCTGGGTCTGAAAGAAGCTAAAGCACTGGTTGACGGCGCGCCTTCTTCTATCAAGGAAGGTGTACCCAAGGCAGAAGCAGAAGACATCAAGAAGCAGCTTGAAGAAGCTGGTGGCACCGCTGAGCTTAAGTAAGTCCGGCTCAGGTCTGGCTTCGGCCAGATAAGGATAAGGCTGGTGGGCGTGTTGCTTGCCGGCCTTTTCCCGCTTCAAGAAAATGAGATTTTGTCAGGGCTGGTGCGCACCGCTACCGCCTTATTTTAGCCCCGCAGGGGGCTAGTTGATTGCCTTAACGGCGATTGAACGCTAATCACGCTGGGGAGTACTGATGGCATACTCGTACACTGAGAAAAAACGTATTCGCAAAGATTTCGGCGTGCTGCCGAATGTGATGGATGTTCCCTATCTGCTTGCGATCCAAATGGATTCCTATCGGAAATTTACCCAACAGGGAACTCCCCTGGACGAGCGGGGCGACTACGGCCTGCATGCCGCCTTTAAATCCGTATTCCCGATTGTCAGCTACAGCGGCAACGCCGCGCTGGAATACGTTGATTACAAGTTGGGTAAGCCAGTATTTGATGTCAACGAGTGTCAGTTACGCGGTGTAACCTACTCCTGCTCCCTGCGCGTAAAAGTCCGCCTGATCATTTACGACAAAGAGTCCTCCAACAAAACCATCAAGGACATCAAGGAACAGGAAGTCTACATGGGGGAGATCCCCCTGATGACCGACAACGGCACCTTCGTCGTCAATGGTACCGAGCGTGTTATCGTGTCCCAGCTGCACCGTTCTCCCGGGGTGTTTTTCGATCACGACAAGGGCAAGACACACTCGTCGGGCAAACTGTTGTACTCCGCCCGTGTGATTCCCTACCGTGGCTCATGGCTGGACTTTGAATTCGATCCCAAGGATCTGGTGTTCGTCCGTATCGACCGCCGCCGCAAGCTCCCCGCGACAATACTGCTGCGCGCCCTGGGTTATGAGGCTGAGGAAATCCTCAGCATGTTCTACGACGTGAACACCTTCAAGGTTGCCAAAGACGGCAACTTCACCATGACGCTGATTCCCGAGCGTCTGCGCGGTGATGTGGCCTCCTTCGATATCAAGGCCGGCAAGAAAGTGGTCGTGGAGCAGGGCCGTCGTATTACTGCGCGCCACATCCGCGAACTTGAAGAAGCCAAGATCAGCGAACTGGAAATTCCCAGTGAGTATCTGTACGGCCGTGCGCTGGCGACCAATGTGGTAGACCAGAAGACCGGCGAAGTGATCGTCGAATGTAACACCGAACTGAGTGAGGAAGTGCTGGCCAAGTTGTTGGAAGCCGGCGTCAAGACGATTGAGACGCTCTACACCAACGAACTGGATTGTGGCCCGTTCATCTCCGATACGCTGCGCCAGGATTCCACCCGCAACGAGCTGGAAGCGCTGGTGGAAATCTACCGCATGATGCGCCCCGGCGAGCCACCTACCAAGGAGTCGGCCGAAAACCTGTTCCAGAACCTGTTCTTCTCTGCCGATCGCTACGATTTGTCGGCTGTAGGCCGCATGAAGTTCAACCGCCGCCTCGGTCGTGAGGAAGTCACCGGCAGCGGCGTGCTCGACCGCGACGATATCGTCGATGTGCTGAGAACGCTGGTCGGCATCCGCAACGGTAAAGGTATGGTGGACGATATCGACCATCTGGGTAACCGCCGTGTCCGCAGTGTCGGTGAGATGGCAGAGAACCAGTTCCGCGTCGGTCTTGTGCGTGTTGAGCGCGCCGTGAAAGAGCGCCTGTCGATGGCCGAAAGCGAAGGCCTGATGCCACAGGACCTGATCAACGCCAAGCCTGTGTCCGCTGCGGTCAAGGAGTTCTTCGGTTCCAGCCAGCTGTCCCAGTTCATGGACCAGAACAACCCGCTGTCAGAAGTTACCCACAAACGCCGTGTCTCGGCGCTTGGGCCGGGCGGCCTGACGCGTGAACGCGCGGGCTTCGAAGTCCGGGACGTACACCCGACTCACTA
>JAGRIE010000073.1 GCA_020443425.1 Halioglobus sp.
TGTGATCGTGATTGCGGCCACCAACCGCCCCGACGTGCTGGACCCCGCCTTGCTGCGCCCGGGCCGCTTCGACCGCCAGGTGGTGGTCAGCCTGCCGGATATACGCGGCCGTGAACAGATTCTCAAGGTGCATATGCGCAAGGTGCCGCTGGCGGAGGACGTCGAGGCGTCCAAGATCGCGCGCGGCACACCCGGGTTCTCCGGAGCTGATCTCGCCAATCTCGTCAACGAGGCGGCCCTGTTTGCGGCACGCAGCAATGTGCGCACCGTCGGCATGTCGCAATTCGAGCTGGCCAAGGACAAGATCATGATGGGCGCAGAGCGCAAGTCCATGGTCATGTCAGAGAACGAGAAGCGCAATACCGCCTACCACGAGGCCGGTCACGCGATTGTCGGGCGGCTGGTGCCGGAGCACGACCCTGTTTACAAGGTGAGCATCATCCCGCGCGGACGGGCGCTGGGTGTGACCATGTTCCTGCCCGAGGAGGATCGCTACAGTCACAGCCGCCGCTTCATCGTGAGCCAGATCTGCAGCCTGTTCGGCGGCCGCATCGCCGAAGAGATGACGCTGGGCAAGGACGGCGTCACCACTGGGGCTTCGAATGACATCCAGCGCGCGACGGATATCGCCCGCAAGATGGTCACCAAGTGGGGGCTGTCTGACAAAATGGGCCCACTGATGTACGACGAGGCGACTGAGGAAGTGTTCCTGGGCCGCAGCGCCGGGCAGCCGCACCTGGCGGTCTCCGTGGACACCGCCAAGCAGATCGACCTTGAGGTGCGGCGCATTATTGACGAGTGCTACGCCACGGCCGAAAAAATCCTGCAGGAGAATGTCGAGAAACTGCACCTGATGGCCGAGGCGCTGATGTTGTACGAGACAATCGATGCCGACCAGATCGATGACATCATGTCCGGGCGTCCCGCGCGCGAGCCCAAGGACTGGGGTGGCAGTGGCGGCGACCAGGCCCCTGGTGCCGGCGCGGGTGCTGCGTCAACAGAATCCTCCGACCGGCCGATAGGGGGCCCTGCCGGCGAGCATTGATGCCGGCCAGGTAGTGCCCACCGTTCATCCTCCACAGTGTTCGGCGCTCGATTGCGCCGGGCGCTCCCTCGACTTGAGCCGCCCGGTTGTTATGGGCGTCATCAATACCACACCTGATTCCTTTTCGGACGGCGGCACCCTGTACCGCCATTCCCGCCTCGACCTTGACAGCGCGATGGCGCGGGCCCGCGAGATGGTGCTCGCCGGCGCAGCTATACTCGATGTCGGGGGAGAGTCCACCCGCCCCGGGGCCGAGCCGGTGTCTGTGCAGGAGGAAATGGACAGGGTGCTGCCGGTGGTCGAGCGCATTGCCGCGGAATTGGAGGTGGTCATCTCTGTTGACACCAGTTCCCCCGCGCTGATGCGCGCGGCGGCCGCCAGCGGTGCCGGCCTGATCAACGATGTGCGCGCCCTGACCCGGTCAGGCGCGCTGCAGGCCGCCGCCGCCACCGGCCTGCCCGTGTGCCTGATGCATATGCAGGGGGAGCCCGCCGGTATGCAGCTGGCGCCACAATATGTTGATGTTGTGACCGAGGTCAGAGATTTTCTAATCAACAGGGTGGCAGCGTGTGAGCGACTGGGTATAGTGCGGGAAAGATTACTGCTCGACCCCGGCTTTGGATTCGGCAAGTCCGTTGCCCACAACCTGCAGTTGTTGAACGGCCTGCCGGATCTGGCGTCGCTGGGACTCCCCCTGGTGGTGGGGCTGTCGCGCAAATCAATCATTGGTAAATTGCTGGGCAGGGATGTGGAGCAGCGCCTGCCCGCCAGCCTGGCGCTCGCTGTGATGGCGGTGGAGCGCGGTGCTGCAATTGTAAGAACGCACGATGTCGAGGCCACCGCGGATGCGGTGGCAATGTGGTCGGCATTACAGGAGCTTGGGACTAGATGACAAAACGCTATTTTGGGACTGATGGCATCCGCGGCAAAGTGGGCGAGTTCCCGATCACCCCTGATTTCATGCTCAAGCTGGGCTGGGCCTGCGGCCGCGTTTTCGACCGGGAATTCAATCGCGAGGGTGGCTGTCTGGTGATGATCGGCAAGGACACCCGCGTCTCCGGCTATATGTTCGAATCGGCCCTGGAGGCGGGTCTGGTCTCGGCCGGCGTGAATGTAAAGTTGCTGGGTCCCATGCCCACGCCCGCCATTGCCCACATGACCCGCAAGCACAACGCGGAGGCCGGTATCGTGATCAGCGCCTCACACAATCCCTTTTTCGACAACGGTATCAAGTTTTTCGGTGCCGACGGCTCCAAGCTGTCCGATGAGATAGAACATGCGATTGAAGCGGAGCTGGAACTGCCGCTGACAACCGTGCCGTCCCGGCAGATCGGCAAGGTGGTGCGGGTCGAGGATGCCGCAGGCCGCTATATTGAATTCTGCAAATCGACGGTGCCGGAGGATTTCAGCCTGCGCGGTTTGCGCATCGCTGTGGATTGCGCTCACGGCGCGACCTACCACATCGCCCCCGGTGTCCTCAGTGAGCTGGGCGCGGAGGTGATTGCCATGGGTACGCGGCCCGACGGCTTCAATATCAATGAGGGCGTGGGCTCCACCGATATGGCCGCGCTGTCGGAACTGGTCCGGCGAGAGGGAGCGGATATCGGTATCGCCTTTGACGGCGACGGCGACCGGGTCCTGATGACAGATGAAAAAGGCGAGGTGATCGACGGCGACGAACTGGTGTATATCATAGCGATGCACCGCCTCGCCACCGGGCGCAACGATGCCGGCGTGGTCGGCACGCTGATGTCGAACCTGGGGCTTGAGCTGGCGCTGAGGAAAGCGGGCTTGCAGTTTGAGCGGGCGCAGGTCGGCGACCGGTATGTCAAAGCCGCGATGGAGGCCAATGGCTGGCATCTCGGCGGGGAGTCATCCGGGCATATCATCTGTTCGGATGTCACCACGACAGGCGACGGCATTGTCGCTGCTTTGCAGGTGCTGGTGGCGCTGCAGGCGGCCAAGGGCAACCTGGCGGCACTTCGAGCAGGTATTACCATGTATCCGCAGACCATGATCAATGTGGTGGTCGGCGGCCGTGTGAACCTCGCAGACTACCCCGCGCTCGGGCCTGCCGTGGCCGCGATGGAGCAGCGTCTGGGCGCGGAGGGCCGTGTGCTGTTGCGGCCCTCGGGTACCGAACCGAAGGTGCGGGTGATGATTGAAGGGCGCTGCCCCGATCAGGTGCCGCAACTCTGCGCTGAGCTGGCCTCCGAGGTAGAGCGCATTCTCGCTTGAGCCGCAGCCCGCGGTTCCGCTTCGGCGCGTATTTCCCTTGGGATGTTCCTTGTCACCGGCGGTTATCTTGGTTAAGATTGCCGCCGCTTTTTTCACCCGGAGACCGAGATGCGCCAGCTTCTGGTTGTAGGTAACTGGAAGTTAAATGGATCCAGGGCCAGTATCGATGCACTGATGGGCGATTTGGTGAGCGCAGCAGTGGCCAGTGGGCCGGAAGTGGCCGTGTGTCCCACCTACGTGCATCTGCCGCAAGTGCTTGATCTGTGTGCTGATTCCACCATTGCAGTGGGTGCGCAGGATTGCAGTCATATGCAGTCCGGAGCCTACACCGGCGAGGTCGCCCCCGTAATGCTGGCTGAACTCGGCTGTCGCTGGGTGATCATCGGGCATTCGGAGCGGCGCCAGTACCATGGTGAGTCGGATGCGCTGGTGGCGGCCAAGGTGGCCGCTGCGGTTGAAGCGGGGCTGTGGCCCATCGTCTGTGTTGGTGAGACGCGTGAGCAGCGAGAAGCCGGAGAGGCCGAAAGTGTGGTGAGCGCCCAGCTGCAGGGGGCGCTGCGAGGCCAGGCCAGCCTGGCGTCGCTGGTAGTGGCGTATGAGCC
>JAGRIE010000074.1 GCA_020443425.1 Halioglobus sp.
ATGCGTTGCTCCAGCAAGTCCGGGTTCAGTGGGAGGTCGAACAGGATCAGGTGGTGGGCAAACTGGAAATTGCGCCCTTCGCTGCCAATTTCCGAACAGACCAGTGTCTGGGCTCCGTTGACTTCATCGGCGAAATAGGCGGCTGCGCGATCCCGTTCGATGATGGAGAGATCTTCGTAAAAGGCACTGGAGCGGATGCCGGAGCGCAAATGCAAGTGGTGCTCAAGCGCCACGGCGGTCGCAGCGTGTGCGCAAATCACCAGTACCTTGGCCGGGCGCAGCGCTTTCAGGGTCTGTTCAAGCCACGCAACGCGGGGGTCGAAAGACAGCCAGCTGTCGTCCAGATAGGGCAGTTCGGGGTACAGCTTTTCCTTGAGCTCGAGTTGGGCAAAGCGGTATTGCTCGGGTTCCGGCAGCGGATAGTGATGCAGCACCCGCTGGGGGAAGCCGGCTACCGCCGCGCGGGTATTCCTGAACAGCACCCGCCCCGTGCCGTGGCGATCGAGGATCTGTTCGATAACAGTAGCTGCCGGTGCGTTCGGGTCTATACCAGCGGGAAGCTCATCGACGGTTTCGCCAGCCTCGATGGCATCGGCAAGCTCACTCCACTTGCGGTACTGCTTCTCCTCTTCCTGAAAGCTTTCCAGATCGTGAAACCGGGACGGATCGAGCAGGCGCAGGCGGGCGAAGTGGCTCTCCTGGCCGATCTGTTCGGGTGTGGCGGTCAGCAAGAGCAGGCCCGCTGTCTGCTGGGCGAGAGCTTCCACAAAGCGGTAATCGTCCCCAGATTCCTGGGGTGACCAGTGCAAGTGGTGCGCCTCGTCGATGGCGACCAGATCCCATGTCGCTGCCAGAGCCTGTGCTTTCGCCTCGGGCCGGGACAGGAAAAGATCGAGGCTGCTGAGCACCAGCTGTTCAGATTCGAAAGGGTTATCCGAGTTGCTTTGTTCCAGACGGTCTTGATCAAACAGGGAAAAATGCAGGTTGAAGCGGCGTAACATTTCAACGAGCCACTGGTGCAGGAGGCTCGGTGGTACCAGTACGAGAATGCGAGATGCGCGGCCCGTCAGCATCTGTTGCTGAATAATCATGCCGGCTTCAATCGTTTTGCCCAGTCCGACTTCGTCAGCCAGCATCACACGGGGCGCGTGTCTCTGGCCGACTTCGTTGGCGATGTAGATCTGGTGGGGTAGCAGGCTGGTGCGTGATCCGATCAGCCCGCGGACGGTTGAGCGCTGCAGGGCGTCCGCGTGTTTCAAGGTGGCTACCCTGAGCGCAAATTCGCTGTGCTTGTCAAAGTGACCATTCAGCAGGCGCTGTTGCGGGGTCGTCAACTGCACGAAGGCGTCGAGTTCAAGCTCAGAGACCACCACTTCTTCATCGTGGTGGTCTTTGCCCACGTAGATCAGCAGACCCTGGTGTTCCCTCACTTCAGTGACGGACACTTCCACACTGTTCACCGTGGAGATATTGTCCCCGGCCTTGAATCGCAGGCGGGTGAGCGGGGCATTGTCGATGGCGTAGGTTCGCTCTTCACCCACGGCCGGAAATGCCAGCGTGACGCGACGACCCTCAAGGTCAACAACGATACCCAGCCCTAACTGGGCATCCGCGTGGCTGACCCAACGCTGTCCAATACTGTATTCCATCAATGACTGTAGCCTGTGATTATCCAGCGAGGTGTAACAAAAACGGCGCTAGTTTATCACTGAAACAGCGAAGAATCTTGGACATATTGGCGCCGGGTTTTGCGACAGCGCCCCGTTGGAGCAGGGGATCTGTTACGCCCCGTTGAAAAACAGCGCGCGGCTGTTGCGGTTGACCTGACGCAGTAATTCCTCCACGTCGATATTTTTGATTGCGGCTACGGTCTCCGCGATGAAAGGCAGGTAGTAGGGTGCGTTGGGCCTGCCGCGGTAGGGTACCGGGGTCAGGTACGGTGCGTCAGTCTCGAGCACGATTTTGTCCAGCGGGGTCGCGGCGACTACCGCGCGTACGTTATCTGCGCGATTGAATGTGGTAATGCCGTTGAATCCCAGCATAAATCCTTCCGCGAGACAGAACTCCGCCAGCGCCGGGCCAGAGGTGAAGCTGTGTATGACGCCCTTGCGCAGCAGTGCCTCGCTGTAGTTTTGCAGTATGTCGCGGGTGTCATCATCTGCTTCTCGCGTGTGAATGACCACGGGAAGATCAAGTTCAACCGCGGTCTGCAATTGCTGTTCAAACGCTTTGCGCTGTACAGCCCGGTCGGCGTGATCGTAGTAGTAATCCAGACCGATCTCGCCAATGGCGACGATACGCTCAGCGGCGGCATGCCTGCGTATAACGGCATCGACCTGCGGGGTGTACGAAGCGGCTTCGTGCGGGTGGATACCCTGTGTGCCCCAGATGTATTGCGAGGAGTTCGCGAGTTCCATCACGCGGTGCAGATTGTCCGCTGAAACCGCGATAGTGACGATGCGCTCGACGCCTGCGGCCAGCGACTTCTCTATCGTCGCGGCAAGCTCTGCCTGCTCGAGATAGTCGAGATGGCAGTGAGTCTCTATGATCGGTGTAGTGAAGCGCGGGATATCGCGCCGTTTTTTCTTGCTCATAATCGTATGCTACCGCATGTCCGCGCTGCCGGCAGTTATCCTTTGGCGCAGCTTGCGCTGTGGTGTCGGCCGCAGATCGCGGATGGTACACGTGATCCGCTCCCACAACCAGTTATGCAGCGGCGAATTGGACGTGCGCTTGTGAGCCACAAGGGCATGGTGGATATGTAATTCCGCCTCACGGGGCAGGGGCAGTCCGGTAATGCCCGTGGAGACGCCCTCCTGCTGGATGATGTAAGCGGGGGCGGGCATGAAGTAATCGCTCTGGCGCAGCAGTTCCAGTGCCGTCAGCAAGTGGGAAATTTCCAGTGTAGCGAGCGGGTGGTCGGCGAAATTCAGTGTGATACCTGTGTTTTGCTGGAACTCAAACTGTTCCTGGGTCGACGCGTAAAGCCTGATTGCAGGAAACAGCGACAGTCGTTCACGCGTCAGTTCCCGGCCTGTCAGCGGATGGTCCTCGCGCACCAGGATCGCCAGTGGGCTGCCGCCCAGGCGCTCGACCCTGAAGTCATTACTGTAATGCGCCTGCTCAATCTGAATGGCGAAATCCAGGTTGCCGAGCGCCAGCGCCTCCAGTTGGTTCTCAATGCGGGTAATCACGCGAACACTGAGTCGCGGTGCAAGTCCGCTGAGTTCGGCGATAAGGCGGGGCAGCAGCGTCAGCCCCACATGCTCCGACAGTGCGAGGGTGATCTCACCGCTGGCGGAACCGGGGTCGAAGTCCGGCCCTGACAACAGTTGCGAGATGTCACCGATAATGTCGCTCAGG
>JAGRIE010000075.1 GCA_020443425.1 Halioglobus sp.
ATCCGGTGGGTTTCCGCGGCTGGGGTGGCGGCAAGTCGGAAGCGGCGATTGTAGGCGTCGATGCGGCGTCGCCGAGCGATGTCCCGGGACCGAACGCGGCCGGCACCGAAAATTGCTGGCCAAGCAGTTAACAAGGTCCAAGCAGGCAGTTCCGCGGGGGATATTGATTATACTCAGGCAGGTGTGGCCGCCATTGGCGGTACCGTGAAGACTGCGTTCACCTTGGGGGCAGGAGCTGGAGTAGTTCATACCTTAAGTGCCCGAATTCTTGCTTCACAAGGCGGTTTCGCTTCCGGTGCAGTAAATGCCATCATCTCTAGCTCAGGAAAATAATGTGTCTACCAACAAATGAATAACAGCGAAGTCCGCGAAATTTGGACCGACAACACTCACTCCGGGGGGCGTTTCCTATCCCCACTCTACATCTTTATTGCCATAGCCAGCTTTGTCATCTTTGGATTCTGTTCGTTGCAGGCTGTAGCGTCTTGGGAGGAGATGGGGTCAGGAAAGTACGCCTTGATCGGGACAGGTTTGGTATTCCTCTTTTCATCGGCCGTACACGCGGCAATGGTGTACAACTTCGGAAAGCGAGTTCGTGCGATTGTTGAAGATCCATCTGGAAGGATAGGGCTCATTTTTTGGCGAGGGGGAAATAGAATCGACGAATACTTGTTTTCAATGAGTGATATCCAAGAAATACGCGAAAGTGGCGCTCCCTCGGACGTCCAGAGTTACTTGGCAAGTCTTCCCCGCGAACCCGAAAGCTATATCATCAAACTAAGGGATGGGAAGACATTCTTGGTGGCCGGCAATGACGTGAATGTTGCGAGATTCTTTGAACAAGTTGGTCTCGAGCGACCTCATTAGCGGTGGGGTCGAGACGCAGTACAATACGATGCTGGCGGTAGCTTATTGGCACAAGCCGACAATAGCGGACAGATCACTCGCTATCACATCTATGGAGCAGGTCTCGCTCCGCTGGTTACGCCTGCCGGTGACTGCTTTGTTTGCCACGATTATGGCGCTGGGCATACCGTCGCATTGACTGATGCTGCTCTAACTCGGCCGGTGAACAAGTATGTTTATTCGCCATACGGTGAAGTGCTATCAGAGCAGGAGTTCGTTACTCGTCAGCCTTTTAGGTACGCCGGGCAAGTGCGTATTTATACCGCATCCGACAATCACTATTACATGCGGGAACGGTACTACGATGCCGAGACCGGGCGTTTTATCTCTAAAGACCCTGCCGGGTTCGTAGATACACCGAACTTGTATGATTATGTGGGTGTGAATCCCGTCAATGCAGTGGATCCTAGTGGGCAAAGAAAGGTGGGGCGGCCTGGTGTGCCTGACAATGACGGCCCCGGATCGAGTGATTCCCAGACGTCTCTCAACCTGGCTCTGTTGTGAAATACGTGGAATGTCGGCGCGCGGGGGGTTAATCATCTGGTTACCCCAACAGCATTGGTAGGTTTTACGGTTCAAATTCACGACCCCAACCAATCGTTGCCAGATGGCACTGACCAGTTTTCAGCTGGGTTCAACTATTATGGGAATGGTGTATACGTAGGTGAAGATGGTTACGGGATAACACTTGGTTTGGAATTAAGTTTACCCGTTAGTATAGGTATTGATGGCAATCATCGAGCTACTCCTTCGAGTTCAGGCCAGATGGGCAGAGTTAATTGTCCATAGTTAAATGTACAGGGGTTGATCCATGACACTGCTCTTCATTATGACAGTATGTTGGTACTTTTCAGGGCTGGCTTTACAGTACTCAGCGAAGAAAGCCGGTATAGATGAATATCAGGATTCAGGGTCGCCGGCCTTTGTTTATTATGGCCTGCGCGAATATCGATTCTTAAAACGATTCATCTTTTCTGGTAGGTTCTTGTCAAAAGAGACACCGAGAAATCTTCGGCTAATTTCTTTAGTTTATGTCTTTCTTTCAATCTTGGAGTTCTTTATTACCATTTTTACTATGGCTCTTATCTCTAGTGGATCAATTAACTAGTGTCTCTTTCTATTACAGCTACGTCTGATGCCAAGTTATTCTCGATACTCGCACCATAGGCTTACGGCGTCACAATTCCGGTACACTCCTGCCCATGGATTCGCTGCCAAGTTCTGTGCTATACATCAGCCGTTTGAAACGTAAGCATCGCAGTAGCAGCGGTTAGCGAACTGCGCCTTTAATCGGCATCTAAAGATTCTCGACTTTGGCCCCGTGCACCAGAAACTGGAATAAGGAAAAGCAAATGCGTTCGATCTACTTCCTCGGCTTGTTAGCCCTGATTCTCGTGAGTTGTTCCGACAGTGATAATAGCACTCAGGGCGATACTCAATTCGAGGGCGAGGTCCGCATCCAGATATCGGGTGAGGTTCCCGCCG
>JAGRIE010000076.1 GCA_020443425.1 Halioglobus sp.
TGATCAGTGTCGATGCGCAAGCCGCACTGGCGGAGATGAAACGCGCTGATTCACAGGCGAGGATGGTATCTGGGCATTTTCCGCTGTCCTGTGTAGAGGAGGCTGGTGGTCACTGGCACACCTTCACTCTGCTGCGACACCCATTGGATCGGGTCCTGTCTGCGTTGAAGCGGCAGAGCGACAGGGATTCGGGTGAGACAATGCAGAGCATCTACAACAACCCGTTGCGGTTTCACCTGCTGTTCGACAATCATATGGTAAAGATGCTGGGCGTAGCTCCCGATGAGATCGACGTCGGCATTTTTTCGCCGGTGCGCCCTGAGCGGCGACATCTGGACCGTGCCATGGCCGCGCTACAGCAGTGCGATGTGATTGGGGTGCAGGAGGACTTTGATGCATTTTGCCAGCGCCTTGAGTGTACGTTCGATTGGACATTGGGTGAGCGATTAGCGGTTAACCGCGCCAGTGAACACGATGTGCCTGATGAATTGGTGGAGCGGATCCGGGCAGATAATCAGTTGGACCTGGAGCTTTACGCCTGCGCTTTACAAATACTGGGTCTTGCGGCGGATGAGCACGGCCGCCCGACCGCCTGAAGTCGTGTGGATATCCCAGTTCTGATACTGTCGGGGAAGCGAGCCAAATGACAACGGAAGCAGTTGCAGAAATCGAGAAAATTATTGCCGACCCCAGGCCGCTGTCGGCAGCTGACCTCGGGAGGCTGGCTGTGCTGCGCCACGAAATCGGCGCCCTGCATGTTGCACAGGCGCCCCGACGTTTGCCGCCCGAGCCCAGTCGGGACCTGTTTGCCGGTGTGAAGGGCTTGCCGGAGGTATCCGGAGCCGAGTTGACGGGGGAGCATGTGGCATCCGGCCTGCGCCTGCATGGGGCGCTGTTGGTCAGAAACCTTGTGTCCGACCGGGATGTCGCCACGTTGCGTTCATTGATCGATGGCAGGGACTGGACCATGCAGCAGCGGCCCTGCGATGCCGAGGGTCACGTGCTGCCGGGTTCAGCACCGATGAAATGCTCGGCCGCCTCCCTGCAGGGACTGGTGGAGGCGTACCAGCACGCCGGTATGTATCACATTATGTCAGACTACCTGGGAGAGCCACCGGTTCTGTTGTCCGAGCGCCTGCTGATAGATAAGCAGAGGTTTGAGACCGGGCTCCCGTGGCATGAGGATGGTGCTTTTTTTGGCGGTAATGTCGGCGGCGTCAACAGTTTCCTGGCGCTGGATACCTGTGGTGTCGAGGCAGTTGGACTGGGCGTTGTGGCCCGCCGGTTTACTGAGGTGCTGGGCGTCAAGGAGGGGGAGCGGGCCAATCTGGTCTACAATAATTCGCTGGAGGATGAGGATGTGGTCGCTCTCGCGGGTGCGGATGCCGTGGTGACTCCGCTGCTCGAAGCGGGAGACGCGATCCTCATCGATGAAATGACCTTGCACCGCACTGGCAGGCGTCCCAAAACAGGCCAATTGCCTCGCTCCTGGGCCATCACGTGGTTTTTTGCGCCCTCACGCTTTCCGGCCCAGCGCCATCCTCTGTGGCTGGGGCCGTAACATACGTCATTGGGGAGCAGGTGCGGTTTAGTGGGGCCTACGGTGCGGCCCACATGCGGACGAGGTTGTGGTACACCGCAGTCAGGCGCTGTACCTGCGGGCACTGAAGGC
>JAGRIE010000077.1 GCA_020443425.1 Halioglobus sp.
CGAATCTCCTGCTCACGCGCCATCATGCCAACATGACGCTGCCCGCGACTGATACGCACCCAGTGCGCGCCAAGCCATACACCATCGGGTGTAATAACAGATTCGCCGGATTTCAGGGCCCCACGAAGCTGCAACGCTTCATCAAGGGTATCTGCGCAGCGCACTGCCGACAGCACATGCTGCAACTCACCCGCATTCCTGACACAGGCCGCCAGGGTTCCTGACGTGGCCCCTGGCTCACCGTCCGGAGACCTTGAATCCAGCAGCACCAGACTCGTGTCCGGCAAGGCCGACAGGTGCCGGGCTGAGTCCTCTACACAGATTGCCTGGAGAAAATCTCCCAGCACAGTCTCGATCGCACGCGTCCATCTGTCTTCGGCGACGAGTTCCTGAACCAACCGGCGTCGGCGCGCAAGCCCGGTGCTGGCAAGCCACTCGCCGAGCACCGCTTCCTCGTTACCAAAAGCCGTGTTCTGGATTGCGCGCAAGGTATCCAGGCGCCCGCGCCGCGACTCCAGCTCACCGCGAAGCTGCAGGACATCCGCTCCCAGCTGCCGCTCTGCCTCGCGCTGCGCCACGAGCCGGCGCTCCACCTCTTCCAGATTGCGGGTTTCGGACTCAAGACTTGCCAGCGTATCCGCCTGATTCCGCAACAGCACCTGCAGTCTGGCTTCCAGATCAACTACAGAAATTGATGATTTTTCGCCCTCTACCGAATCCAGCTGCCGGGACAGACGGTCGCGATGCGCACCGATATGTTCAAGCCGGGTCTGCTCAAGCTGGCGGAGCTGTTGCTGCTCCTTTACGTCGAGATTAAAGCCGTGCCAGCGCTGTTGCCAGTCGGTCAGTGCAGCCTCACTGCTCCGCAGTTCCTCGCCTGCCTGTTCGGCCTCGCAGCGGACCGATTCAAGCCGCGGCTCAAAGTCAGCAAGCTCAAGATCAAGGCCTTCTACGAGAGCCGTATCGCGCCCGACCTCTGTGTTGATACTTTCCAGTTCGGTCTGCGCACGGACAAGTTCCTTCAACTGGCGCTCCCGCGATTCACGACCATGCGCAATCGTCTGTTCGAGCCGGGCAATTTCGCCCTGAACCGAATAGTAGTTTGCCTGGACCGCCGTAAACCGGTCGCTGGCCTCGACGTGCCGGGCCCGCGCCCGCTCGATGTCCGCCTCTACCTGGCGCTGCCCTGCGATCGCTGCCTCCAGCCCGGTCTGTCGCGCCGACAACTCACCACGCTGTGCACCCAGGCCCTGATCAAGCTCGGCGAGGCGCATCGAAAGTAGTTCCGCTTCAAGCTGCCGCTCCTGCTGCTTCAGCGTCTTGTAACGTTCGGCCACCTGTGCCTGTCGCTGCAGGTGCCTGATCTGTTTCTCGACCTCGGTACGCAGGTCTGAAAGGCGCGCCAGATTTTCACGCGTATTGTGGATGCGGGTTTCCGTCTCCCGGCGCCGCTCTTTGTACTTGGATATCCCCGCTGCTTCCTCAATATAGCTGCGCATTTCCTCCGGCTTCGCATCGACAAGGCGGGACACCATGCCCTGCTCGATGATGGCGTAGCTGCGCGGCCCGAGACCGGTACCCATGAAAAGGCTGGTGATGTCCTTGCGCCGGCATCGCGTGTTGTTCAGAAAGTATTGCGATAT
>JAGRIE010000078.1 GCA_020443425.1 Halioglobus sp.
CTCCATTGCTTCTCAAGTAGTTCGGCAACAGCACGTTCAAGGGCGGATTCATCCATTGCCGTAATAACTTTGTACCGCATCCCTCTACTCCTCCTTGCCGGCTTAGCAGGCATCTTCGTAAAGATCGAGCCTTTGACAAATAGCGTCGATTTCCGGTATGCCCCGGAATACAAAAAACTCACCGCAACAGACTTGTGGCGCCTTGATGTACACCTGCCCCGGAATGATCTTAAATCGAGCCTTACGCGCCTTTGCCAGCGCCCGCTTTTCGGTATATGTAAGCTCGTCCCAAATATCCCAAACAATCCCTGCATCAAATATCCACTCACAGGCATTGCACTTGTAAAACTTTCGCGCTCTCGGTTTTCTCACCGGCCCTAATAACGCCATTGCTCTATTTGCCTGGGCGCTTCCCGTCACGCCGCGCCAGATTGGTCTGGTGGCGCTTTTTCCAGTTCCACCAGCACCCGCTCTGCTGGCCTGCCCTCATGCCGAACGCCAATACGTTCTGCCAGGTTGTCCAGATCGCTACGGAGCTCCCAGTAGCGATGTTCTGCGACATCAGCCTTGGTGCGGAAATACGCTGCCTCTGCCTCCAGCTTTTTCACGCGACTGCGTAGAAATATGCTCATACATCCTCCGCAAAACAGCAAAAAATGCGGCCAAAAAAAACCGCTAAGTTGTTGATTATTCGTGCCGAAAACACCCTTTTCGGCCAAAATAATATATCGCAAGTGATTGATTTGTAACGATTGCGCGTCTGGCTACGAACCAGGCGGTCGCACGTTCGAATCGTGCCAGGCGCGCCAATTAAATCAATAACTTACGATCAGATCACTGCCATACTGAGGGCGTCTGGCCAAAACCGGGGCCAAAATAATCACCCTGCGCACTCTGGATACCTTTCCCAATACTCCAAGATAGCCTTCGCAAGCGCCTCGCCAGACTCTGTAGTGGCGCGGTTTGATATGTCCACATCAGTAACGCCGCGCCGATCAACCACCAGCGCTCCGTTAACTCGCTTTGGGCATACGCCAGAACGGATGAAGTCCAGATCGCCGGGTGACAACGTCCTCCTATCTGAATATGCGAATGATTGCCATAGGCCGCACTCTCCCCAT
>JAGRIE010000079.1 GCA_020443425.1 Halioglobus sp.
TCCCCTGTCATGCGCGCGTCGGTCTTGCGCACGTTACGGCGCATCGAAACCGGCCCGTCGGGCCGGTTTGCCGAATGTCATTAAAAACGCCGCCGGAATCAAGCCTTGGCGATCAGGCTTCCAGCGCGCGGCGCAGAAGCTGCACGTCTTCGGCCAGACCGTGATCGTCGGCGCAAAGCTCCTCGATCTTGCGGACGCCGTGCATGATGGTGGTGTGATCGCGCCCGCCGAAGCGCCGGCCGATTTCCGGCAGGCTGCGCGTGGTCATCTGCTTGGCCAGATACATCGCCACCTGACGCGGCCGGGCGATGGTGCGCACCCGCTTCTGCCCGACCAGATCGGCCAGCTTGATGTTGTAATGCTCGGCCACGCGGCGCTGGATATCCTCGATGGACAGTTTCCGGTCCGAGGCGCGCAGGATATCGGCCAGACAATCCTGCGTCAGTTCCATGTCGATCTTGCGCCCGACCAGGCTGGCAAAGGCGAAGAGCCGCTGCAGCGCGCCTTCCAGCACCCGCACGTTCGAGGTGATCCGGTGGGCCAGGAATTCCAGCACGCCCGGCTCGATGCAGAGGCCGGCATATTGCGCGCGGAAGGCATCGGTCTTGGTCTGCAGGATACCCAGACGCAATTCGTAATCGGTCGGATGCAGGTCGACGACCAGCCCGCATTGCAGGCGCGACTTGATGCGGTCTTCCAGATCCTTGATCTCGCCCGGGGCGCGGTCGGCGGAAATGACGATCTGCTTGCCCTGATCGACAAGCGCGTTGAAGGTGTGGAAGAATTCCTCCTGCGTCGATTCCTTGCCCGCGATGAACTGCACGTCATCGACCATCAGCACCTCGACGGTGCGGAACATTTCCTTGAAATCCATGACCGTGCGCTC
>JAGRIE010000007.1:0-8768 GCA_020443425.1 Halioglobus sp.
TGCTGCTGCGCCTGCGCGATCACTTTGCGCCCAAGGGCCTGCTGCACTACGGCCAGGGCAAGTGGTACCCGGGCGAGGAGGTGCCGCGCTGGGCGCTGGGTGTGTTCTGGCGCAAGGACGGCGAGCCGCTGTGGGACGACCCGTCGCTGCTGGCGCGGGTGGACAAGGACTACGGCTACGACAACGATGTCGCCGCCCGCTTCGGTGAATACCTCTGCGACCTGCTGGCCCTGCCCCGGGCCTGCTGCCAGCCGGCCTTTGAGGACGGCCTGCACTACCTGATGCAGGAGCAGAACCTGCCGCGCAACCTGGATATCCTCGCGCAGAAGCTCAAGGGCGACCTGGATCGCCGCCGCCTGGCGCGCCTGATCGAGCGCGGCTTCGGTGTCGCCTCCGGCGTAGTGATACCGCTGCAGCGCAGCACCGGCTGGCCGGTGGCGGAAGACCGCAAGAGCTGGCGCAGCAGCCTGTGGCCGCTGCGGCGCGAGCGCATCACCCTGATTCCTGGCGACTCGCCGATGGGCCTGCGGCTGCCGCTCAACGAGTTGCCCGAGATCGCCAAAAAGGCCGACCGGGTGCAGCCGCAGCGCGACCCCTTCGAGCCGCGCGAGCCGCTGGCGAAGCGCGCCGACATGCACTTTGCCGAGCCGCCGGAGGCCAACCGGGAGGAGGTCGCCGAGCCGGAGGAGTACGAACAGGTGGTGCGCACCGCGATGTGCATCGAAGTCCGCAAGGGCCGGCTGTATGTATTCATGCCGCCGCTGGAATACCTGGAGGACTATGTCGAGCTGATCGCCGCCGTCGAGCAGGCCGCCGCCGCATTGGAACTGAAGGTGCTGATCGAGGGCTATGAACCGCCGCGCGACCCGCGCATGCAGAAACTGCTGGTAACACCGGACCCGGGCGTGATCGAGGTCAACGTGCACCCCTCCAATAACTGGGATGAACTGGTGGCCACCACCACGACCTTATATGAAGAGGCGCGGCTGTCCCGCCTCTCCACCGAAAAATTCATGCTCGATGGCCGCCACACCGGCACCGGCGGCGGCAATCACATCACGCTGGGCGGCGCCACACCCGCCGACAGCCCATTGCTGCGCAGGCCCGACCTGTTGCGCAGCCTGATCACGTTCTGGCAGCACCACCCCAGCCTCTCGTACCTGTTCTCCGGCATGTTTATCGGTCCCACCAGCCAGGCGCCGCGTGTCGATGAGGGCCGCGATGAAATGCTTTACGAGTTGGAGGTGGCCTTTGCCCAGATGTCCGAAATCCAGGGCACCCCGCAACCGTGGGTGGTGGATCGCCTGTTCCGCAACCTGCTGATCGATGTCACCGGCAATACCCACCGCGCCGAATTCTGTATCGACAAACTGTACTCGCCCAACAGTGCCACCGGGCGCCTCGGTATTCTCGAGTTCCGCGGCTTCGAAATGCCGCCGCACAGCCGCATGGCGCTGGTGCAGGCACTGCTGCTGCGCTGCCTGGTCGCGCGCTTCTGGCACACGCCCTACCACAAGCCGCTGATCCGCTGGGGCACCGAACTGCACGACCGCTTCATGCTCCCGCACTATATCTGGCAGGACATGAAACACGTGGTGGAGGACCTGCGCGAGCACGGCTACGCATTCGACCTGGAGTGGCTGGCGCCCTTTGAGGAGTTCCGCTTCCCGCACTACGGCCGCGTACAGCTCGACGATATCGAACTGGAGCTGCGCTGGGCGGTGGAGCCGTGGCATGTGCTGGGCGAGGAGACCACCAGCTTCGGCACCTCCCGCTATGTCGATTCCTCGGTAGAGCGCCTACAGATACGTGCCACCGGCCTCACTGAAGGGCGCTATGTGCTGGCCTGTAACGGCCGCCGTGTGCCGATGCGCAGCACCGGCCGCCACGCCGAGCACGTCGGCGGCGTGCGCTACCGGGCCTGGTCACCGCCCTCCGCCCTGCACCCGATGATAGGCGTGCATGTGCCGCTGACGTTCGACCTGATCGACACCTGGAACGGGCGCTCACTGGGCGGCTGTACCTACCATGTCTCGCACCCCGGAGGCCGCACCTACGAGACCTTCCCGGTGAATGCGTTTGAGGCCGAGTCGCGGCGGATCAACCGCTTTGGCGTGCTGTCCCACACGCAGGGGCCCTTTATTCCGCAGCCGGAAGTGGACGCGCTGCGGGAGTTTTTCCCGGACCAGCACCCGCCGCGGCCGATGGCACCGCCGCCGGAGGAGTCTCCCGGGGAGTATCCGTACATACTGGATATGCGCAGCCCGCGTCGAAGCTGACATCGTCAACACGGATGCTTTGAGGCTATACTAGGGCCGGTCGCGCAACGCACAGTTGCCGGCCCGCCTAATCCGCCCCTGCTTCGACGCAATCACCACAGGTATATGATGTTGTGCCCAACCCCGTAACCTCTCCAGAATCCGGCCAGTCCCAGGCGCAGAACCAGGTCGTTCCGCTACTGCCGCTGGAATACAAGAGCCGCAGCGGCCAGCTCGACGACGCCTGCACGCCCGATGGCATGGTCAAGCCCGAGTGGGAGTACATGCTGGGCAGCCTGCGCGACCTCGGTGCGGATGCGCTGCGCGAGCGCGAGCTGAAGGCGCGTCGCATCCTGCGCGACGATGGCGCCACCTTTAACATCTACAGCGGTGCCGGCGGGCCCAGCAGTCGCTGGGAGATGGACCCGGTACCCTATATCATCGGCAGCGAGGACTGGGCCCGGATCGAGGCGGGCCTGCTGGAGCGCTCGGAACTGTTCAACCTGTTGTTGCGCGATCTGTACGGCCCAAGGACACTGCTGCGCCACGGCTTGCTGCCGCCGGAGGCGCTGTTCAGCCACGGCGGCTTCCTGCGCGCCTGCCAGGGTATCCAGATGCCGGGCGATCACGAGCTGATCCTGCACGCGGTGGATATGATCCGGCGCCGCGACGGCACCATGTGCGTGCTGTCCGACCGCACCCAGGCGCCCAGTGGGGTCGGCTATGTGCTGGAGAACCGGACAGTGATGTCGCGGGTATTTCCCAGCCTCTACCGCGACAGTCACGTGCACCGCATCGCCAGCTTCTACCAGCGGCTGCGCCTCAAGCTGATGTCGCTGTCCCCCTCCGACGAGGCGCCCCTGATCGCCCTGCTCACACCGGGCGGCCAGAACGAGACCTATTTTGAACACACCTACCTCGCCAGCTACCTCGGCTTTCCGCTGGTACAGGCCGGTGACCTGATGGTGCGCAACGGCTTCCTCTGGATGAAATCCATGGACGGCCTGAAACGTGTCGACGTACTGATGCGCCGGGTCGACGATACCTACTGTGATCCGGTGGAACTGCGCAGCGACTCGCGCCTCGGTGTGCCGGGGCTGCTGGAGGTGGTGCGCTCCGGGCGGGTGGTGGTCACCAACCCACTGGGCAGCGGGGTACTGGAGAACCCGATATTCCTGAAGTACCTGCCGGCCATCAGCAAAAACCTGCTGGGACGCGAGCCGCGACTGGCTTCCGTGAAAACCTACTGGGCCGGCGATGACGCTGACCTGAAGTTCATTACCGCCAATATCCGCGAGCTCATTGTCAAACCCGCCTATCGCGGCAGCGGCATCTCCAGTGTCTGGGGCGGCGACCTGACCGAGCAGCAGCTCCAGCAGCTGCTGGCGACTGTGCACAGCAAGCGCTATCAGTATGTGGCGCAGGAGCGCCTGGAGAAACCGCATATCCCGGCCTTCGAGAACGGCGCGCTGGAGCCAAGGCCGGCACTGCTGCGCACTTTTTCGGTCGCCACCGAAGACTCCTACAAGGTGCTGCCGGGCGGACTCACGCGGATCGGTGCGGGCCCGGGCAGTCGTGTCATCAGCATGCAATCGGGCTCGCCCAGCAAGGACACCTGGGTCACTGCCACCGAAACCGAACGCACCCCCGGCATTGATAAAGCACCGGATAACAACCGCACGGCGACAGATTCACCGTTGCTCAGCCTGCCCAGCCGCGTCGTTGAAAACCTGTACTGGATGGGCCGCTACGCCGAGCGGGCGGAGGCATCCCTGCGCTTGTTGCGCACAGTGTTCGTACTGCTGCACGGGGAGGACCCTATCTCGCCCAACGCCCAGAAGATCCTGCTGCATACGGTCAGCGATATCACCGCCACCCTGCCGGGATTCAAGGTCGCCTCAGCGGCATTGCTGGCCAAACCGGACGAGGAGCTGCTGCATATCATCCGCGACGGCAGCCGCGCAGGCAGTGTCAAATCCACCCTGAACGCGATGTTATCCGCCGCGGATGAGTCCAAGGAGCTGCTGTCCACCGACACCATGCGCATCATCAACGATTTGCGCGACGCGATGGAGGAACTGGATCTCGCGCTGGACAGCGGCCTCACGTCAGCCCCGGAAGAGGCGCTGGACCCGCTGGTGACGGCACTGACCGCGATGTCGGGCTTGATGCACGAGAGCATGGTCCGCGGCATCGGCTGGCGCTTCATGCAACTGGGCAAGCGTATCGAGCGCTCACTGCAGATACTCAACACCGTGCGCTGCCTGGTGACGCCGGTAGCCGACGAGGCTGACCAGCCGACACTGCTGACGGCACTGCTGGTCTCCATGGAAGTCCTCATCACCTACCGCCGCCACGGGCGCCAGCGCCGGGGCATTGAACTCGGGCTGGAACTGGTGCTGCTCGACGACAGCAACCCGCGCTCGCTGTTGTTCCAGCTGGAGCAATTGAAGGAGCACCTGGCGGAGCTGCCCCGGGCCGAGGGTAAACCGGGCGAACTCGGCGAAGAGGATCGCGCCCTGCTTGAGGCAGTGACCAGCCTGCGGCTGTCGCGCCTGCCACAGTTGCTGGAGACAAAATCACCGACCCGCGAGGAGATGGGACAGCTGCTGTCACAACTGGATGAGCTGCTGCAGGAGTTCAACCGCATCATCAGCGACAAGCATTTCGACCACCGCACCGACGAGCAACAGCTGGTGACCAGCTTCTGGGGCGTGCAGTAATGCGCTACCGGATCAAGCATATCACGCGGTACAACTATGCCGACCGTGTCACCCGCTGCTACAATCTCGCCAATGTGATTCCGCGCGATACCGCACGGCAGCAGTGCCTGAATAATCGCATCACGCTGTCACCGCTGCCGTCGACAACGCACAAGCGCACGGACTACTTCGGCAACAAGGCCTTTCATTTCGAGATACAAAAAGCACACAGCGAACTCAGTATCACCGCCGTCAGTGAGGTGGACGTCGCCGAGCGGGACATGGCGCCCAACCTCGATCTCGGTATTTCCTACAGCGAGGCACTGCACTACTTCCGCAGCGCCAGCAAGCCGGATGTCCTCGAAGCCCGCGAGTTCCTGCTGAGCTCACCACTGATCGAGGCCAGTGAGGTGCTAGCGGAGTACGCCCGCCCCTCCTTTGCGCCGGAGCGCTCACTCAAATCCTGTGTCGCCGACCTCACCCGCCGCATTTTCCGGGAGTTCACCTACGACCCGCAGTTCAGCACCATCGCCACTCCGCTGACGGATGTATTGAAGCACAAAAAAGGCGTGTGCCAGGACTTCGCCCACCTGCAGGTCGGCTGCCTGCGGGCGATGGGAATTCCCGCGAAATATATCTCGGGCTATATCGAGACTCTGCCCAAGCCGGGCGAGCAGAAGTTGGTGGGCGCCGACGCGACGCACGCCTGGATCGCCTTCTTCTGCCCCGAGGAAGGCTGGGTGGAATTCGACCCCACCAACGACAGCATGGCCGGCAGCCAGCATATCGTGACGGCATTCGGCCGCGATTATTTTGATGTCACGCCACTGCGCGGCGTGATCTTCGGCGGCGGCGCCACGCCGGTACTGAGTGTTTCGGTGGATGTCAGCCGGGTGGCGGGTTTCTGACTTCAGCCACTCAGGAATGAGCGGCAACATGTACTCATACATGCAGCAACTCGAAATGCCAGCAACCCCGTTACACTATTCATCACTGGCTTTCTGTGCCGTCACAATCCAGTTCAAGTTCTGATCGTTTCGCCTGCGTCTTGACCTGGTCTATGCTGCCCGCCTTGTCTTTCACTTCGGTGGACTTGCATACCAATGCGTCAAGGTTAGTATCCAGTGCCTGGAGAAGGGCAGAGGTTTTTTTGTACTCCTGGGCCTTGAAAGTCGCCATGCGATTAGTGAATGCGGCAATAGTTTCCTGGGTTTCAAACTTTAGTGCCGATACAGCTGACTCCTTTGCAATCCTGATGAGAAACCAGGTTTGACCTCGGTAAGTACTTTGATCACTGGCGTCACAACGCTGACCAGCTTTCACCTCACACAACTCACCGAGTTGCTCATTGACTTGAAACGTTGTCCACTCGGGATTCAAGTCCCGATTCTCTTCACGGACAAATGCGTAGTAGCCCTCCCTCAAAGGTAAGCGAAATACTTGTGAGTCTCTAGGTGGCAATGTATCAAAACGCATGTTGATACGGGCCTGCAGGTCATCATGGTTGCCGCTTAAAAAAGCGCTTCCCAGAGTATTCAGGACCTTCAGCGCCGGCGCGCTCGGAGGATAAGCTGTCTGCCCCATGCTGCTCAGGGAAGATAGCAGTTCAGATACTTCTGCGTTTTCCTCATTGTCAAGTTCCAGCATCCACAGATCGAATGTTACGCTATCACCATTGTATTTCTGTGGGCCGTAGATCGGTATATTCCGCGCATTGATCAGCTGCCCTGATTCCCGGACATCTTCATTGTAATAGATCACACGTCCAGTGTTCTCTTCAGCGCTTGGATTGAAAGCATTCCTGATCCCCTCACCGGTGTTAACAATGATTGCCACTTCACCGCGCGTTGTTCTATCTGCTGCTTCGGGCTCTCTTCCGCCCTCCCGACAGCCGCTGCCCTTCTGCTGTGGAGGGTTTGAGTCATCACCTGGAATAAGCACATCCAAACCCTTTGATTCCCGAAAGCCACAGATATAAGCAGATAGCAGCGATATAGAAAAATGCTCACCACTTTCTATCACTCCGACACCAGGCCTGACATCTCCGGCGCCATCAATCAAGTCAGTCGGATTATAATAGAGAGCTCCAAACCGGCTTGCGGGGATACCTTGCTGGGAAATACTGGATCGGACTCCCATGGCGCCCTCATTCCTGAAGTTAGTGCAACCGCTCATGAGCAGCACGACAACGAAAGCCAGTCTGATTCTTATTCCTGTATACGGCATTTTTTTATCTCCTTTTAGGTTACCGGTATTGTTAATGCTGATCGCTCGTAATAATCGATATTTACCTGTTTCTGGAAAGTTAACTGGGGTTTAGACGCACCAGCGTTCATCACAGAACGCAGCGCAGTACAGAGCGGAGGTGAATGTTCCGTTGTCGGATTGAGCGGATAGGAATGAAAATGGGGGAGAGGCACGCCGCCAACGAAGACAATGCGGCTGATAAGGTGATCGGTTGATGTGCTTTCACGTTTTGTGGCACTCCCTGCTACATCGTGAATTTACGTCCTTTGTTCAATATTACTCCTACACTCTATAAAGTACTACCTGACATAGCCAGACAATTACGTTGATTCTAAACCTCCAGCAATGCGTATGCGTGCAAGTGGGACACGGCCACTGCAAGGGACTCCTACCATCGCAAGTTTCTGCTAGAATTCCTCGTCTTGAATTGACCAGAGCAGAGCACGATTTCCATGGCGCAATACGTCTACACAATGAACCGGGTCGGCAAAGTCGTGCCGCCCAAGAAAACCATCCTGCAGGATATCTCGCTGTCGTTTTTCCCGGGCGCGAAGATCGGTGTGCTGGGCCTGAACGGCTCAGGCAAATCGACGTTACTGCGCATCATGGCCGGTATCGATTCGGATATTCTCGGCGAGGCCCGGGCCCAGCCCGGTATCAAGATCGGTTATCTGCCACAGGAGCCGCAGCTCAATCCCGACAAGGATGTGCGCGGCAATGTGGAGGAAGGTGTGCAGGAGGCGATAGACGCACTGGCGGCGCTGGAGAAAGTGTACGCTGACTACGCCGAGCCGGACGCTGACTTTGACGCCCTGGCGAAAGAACAGGCGCGGCTGGAAGATATCATCCAGGCCACCGATGCGCACAACCTCGACCACAAGCTGGAGATCGCCGCCGACGCGCTGCGCCTGCCGCCGTGGGATGCCGCCGTCGACACACTGTCGGGCGGTGAGCGGCGCCGCGTGGCCCTGTGCCGCCTGTTGCTGTCCAACCCCGATATGCTGCTGCTCGACGAGCCGACCAACCACCTCGACGCCGAGAGTGTGGCGTGGCTGGAGCGCTTCCTGCACGACTTCCCCGGCACCGTGGTGGCGATCACCCACGATCGCTATTTCCTCGATAACGCCGCCGGCTGGATTCTGGAATTGGACCGCGGGCGCGGCATCCCCTACGAGGGTAATTACTCGGACTGGCTGGACGCCAAGGAGCAGCGCCTGGAGTCAGAGAAGCGCCAGGAGGCCTCGCACCAGAAGTCCATCAAGGCCGAGCTGGAGTGGGTGCGCAGCAACCCGAAGGGACGCCAGGCCAAGAGCAAGGCGCGGCTGCAGCGCTTTGAGGAATTGCAGTCGCAGGAATTCCAGAGCCGCAATGAAACCAACGAGATCTATATTCCACCCGGCCCGCGACTGGGCGACAAGGTCATCGAGGTCAGCAACCTCAGCAAGAGCTTCGGTGATCGCCTGCTGTTCGACCATGTCAGCTTCACAGTGCCCAAGGGCAGTATCGTCGGCATTATCGGCGCCAACGGCATGGGTAAATCCACGCTGTTCAAGATCCTGAT
>JAGRIE010000007.1:8867-190153 GCA_020443425.1 Halioglobus sp.
TGGCGGCGAGCGCAACCGGCTGCACCTGGCGAAACTGCTGAAACAGGGCGCCAATGTGCTGTTGCTTGACGAGCCCACCAACGACCTGGATGTGGAGACCCTGCGCGCGCTGGAGGAGGCGCTGCTCACCTTCCCGGGGGCGGCCATGGTGATCTCCCACGATCGCTGGTTCCTCGACCGCATCGCCACACACATCCTCGCCTATGAGGACGACGGTGGTGTGGTGTTCCACGAGGGCAACTTCAGTGATTACGAGGAAGACCGCAAGGCGCGCCTCGGTGCCGCGGCCAACCAGCCACAGCGCCTGAAATACCGCAAACTGAAATAGCCCGGATGCGGCGTGGCCAGGCGCCTGCTGATCGCGCCGCCGATCTCGCATTCATGCCACGGCGGCGCTATAGTGACGGCTGGACCCGAGCAACAAGAGCCGTAACATGACAGAACACCCTATCGAGAAACGTCGTTATACGCGCGTTGAACTGGCCCTGCCGGTGGAAGTACACCAGGGCGGGAGCGTATGGCGCCAGCGCCTCATCGACATCTCGCTCACCGGCGTCGCCACCGACCAACCGGACGTCTGGGACGCACAGTACAACGAGCCGTTCACGCTGATCATCAGGCTGGATGAGGGCAGCACACTGGAGCTGCACGCCTACCTGCAACACGTCGAGGCGGGGCGACTGGGCTTTGCCGTGCAGCATGTCGATCGCGAGAATATGGAGCCGCTGCTGGAAGTGTTGCAAGCCCATATGGACATCGAAACACTGGAAGAAGAACTCGGCCAACTGGGCAACTGATACCCGCGCGCCGCTAGTCCAGCGCGGCCAGCGCATCGGCCAGCTTGGCCACGGCGGTCACCTCCATCCCCTTGATCGGCCCCTTGGGCGCATTGCCCTTGGGAACAATGGCCCGCGTGAAGCCGTGCTTGGCCGCCTCTGCCAGCCGGTCCTGCCCATTGGGCACCGGGCGGATCTCACCGGACAAGCCGACCTCGCCGAAAATCACCATATCGCGCGGCAGTATCCGGTCGCGGTAGCTGGACACGATCGCCAGCAGCAGCGCCAGGTCGGCACTCGTCTCCAGCACCTTGACCCCGCCGACCACATTGGCGAACACATCCTGGTCACCCACCTGCATCCCGCCGTGGCGGTGCAGTACCGCCAGCAGCATGGCCAGGCGGTTCTGCTCCAGGCCCACCGCCACCCGCCGCGGATTGCCCAGCTGGCTGTCATCCACCAGCGCCTGGATCTCGACCAGCAGTGGCCGCGTGCCCTCCCACACCACCATCACCGCGCTGCCCGAGGCGGGTTCGCTGCCGCGATCGAGGAAAATCGCCGAGGGGTTCTTGACCTCGCGCATGCCCTGCTCGGTCATCGCGAAGATACCCAGTTCATTGACCGCACCGAAGCGGTTCTTCTGCCCGCGCAGGGTGCGGAAACGCGAGTCGTCACTGCCCTCCAACAGGATGGAGCAGTCGATCATATGCTCCAGCACCTTGGGCCCGGCCAGTGAGCCGTCCTTGGTGACATGGCCCACCAGCAGCAGTACGGTGCCGGTCTGCTTGGCGTAGCGGATCAGGTAGGCCGCGCATTCGCGCACCTGCGAGACGCTGCCGGGAGCGGAGGCGATCTCGTCCGTGTGCACCACCTGGATGGAGTCGACCACCAGCACCCTCGGCTTCAGTTCCTGCGCCGAGGCTACAATCGCCTCGACATTGGTTTCCGACATCAGCCGCAACTTGTCGGTGGGCAGTTGCAGGCGCCGCGCGCGCATGGCGACCTGCTGCAGCGACTCCTCGCCGGTGATGTACAGGGCGTCCATGTCGCGGGCCAGGTGGCACATGGTCTGCAGCAGCAGTGTGCTTTTGCCGGCGCCCGGATTGCCGCCCACCAGGATGGCCGAGCCGGGCACGAGCCCGCCGCCGAGTACGCGGTCAAACTCCACGGTGCCGGAAGAGAAGCGCGGCAGGTCCTGCAGGTCGATCTCACTGAGCACGCGGGCGCTTTCCAGCGCCCCGGCAAACCCTGTGCGCTTGCCGCTGACCGGCGCGCCCGCCCCGGCGCGACCAGAGCCTTTTTCCGGCCCCAGCCTGATTTCGGTGAGGGTGTTCCAGGCCCCGCAATCGCTGCACTGGCCCTGCCACTTCACGTAGTCGGAGCCACAGTCGTTGCACACAAACGCGGTTTTTTGTTTTGCCATCAGAATTCCAGGCGGATTGACCGCATTCCCTGTTTATCCAGCGCGCAGCTTTCGCGAATGCGGTATCCTACCAAACTTACGACCCGATTCCGGTACCACAATGTCAGATTTCTCCCTCATACCTGAGCGCCAGTTGCTGTTCTCTCCGGTACTGGCCGCAACCATCGGCCTGGAGGAGGCCATTCTGCTGCAGCACCTGCAGCAGGTGTTCGAGCACAACAGCCCGCAACTTCGCAACGGCCACGCCTGGTATCTCATTGAGCGCGATTTCCTGTTGCGCACACTGCCCTTCTGGAGCGTGGAGGACCTGCACCGCATCAGTCGCGCCCTCGTGGACAAAGGGATACTGCTGATTGACACCCCACCGCTGCTGACCTCGGAGCAGTTGAGCTTCGCAGTGAACGAGCCGGCGCAGCCGCAGAAACCGGCCAGCCCGCCACCCCCGGCGACACTGCCGACGCGGCGCAGCGCCGGCCTGCTGCCTGTACACTGGTCGCCGAGTGAGGACTTACTACAGCTGCTGGCCATGAACCACAACATACCCCGACAGTTCGCACTCGACCAACTGGAAGATTTCATCTTCTACTGGCGCGAGCGCGGTGAGACCAGCCACGCCTGGGAGAACAAATTCCGCCAGCATGTGATCGCCATCTGGCGCCGCCAGCAACAGCACCAGGCGGAGGCCTTCCGGGTGCCGGTGTCCACCACACTGGACAACAACTGGCGGCCGAGTGAAGACGCCATGGAGATCATGGAGCGCGGCGAGATCGCCCGCGATTTTATCGAGGACGCCATCCCCGAGTTCATCCTGTACTGGCGCGAGCGCGGCACCAGTCCCAAGGAGCTGAACTCGAAGTTCATCCAGCACATCCGCATCCAGTGGGCGCGGTACACCTCCAGCCTGGAGCACAGCACCGAGCCCCGACGCATCAGCGAACAGTGGCAGCCGAGCGAGGACGTGTACGATATTCTGCGCCTGTCGCACATCGATACCGAATTTGCCCGCTCACTGTTGCCCGAGTTCATCGTATACTGGCGCGACAGCAACCAGGCGCACACGTCCTGGAACAGCAAGTTTTTACAGCATGTGAAGTACCACTGGGCAAAACGCCACCAGATCGAGCACGCAGGACACAGTCATGCCGGACAGCAGGGAACTAGTACAACGGGTCGCACAAGGGATCGCAGCCTCGAACAGGACCTCACCGACACCTCCTGGGCAGACTGAACCGCGGCGCAAGCCGGCCACAGAGGCCCACATCGAGGCGCTGAACCAGGTGTTCGCGCTGTTCCGGCTGAACTACCACAACCAGTACTACGCCGCCTACCCGAGCGCAGAGCAACTCAACCAGATCAAGAAGCTGTGGCTGGAATCGCTATCGGTCTACCCGGTGGAGCATATTCTCAAGGGCGCCCGGCACGCGATCGAGAACAGCGAGTACCTGCCGACGCTCAACCGGATGCTGGAGTGCTGCCAGCAGGGCCTGTCCGACCTGGGCCTGCCACATCCGCACGACGCCTATGTGGAGGCCTGCCGCGCCGCTTCGCCGAAATCCGCACAGGCCTGGAGCCATGCCGCCGTCTACCTCGCCGGCAGGGACAGCGACTGGTTCTTTCTCGCCAATAATACCGAGCGCACCAGTTGGCCGGTATTCAAAGCGCACTACGAGCAGTACTGCGCGCGGGTACTGCGCGGTGAAACCCTGGAAATCCCCAGGCCCGCGGCACTGGAAAAACACGCTGCGGCACCGCTGGCCCCCGAGGAGCAACTGGCGCACCTGCGGGCACTGAGGGAACAGACCGGCTTGTAGCTGTGGGTGACACGAGCCTCAATGCTCGTCGTAGGCACCGCGCGCGAGGTTCTCGAAGCGGGTGTACTGCCCGATGAAGGCCAGCCGGCAACTGCCGATAGGGCCGTTCCGCTGCTTGCCGATGATGATCTCGGCCACACCCTTGTCCTCGGATTCCTCGTGGTAGACCTCATCGCGGTAGATGAACATGATCACATCCGCGTCCTGCTCGATGGCGCCCGATTCCCGCAGATCCGAGTTGACCGGGCGTTTGTTGGGGCGCTGCTCCAGCGAGCGGTTGAGCTGGGACAGGGCCACCATCGGCACCTTGAACTCCTTGGCGATGGCCTTCAGGCTGCGGGAGATTTCAGAGATCTCCGCGGTGCGGCCCTCGGATGACCCCGCCACCTGCATCAACTGCAGGTAATCCACCATAATCATCCCCAGCCCGCCGTGTTCGCGCGCGACGCGACGGGCGCGGCTGCGCACTTCTGTCGGCGTGAGTGCGGGGGTATCGTCGATGAACAGCGGCACATCCTTGAGTTTGGTGACGGCCAGGTTGAGCTTGGGCCAGTCCTCCTGCTCCAGTTTGCCATTGCGCACCCGCGTCTGGTCGATGCGACCGATAGACGACAGCATACGAATGATCAGCGAGTCCGCCGGCATCTCCATGCTGAAGACCAGTATCGGCTTCTTCTGCGTCAGCACCGCGTGCTCCACCAGGTTCATCGCGAAACTGGTTTTTCCCATCGAGGGCCGGCCGGCCACAATGACCAGATCCGATTCCTGCAGGCCTGACGTCATTTTGTCCAGCTCGATAAAGCCGGTGCTGAGACCGGTGATGTCACCGCCGGACTGGAACAGTTCCTCAATCCGCCCGAGGGCATCCTTCAGCAGCGGGTTGATATCCCTGGGGCCACCGGCTTTGGGGCCCTCCTCGGAGATCTGCATGATCCGGCGCTCGGCCAGGTCCAGCAACTCCTCGGACTTGCGCCCGTCGGGATTGAAGCCGCTCTCGGCGATTTCCTGCGCGGCCTCAATCAGTTTGCGCAGGCTGGCGCGCTCGCGCACCACCTGGGCGTAGGCGCGGATATTGGAGGCGCTGGGCGTGTTCTGGGCCAGCTCCGCCAGATAGGGCAGGCCGCCTGCGCTGTCCAGCTCACCCGAGGCCTCCAGCTTGTCGGCCACCGTGATCACATCCACCGGCTCCGCCGCCTCGGCGAGCTGTGCGATCTGGCGGAAAATCAGCCGGTGCCCGGGCCGGTAGAAATCACTGGCGGTGACCATCTCGGCCACCGAGTCCCAGCCGTCAGCGGACAGCAGCAGGCCGCCCAGCACCGACTGCTCGGCCTCCATCGAGTGCGGCTGCATCTTGATGCGCGCGAGATCGCCCTCACCGGAGTGACGCAGCTCGGAAACATTGCCGGGGTAATCTGGATCAGCCATAGCAAATACTATTGTTCAGGGGGTACACAGACTAGCGGAAACCGACGAGCAGCTAAAGCAAAACCGGCGCAGCTGGTGTTTCAGGGCGGGGGGCGGCACACAGATCTGCGCGCATAAAAAAGCACCGATCACGAGTGACCGGTGCCTGAACGGGTTCAGGTGGCTGTCCCTGCGGGATGCCACCGGCATGTCTTACTCGGCGATGACCGCGACCAGTACAGTCGCATCAACATCACCGTGCACCTGGATGGCGATCTCGTACTCGCCCAGCTCACGCAGTGCACCGCTCGGCAGGCGAACTTCAGACTTGTCCACCTCGCAGCCCAGTGCCACGATCGCATCGGCGATATCGCGGGTACCGACGGAGCCGAACAGCTTGCCTTCCTCACCGGCATTGGCGGGGATGGTCACTGTACCCAGTGCATTGATAGCGTCGGCGCGAGTCTGGGCTTCCGCCATCTGCGCTGCCGCCGCCGCTTCCAGTTCGGCGCGACGCGCTTCAAAGGAGGCGGTGTTCTCTTCAGTGGCGTGCACTGCCTTGCCCTGCGGAATCAGGTAGTTGCGACCAAAACCGGCTTTCACTTTCACCGTATCGCCCAGCCTGCCCAGTTTGCTGATGTTCTCCAGCAATATGACGTCCATCTTACGTTCCTCTTCTCGGGTAGTGAATTACCACTACTTCAATTGTCTCGATCGTCACTGTCGTCGTGTTCGTCGCGCCGACTCAACTCGTTACCTGGCCCCCTGGACCAGCGCTGGCGAAAGTTCAGCCAGCTGTCAGCGATAGCGAACAACACTACCAGCAGTTTCACCGGGTCAAAGATCAGCCAGGCAACATAAAATACTGCCAGCCATCCCGTACCCCGCCCGCGCATCTCGGCACGGGCGTGTAACAACGCCAACCCCGCAAACATCAGCGGGATCACGCAAATCATCGCCCAGGCGCGATACTCGATACCCAGGCCGTACAGTGCCAGCGCCGCAAGCACCAGTACCGACGTCACCCCTGCGGGGTAATACAGCGCCTTGAACTCCTTGCCAAAGCCGCCGACGTTGTACAGTGCCGCCTGCCAGTATCGCCCCAGCAACAGGCACAGTACCGCCATTGTGGCGGAGCCCGCACCCAGCATACCGGCAATCTGCGCCGCGTCTGGCTTGACCAGTTCCACCACCTGTCCACCCTGGGACAGCTGCTGCTCCAGCGAGGTCAAAAACTCACTGAAGTACACCACCATCTGCTCCAGGTAGGCGCCGGAAAAGGCTAGCAAAGCCAACCCGGTGACCACCCCTACACCCACAGCCGACAGTATCGCCAGCGGCAGGTTTATCGTGTTGCGCAACACCAGAGCCAACACCATGGTGCCGGCCAGCAGCGCCAGTGGCCCGCTGTCCCCGAACAGGTACACCAGCGTCCCCGCTGGCAACAGCGCCCACATGAACAGCCAGAGGCCGGCCCCTGCACCCTTGCGCAGCGTGACCAGCGCCAGTACGGCAGCGCTGATCCAGCAAAATAACAAACTCCCCGCACCCGCTACTACAACCAGCAGCGCCTGCAGGCGTCCGCGCATGACAAGTTCTGCCAGGCCCTTCAAGCGAAATCTCGACTGGGCGCCACGCGGATCAATCTGGTCCTACTGGTGCGAATCCGTGTATGGCAACAGGGACAGGAAACGCGCGCGCTTGATGGCAGTTGCCAACTGGCGCTGGTACTTGGCCTTGGTACCTGTGATACGGCTGGGTACGATCTTGCCGGTCTCGGAAACGTATGCCTTCAGGGTTTCCAGGTCCTTGTAATCAATTTCCTTGGTGCCTTCGGCAGTAAAGCGACAAAACTTACGGCGACGGAAAAAACGTGCCATGGTGATTCTCCTCTAAACCTCAATATTCGTTACAGGATCCAGTGCGCGAGTGCGATGACTTAATCGTCGTCTGACTCGTCATCGGAATCGTCGTCATCATCGTTGTCATCGGCCGCCTGGGCCCTGGCGGCATCAGCTGCCTGGCGCTCTTCGTAGCGGTTCTTGCGCTCGCGATTTTCCTTCTCGGCCTTCATGATGAAAGACTCTTCAGTCACGGGCTCATCGCGTCGGATCACAAGGTTGCGGATGACGGCGTCGTTGTAACGGAAAGTGGTCGTCAGTTCTTCCATGGCGTCGTTGGACGCCTCCACGTTCATCAGCACATAGTGTGCCTTGTGGATCTTGTTGATCGGGTAGGCCAACTGGCGGCGGCCCCAATCTTCAAGGCGGTGGACCTGGCCACCGTCTTTCTGGATAGCTGAGGTGTAGCGCTCGATCATGCCGGGCACTTGTTCGGACTGGTCCGGATGGACCATAAATACGATCTCGTAATGTCGCATTCGAAAGCTCCTTACGGGTTAATGCTACCCACTGAAATGGTGTAGCAAGGAGGATCGGCTGTTCAGAACAGCCGGGCAAATTTTGAGGGAGCGAAGTCTACCGAGTTTACCGGTGGGTGACAAGGAGATTATTTGCCGTGATTTCCGCGCTGCCGAACCGCCTCAAACAGGAAGATTCCCGCCGCCACCGAGACGTTGAGGCTGCTCACCGAGCCCGCCATCGGCAGGTGGATGAGAAAGTCGCACTGCTCGCGCGTCAGCCGGCGCATGCCCTTGCCCTCCGCGCCCATCACCAGCGCTATCGAGGTGGTCAGATCGCTGTTATACAGCGACTGTTCCGCGTCGCCGTCGGTACCGTAGAGCCACACCCCCCGCGATTGCAGGGCCTGCAGTGTGCGGCTGATATTGGTGACGCGGACAAACGGCACCACCTCGGCGGCACCGCAGGCGACCTTGTGCACCACCGGCGTGAGATCCGCCGAGTTGTCCTTGGGCACCACCACGGCATCCACGCCCGCCGCATCGGCGCTGCGCAGGCAGGCGCCCAGGTTGTGGGGGTCGGTGACTCCGTCCAGCACCAGGATCAGCGCGGCACCCTCTTTTTCATCCACGGCCCGCAACAACTCCGCCTCGCCCCAGATATTGGACGCCGCATCCGCCCCGCTACCCGCCAGCTCGCGCACTTCGGCGACCGCACCCTGGTGGCGGCCACTGACCCGTGTATCCAGCCCGGCGCGCGGCTCGCGCACCACCGTCACGCCCTGGTTCTGTGCCAGCTCCAGCAGCGCATTGATACGCTTGTCATTGCGACCGGCCTGCAGCAGCAGGCGCTGCACCGCCTTCGCGTTCTGCCGCAGCAGGCTGTCGACCGCGTGTATCCCGTAGACGTACTGCACGCTCAGCGGCGCCGCCTGAGACCCGTTTTGGCCTTGGGCTTGCGCGCGGCGCCGGGCTTTTTATCCTTTTTGGCGCCCTTGGCAGCACCCTTGCCGGCGTCGCCGCGGCTACTCTTTGCCTTGGTTTTCTTGTCGGAGGCGGCCTCGATCAGCTCGAGATCGATCTTGCGGTCATCCAGGTCGACCCTGGCGACCTGCACGCGCACGCTGCCGCCCAGCTGGAAGCTGCGGCCCGAGCGCTCGCCGATCAGGCGCTGCCGGGCCTTGTCGAAGTTGTAGTAATCGCCGGGCAGCGCCGTGACGTGCACCAGGCCCTCGATGTAGAGGTCCTCGAGCTCCACGAACAGGCCGAAACTGGTGACCGCGCTGATGACGCCATTGAACTCATCGCCCACATGATCCTGCAGGTACTCGCATTTCAGCCAGGAGTTGACCTCCCGCGTCGCCTCATCCGCGCGCCGCTCACTCATCGAGCAGTGTTCACCGTGCACAACCATGGCGTGGATATCGTAGGGAAATATCTGCCCGGTGGGGATGGGCTCAGCTCCCTTCACCCGCAGCACGCCCTTGGCACTGGCGCTGCGGCGGATGAGATGGCGGATACCCCGGTGCACCAGCAGGTCCGGATAGCGCCGGATGGGCGAGGTGAAATGGGCGTAGGCCTCGTAGTGGAGACCGAAGTGCCCCTTGTTCTCCGGCTGGTAGACCGCCTGGCTCAGGGAGCGCAGCAGCATGGTCTGGATGACATTGGCATCGTCGCGCTCCGCGATTTGCTGCAGCAGTTGCTGGTAGTGCAGCGGCGTGGGCTTGTCGCCGCCGCCGAGATCCAGGCCCAACTCCCCGAGGAACTTGCGCAGGTTCTCCAGCTTTTCCTCACTGGGACCCTCGTGCACGCGGAACAGCATGGGCAGCTTGTTGGCGTCGTAAAAGCGCGCCGTGGCAACGTTGGCGCAGAGCATGCACTCCTCGATCAGCTTGTGTGCATCGTTGCGCACCACCGGCACAATCGCGTCGATCTTGCGGTTCTCGTTGAAGATAATGCGGGTTTCCACCGTCTCGAAATCGATGGCGCCACGCTTGTCCCGCGCTGCCCGCAGCACCCGGTAGAGGCTGTGCAGGCGCTTCAGGTCCGGCACCCGCCGCTTGTCCACATCCGGGTGCTTGCCGTGTTCCAGCACCTCGCCCACCTGGGTGTAGGTGAGACGCGCGTGCGAGTGAATCACCGACTCGTAGAACCGGTACTTGGACAGCACACCTCTGGCGCTGAGCTCCATCTCGCACACCATCGCCAGGCGATCCACGGCGGGCTTGAGCGAACACAGGCCGTTAGACAGCGCCTCCGGCAGCATCGGCACCACACGCGCCGGAAAATACACCGAGTTGCCGCGCAGGGCCGCCTCGCGGTCGAGGGCGGAGCCCGGTGCGACATAGTGGGAGACATCGGCGATGGCCACCCACAGGCGCCAGCTGCCGTTGTCCTGCTTTTCACAGTAGACCGCGTCATCGAAATCACGCGCGTCCTCACCGTCGATGGTGACAAACGGCAGTTTGCGCAGGTCTACACGGTGCTGCTTGTCCTCTTCCAGCGGCTCTTCCTCCAGCCGCGACGCCTCATCCAGCACCTCGTCCGGCCACTCCCAGGGAATGCCGTGGGAGCGGATGGCGACGTCGATCTCCATGCCGGGGTCGAGGTGATCGCCCAGCACCTCCACCACACGCCCCTTGGCGCCGAACCGGCGCGTGGGGTAATCGATAATTTCCGCAGTGACGATCTGCCCGGACTCGGCCTCCCCTTTTTCCTTCGGCGGAATGAGTATCTGCTGTGTCAGGCGGCCATTGTCCGGCACCACAAAGCCGATACCGCTCTCCTCCTGGTAGCGCCCGACCACCGTTTTGTGCGCGCGCTCCAGCACCTCCACCACGCGCCCCTCAAGGCGTCCGCGGCGGTCCTCACCGGTCACCTGTATCAGCACCTCATCGCCGTCGAAGACAAAGTGCATCTGCCGCGCGTTCAGGTAGATATCGTCGCCACCCGCCAGCGGCATCGCGAAGCCGTAGCCGTCGCGATGGCCCTGCACGCGGCAGTGCAGCAGGTTCATTTTGTCCACCAGGCCATAGGTGCCGCGGCGGTTCACCATCAGCTGGCCGTCGCGCTCCATCGCCCGCAGGCGCTTCTGCAGCGCCTCCAGCTGCTCGGGCTCATCGAGCCCGAGGGCCTGCGCGATATCGGCGCTGTCCAGGGGTTTTTCGGCCTCCGCCAGCAACTCGAGTATCACCTCGCGGCTGGGTATCGGGTTTTCGTAGCGCTCGGCTTCGCGAGCGGCGTGGGGATCGGCAATCTTGCCTTTTTTAGCCATATATTCGGGGTCTTCCGTATGAAATTATTGTTCAGGATGTGTGAATTTGCGCCGATTATACGCGAGGAGAGGCTCTGCGTCTCACAAGGGATTGACAAAGCCGCGATACAAAAGTAAAGTCGCCGCCCTCAGAATCCTCTGCAGGCAACATTGCCCGCAGCGGCCTGATTTGCCCAGATGGTGAAATTGGTAGACACGCTAGCTTCAGGTGCTAGTGCTCGCAAGGGCGTGGAGGTTCAAGTCCTCTTCTGGGCACCATATCACAAAAAAAGCCGAACCCTGTGTTCGGCTTTATCTCGCATTGATTTAGCTCCCTGACACCATTACCCTGATTTCAAGCGGCACCGGCGTGCGGTCAACGAGATCGTGCGGCAGGACACGCTGGTCGCTCCCAATGCCCCGGGGTACACCAGCACCGGCCACAGTCGAAGAAGAGACTCTCACCATGAAATCAATAACACTCAGCCTGTTTGCCAGCCTGCTTCTGCTGCAGGCTTGCAGCCACCCGATCGAAATCATCGGCGAGGGCGATGTGCTGTCCGCCAGCGGCGACCGCAGCTGCCTGCTGGAAGAGCACGCCGCCGGCGCCGACAACTGCAGCAACAACCTGGTGGTTCACGATTACCGGGAGACCTACTACGCGGTACCCCGGCCCGACTGGACATTCCACCGCTGGGTCAACCAGTGCAGCGGCGCGACCGGCAATGAATGCTCGTTTGATATTTCCGCCAACGCCGTGCGCCAGTTCTGGGGCCAGGCGGCACCGCCGCTGACCGCAATTTTCCGGCCCACAGTCAATACCGGCCTGAATGCGCTGCTGATCGGGCACAGTTTCTTCGATCCGATCGCAGAGGAACTGCCCGGTCACGCACTGCTCGCCGGTTTCAGCGATCACACGCAATCGCGTTTTTACTCCGGCGCGGCCTCGGGCACACCACAGGCGCTGTGGGAAAATGCGAGTAAGCGCACAGCGATACAGGCCGTCCTGGACAGCGGACAGGTGCAGCTGTTCGGCATGACCTACCACCCCGACTACCCCGGCATAGAGGGTTATCGCAACTGGGTGAACTACGCGCTGGAAAAAAACCCTGACACCCGCTTTTTTATCGCCCTGCCCTGGCTGACCACACCGGCCAATTTCGATGCCGCCACCTACGCAGAACTGTGGCACCAGTATCACCCGGCAATCACACACGCATTTATCGACACGCTGCGCGCGGAGAACCCCGGCGTCGATTTTTACTGCATTCCCTATGGCCAGAGTGCACTGGAGCTGCGCAACTTATACAGCGCCGGCAACCTGCCCGAAGTGGACACACTGGTCAGCAGCTCGGGCGATGCCATCTACCGCGACTCGTTTGGACACGCAGACGACATCCTGCTGGCACTGGCTGAGCTGGTATGGCTGCGGGCAATCTATGGAGTGGACCTGTCCAGCTACAACTATGATCCCGGCTACACGACGGACCTGAAAGCCATCGCCCAGTCGATCATGGATGCGCACGACGTCAATTACAACGCCCCCTGACACCCCGTCCAGAGCGGCGCAGGACGACAGCAGGCAGGCCGGGCGCTAGCGCCAGTTGTAGGTGAAGTCGAGCAGCATCGTGTAGTGGTTTTTCGATTCGCCCACCACACGCCCCTTGAACAGCGACGGGCCTGAGTCGATCGGCGCGCTGCCGTTGTCGATGATATCGACACCTAGCGCGATATCGTTGCCGCTGTCCAGCTTGTAGGTCATTTCGGCACCGACACCCCACATCTCATCCAGCGCGATACCGAAGCCGCGATTCTCATCGTCCACCGGCTGCTGCACCCACAGTGCTCCCACGGCACCGCGCATCCTTGTATTGATCGGCCAGGTCATACCGACTGTGGCCACGAAAAAGTCGTTGTAGATACCCTCTGGCGCGTTCAGCGTATTCTCATCCAACTGCACCTCGGTCACGCCAAACTCGGAGAACTCCACCCAGATCACATCCACAGTGAAATCCCAGTCGTTTTGCATGCGGTGGTACAGGCCCGCAGAGGCGCGCATCGGGACATTGTCTGCCACCTCGATATTCTGAGACTGCAAGCTGTCGATGATGGCCTGGGGGCGCCGCACATTGGCGAAATTCACGTTGGTGTCCATGTCGATATTGACCTGCGAACTCCAGGTCAGGCCGATGCGGGTATCCGGAGAGAACGAGTACAGCATACCCAGCGAGGCGCCGACGCCCACCCCGTCAGACTCCACCGTCAGCTTGCCGTCCTCGTAGCGATCGCCGATCAGGTTGTTATTGACCTGGGTGCGCACCGAGGAATCGCTGTACATAATATTCACGTTGGCGCCGACAGAGAGATGCTCATTGAAATCGTAGGACACGGCCGGGCTGAGCGCGACGTAGACGAGTGAGAAACGGTCGCTGTAGTAGCGACCGGCCCAGTTCGGGCCGTCGGTATTGCCAAAGCCTGTGGGGACGTTCAGCGAGTAGCCGAAATGCCAGTCCTCCTGATACTGGGTCGAGTAGTAAAATGAGGGCACCAACGAGGGTTCTGAGTCGCGCGGATTGCCACCGCCAACCGTGGTCTGGCTCTCGTCGACCTTGAACTCTGAAAACGTGTTGATCAGCACACCATTGAACGTCATCTGCCGGCCCGGCAACTGCGACATCCCCGCCGGGTTGGAAAAAACCGTCTCGGCGGTATCGGCCTTGGCCACCACCCCGGTAAACGCAGGGCCATGCGCCTGGACTCCGGCAGCGAACAGCAGGGCAAAAGATGTCAGTGTCAATCGCGGATAGTGAAACATGGTCATCCAATAGCTATCAGTTATTAATGAAAAAGGGGCAGGTCACGTTTATGCATATTCGCATAAACGTGACCTGCCCCCAAAGTATATAGGGCAAAAAAACAGGGCGGGGGCGGACGCGCTTGGCCGCCGCCCCTCACCGCTGCATCAGTTGCCGGTTGGCAGTGGGAGACTCACCCCGTCTTTCGCCAGCATTTCACGAATGTACTTGAAGCGCTGGTACTCAGACAGCGTAATCGGCCCGGTATAGACCTCGCTCTGCATTTTGCGCGGCGGATACTCCAGGTAGGTCTTCATCAGGCCTTTGACTTCCTCGTTGATCGTCACCAGCGTCCATGTGCGCTCGGTGTAGTTGTTCATGAAGATGTCATAGCGCTCCTGGGGGTCCTGCCACAGGTCGAAGATCTGTGGCACGGTCGCGACATAGCTTTCCGCACCCTTCCAACCCAGGTTGGAGTCAACCGCGAGGCCGCCGGTCTGGGCGCCATCGCCACCGCGCAGGTTGAACACGGCCTTGTAATTACCGACCCGCGCCGCACCCGGGGTGAGTTCGTTCTCGGTAAAGTAGAACCAGGACTTCCGCGCAGACTCGCCGGTTCCAAACAGCACTGGCGACATGTCGTAGCTGTCGAAGATGATCGGCTCACCGGCTCTATCCTTGGTCGGCAATTCTACCCCCGCCACCGAGGCGAAGGTGGCCATCAGGTCGAGGCCGCCGAGGATGTCGTGGTTGTGGCTGCCGGCCTTGATCTTGCCGGGCATGACGGCGATCGCCGGCACGCGGTTACCGCCCTCACGCACAGTGCCCTTGGTGCCGCGGAAGGGCGTGTAGCCCGCATCCGGGTACACATCCTGCCAGGCGCCGTTGTCAGTGGTGTAGAACACGAGGGTGTTGTCATCCAGGCCCAGTGATTTCAGCTTGGCCATGATGCGCCCGATGCGGGTATCCAGTTCGACAACCGAATCCGCGTACTTGCTCTTGGACAGGGACTTGTGCTCGAACTCGGGGTCCGGCAGGTTAGGCTGGTGCACCTTCATGAAGTTGACATTGATGAAGAAGGGCGTATCCGGGTCCTTGGCGGCCTCGTCGAGAAACTCCAGTGCGGCTTTCTCGACATAGCTGTCAAAATACGGGATGCCGACAACACCGTCCGGATAGGTCACACCGTGCAGTGTCACGCTTTTTCCGGGTTCGTTGACATACTGGCCGTTGATCTTGAAGTCTTCCTTCGGTTTCTCACCGGCTTTCCCGGACAGCGAGCCGATGGTGACTTTCTGGAACATCTCACGCAGCTTGGGATCCATATCCGGGAACCAGGTCGGGTCCGCATAGGTATAGGCGTTGAGGTGATACAGGCCGACATACTTCATCACGTCATAGCCCTGGGCATTGGGCAGCGCGTAGTCGGATTCACCGAGGTGCCATTTGCCGGTGAAGTAGGTGTTGTAACCGGCCTTCTTCAGCACTGAGCCGAGCGTCCACTCCGCTTCCGGCAGACCGCCGCCCTGGCCCTGGAAGGCCACGGTGGTCATACCACTGCGGTTGGGAATACGCCCCGTCTGCATGGCGGCGCGACCCGGCGTACAGCTGGGCTGGGCGTAGAAAGAGAAAAACGTCATACCATTATTGGCGAGTTCGTCGATATTCGGCGTCGGCATACCGCGACCGGGACCACCGCCATAGGGACCGAGATCACCGTAACCGGTGTCGTCGGATACGATAAACAGGATATTGGGCTTGTCGGCGGCGAACGCCGACCCCTGTGCCAGCAACAGGGCTGACACCAAGAGCACCGATAACTTTAGATACTTCATCACTACCTCCTCCATACTATGGACCTAGATAAAACCTACTGAATTTTTCACCGTCACACACAGGCAAATGTCGTTATCACAACAGGACTGCGCCCGCGTCTTCCGAAAGCTGCCCACCGGCCCCTCAATCCCACGCTGCATAGAGGGAAAAGAAATACAGGCTGGCATTGCTGTACTTGCCGTAGACACGGCCATCGATACCCGGCCGGTTCTCCACCGGCAAGTTGCCCTCATACAGCCAGGTGAAACCGCCGCCGATGGTCAGGCCGTCACCGCGTTTCTGCTTGAAACCGATCGCGTAGCGATAGAGCGACCCCAGCGGTATCGCCAGCGGCCGCGTACGCTCTGTCGACATGGACGTGTCGTAGGCAATGCCGGCGGTGAGTTGCAGATCCGGTCGCCATTGATATTCCGCACCGACACCGAAGTGCCAGGTATCCCGGAAATCAGCGTCCACAGTGGTTCCGGGGCGGCCATTGTCATCAATGTTGACCTGCACATGGCCGAATTTCGAGATCTCATCCCAGCCCACGCTGCCCAGCAGGTTCAGCTTTTCGTCATAGCGGTGATGCACGCCCAGTGACACGGTCTGCGGCATGGTGATACCCAGATCGAGCTTTTTATCGGTGCCGGGCAACAGCTGACCAATCGGGTCCTTCCAGGACACATTCGGGCTGTCCTTGAAATCCAGGTCAGTCTCAGTCAGGTAGCGCAGGCCGATACGGGTGTGCTCCCAGGGTTGCAACATGATGCCGAAATTCCCCTGCACCGCGGTATCGGTGTCTGATATCCGCACTTTCCCATCGGGGTAGCCCGGCGTCAGCGCCCCCTGCCTCAACTTGTCGGAAAAATAGCCGAGTGTCAGCGCCGCGCCAGCCCCCACGCTGAGCCAGTCATTGACTTTGTAGCTCAGCGTCGGCTGTACCTGCGGCGCCATCACTGCGACATTGACCGAAGACCTGCGCCCCACCCAGTCATCCGGCCAGTCGACTGAGAGGCCGAAATAGTTCTGCACACTGACACCGGCCCACCACTTGTCGTTAAGCTGTCTCAGGTAGGCAAAGGAGCCGGCGGGCAGGAGGCGTTTATTCACATAGCCGCTTTTACCGCTCGCGGTATTCTCGCTGCTGGTGGTAAAGCCGGCGTCGATAACGACACCGATGCCGCCCGCCAGCATCGCTGAATCATCGAAGCGTGTCATTCCGGCGGGATTGGTAAACACCGTGCCGGCATCATTGGCGCGGGCGGCAAGACCCACGCCGCCGTAGCCGGACTCAGAGGCATTACTGAACTCGTAGACATACAGTGCACCTGCCGCAGCCGGCAGCGGCACCAGTGCGAACAGGATGAGTGCGAGCGCACCCATCCGGTATCGAGAATCCACTCTTTCCATCACTGTGGAGCCTTATTCATCAAAAGCGAATATGCGCGCCCAGTCATTCTTCATGCTGATAATCTGCCAGCCGTTCTTCTTGGCCTCATCCATTGTGGACTGTGAGAAGGTGCCGAACGGGGATTCCGGCAGGCCACCTGCAGGGCCATAGGCGTACTCGCGGTCCGCATCGTCGTGGTAGACCAGGCCCATCAGGCGCGCACCCTCACCGGCTCCTGTCCACTCCAGCATCTGGCGGTCACCGTCAGAGTTGCCAAACGAGGCGACCGGGCGCTTGCCGATGTACATATTGATACCCACCGGCTTGCCGGTTTTGTCATCGATGAAATTGATTTCAGCAAGGCGCATCAGTACCGGCTTGCCGTCTTTCATCTCATACTGCGTCTTGATGCTGGAACCGATCACCTGCTCCGGCGGAATCCCGTACACGGCCTGTGTCATCGGCCGCATGAACTCGATACCGCCACCGGAGACGATGTAGGTTTTGAAATCGTTGGCGCGCAGGTACTCCAGCAGCTCGACCATCGGCAGGTAGGTGAGCTCGGTGTAGGGTTTGTTAAAGCGCGGGTGGCGCGCAGTGGCGAACCAGTCCTTGACGATAGCCTCGAACTCGGCGGTGCTCATACCCGCGTGGGAGGCCATTACCAGTTCGAGTATGCCTTTCTCGCCGGAGGCGGCAACCGTTTTCATATCATTGTCCAGCACCGCCTTGAAGGGCTGGGTCGTTTTCCACTCGGGGTGCTGCGGCGCCAGCGCTTTCACGCGATCCAGCGCGAAAGCAAGCTGGGTATACATCGGGTGCTCAACCCACAGCGTGCCGTCGTTGTCGAAGGTCACGATGCGGTCTTCAACCGCCACAAAGTCATCACTGGATGGATCCGTCGTCGTCTTGACGAATTCGAGTATCGCCTGCTTGGTGGCGCCGTCATTCCAGGAGGGCAGGGCATCGGCTGCATAAGCCGGACCGACCAGCACCAGGCATGCCATCACCGCAAGGGAGAAGCTGGTTAAACGCGCTCGGATGTAGTTCATGGATTAATCCCCTTCAATTAGTCAGCAATGAAGACTGTTACACCTTTAACATTCTCCACCTACAACAATGGGCAGTCCCGAAGAAGCACCCGGCCTGAAATCACATAATACCCGGGTGGCAGTTGATTGCAGCACTGCCAATTGGCCCGGTCATTTTTGTTGTCCCACCCTCCAGCAGTGCGAAGCTGCTGAAAAACAAGTGTAGCGGGAATCTATTGCCTTTCCATGACAACAATCACCGCCGGGAAAGCACACTTCCTGCAGCGGATAATGCATCAGCCCAACGCCTGGCGCTATTGAACAATGGTTTAGCTCACAGACAGGCGCGGATGGCATTGACCAGCGACTCCTCGTCAACCGGCTTGGTCAGATAGGCGCGGACACCGAGCGCTTTGGCCCGCTCCCGGTAGCCCGGCCGGTCACTGCCGGTGACAATGATCACCGGCACCCGGTGGTACTCGGGGGTCGCGAGCCGCTCCAGCACTGCAAAACCGCGCATTTCCCGCATCTGCAGGTCGACCACGGCACAGTCGCTGGGGCTGCGCCTGTTGGCGGCGAGAAAGGATTCACCATCAGCGAAGAGTTCGACCGCATAGCCGTGCAGGCCCAACAGGCGCGCCAAGGCCCTGCGAAGATCGGCTTCATCATCAAGGACAGCGATGCACGGTGCGTTTGCTTTCACCGGCTAAATGTGGGCCAAAAAGCGGCGCGACGCTATTGGACTTTGGTTTACTGGTCAAAGCGGGCAAAGCCCAGGCGCTCCGTCATACGCACCAGTTCGGCGACGGATGAGACCTCCAGCTTGCGGGTGATATGCATGCGGTGAACCTTGATGGTCTGCTCGCTGATACCCAGCTCGCTCGCGATCTGCTTGTTGAGCCTGCCGCTGACGACGTGAGACAGGACTTCCCGCTCGCGGTCAGACAACCTGTCCAGCCGCTGCCGTTGTTCACTCAACTCTTTCGCTTCGCCCTTCACGGCGGCGTACTGCCCGATGCTTTCACGGATCACAGCCAGCAGGTTGGAACTGTCGACGGGCTTGGTGAGGAAATCGACCGCCCCGGCCTTGATGGCGCGGACGCTGGCGGGGATATCACCGGTCCCTGTGAGAAAGACCACTGGCACACTGACGCAATCTTCCTGCAAGCGGGCCTGCAACTCGAGCCCGTCCAGCCCCGGCATATTGACGTCGAGAATCAGGCAGTCGAGGTCCCTCACATCACCGGAGAGAAGCAGTTCCTCGGCGGAACCGTAGGGCCGGACCTCAAAGCCCTCGCCGACCAGGAGCCGCTGCAGGGCTCGCAGGACACCGGGCTCATCGTCCACCAGGCCAATTGTGTGTGCGCTGTTCATTGCGACCGCCGTTACCGGAATCAGGGTGTGGGGGCCGACGTCTGGCCAGCGGCGTCACACGGAGTGAAATAGCAGCAAAAAATCGCACCACCGCCCTCGGCATTGCGGGCGTGAATCCGTCCCTTGTGCGCGCTGACAATGGAGCGGGTGATCGCCAGGCCGAGACCGAGGCCGTGCTTTTTCTCACTGTTTGACACGAAGGGTTTGAACACGTCTTCCAACTCACTCTCCGGTATACCCGGGCCGGTATCGCGCACACTGAGTTCGATCGTCTCCCCGTCTGCCTCTGTCGTGATCAACATGCGCCGCATATCCTCCGGCTTACAGGCCATCGCATCACAGGCATTCAGCATCAGGTTGAGGATCACCTGCTGCAGCTGCACCCGGTCACCCAGCATGAACGCCTCGGGGCAATTGGTTTGCACCTGCACCCGCACCTTGCGGCTGGCGGCTTCGGTCCGCGTCAGGGAGACGACCTGCCTGACCACCTCGTTGAGATCGAGCGGCTGGAATCTGGGCGCCTCCTTGCGCAGAAGAGCGCGCAGTTGTTCGATAATGACTCCAGCGCGACGACTGCTGGTGACGATGTCGTCCACCGTCTCGCGCAGTACATCCAGTGGGACATCGTTTGACGCCAGTACCCTGGCCGCTACATCGGCATTGGTGCGGACAATACTCAGTGGCTGGCTCAGCTCATGCGCCAGGGTTCCCGTAATCTCTCCCAACAGGGCAACCCGCCCCAGATGCGCCAGTTCACTGCGCCGGACGGCGGCCTCTGACTCAGCACGCGTCTGCTGGCTGACATCACGCATAACCACAAGCAGCTTATCGCCCTCACAGGACACGATCGAGATTTGGACAAAATACTCTTCGCCCCGGTATTTTATCGATCCCGCCAAATCCTCCTGGCTGTCCGCGCGACTGACCCGCTCAAGCGCCGCCATAACATCCGGCCGCAGCGACTGCGGAAACAGTTCGGTAATCCTCATGGCCGGATTCTCGCGCTGCACGAACGGAAATCTCGCCGCATCACGGACGTGCGACTCCAGGCAATCGCCCTCCCTGGTGGTCAGGAACACCCAGTCCGGCATTGCACTCAGCATGGCCCGGTTGCGCGCCTCACTGAGCCTCAACGCCTGCTGGGCGCGATGCTTCTCGATGGCCAGGTGACTGAACTGGGCAGCGGAATCCATCAGTATCAATTCTTCGCGGGTGGGCCGGCGCGCCTCCCGGGCATAGATTGCAAATGAACCCACCACCTTGCCGTCGCCGGAGAATACCGGGGTGGACCAACAGGATCGCCCACCGGACAGGTTTTTGATGTCGTCGAACCCCTCCCACAGTGGATCGGAAAAAATATCCTGCACTATGACCCTGGCCTTGCGGTACATGGCGGTTCCACAGGAGCCGGCACGCGGGCCCACAGCGAGCCCGTGGACGGCTTTGGCGTAACCGTTTGAAAAATGCGGGGCCAGGGCATTCACCACCGCCTTGCCCTCATCATCCAGCAGCAACACGCAGCACAGGGTGTCTTCAGAGTACTGCTCGATCAGCAACACAAGGGATTCCAGCACCGATTCCAGCGACTGTCCGCTGGTAATATTGTCGAGCATGCTGTGCTCAAGTGCGCGGAACTCCTCCTTGCGTATCTGCGCGGTGATGTCCCGGGCAATTGCGAGAATCTGCGACACATGGCCATCGGCCGACTTCACCGGGCTGACTGAAACATCCCACCAGTTTTTCGTCCCCGGCGCCGAGCGGGATGAGGCGATGAATTGCACACTGCCGCCCACCTGTGCAGTCGCGGTCGCACGCTGCACAATCGCAGTCTCATGGCGATCGAAAAGCCGCACAAAAGCCTGCGGCCCTGCTTGTGCTCCCTGCACGCCGTTGACCAGCCTCAGGCCGGCAGGGTTGGCATGCAGTATGTCACCGTCAAGGCCAAGGATCATCACACTGTCCTTGATATGCTCAAGGGTGTTGATGACCATGTTATCCAGCCTGCTCACGCGAGGTACCGGCTGCCGCGAGTGTAATTTTTCATACCGGATAATCAGTCCTTTGCGTGGGTCCAGACGGGGCACTGCCCGCTTTCTAAGCTAAACAGTTTTACTGTGATTGACAACTCTGACGGCGAACCACTTTCCTGATGCACCAACACGGGGCACCCGGGCCGCCGACCTGCCACAGAAATTGGTTGGCCTGTGAACTGCGTTCACCTGCTTGGCACCACACGGTGCATGATTTTGTTAAAGTGTAACGATCACATTTTCGCCTGGACCAGACACCCCCCATGCGCGCCCCACATCCAGACAGACCAGATCGCGAGCCCCCCTCACGCAGCCTGCACGGCCTGTTGCTGCTGGCCTGCCTGTCGCTGCTGTCCGCCTGCAGCGACAGCGACTCCAGCGCCGGCGGCGCGCTGACCACAGCGCCGCCGACAACCACGGAGTGGACCTGTACCGCCGGCGGCAACACCGCGATCCCGGGTACAGACAGCGCAGGCAACGACGCCCTCGGCGACAGCTGCGTCCCCGACCCCGCGCGGGACAGCGATGGCGACGGCCTGCCGGATTGGCAGGATCACGATATCGACGGCGATGGTGTGATCAACAGCGAAGACCCGGACGTCGATGGCGACGGCCTGCTGAACGAGGTCGATCCCGATATCGATGGCGACGGCGTGGTGAACAGCCTGGATCGCGCGCGCTACGGCGCCGTGTTCGGCTCCAGTGCGCCACCGCGCTATGTGCAGTTTTTCTACGATGCCAGGGCGGAGCACGGCGGCACCCTGTTCTGCGATGGCGTGGAGCAGACCACGGCCGTCCCCAGCTCCTGCCAAATCGGCAGCGGCGGCCTTAATATCAGCCGCTCCGGCTGGTCCGGCAGGCATGCCCTGCTCGCCGGGAACGGCGATATCAGCGGCGAATGTGGCGGCTCGGTAACACCCGACCCCAATCTCAGCGAGGCGTATCAGTTGACACCGACCTGCATCGCCGCCGCAGTGGTACCGCCCCCCGCGCGCCAGGACGCGAGCGGGGAACTGCTCGTCGACGAGTGGTTCACCGACCTGCCCTGGCACCAGAAATTGAGCACACTGGACAGCAATGTCATCGACGTCCCGTTTGTGCTGCCGTACGCCGCCCTGCCACAGACGGCCTGTCCTGGCGCCACCACCGACACCGACAAGGCCCGCTGCATGCTGCGCTACGGCATCGTCAACGTGATGGCCATGCACCGCACGGATACCCGCTACCGGGCCGGCGAGGCCGACAGGACACAGCAGTGTGGCGACAGTGGGTGCGTCGAAGTCAAATTCGAGGTGCAGCGCGTCCATACGCTGACCGATGACCCCCGTGGCTACGCCACGGACATCATCAGGAACAACGCCTACCAATACCCCAACCCGATCAACCCGGCGACGACCATCCGCGTGCCCAGCCTCGGCTTCGCGATCACCGAGGCGACCATTTTTGCGCCCTGGCGTCCCTGGTATATGGGGCATTACTGCGGCGTGGAGCGCGCAGACTATATCGACGCGGTGTGCTACGACGACTATTTCACCACCCAGTTGCAGGCGCCGGCGGACTCCGCCGCCAACCAGTTCTGGCTGCGCGACTACCCCGCCATTTTTGAACCGCAGGGCACAGAGGCTGGCTACACCCGTTTCTGCAAAAGTGGCGAGACCTCCTGTGACATGTTCCTCGGCAAGGTGGACTGGCTGCCGGACGCCACTGAACCGCAGGTGGTCGGATGCGTCAGGGACGGCGGCCAGAGTTCGGACCCACTGCGGAAATGCCAGGATGAAGTCAACGAGAATACCGCCCGCCTCGACGCCCAGTTCAACACATCACTGAGCCGGTACAGCGACGAGGGGCGCTACCCCTGGGCTGAGAGCCCGGTGCAGAACCCGGGTGCAGCCATCGCGACCAACCCCTCCATCGGCTTCTATAAACTGGAGCGCTTCCAGCAGAGCGGCGGCGGCTCCAGGCCCTCTTCCCAGTTCAAGGCGCCGTCTTACGTACTGCCCAGGTTGTGCACCAAGGCCGACTTTGCCGCAGCGCGCCAGGGCGACAGCGAGGCGATCGCACGCCTGAAACACTGCGCGGTGAACTTCGAGATTCACACCAGCGGCTTCCACGAGATCTGGCAAGAGTTGTACGGCGGCGGTGACCTCTCCGGCAGCGATGTGCAGGAGATATCACAGGTGCTGCCGGGGTTTGAGGCCAACCAGTACGGCCGCACCATGTTCATGTTTGCCGGTGTGGGTGAGCAGAAGCTGCCCGTCTCCTTCCGCCTGCTCGATGACGGTGTCTCCGTGTTTGACAAGATGTACGGTTCCAGCCTGTACACGCAGTACCTGCCGATGGTCAACCCGGCGGATCACACGTTGGTGACACGCTCCTACGGCAACAACTTCTGGCACGCGTTCTTTATGAGCAACCATATGAACCAGACGCCCGATCACTTTATCCGCGGCATACGCGGACGCACCCTGTGGCACAACGAATACCGCTCCAAGATCATGTACCAGTCGGCCGAACTGGAGAACAAGGACGAGGGCACTCGTTTCGAGGGCACACTGGATCATGTCGACTTTCCGGCCGGCTTCCAGGTCGGCGATCACCAGGCACCGTTCCACGGCAACACCTGCGACTCCTGCCACATAAGAAACGGCAGCGGTATTCCGCTGATGCCCAACGGCGAGTTGCCACAGATCCACGTCGATCGCGGCATGCAGCGGGTTTTCGAGATCAACGGGCGCGACTACACCTATACCAACCGCGAACTGCCCGCGATGAAAATGGTGCTGTTCGATACCCGGGCGGGCTCGGGGCGCATCGAACAGTGCAGCCCGGAGCAGGCGCCCGCGACGACACCCGACAGCCCGTACTACGCCAACAGCATCATGAACTTCTATGGTGACAGCTTTCACGTCAACCAGTCGGGCGCACTGCCGACCTACGACATGTCCTATACCCCGGTCACCGATGACAGCGGTTTCGAAGTCGTCGCCAGCGATGTGCCGCGCAAACCCCAGGGTCGCGATGTCGCCTACCAGCCGATGCGGGTGGTGATTTCAGGGGTGGATACCGGCGCCAGCTGCGCCTCGCCAAGCGACATCGCCGCCAACCCGGGCGTCGCCGACACTGCCTGGCCGAGCAGCTGTGCAGATGTATCGGGAAGCGCGGTCGCAGCGGCGCTGGCGAGCGGTGAGATCGGCTTCATGCACCTGCTGGGCCGCCGGCTGGGCAATACGCCGCTGATTGAAATGCTACCGGACCAGACCCTACTGGACGCGCAGGAAGCACAGCGCAGTAACCCCAATATGCAGCACGCCGGGTGCTACGGGTTGACGGCCGGGACACGGCTCACTGAAAGCGGCGCCGCGGACTACCGGAGCTGCGAGACATCAGAGTTGGGTGAGAGCCCCCGGGACTGCTACCTCAGCCGCTGGGGCTGGATAGGGGACCGGGCCTCACTGGAGGACCAGATTGCCAATGCCGCTGTCGTGGAGATGAACATCACCTCGGCCGCCGGCGCCAATACGCTGCACCCGGGCGGGGCCACCGCCTCCAAGCCGGTCAGGTACCGGCGGGCCCTGTGCGGGCCGGCTGACGCCGACTGCCATCCGGGCCAGCCCAACTCCGACCTGACCGAGCAGGAGATTGCGGATATGGCGACCTACCAGCGCTGGATCGGCATCCCGCAGCGCTCGGAATACCAGGTTACCAGCGCGGCGGTACAGCGCGGTGAAAAAATCTTCACCGACACCCTGGAGTGCAACAGCTGTCATATCATCCGCAAGATTCCGTTCGTGGAGTACGACAATATGCTGCCGGATGAGGAGCGCGCCAACCTGAAAAAGCTGCAGATTGAGACGCACGGCGCGCCGGACTATCCGTTCGTCTCCTATCTCGGCACCGATCTACTGCTGCACGACATGGGCTACCTGTCACAGGTCGCGCCAGCGCCCGCCAACCAATCCATCCGCCACAGCGACGGTACGGTGAAAGAGGAATACGCCGCCTATGTGCAGCGGATTCGCACGCCCGCGCTGAAAGGCATGCGCTTCAACCGCTTTGTCACAGACTCCAACCACAATGCCGACAGCGGCGTGGGCTGCGACTTCCTGTTGCACGACGGCAGGGCCTGCGACGCCATTGAGGCGGCCTACCTGCATGACGGCCCGGCGGTCAAGGCGATGGATTTGATCAGCCGCATGAATGCCCTGACCCCACAGCAACTGCGGGACCTGCGGGCATTCCTCTACTCCCTGTGATGCCAAGGGCTGCGCCCTGCGGTGCCAACTCGTCGCCGGCTCGCAGCTGCGCTACACTAGGCTACACTTCAGCAAAGGGTAGCCAGAGGGCAATCTGATGGACCTCGACCAGCTCATTTCGCTGTCCCCAAAGGTGATATCGCAGGAGATCGCCGGCGAGACGGTGATACTGGATCTGCAGAGCGAATGCTATTTCGGACTGGATGCGGTGGGCAGCCGCATCTGGCAACTGATTCGCGAGGATGCCAGTTTGCGGACAATCCGCGACACCCTGCTTGAAGAGTATGAGGTCGAAGAGGCACAACTGCTGTCAGACCTGGAGGCCCTGCTCGCGGATGCCCGACAACGGGGCCTGATCACACTGCACCGGGCACCACACACCACAGATCAGACACACAACTAAAAACAGGAATCGGGGAGCTGTCTCATGGGAATATCCACCATTATTTTCTGGCTGGTGCTACTGGGCCTGGTCATTTATATCATCAGTATTTACAACACCCTGGTGACACTGAAAAATCGCTATCTCAACGCATTCTCGCAAATCGAGGTGCAGCTGAAGCGACGCTATGACCTGATACCCAACCTGGTGGAAACCGCCAAAGCCTATATGACGCACGAGCGCGAGACACTGGATGCGGTAATCACCGCGCGCAACGACGCGGCGGCGATACTCAAGGCGATGGAGCACGGCAATATCGGCAGCAGCGAACTGGGCCAACTGGCCAACGCAGAGGGCGCATTGCGCGGCGCACTGGGCAAGCTCAATGTCACCATGGAAGCCTACCCGGACCTGAAAGCGAATGAGACAATGCTGCAACTCTCGGAGGAGATCACCACCACGGAGAACCGCATCGCCTTCGCGCGCCAGGGGTTCAACGACGGCGTGATGACCTACAACACCTACCGGCAGAGCTTCCCCCCGGTACTGCTGGCGGCAACATTCGGCCACGGCGAGGATGCGACGCTGCTTGAGTTCGACGACTCCGTACAGATACAAACGCCACCGCGGGTCTCCTTCTAGCGCACGGAAACCCTGTGCAGATGGATTTCTTTGCGCAGCAGGACCTGGCCCGGCGCAACACGCGCTGGCTGGTCGCGCTGTTCCTGCTGGCAGTGCTGCTGCTGGTGCTGCTGACCAACGCCGTGGTGGCTGCCTTCCTGTTCTTCAGCCAGGACTACAACATCTACAGCGGCAGTCGCGAAGGGATGTCGGGGTTTCTCTCCTACTTCAGCTGGGCGCGGTTCGGCACCATTGGCGCTGCCATCAGCGGCACCGTTGCGGTGGTGGTGCTGGCGATGTGGATCCACCTGTCGACCGGTGGCAAAACGGTGGCGGAGAGCATGGGCGGCACGCGGATTCTGCCGCAGTCGCGCGATACCGCGGAACGCCGCTGCCTCAATGTCGTCGAGGAGATGGCGCTGGCCGCCAATATGCCGGTGCCGCCGGTATATGTGCTGAATGAAGAGCGTGGTATCAACGCCTTCGCCGCCGGTGTCACACCTGCCGACGCCGTAGTCGCGGTCACCCGGGGCGCCATCGAGCACCTCAGGCGCCACGAGTTGCAGGGCGTCATCGCCCACGAGTTCAGCCACATACTGAACGGGGATATGCGGCTCAATATCCGTCTGGCGGCGATGCTGAAAGGCATCACCTTCATCGGCGATATCGGGCGCCTGCTGCTGCGCAGTGGCGCCCGTATTCGCACCGGCAATGATGCGCGCGGCAATGCCGTGCTGCCGCTGCTGGGAATAGCGCTGTGGTTGCTGGGCCTGCTCGGCGGTCTCTCCGCCGGCTTTATCAAGGCCGCCATCTCGCGCCAGAAGGAGTACCTGGCAGACGCCAGCGCCGTTCAATTCACCCGCAGCGCCGACGGCATCGGCAGCGCACTCAAAGTGATCGGGGGCTATATACCCGGCACCCTGGTGCACGCTGCGCGCGCCACCGAACTGTCCCATATTTTCTTTGGACGGGTGACACACCGGCTGTGGCAGCTGTTCGACACCCACCCGCCGCTGCGCGAGCGCATCCTGCGTGTGGACCCGCAGTGGGACGGCCAGTACATCCAGCGCAAACCCTCGCGCTACAACTGGCAGAAAAATCGCGCGGACGCCGCCGCCGTGGGCGTCGGTCGCGCTGCCGTGGTGGCGGCCGCCGCGGCCAGTGCGCTCGCAGACACGTCCGAACAGGGCCTGGAGGCCGACGCGACATTCGACACCGACCCCGCTGCACTGGAGCGTGAGACCGCCACGCGCGAAGACATTCCGCTGGCATTCGTGCAGCACAGCCACGAACCGCTCGGCGCCCAGGCGCTGGTCTTTGCGCTGTTGATGAGCGAGGAGCCGGCGCTGCAGCAGGCGCAACTGGCTATCGTCGCCGGCACCGGCATCCACGGCCTGGAACTGCTGACGCACACACTGCGCCCTGGCATTCACCAGCTGGGGGCACCGCGTCGGCTGCCGCTGGTGGAGCTTTGCCTGCCGGCGCTGAAGGCGATGTCTGCGCAGCAGTACCAGGTATTCAGGCGCACCCTGCTGCAACTGATCAGGTCGGACCAGCGGATCGAGTTGCACGAGTGGTGCCTGTTCCAGTTGCTGCGGCACTACCTGGACCCCGAGTTCCTGCCGACCCGGCCCAGCCGCCCGCGCTATCGCCGTCTGGAGCAGGTCGCCCCACCCGTGCAGACGGTGCTGTCAATGCTGGCCCACGAGGGTGGCGGCGAGCCCGCAGCGGTGTTCCGGCTGGGCGCACAGACACTGGGCCTGCCAGCACTGGCACTGCAGCCGCAGGAATCCTGCACCGTTGCCGGCTTCTCGCGGGCGGTTATCACCCTGGCTGACTGCTACCCCCTGCTCAAACCGCGCCTGCTGAAAGCCATGACCCTGGCCGCCAGCGACGACGGTGTGCTGAGCGCCGTTGAATGGGAAATTATCGCCAGCACCGCCGCCGTGATGGACTGCCCGCTGCCCTCCCCCTGCGAATAACCAAATCCGTGCAAGCCGGGCGTACCGACTTTCGCATCGCGTGATCTGTGCTAGGTTTATACAGACTGTTGCGCTGGGGCAGGGAAGCCCGGGCAGACAGCCAAACCCACCTGAAACCACGACAAGGATGTTATGGCTATGGAGCATTCACAGATATCGCACAACGGTTGGGATGACACCCTGCCACCCCCGGATAAGCCGGCCTACCTCTCCCTCTCCCGAACCACCGATCGCGTACTGCAAATCCTGCTGGGAGGCGATCTCGCCCGCTTGCGCGCCGATTCCGTCGCTGAATCACTGGGTATGAGCAGCACCACACTGCGGCGTCGATTGCGGGCTGACCACACCTGCTACCAGTTCTTGCTGGACCGGGCGCGGCAGTATCGCTGCGAGCAGGTGCTGCGCACGATGTGGCGACCGGGCAAATGCCTGGCCGATGAACTGGGCTATCTGGAAGTGAACAGCTTCTACCGCGCGTTCAGGCGCTGGACCGGCCTGAGCTACAGCGAATACAAGCTGAAGCACCTGTCCTGAACCCGGCTCGTAGGGCCGGCAGGGGTCTCCACCCGTCACCCGCTGCCAGTATCTCTACAGGCCATTTGGTGTCCCGGCCGGCCGCGGTCGGGGCACCCTTTTTTGCGCTCCTGCCGGGCAGATCGCACGGTGTGTCGTGGCGGCGTCCGCGGTGTATTACAACCAGCCCTGCCAGCGGTAGACCTGGTACCCCACCAGTTCGTGCAGGGCGTCTGTGCTCTGGTACAGGTTACTCACACTCGGCAGCCAGCCCGGCAGCACCTGCGCCGAGACCAGCCGTTGATAGTCCGTCGGCGCCGGAATGACCTCCAGGCCCTGGGCCTCGAACAGCGCCACTGAGCGCCGCATGTGATAGGCCGAGGTGACCAGCAATATGCGCTCCAGACCCAGCTCCCTGAGCAGCTGCGCGCTGTATACGGCGTTGTCGTGGGTGTTGCGGCTCTCGCTCTCCAGCACTATGCGCTCAGCCGGGACGCCCATCACCTCCAGCAGCTCGCGCATCTGCTCGGCCTCGGTGCGCGCGCCTTCGACACCGCCACCCGTTGCCACAATCAGCGGCGCTTTGCCCGCCTTGAACAGCACCACTGCGTGCACCAGGCGATCGGCACGCTGGTTGAGATCGACCAGCGTGCCCATCTGCGTATCACCGCGCAGGGCGCCGCCGAGCAACACGATGGCGTCAGCCGGGGCAATACTGGCGACATCATGTGGCGGGAATTCACGCTCCAGCGTGCCGGAGAGGTAATTGGCAAAAAAGGACGTCGAACACAGGTATAACCAGCCGAAGGCCAGCAACACGGTGCAGAAGCTGCCGCGCGACCACTGCAGGCGCCAGAAAACCAGCGCCACCAGACCCAGCAACAGGCTGAGGCTCAGCGGGTAGATCAGCAGGGACAGCAGCTTAGCGAGAGCGAAAGCCATCATACGGCACCTGTCCTGTCTGCGCGCAGCCCTCCTGCCGGGGTGCAAGTGGCAGCAGCCAGCGGCGGGCGGCCCTCACGGCATCAGGCATAGCCACGGGGGTTGTCCGATTGCCAGCGCCATGTGTCCTCACACATCTGTGTCAGGCTGCGCGAGGCTGTCCACTGCAGTATCTCCCGCGCCAGGCCGGGGTCTGCCCAGCAGGTCGCAATATCGCCGGGGCGGCGGGCGACAATCTCATAGGGTACCGCCCGGCCGGTGACCCGCTCGAAGGCCGCCACCATCTCCAGTACCGAGATGCCATTCCCGGTCCCCAGGTTGATCGTGTGCAGGCCGGGCTCGCGGCGAATATAATCCAGCGCGACCACATGCCCCTCCACCAGGTCCATCACATGGATGTAGTCGCGCACACCGGTGCCATCCACGGTCGCGTAGTCATTGCCAAATACAAACAGCTTGTCGCGCTTGCCGACCGCGACCTGGGCCACAAACGGTATCAGGTTGTTGGGGGTGCCCTGCGGGTCCTCCCCGATACGCCCGCTGGGGTGCGCGCCGACAGGATTGAAATACCGCAGCCGGCAGATACTCCAGGCCGGGTTGGCCGCATGCCAGTCGGCCAGGATATCCTCGACCATCAGCTTGGTGCGGCCATAGGGGTTGGTCGGGCCAACCGCGAAATCCTCGCGAATAGGGACAGACACGGGATCGCCGTAAACGGTTGCGGAGGACGAGAACACCAGCTTGCTGACACCGGCGTCGCACATCGCCGCCAACAGTACCAGCGTGCCCGCCACATTGTTATCGTAGTAGGCCAGCGGCTGCGCCACCGATTCGCCCACCGCCTTGAGGCCGGCAAAATGCAGTACGGCGTCGACCGGGTACTCACCAAACAAACGGTCGAGGCAGTCCCTATCCCTGATGTCGCCCTGCGTGAACGCCGGCGCTACACCGGTGATTTCCTGCACGCGCTGCAGCGCGACTGCACTGCTGTTACACAGGTTGTCGATCACCACGACCTGGTAGCCGGCCTCAATCAGCGCGACACATGCATGACTGCCGATGTAACCTGCACCCCCTGTCACCAACACAGTACCGGCCATAGTCCCCATTTCCTTGTCTTATTGGTCTTCAGCAGCGCAGAGTATAACCAATTTGGCCGCGCAGGACGCCCCGTGCGGGCTGGCCGCGACCCGATTCAATGCAAATACGCACAAAACAATTTATCATGCGCCTCCATAGTCGCGAAGCAGGCCTTTCCCCATGCATGTACTCGTCACCGGCGCAGCTGGCTTTATCGGCTATCACCTCAGTGAAAAACTGCTGGCGCGCGGCGACACCGTCACCGGCCTCGACAACCTCAACGACTACTACGAGGTGAGTTTGAAGGAGGCCCGGCTGGCGAGACTGAAGCCGCAGCCCGGCTTCACGTTCGTGAAAGCCGATCTGGCGGATCGCGCCGCGATGGAAGCGCTGTTTTCCGGGCAGCACTTCGACGCCGTCGTCAATCTGGCGGCACAGGCCGGCGTGCGCTACTCGCTGGAGAACCCGCAGGCGTATATCGACAGCAATATCGTCGGCTTCACCAATGTGCTGGAGTGCTGCCGCCACCACAGTATCGGTCACCTGGTGTACGCCAGCAGCAGCTCGGTGTACGGCATGAACAGCGCCATGCCGTTTTCCGTGCACGACAATGTAGATCACCCGATCTCGCTCTACGCCGCCAGCAAGAAGTCCAATGAGTTGATGGCACACACCTACTCCCACCTGTTCGGGGTTCCCACCACCGGCTTGCGTTTCTTCACTGTCTATGGCCCCTGGGGCCGGCCGGATATGGCGCTGTTCCTGTTCACCCGGGCAATCCTCGCCGGGGAGCCGATCAAGGTCTTCAACGAGGGCGATATGCGGCGTGACTTCACCTATATCGACGATATCGTCGAAGGGATTGTCCGCGTCACCGACAGGCCCGCTGCAGCAAATCCCGACTGGGACGCCAGCTACCCGGACCCGGGCACCAGCAGTGCACCCTACCGCCTGTACAATATCGGTAACAGTAAGCCGGTACTATTGACTGACTTTATCGAAGCTATCGAGAAGGCACTGGGAACGAAAGCCATACGGGAACTGCTGCCGATGCAGCCCGGTGATGTGGCGGCCACGTATGCGGACATTGAGGACCTGGTTGAAGATGTCGACTACCAGCCTCAAACCACGGTGCAGGATGGCATCAACAAATTCATCGCCTGGTATATGAAACACATGCATAAGGAAACGTTATGAACGTTGTAATGATCGGCGCCGGCTACGTAGGACTGGTGTCGGGGGCCTGTTTTGCCGAGTTCGGTGCCAATGTCACCTGCCTGGATGTGGACGAGCGCAAGGTCGAGGCACTGGAGAGCGGCAAGATCCCGATCTACGAGCCGGGGCTGGAGGATCTGGTGCAACGCAATGTGCAGGCGGGCCGCCTGCGGTTTTCGACCTGCTTCAAGGACTGGATCGGCGATGCCGACCTGGTGTTCATCGCGGTCGGCACGCCCACGCGCCGCGGCGACGGACACGCGGATCTCAAGTATGTATACGCCGCCGCCACCCAGGTCGCCGAACACCTGCAGGGCTATACACTGATCGTGGACAAATCCACAGTGCCGGTGGGCACCGCGCGCGAAGTCAAACGCCTGATCGCCGAAACCAATCCGCATGCCGACTTCGATATCGCCTCCAACCCCGAGTTTCTGCGGGAGGGCTCGGCCATCAACGACTTCATGCGGCCTGACCGCGTGGTACTGGGTGTGGAGAACACTCGCGCCGAGGCGCTGCTGCGTGAACTGTACCGCCCACTGTACCTGATCGAGGCCCCTTTCCTGATCACCGACCTCGAAAGTGCCGAGATTACCAAATACGCGGCCAATGCCTTCCTGGCGACCAAAATCAGCTTCATCAACGAAGTCGCCCAGCTGTGTGAAAAGACCGGCGCCGATGTGAGTGCGGTTGCCCGCGGCATGGGGCTGGATGGTCGCATCGGCAAGAAGTTCCTGCACGCGGGCCCCGGTTATGGCGGCTCCTGCTTTCCCAAGGATACCCAGGCGATGATCCGGATGGCGCAGGACGCCGGCACATCCAGCCGTATCGTCGAGGCTGTGGTCGCCGCCAACGCGGCACAGAAGTCGCTAATGGTGCTGAAAATCCAGGACGCACTGGGGGGCAGTGTCAGCGGCAAGACAATTGCGGTTCTGGGGCTGACGTTCAAACCCGAGACCGACGATATGCGCGACGCTCCGTCGCTGACCATCCTGCCGGCGCTGGTCGAACAGGGCGCACATATCAAGGCGCATGATCCACACGGCATGGAAGAGGCGGCCAAGGAGCTGCCCGCCGCCATCGAATACACCGACGATATCGACACATTGGTGAGTGATGTCGATGCCATTGTGCTGATGACCGAGTGGAACCAGTACCGGGGCCTGGACCTGGGCAGGCTGAAGACACTGATGCGCGGCGACGTGTTTGTCGACCTGCGCAATGTCTACGACAAGCAGTGGATGCAGGAGCACGGGTTCAACTACAGCTGTGTGGGGCGCTGACCCGGTGCCCGCCACAAGCGATCGCTGATGCCCTCGAACTGGACGATGTTTGCGGCGCTGTGTCGCATAATCGGTGGCCGGGGTCGCGACACACTGCAGGACTGCGTTGACCGCGGGGATATGCCGCAGATGATCGCCATGGCCACCGCGCAGGACGTGCTGCCCGCGCTGGCAGCACGCTGCTACGAACAGGCGGACTGGGCCGATGCGCTCAGCGCGCAACAGCATCAATCGCTGCGCAGCGCCCTGCTGGACAACACCCGCCGCAATATGCAGATCATGGTGCAGAGTATCAGCATGATCCGCGCCCTGAATGACGCCGGCATCACACCGCTGCTGCTGAAGGGAACCGCGCAGCTGCTTACAGTGAACCGGCAAAGGCCCGGGTTTCGCAAGCAGGCCGATATCGACTTTACCGTACCAGCCGCGTCCCTGCTGGGCGCCGGTGAGGCGCTGCTGGCGCAGGGCTATGACTTCTACCGGGACGGCGAGATTCTGGCCGGTCCGGCACATGCGCTCGGCGACACGGCGACAGCACTCAGGACCGACGCTGCCCACCACCATCTGCCGCCGCTGGCTAAAGACGGCCAGGCCGCCTGTGTCGAGCTGCACCGCCACTTTCTGCCGAAACGATTCCAGCACCGGGTGGCGCTGGCCGGGCTGTTCGACACTGCGGTCGAACACCGTATCGAGGGCGCTGCTTTCCTCGTGCCCTCGACAGAGTACCAGCTCATTCATATGGTGCTGGGCAAGCTGGTACACGACGGCTACCTGGCCCGCAGGATGTTCCCCATCCGCGAGGCGGCTGACTATATAGCATTGCTGGACAGCGCAGACGGCGAGTTCGACAGCGAGTGGGTGGCGGGACAGTGTGGCAGGGCCTACCGTATTTTTGCCCAGCTGGTCAGCGAGCTGATGAACTACCCCCCAGCTGCCCCGGATTCACAGGCGGCGATCAGGCACCGTATCGGGATGATGCGCATGCGATACGATTCCACCGCTCCGGCCAGGCTGCTGGACGGCTATGCCCGGGCCGGGCATCTGACCTCGGCGCTGTGGTACAGCCCCTCAAAGCTGCCGGCCTTCCTGCGCCGCTGATGCCTGCCCTCACCTCGACAGGCACTGGGAGGCATTACGGGAGCACATTCCTGCAGTGACTGACGACCCTGACCGTGTATTGCAGCGCAGCGGACTGCTCAGGCTGTTTTCCGGCAGCTTCCTGATCCGCATTACATACTATGTGTTCGGCTTCGTGAACTCGGTGCTACTGGCGCGCTTCCTCGGCGCCGAGAGCTACGGCGTCTATGTGTACGTCCTGAGTATCGTTGCGCTGTTGAGCGTACCCACCCAGTTCGGCATGCCGATGCTGGTAATGCGGGAGTTCTCCGCGCTGCAGGCAAAGGCACAATGGGCGTATATGAAAGGCCTGGCCCTGCGCTCGCACCAGTTTGTCGCGGTGGTGGCGACCGTGGTCTGTCTCAGTGCCGCCCTGTGGCTGTGGCTGAATCCCGCGGGTTATGCGCCCGAGAAACGCCAGGCGCTGCTACTCGGCCTGCTGCTGGTTCCGCTGCTGTCACTGGGTGCGCTGCGCGACGCCATGCTGGGTGGCCTGCGGCATATCATACTGGCGCAGTTGCCCGAGAGCGTGATCCGTCCACTGCTGCTGATGCTGGGTTTGCTGGTGGCGATGTTCCTGTTGCCGGTGAACGCATCCGCAGACAATGTCATCGTCTACTACGCCGGCTGCTCCCTGGTTGCGTTTCTATCGGGCTGGGCGCTTTTCAGGCGGCGCACACCCGATGGTCTGGCATCGGCCGCGGCGGCGTTCGCCACGCAGAAGTGGTTTGCCGCAGCGCTGCCGATCGGCCTGACCGCCGGCATGCAGGTGCTGAATATGCAGCTGAGCATCGTACTGCTGGAGTTCTACAGCAGCGATGCCGAAATCGCGTTCTACCGCGTGGCCACCCTCGGCGCGAGCTTTGTGGTGATTATCCTGCAGGTCAGCAACACTGTGGTTTCGCCGTATATCTCGCGCCTGCACGCGCAGCAGGATATGCGCGGTATTGAAACGCTGGTGGGGCGATCGAACAAACTCGTTATTCTGGCCACGATACCGCTGGTGCTGGGCATCGTGATCGCCGGTCCGTGGCTGCTGGCCACCTTCTATGGCGCTGAGTTCGGCGCAGCCTACCTGCCGCTGCTGTTGCTGACGGCCGGGCAGGCAGTCAATGCGCTGCTGGGAACCGTGGGGGCCCTGCTCAATATGACGGGCCACCAGCGCGATATCACCCAGGCCACGAGTGTCGCGCTGGCCCTGAATATCGCGCTGCATCTGCTGCTGTTGCCGAGATTCGGCCTCGAGGGCGCGGCCTTTTCCTCGATGACAATGCTGGTGACATGGAACCTGATACTGTGGTTCAGGGTAAAGCAGCGACTTCGAATCAGGTACTATCTGTAGCGCGGGCGTTCGAAATCGCCCGCATGGTTGCCTCCACCACACGCGCTTCATCGTATTTTTCCACCACCAGCACGCGGCCGTTCTGCCCCATCAGGCGTCGCTGGTCAGCCGACATGGCGAGCATTTTCTGCATCGCCTGCAGCAGCGCTTCACTGTCCCTCACTCTACAGAGGAAGCCGTTGTGGCCATCGCGTACAATATTGCGACACCCCGGCACATCAGTGGCCACCACCGGCAGGCCCATGGCGCCGGCTTCCAACAGACTGCGCGGCATGCCCTCGCGATAGGAGGGCAGCACCACACAGTCAACCTGTGCATACAGTGTCTCCATCACGTCACTGGGCCCCAGCCATTCAACCCCGGGCTCCCGGCCCCACGCGTCCATCTGTGCCTGCGAGATCGCCGAGACATTCTCGACATCAGCAAAACCGGATAGCCACAGCGTGCACTCAAGGCCTGCCGCCCTGAGTGCACGCACTGCGGCGATAAGCTCATACAGGCCCTTGTCGGCCAGCATCCGCCCCGCATACAGGAAGCGAAACGGGCCGTCGTGGCTGCGCTTCAACTGCGGCGTGAAGCGCTGCAGGTCCACTCCTGAACCGGGTAGCAGTTCCAGCCTTGCCGCCGGCACCAGTTTTGAATCCACCAGTTGCTGCAGATCCTCTTCATTCTGGCAGAAGACCCGGTGGGCAAACGGCTGGCTGCTGCGGTACAGCAACCGGACCACCGCCGATACCAGCCCCTTGCGGATGAAAGCTGTGCCCAGTCCGGACACATTGTTAATGGCAGGCACATCGAGCGCCCTCGCCGCCCAGGTGCCGTACACATTATTCTTAACGGTGAAATGCAGCACTGCATGGGGCCTGAAGCACCGGTAGTAGCGCCAGAACTGTATCACCAGACGCAGGTCCTGGATGGGATTACTGCCACTGTTGCGCATGGCGAGCGGAAACCATTCACAGCCCAGTTCGCTCACCAGCCTGTCACTGTAGCGGTCCCACGGCGACAGGCAGATCACCCGGTAGCCATTGGCCACCAGCTCCCGCAGCGTGCTGGCGCGAAAGTTGAACAGATACCAGGAGGTATTGGCGGACAGGGTGACGGTTTTCATAGCGGCACCGTTAATGGCCTTCGCAGCGTACAAACACCAGAGCATACTCCTAGATTGGGATATCGCTGTAATTGCCCCGGGTTAACCCCAGCTCGTTAATCACGCCGAGCAGATCCCCGGACATCAGGAACCGCCACTCCCGCTCGCTGAAATCACCTATACGTGTGAGGCCGACAAGTTCCAGTGCATCTCTCGCGGGGTGCACCATCAACTCAAACAGGTCGCCATCGGCGGCCGCCAACACCTGCCGGTAGTGGGCAGCCGTGAGTGTCGCCGGCACGGCCCCGAGATCAAAGATACTGCCCAGGCCGGAGTTCCAGCGCAGCCGGCCCCTCCAGCGTCTGCGGTTTCGCCACAGCATCGCCTTCAGCACTGCCTGCTTCAGCCGCTTGCGGGCAGTCGGCTGTGCGCCGGCGGGATTCAGGATCCACGGCATGCGGATCGGAATCTGCTGCGCTGCGCACAGCGCGGCGACGACATCAAAACACGCGGGAAACACATGCAGGTGCTGGTGACTGTCAATATGTGTCGCGCGCAGGCCGAGAGCCTGCATACGCGCGAACTGTGCGTTTAACTCACGCCGCAATTCACTCGTGCTCACCAGCCGGCACAGCAGCCTGCGCGCCAACACAGACCTCGGGTAAAAAAAGCCGTACTCATCGACCAGGGATTTGACACTGCCGGCATCCGCGATGGGGCGGCCCAGGGTGATATTGAAATGCAGGCCCACGCCCAGCGCTGGATACTGCGCTGCCAGCGCTGCCGCATGCTCCGCCGCGGCGCCGTTAACCATCAGCGTAGTGCTGGTCACCGATCCGTTGAGGAAGGCGTCGACAATGGCGTTGTTCACGCCTTGTGCCAGACCGAAGTCATCGGCGTTGACTATGATTTTACCCAGAGTAACCTCCTGCCAATTCTACCCAGATAGACCCAAAGTTCCGCAAAGAAAGGCGCCGGATCGGTCGCGCTGAACACCGGCCAGCAGCGCCCATTGACCGCGCCCCCTGCGCTGAGGTCCGGCGCGCCGAAGCTGAAGCCCCGCCCCCCGAACCGGTAGAACAGCGCCGAGGCGAAGTCCTTCAGGGCATACTGCCAGAGAATACCATCGCGCTGCCGGCGCTGCATGGGCGACGGCAGTCCGGCCAGATCGCAGTACGCGCGCTGCACCAGCCGCTTGCCGGCAGCATGACTCAGGAAAAACCACAGTGTCGGCCTGGGATTGATCTCAATGATTTTCAGTTTTCCATCGCGCGGGTCGCGCTTGAATTCCGCGCCGTAGATGCCGCGGTAGCCCATTGCCTCAACCAGGGCACGGCCGATGTCACGCGTGTCATCGCAGGTTTCACTGATGACCCGGGACGCGGAGCCGAAACCGGGCGGGTACTGCCGCAGCTTTCGCGCGGTAAACGTCTCGGCAGCGGCCGCGCCCGAATAGCCCGCCAACAGTGTGATGCAGGACTCCTCACCGGGAATAATCTCCTGCACCAACCAACTCCCTGACGCCTGGGGCAGTTGTTGCCACAGCGCCTCCAGTTCCTGCCGGTCGCCGACCACGAACACCTTCCTGCCACGCAGGTAGGGCCTGGCGAGATGGATCAACGCGGGCTTCAAAATACAGGGGAAGGGGATCTGGTCACACTGTGCAATCTCATGCGCACTGTCGAACTGCCATACGCCCGGCGTCGCCACGCCATGCCTGGCGCAGAGCTCGTGGAATTGCAGCTTGTCCATCAGCGCCGGCGCCGCATCGGCGTAGCCGTCTGCGATGGCAAACAGCGGGCTCAGCGCGGCAGAGTTCTCAACCGTGAACTCGATGTAATAGTCGCTGGTGGGAACCAGCACCGGCTTGCAGCGCAGCTTCCGTGCATAGGCCAACAGCCTCTGCAACAGGGCCGCCGGGTCCGGCTCGTACCAGACACCGCCACTGCGCCTGAAATAGCGCGACGCTCCGGCGCTGGCGAACGCCCTGTCCACGCCGAGCAGCGGCACACCACAGCTCCCCAGTTCCCTGGCTACATAGAGCCCGGTGGGCGATAAACCCAGGACAATCGCCGGCGGGCGCGCTGTGTTGGTGAGGTCAGGCAAGCAAGCATTCCTGCACAGGTGGATGGCCAGAGATACGCACGGCGATCAGAACAGGTAGCTCTGGTACGGGACGTAGCACATACTGGCATGACGCGACGCAGAGAACCACACAACGATATAGGCGGCATACAATGCCAGCGTGCCCAGTTCGGCGAGCTTGACCGATTGCCGATTGGAAAACATGGCACCGGGCAGCGCCGCCAGTATGTAGGCGTGCATGGGCACGACATAGAAAATCAACCGGTGCAGCGCCACTGTATTGATAAACATCACCGGGATCAGCGCGAACGACACCAGCGCGAACAGGCGCATCAGGTTGTATTCATCGGGATAGAAACGGGCCATGCGGCGGGTGTACATCTCAAACAGCAGGGCCGTTATCACCAGTAATCCGAGCCTGAAAATTGCGCCGCCGGAATCCATACTGCCGTAGATCTGCTCGATATACCGGTCCTGGTACACTTCCGCCCTGCCCGACAGCATATAGGCCGCCACCGGCATCAGGATCACAATAGCACCCACCACCCGGGCGAAGGAGTAGGTTCTCCCCACCATGAGGGCGAGCGGCAGCAGAATGACCAGCGACTGGTGGAAGCTTGAGCCGATCAGGATATAGACAATCACCTGCAGACGCCGTGCGTGCAGGAAGGCGTCCAGTGCGCCCATCAGGAAAGCGACAGCAAGCGCCTGCCTGAGGCCAGACATCGACAGCTGCACAATCAGTATCGGGAACAGCAATGCGATCAGCAGCAGCGGCCGGGGGTGATTGCGCGCAAACTTGATGAGATAGTAGAAAAAGATCGCGGCGCCGAATACGTTCAGCCAGACAAAGCCCAGACCGGCTTCCTTGGTGGCGTAGGAGAGCAGGAAGTAACCCGGCTCTGTGATATCGGACAGCGATGCGACATTGTTGTGGAGCAGGTACTTGAAGCGCAGGTAGTACGCAGTGAAATCACAGCCCGTGTCAAACCTGGCGCCGACAAACAGCACCAGGAAAATGTAGAGAACGGCAAATACAAAGGTATTTCCCTGGCGGGCACGGCTCGCAATGCCGACTGTGGCAAGCGCAAGGAAGATTGCGACATAGAGACTCATTGGCGCCGCGCACCGCCGCCAGTCACAGGCCCGCTTGCCGCGCCGCTCACCTCATCGAACAGCTGCCGCATTCTGGCGGCCTGCCGCGCTGGTGAAAAACGGGTCACCACTTCCTCCCTGGCCTGTGCGGCCAGCCGCTGTCTCAGGCCCGCGTCGCCGATCAGGCTGGTAATGGCGGTATACCAATCACTCTCCTCACAGCACAGATACCCCGTCCTGGCGTGATCGACGAGCTCGCAATTATAGCCAATGGCCGCACAGACAGGGACGACGCCCGCCGCCATATAGGTGCGCGCCTTGCCCCCCGATTTGCCTCTGGCCCACTCCTCGTCAGGCAGGGGCATCAGGCCGATATCAAACCGGGACAGCGCCTCCAGTTCAGCCGCCAGCGTCCACGTGGACATCACCCAGGGCACGCCCTGCATTTGAAAATCTCCACCCCCCATCAGTTCAAAGCGCACGGCCGGATACTCCCCGGCAATTCGCCGCAGCACGGGCTCGATAAGGCGCAGATACTTCACTGTCGAGGTGGAACCCAGCCAGCCGATGGTGACGGGGCGCTCATTGGTGTGCGGCGCATGCATGGGAATCCTGCCGGTATCCTCGGCCACCTCGAGGGTGACAGCTCTGGCACCGTGCGCGCTGGCGGTATCGCGCAGCCAGTCATTGCCCGCCACCACGCAGTCCGCGAGACGGAACATCTCGAGCGTTTTGCCGGGCGACCTGAGCAGTGTAGCAATGGGGTTAAACCGGCTGGGCTTGTTGATAAACAGCGCATCGTCATAGTCAAACAACAGCACCGCGCCGCGGCGCTTCAGATAGCGCTCACACCAGGGAGGCGCAAAGGGCAGCAGTTCCCGCTGTAGATAGAGGATGTCGTAATCCCTGAAGCGCGCGAGCACCCGCAGCCGCCGCACTGATGCCTTGAGCACCAGCCACGCCTTGCGCAACCCAGCCCCCGGCGCAAAAAAACAGCTGTACATTTCGTCATCCATAAAGCTCTGTGTTTCACAGTGCACACCCAGCGCCTCCAGATGGGGCAGGTACTGGTAGACGCGATAGCGGCTGCTGGCACCTGCGCGGGGATAGCGGGTCAGGAACAGCACTTTCAGAGGCCGCGCGCTCACTCGGCACCCGCCCCACCGTCAGCCACCAGCGAGGCATAGATCCCCGCGTAGCGCTCGATACCGGTACTGAGGGCAAACCGCTCCCGGGCCGCGCTTCGACACCGCTGTGCGATGCCGGGCTCTGCGGCCATCGCCAGCAGCGCCAACAGCGCCCGGTGCAGCGTGTCCTGCCCCATATCGTTGATCACCACACCTGTGCCGGTACAATTCACGTCCTCTTCCACATCCCCGATGCTGCCGTTGGTCAGTACCGGCTTGCCGCTCGCCAGGAACTCACCCAGCCGAGTCGGACAGGAGGCATGCTTCGACCACACCGGTTTGATGAAGAATACGCCGGCGTCCATGCGCGCCATCTGGTCCGCGACATCACCGAATTCGACCGCCCGGATTTCCACCCGGGACAGATCGACCCCGCGGCGCTGCAGCGTCTCGCGGATTTCCCGGTGGCCGGTCTTACTGACCACCAGGAACCGCGCCGCGGTAGTGTGCGCAAACAACATTTGCACTACCCGCGCGACCTCATCAAACAGGTACCAGCTGCCGGCGGAGCCGACATATCCGAGCGTGAACTCCCCCGAATCGCGGCTGGCTTTCCCCGACACCCGGAACAGATCGAGGTTGGTGCAGGTCGGTATGACTGTGACCGGCGGCGGATTGCGGGCGAGATAGCCAAACTGCGCCAGCTGCCGTGCGCCGGCCTGCGTCAGCGACACCACATGGTCAGTGCGGGTAAACAGCACACGCTCGAGGTATTTGAACAGCCGGTACTGTAGCGAATCCCTGCGCAACAGCCCGCCATCCACCCGTTCATCAACCCAGAACCCGCGCATATCGAACAGGTGGCGCGCCCCGGTGCCCGCCGCGGCCAGCAGCCCCATCAGGCCGGCGAGATAACTGCGGCAGTGCACCACTTGCACTGCGGCCTGCCGCGCCAGCGCCCTGCCCTTGCGGGCCCCCATCAATACATCGTACAGAGTGGCCGGCATTCGGGGACGCTGGTGATAGGCCAGGTAATGCCAGTCGACACCGGCATCGCGACATTGACGGACTAACGCGGCAAGGCGGTCGGCATCGGCCAGCGCCGCCGGTTTCTCGAAGGTAAGCAGGGTCATGCGGTACCGGGGCGCCAGACCGGCGACGTACTGCAGCACCTGGGACTGGCCCAGTGGGTCCAGCAGCCCGGTATAGGAGATGTAGAGAACAGCGGGATTCATGGCGATGCGCGTCACCGCTTACCGGCGCCGAGCGGCACTCTGGTTTGGTTAATAGCCAAGGTTTCCCGGTACAGCCCGATCATTGTCGCTGCAATATCAGGCAGCGCGAACGCGTTTTCGACACGCTTGCGACCGGCGCAGCCGAGCGCCTCGCGCAGCGCCGGCGACGCCATCAGCCGCTGCAGTGCGGCGGCCAGTTCGCGCGGCTGCCGGCACGGCACCATCAGCCCGCTGACCCCGTCCTCGACAATATCCAGCAATCCCCCCACAGCGGTGACAACCACCGGCCTGGACAGAGCCATCGCCTCAACCACCGCCAGCCCGAAGCCCTCAAAGCGCGAGGGAATGACGACGATATCGGCCGTGGCTACCGTGGCGAGCAGGATTTCATACTGCAGTGCGCCGGTGAACGAGACCGCCTCCTGCAATCCGGCCTCGCAACACTGTTGTCGCAAGGTCTCGCGCAGCGGACCGTCGCCCGCCACTGTTACCGTAAACACCTGCCCCTGGTCGCGCAACAGGGCCAGCGCCGACAACAGGTCGGTGTGGCCTTTCTCTGGCACCAGCCTGCCGGGCACCACGATATGGGCAGCCTCGGTGAACTTTTTCACCTTGTGCAACTGCAGGCTGTCAATCGCCTCCAGGTCAACGGGGTTGTGCACGACCTCGATGCGCTCCAACCCCAGCGCTGCGCGGTAGTGGGACGCCACCGCCTCACTGACCGCAAGCTTGCGATCAAACCCCGTGCGACACAAAGCGGCGGCGAGTTTCCGCTTCAGCAGCAGGCGCAGGCCGCCGCGATTGGCACCGTTTGCATAGGCGAGGTTATGGAAGGTGACCACGGTTGCCGCACTGTGCAATCGCAGCAGTTTTACCAGTGCCGTGGCCTGTGCCGGAAAATAGAGATGCGCGTGTATCAGTTCAATGCCGTGCTGGTTCGCCAGGCGGGAGATGGCGAGCGCCGCGGCGGGCAGGTTCCACTTGTGTCGCGCGGGCAACTGGACGACCGGCACGCCTGCCGCCTCCAGTGTCTCTGCCAGCGCCAGTCGGTCGGTTCGAACCGCCACCAGCACCTCGTGCCCCTGTCGCTGCATGGCCGGCAACAGGGTGACCAGCAGTTGCTCCGCCCCGCCTCTGCCCAGTGATTCAATGACGTGCATTATTTTCATGGTGTCACTACTGCCAGTCAGGGTTTATCGGCGATCGCCGATGTCTCATCGACGAGGATGATATTCCGCTCCTTGATCCAGAAGATCAGCCGCCGCCGCAGCGCAACCAGCTGCCGTCCCAGCCGATTCCGCAGCAGTATATTCCTGATTTTTACCGGCGCTGAATCACCGCGCCGGTAACCGATTGTCGACTGGAAGGATTTCATTCTACAGGGTATCGGGTGCGCCAGCCGAATAGAGGTCACTGCGCCCGCGCGGTGGAACGCCGCCCAGTCATCGGCCACAAAGCGCAATTCCCGGTTACACCCCAGCAACCCCTTGGCGGCGCCGCGTCCAATCAGGTAGGCCGCCGACGTACGCATGCTGCGGACCTGCATCGGATAGACCAGGCGCAAGCCGGTGCCGGCTACCGCAACGGTGTCCCGACAGCTGAACGCCTCTCGCCTGATGGTGCGGTTGTAGAGCGAAATCACACCGTCTTCGGGCAGCTCTCGTTCCAGCTTGTCGAGAATATCGTCAATCGCCGGCGGCAGTTCGACATCGTCCTCCACCACAAAGCCCGCGCTAGCGCCGCTGTCCACAATCTTCTGGCAGGCGAGCAGGTGCGCCGCAGCGCAGCCCAGCTGGCCCTGGCTCAATCCAGCGGCGGCATCGGGCGCCAGAAAATCCGGCATCTGGCCGGGTTCCGCCCCGTCGACACAGACGGCATGCACGACTCTGCGCGATCTCGCCTGTACATGCTGGTGGATATACTCAAAACGCTCACGAAATCGCGGAATAGAGACAACGTAAATATCCAAGCGGCTTCCTCCGGTATGTGGCCGACAGCCCCGCGGCGCCGATACCGGCGGCAGCGGGAGGACACGCAGGTGTCAAGGCAGCGCACCCATCAGGCCTTGCCGTAGCCCTCGTAGGTACCGTAGTAACTGCCCGTGCCATAGGCCCGCTGTTTTCGGGTATCCAGGCGATTCAGTACCACACCCGTGAGCGGGAGATTGCTGTGCTTGATCAGGTTGATGTTTTTCAGCACCAGCGTCAGTGGCGTCTCATCAGCCTTGGCCACATAGACGAGCGAATCCGCAACGGTCGCCAGAATCAGCGAGTCACTGACTGCATTGATGGGGGCCGAATCGATAACGATCCTGTCGTACTGCTGCGCCAGCTCCTGCACCAGCGTCCTGAACTGCGCAGTGGCCAGCATTTCCTGCGGGTTGGGCGGCAGGATGCCGGCGGGCAGCACATCAAAACCGGCGTCCGTCTTTTGCACACAGTCGTGCAACTGCGCACTGAGCCCAAGGACATTGCTCAGCCCCGGCGCACCGCTGGGCAGCTTGAAGGCGGCGGCAACTGACGGCCTTCGGAGATCGGCGTCGATCAACAATACCGTCTCCATCTGCGCCAGCGCCGCAGCCAGGTTGATGGCGACCGTACTCTTGCCCTCTCCGGGATTGGTTGAGGTCACCACCGTGACACGGTGCGGATTTTCCAGGCCGGTGAGCATAAGACCGGTTCGCACGCTGCGGATGGACTCGGCGAACGCGGATTGGTTGTCCTCAAGATACCCGAGGTAGGGGCCGCTGCTGCCCTTCGCCACCTTGATATCCGGCAACACTCCCAACAGCGGCGCGCCGAGCCGCTCGACCACCTCATCCGGCGACTTCAGTGTGTTGTCCAGCATATCCCGGAGTATCGCCAGGCCGATACCGACCAGTGCGCTGACCAGAAATGCGATCAGGACGATATTGCGTTTATTGGGCTTGATCGGCGAGATCGGCGGCGTGGCCCGCTCCACCACCCTGGCGTGGGCGGACTGGAAACCCAGCGTCTCTGAGGTCTCCTTGGCGCGATTGAAGAACATCTCATAGAGACGTTCATCAGCCTCCACCTGCTGCTCCAGTTCACGCAAACGAAATTGCTTGCGGTTCGACGTCGCCACCTCGTCCTTCACCGCCGCCAGCTGCTCCAGCAGAATCTGCTCGTTGCGCTGTGCGACGCGATACTCCTTCTCGATACCGGCCGCGACCTGCATCACCTGCTGCTTCAGCTCGTGCTCAGCGCTCTCCGCCCGGGTGTTCGCAGCCATCATCTTGGGGTGTTCAGGGCCGTAGCGCTTGGCCAGGTTCGCCACCTCCTGCTGGGCCGAGGTGTGATTCTGCGCCAGGCTTTGCACCAGCGGGTGCTGCAGCACCACAGGCATCTGCATCAGCTGCTCCACAGAGTAACTGGCGCTGCCGCCCAACTCCCGGTACACGTTCTCGGCCCCGATGCGGACACGCCTGGCATCTCCCAAACGGGTGGTGAGTTCATTCAACTCTTGCGCATCCACTGTCTGACCACCGGCCATATCGAGAATCTCCTCCCTGTCCCGATACGATTGCAGCGCCTGCTGTGAAGCGTCCAGCTTGGCTTTCAGGTCCTGCAGCCGCCCGGTCAGCCAGTTGCCTGCCTCGCGGGTGGATTGCAACTTGGCATCCAGCTGGCTCTGTATATAGACCCTGGCCAGGGTATTCACTATCTCTGCGGCCAGCTTGCGGTCCGTGGACTCAAAACTGACCACCACCAGCTGGGTGAACTCCACCGGCTCGACGCTCAGCTGGCTCATAAAACGGTTGATAACAGCCGCCCTGCGCCGCTCCTCGTCATCGACAGCGGAGCCCTGCTTGCCGACTGCTGTGGCATCGAATCCCGCAAGCCAGCTGCTGGTATCCAGCCCCGCACCACCGGCATCGCTGTCTTCAGTGCGCACGGCCGGCGCAAACAGCGGGTTGTTCCACAGGTCCAGTTCGTCGGCGACCATCTCGGCGATATCGCGGTTCTTGATGATTTCAAACTGGGTGAGGAAATACTCACGGATACCGGGCGGCTGGCCGTAGACCTCCTCGATAGAGACAGTTTTGGCTTCCTGCGATTCAATCATGATGGTGGTGCTGGCACGGTATACCGGACTGATTCGCATCACCCACAGTGCAGTCAACAGGCTGACAACCAGGCACAGGCCCAGAATGCCCCACAGGTTGTGCCGGATGACCCGCCACAGGTGATGCAGGTCGACAGCGTCCCCGTCGTGCGGATTGGGTTCGGAGGAGCGTGCGGCTGCTTGCATGGTATCGTGTGCTCGCTAGGGAAGCGTGGCGTTAGAAGAAACTTTGTTCGATATTGATGACATCGCCGGGGCGAATGCGGGACTTGAGCTGCGCCGGCTGGCCTTTCCCACTCTCATTCTCGACAGCGTCATCGGACATGATGTAGAACTCACTTCTGGAGGCCCTGGAGGTAAATCCTCCCGCGATGGAGACCGCTTTCTCCAGCGTCAACCCCGGCTTGAACGGGTATCCGCCCGGATTGGCCACTTCGCCACGCACGAAAAAAGGCCGGTATTCCCTGATCGACACATTGACCTGGGGGTTGATCAGGAAGCGGCCGCGCAGACCCTCGGTAATGGCAGCTTCGAGTTCGCGTGGCGTGAGACCGCGCACTTTGGTCTCCCCGAGCAGTGGAAAGGATATTGCGCCGGTATCATCGAGCACAGCATCGATGCTGAGATCCGGTTCCTCAAACACTGTAATCTGTACATGATCGCCGGTATTGAGCGTGTAGGAAACGGTGTCGGCGTCGTCAGCCTGCCCCGGGAAGGCGGACAGGAAAACAAGTAACAGCGCTAAACGTAATATGACAATCAAGACAGTATCCGTGAATTCAGATGACCACTGGAGGCCACAGCCCGCAGAGATTAGCAGATACTAAGAGTAGTTGCTTGCATCTGCAAATCCGGCTCGGGGCGCCGCGCAGTGGCCTCAGCCGGCCTCACCGTCGAGCAGCGCCCGCAACACACGCGGCAGCGCGCCATGCTCGCGCGGATAGCGCAACCAGTACACCGGCAACCGTCCGGCCAGCGTCTGCGCGGCCTGCCGGAACGTTCTCGCCTGGGTGTCGACATCGGAAGGGTCGAGGCTGAATGCACTGCCCAGTATCGCCATCATGGCAGCCTGCCCCCCGGCGGGCTCCAGACACACCTCCCCCCCCGCCCGGGTTCGCGACGGCGCGTCCAGCAGATAGAGCGCGTCGAGCCGGCGCGCCTCTAATACCGGCGCGCTATCGGCCAGCTGCATTTGCAGTTTATCCGAGCCTTTTGCATACGGCGCGAAATGCCCGGCATTGAGCCCCAGCGCACGCAGCGAATCCGGGTACAGGCGCAATGTCGGCACCCCGCCGCTGACGCATACGCCCCGGCTATCGGCACTCAGGGAAATACAGTCGTCGTCAATCAGCTGCGCGCCGTGCAGATGGCAGCAGGACGCCAGCGTGGATTTACCAAAACCTGAATCGCCCAGGAAAGCCACGGTGCGGCCACCGGGCAGCGTCACGGCGCTGGCGTGCACCAACAGTTCACCGGCGTGGGACAGATAGCGCGGCAGCACCTGGTTCAATAGCAGTTGACGCAGCAAATCCTGCTCTATGCCTGCCTCCGCCCGGTACCCAATCGTGCCGCTCGCGGCGAGATGGAAGCTCGCCTGCGCGGGCAGCGACAGCAGGTAGCCAGAGCCGTTGCGGCCACATCGGCAGATCAATGCGCCCCGCGGATCGCGCCACTCATAACGCGTTTCAAATGCTTGTTCGTCGAGCTGGCCATCGCGCATCTGGCGGACTGCAACCGCCGGCTCACCCGCGTCGTCGCGGCGGAGTTCCGGCAACGGCAATTCGCTGCTGAGGAGCAGGTTGAAAAAGCGATAGGTGGCAACCGCCGGTGGTGGGTAAATAGCTTGCGGCCCTCCAGCCCCTGTATCTCTATGCAAGTTCGCGCGCATCACGGCCCGGATCGGTTTTAGGTTACAATCCATCGCGGAACAGGCTACTGTTGTATACTGTCAAGCAGACTGGCCAACTATATAGCCTGTGCGCTTACAATAGTATTGCAAATACGGGCAGCTGCTTCATCGACGCCCGTGGTTGCGCTGCTGGAGGTATCAAGCTCGGCACCCGGCCAGTCAAACCGGGATTCCGAAGGCGGGGAAAGGTTGCAGGATGAGTGGCGACGATCAATTGAATAGCGAAGACAAGGCGGACACCGGGACTGACCTCGGTCGACGCGATTTCGTCAAGCGCTCGGGAAAAGCAGTCTATATTGCGCCCACACTGACACTGCTGGGTTCGGCTCCGGTATCCGCACAGTTCGGCAGCCCGCCACCCCCACCCGGGTCAGCACCGGCACCGCCGGGACCTGACATATGACAGCGGGGCAGGCATCTGCACCAGCAGGTCACCTGCAGTAACAACTACCTACAGCCCCATACCGCGGGGCGAGAAAAACGGAACGACCATGTCAAATTACGCCCGGTACACATCACAAGCCATCAGGACAGTGACACGCAAAATTCCGGGGGCGTTTATGCGCGTCCCGCTGGCAGCCCTGGCACTGTATTGCACAGTGAGCGCGCTGGCGCCGCAGGCGATGGCGCAGGCCTGTGGCTCCTCCCTGACACTGGCGGCAAACCAGTGGACGATGGTCGGAATTCCCTGTGTGCCGCCAGCGTCCAAACGCACCGTCGGTGATGTATTCGGGCCCAGCCTGGGAACAGAGAACTATGGCGTGACCTGGATTGCATGGAAACGCGTATACGATGACAGCCAGTGTGTCGTCAGCTCCGGCCCATCCGACTGCTACCTCAAACTGACCCTGGCCAGTGCCGCCACCACCGGCGACGCGTTCTGGATCTACACCACCCTGCAGAAGACCCTGCAATTCGGCTCTACCACGACCAGCACACCCGGCCCGTACTTCGAGTTTCCGGCGACTCTCTCCACCGATGGCAACAGCCGCTACTATATGTTCGCCAATCCCTACGCCGGCACCGTCAGCTGGAGCAATGTACAGTTCCCGTCAACCCTGTTCGGCTTTTTCCCCTACACGCTGTCTGTCCAGCAGGCGGTTGCCAATTCGGTGGTGAGCAAGGATGTGCATTACTGGAACGGCAATACCTACTACACCCGCGACCTGACGACCCCGGTTGCCACATTCACCGCCAAAACTGCGGTCTGGCTTGAAATGCTGCAACCCAACCCAGCGCTTATCTCCAATGTGAATGTGCGCGTGCCACAGCCATAAATCGATCTTTGCAGAATAACGGACGACTGACATGAACCCGAAACACGTAGTTACAATACTGCTAGCGATACTGGTGCTGTGTTCGCCTCATGTGTCAGCTGCGAAACTGAAAAAAGGCGAGTGGTCGGTTCAACTCGTGCTGAGCTCAGACACCGACGACCTTGAGGACCCCTACAATACGCTGGGCCAGCTGCAGGATGCCGAAACCGGATTTGACCAACACGACCTGCCAGAACTCGGCCAGACCTGGGCCGGCACCTACCTGAGTGTCATCTTTTATCGGCCGGACTGGGAGCCAGACAGGGAAACCTTCAACACCGATTACCACCCGGTTGCCCGCCAGCAAAGCGACGAGTGGCTGTTTGAAGTACGCAGTGACGACCCCTACCGCGACCTCAGCCTGACCTGGGTTGGCCAGCGCACCAAAATGAAGCGCATGGTGCTTGTCGATTTGCAGGAGGACGTGGTGTTCCCCGCTGTCATCAATGGCGAGCCCCAGGTCTACCAGTTCCGCATGAATGGCACGGTACGCGAGTTCGCCTGGCGAGTGCTCACCAAAAAAGAGTACAAACAGCTGGTCGGCGCCGGCAGGGAAAAAGGCAAGGTCAAAAGAAAGAAAGCCCGCAAGAGCAATTGGCTGCCCAAGGGCTGGGGCCAGGGTGAGGGCCGCGGTCATCGCCGCGACCGCCTATCCGAGGGCTTGCCTGCAGACCCCTTTGGCGACTGAGTAAAGGACTCGACAGCCAACAGGCACAGCAGGGTTATAGGCTCAGCTCTACCCCGATATTAAACACGTAGTCCCGGTAGCTGAGGTTTTCAACGTTGGAGTTCTTGCGGTCGTACGTGTACCCGGTATAGACGTTGGCCCAGCGCCGGAACTCATAGCCGACCTTCAGCGAGACGCTGAGGATATCATCCTCCCTATCATCGAAGGACTGGGCGTAATTGTCCTGTCCGAGCAGACTGCCCAGCTCGCTGTAGACGCGATCAGACCACTGGTGCGTCCAGGTGGCGGTCAACACTTCGCGCTTGATAAAGTCACCTTGCAGCGTGGTCTCCTCGGGTTGCCGGGCGCTGGTGACAAGAATAGTGTCCTGCTCCCTGGGCTGCATCAACAGGTCCAGCCCCCAGCCGAGCCCGTCCCAATCCTCCCGGCCCGACTCCTTGAAATCCTTGTCGACGTAGCTCAGCTTGGCCGTGCTGGTGAGATTCGGGGTGATCTCCCACTGCGCGCCCAGCGACAGCGTGTTTTCATCGCTGTCCAGCTGCGGGATATCCTCAAACGGATTCGGGTAGTGAATACGCTTGAACGCGTATTCGGCCAGCACGTCTGTATTGGGTGCAACGGGGTGGAAAAAGGTGGCGGACACGGCGGTTTCATCGCGGTCGCGCCCACGGGTGAGTTCCTCGAAATTCTGGTACTGGCGATCCATGTAACCGGCCTTCAGGAGCAGCCAGCCAATGTCCTTGTGTGACCCCAACTGCAGGGAGCCGCCGATATCACCCTGGTCATACCGGATGGGTTTCGGCAACACCTCGCCGATCAGGCCTTCCGACAGGCCGGTACCGCGATCTTCATGCAGCGACGCCCAACTGGCGACGCCCTCTGCGATCCAGCGGTCCGAAAACTCCAGATGGACATCGCCGGATACCGTGTTGTCAAAATAGTCATTGTCATCGTTGTGGCGACTGACCTGATACCAGCCGGCCTCACCCTTGTAACTCAACTGGTAGGTGTTGTTGCGATCCTGCAGCAGCGCACTGAGCCCCGGGCGCGCCAGATAAATCCAGCTGTCGGTGGCGTTATTCTGCTGCAGGTAGATATTGTCGCGATGTTTGAACTCGACACCCGTGGTGGGTGTGATCGCAAACGGCCCGGCCTGGATCGCCGCAGGCCCCTCGGGGGCAGCGGCACTAAGGGCATGATTGGCACCGCCGAACGCAACAACCAGTGTACTCAGGACGCCAGCTGCGCCAGCCGGATCAAATGACCTGAAGTGCATGCCGGGCGTTTTTCTCATGTCGTTCAGATAACCTTGGCGCTCAAGTCGCGCGTGCCCAGCAAATTTAACCCCTGCTGACTGTCGCATAGGGGCGCGTATCCGTCGTATCGCGCAAGGCAGTGTATTCTAGCGCGATATTGTCGGCAACAGACACCCTCATCGCGATCACCTGCTGCGGACAGGTTCGCCCAAAGAGCACAGGCACTGGTGGTAGCTGCTTCCATTCGACCTGTATTATGTATGCATTATTGGCCAAGGTACGCATCGAACGATGTCCCCGTCCGCTATTAAACCATATCACTGGGCGAATACCGCACTGTTTTACTACCTGCTGGCCATACTGGCCTGGGCGCCCCTGCCACTGGCCAGCAACCGCGACTGGTCGACGGTGTTACTGGCCGGGCTGTTGCTGTCGGCGCTGGCAGCCTGCCTGCTGTTGATACGGCTCGGCCACGTGCAGGCCACCGCCGCGCTGCGGCGCTCGCGCCCCGCGTTGTACGCGCTTGCCGCGACGCAGCTCTGGGTGCTGACGCAACTCCTGCTGGGCATTACCGTGGCACCGGAGGCGACCGGGCACGCCCTGCTGCTGGGGGTGGCGCTGGTCGCCGCGTTTACCCTTGTGCTGCTGCTGGTGGATTCCAGGCAGCGCATACTGCACATCTCCCAGTTCATGGTTGGCTGCGCGGTATTCCAGGCCTTTTTCGCCAGCGCCATGATGATGAGCGACCTGACACAGTTGCCCTTGCTGGACAAAACGTTCCTGCGCAGCAGCGCCAGCGGCACCTATGTCAATCGCAATCACCTGGCTGGCTTTCTGGAGATGAATCTTGCCATCGGTATCGGCATGTTGGTGGCACAGCTACACCGCTACCCTGCGAACGGCTGGCGCGAATTCATGCGCCGCACCATCGATACACTGCTCAGTCGCAAGTTCAGGCTCCGGCTGTACCTGGCGATCATGGTGGTCGCCCTGGTACTGACACGCTCGCGTATGGGCAATGTGGCATTTTTCTCCAGCCTCTTGTTCTGTGGCGTCCTCGGCATGGTGCTGCAGCAGCGAGTGACCCGCGGCGCAGTGCTGTTTTTTGTCAGCCTGCTGCTGATCGATATCTACATCGTCGGCAACTGGTTCGGTGTGGACCAGGTTGTGGAGCGACTGCAACGCACCACACTGGACACTGAAAAACGCGATGAAGTGGCCATCGACAGCATCGCCATGTGGCAGGACAACTTCTGGCTGGGCACTGGCGCCGACAGTTTCTTCCAGTCCTATGTCTACGGCGGCTATATGAGCCCCGACTCCCTGTACTACCGGCACGCCGAGAACGACTATCTGGAAATCGGCAGCGGCTTCGGCTTTATCGGCTTTGCACTCCTCGGCACCGCGGTACTGACAAGCCTCTGGCAGTCCTTCAAGGCGCAGAGGCAGCGACATTCCAGGCTGCTGCAGGGGCTGGGACTGGCCAGCGCGATGGGGATCACCAGCATCCTTATTCACAGCTTCACCGACTTCAACCTGCACATACCCGCCAACAGTCTCTGGTTTGTCGTACTACTCGCATTCGCCTGGATCGCGGTTTCAGGTGTAGAGCCGCCCGCTGACCGCGACGAGCACCGCTGAGGTGACAGCGAGTGGCGCCGAGGATGCGGGCTTGCGCTTGATATACAGTAAGCCTATATTTGTACCCTCTATCCGACGCTTCAAGAAGGGTGCGAGTCATGCCTGCTATTCTCCCTCCCCGTGCCCTGCTTCTGCTGTTGCTTGCAGTGTTCAGTGTGGGCGCCTGGTCAGCTGACGGCCGTATCCTCAGCTACGAGGGCGATGTGCGCGTCAACGGGGAACCGATAACCGCGGACACACTGCTCAGCCGCGATGACACAATCACCACGGGTCCGGATTCTTCCGTCAAGATCGTACTGACTGACAACAGTGTTCTCGACCTCGAAAGCAGCTCTGAAATCCTGATCAGTGATTACAGCTTCGACGCAAATGAACCGTCGACCAACACCAGCAAGGTCGACATCCTGTCCGGCACGCTGCGCTACGTCAGTGGCCGCATCGCCAAGGAAGACCCCGAAAACATCAGCTTCACTGCAGGCAACTCCACCATCGGTGTGCGCGGCACCTTTATCAGCATTTCTGTCTCCCCGTCCGGGGAGTAATTGGTGCGGTCACCCCACAAAGCCCTTCCCTGTTTTGTCCTGCTGATGTCCGGCGTTGTGGGCGCCTGGGCGGCGCCCGGCGATGTGGTCGTGAATGTCGAGGCCATGATCGGGGAGGCTACAATCGTCAACCGGCAACCCGACGGTCAACAGGAAAAGCTCGTCATACCCACCGGCAAAACCACCAGCAAGGATCCCGGCACCGGCCAAATACTGCTGGCGCCCTCCAGTACCCCGAACAAAGTCAATGAAGTGGTGCGGGCAATTGCGGCATCAAGCCCCGATTCGGAGAAACAACCGCCCTCTGACGACGGCTGCAGCCAGGGAAACGCGCCACAGCGCCTCTCCCCGCGCCCCGAATACGATGAAGCTGCCGCAAGCGCGATCAACAAGCAGTTGGAGAGCTTGAGTTCCGGTGAACTGATGATGGTGATGGCGGTTCTGATCAACAACGCCAAACACCTGTGCATCGACGCCTCGACCGTGGCCAACGCCGTCAGCCTGATCTCTACCACACGACCGGAAGAAGCCGCCAACGCAGTATTTGTCGCGTCGCTTCTGGATCCGGATCACGCCGATAATTACTCGGATGCCGCCGCCAAGGCCGCGCCCGCACAGGCAGACAATATCAGGAAGGCCACAGCGGATGTGAAGGAGTTGAAAAAGGACTTCGGCGCCAAGATCACGCCCCTGCAACCGACACCCAAACCAACCACCAGATCCAACCCGCCTATCCAGCCGCTGCGTGATGTACCTCCTGGTGGCGCCATAGGTAAACCGCCAAGCCCTGAATAGCGCCCGGCAGATAGCGGCGTGGGATTGGGAAAAGAAAGCCGTACATGAAGCAGTATCTTTCCAGACATCGCTCCAGAATTACACTGGGCATAGCGTTCACACTGCTCGCGCTCTGGCTGCAAATGTCCGGCGCCGACTCCAGTCGCACGATAATCAATCGCCTGGACTTCCTCGCCTACGACCTGCGCCTCAACCTGACGCTGCCGGAGCAACCACCCGCTGATGGCAATGTGGTAATCATCGATATCGATGAGGACAGTCTCAGGACTGAAGGCCGCTGGCCCTGGAGCCGTGAGAAAATGGGTGCGCTGGTCACCGCGCTGAACGCCGCCGGTGCGCGCACCATCGGCTTCGACGTGGCCTTCGCTGAACCCGAGCGCAATGTCGCCCAGGAGTTGATTGATACGGTCTCGGGGACGGGTGCCGTTCAGCACCTGGATTACCTCGAGCAACTGATACCGCAGATGGACCGCGACCTGGCTTTCTCGGAAATCCTGCGGGATCGCAATGTCGTACTGGGATTCCTGCTGCACTCCGATGGCGATATCTCAGTAGGCGCCCTGCCGTCCCCCTGGACAATCATCGCGCCGGAGCAGCAGGGACGCCTCACCCTGCCCATTATGTCGAGTTACACCGGCAATATGGCGCTGCTGCAAAAAGCCGCAAACCATGGCGGCTTTCTGAACACCACAATGGATGCCGACGGTGTACTGCGGAGCACACCGCTGGTGCTGGGGATGGACGGCGCTATCTACCCGTCACTGTCACTGGCGATGGCGCGGCGCCACTCGAAATCGCTGCGCTTCAAAATCGATACGGCGCACGCTGGCGCCAGTGAGCGTATTACCGGGCTGTGGCTGGACCGCACGCTGATTCCAACCGATCAGTACGGCCGGGTGCTGATACCCTATTCCGGCAAACGCGGCAGCATTCCCTATGTGTCAGCGACGGATGTGATCCATGCGCCCTCCCCCGATGCCTTTCCGGAACTGCAAGATGCAGCGGTATTGATAGGCTCCTCGGCACTGGGGCTGTCCGACCTTGTCAGCACTCCCACCGGCCCGACATTCCCCGGTGTCGAAGTGCACGCCACCGTGCTGCAGCGAATTCTCTCCGGCATGCCGTTTCCGCGCGTACCTGACTGGGGCAACGCCGCCAGCGCACTGGCGATTGCGCTAACCGGCTTGTTGCTGTCGTTCCTGTGCCCGGCCTTTGGCGCACTGGCCATCACGGTATTTGCCGTGGGGTTTATCGGCTTGATGATTGCCTACGACGCCTGGCTGTGGACCTCGGCCCAACTGGCACTGTCTCCGGTAATGCCACTGCTCACAGTACTGGCAATCATCGCCATGAATATCCTGGTTGGCTATTTCGCCGAGGCGAAGCAAAAGCGCCAGGTGCGCAAGGCCTTCAGCTCCTATATGGCGCCGGCACTGGTCGACCAGTTGGTGGGCAACCCCGATAGCCTGCGACTGACGGGTGAATCTCGGGAGATGTCCTTCCTGTTTTCCGATATCGCCGGCTTTACCTCGTTCACTGAGAATGCCAGTCCGGAGTTGCTGGTCTCGGTACTGAATGAATACCTGGAAGCCATGTGCCATGCGGTGATGGAGCATGGCGGCACCATCGACAAGATTGTCGGCGATGCAGTGGTGGGCATTTTCAACGCGCCTCTCGATCAACCGGACCACGCCGAGCGGGCGGTCAAGTGCGCCCTGGCGATGGATCATATCAGCACGCAGTTCATCGCCAAGATGCGGGCGCGCGACATGGCGTTCGGCATCACCCGCATCGGTATCAATACAGGCAGGGCGATTGTGGGAAATTTCGGCGGCGCCGAGCGTTTTGACTATACTGCTCACGGTGACGCCATCAATACCGCCGCTCGCATGGAGAGTGTGAACAAGCACCTGGGCACACGGATCTGTATCGCCGGCAGTACCGTAGCACAGTGTCCGGATCATTATTTCAGGCCCATCGGCTCGCTGGTGCTGAAAGGTAAAACGGAGGCCATACCGGCTTTTGAACCGATTTCAGAACACGCCGCCGATTCTGCATTTGTGGTGCGCTATTGTGAAGCGTTTGATTTGCTCTCGCGGGAAGATGCAGCAGCGAAGGATTTGTTTGAACAACTCAAATTGGAATACCCGGAGGACCCGCTGGTGAACCTGCACTACCAGAGACTCACCTCTGGCATACTATCGCCCATTATCGTGCTTGCGGAGAAGTGACATACAGCGCTCGATCAAACAATCACTGCAGGACTTCCGCAACCTCAGCGCGGATGATTTTCTCTCCATTCTGCTGGCAGGCCTTATCGCAGGCATCGTCACCCTGATTTCCAGTGTGAGTTTTGCCGCGCTGATTTTTCATGGCGAACTCACCCCGTACCTGTCATCCGCTATCACCATCCTGATCTCCACTGCCGTGGTGGCGGGCTCGATATTCAGCCTGTTCAGCGCCGCCCGACCAGTGGTTGCCCTCCCCGACGATGACACCGCACCGGTGCTGGCATTGATGGCGACACTGATCATCGCCAGTTCCCCTGCGGGCACACCGGGTAATGTGCTGTTTGTCACGACCTTCGGGGCACTGGCTTGCGCAGCACTGTTGACGGGCATCGTACTGACAGTGCTCGGCTATTTCCGGCTCGGTTCGCTGGTGCGGTACTTGCCTTACTCCGTGATGGGCGGCTACTTCGCAGGCGCCGGATGGCTGATGATCCAGGGGGCGCTGCGCATGGTCTGTGATCTCCCGCTGGCATCGGTGGAGAATATTATCGCGCTTTTCGAGCCCTCGGCACTGTGGCGCTGGCTGCCCGCCGTGGTCGCTGCAATCTGTATACGCTGGGCCATACGCCACTGGCACCGCGCACTGGCCATGCCCCTGATCATGCTGCTGCTGACGCTGGTATTTTACGCGCTGACCGCACTGGTTGGCCTGGGTCCGGCGCAGTTGATGGCGGACGGCTGGCTGGTCGGGCCGTTCCCGCAGGTCAGTCCGCAGCTGTTCAACCCGGTGCTGTTCGAGGGCTCTGCCGACCTTGACTGGAGCCTGGTGGTGGCAAATATGAGCAGCGTCGGCACCATTATCATGCTCAGCGCCGTATCACTGATGCTGACCGCCAGCGGCCTGTCTGTGCTGCAGCGCAACAACTTTGACATCAACCGGGAGTTGATGGTGGCCGGATTCGCCAACACGGTCAGCGGCGTCGGGGGCGGCCTGATCGCGCTGCCTTCGATGTCACTGACAGAGCTGGCGATGAAGGTGGGAGCACCCAACAGCCGGCTGGTAGGGCTTGTAGTAGCGGCGTTTTGCGCACTGATGCTGTTCTTCGGCATGTCACTTATCGCCTGGTTTCCGAAAACCATCGTCGCCGGGCTGTTGATCTTCCTCGGAATTTCACTGCTGGAGCGATGGCTGATTGAAGCCCGCAAAAAACTTCCCCGACTGGAATACCTTGTGGTCGTAATGATCGTGCTGGCAGTGGCGGCAGTCGGCTTCCTCGAGGGTGTCATGGTAGGCCTGCTGGGCGCCATCGTCCTGTTCGTCATCAACTACAGCAGAATCAATGTTGTGCGCTATGCGCTGACAGGCAGGGAGCGCGGCAGCAATGTGGAACGCAATAACGCCGAGGAGCAATACCTGCGGGACACCGGCGGCCAGACACTGATCCTGAAGCTCGAGGGCTATCTTTTTTTTGGCACGGCCGCAGCACTCGCCCGGCGCATCGAAGATCGACTGAAAGACACGGCACAGCCGCCGCTGCGATACGCCGTGCTGGACTTTGCGCAGGTCACGGAAATGGACTCTTCCGCTGCGCTCAGCTTTATGAAGCTCGCACAGGAAGCGTCACAGTTCAATTTTTTCCTGGTGTTGACCGGGCTGACCCGCAAGATGCAAAAGCGCTTGATGGGTAGCTGGTTCGAAGAGGAGAACACCAGCTACATCCAGATACTGCCTGATCTCGACAGAGGCGTTGAATGGTGCGAGGAGCGTATCCTGAAAGAACAGGCGCTGGCCGATGAGGCACAAGTGGGTATTCTGCAGCAGATATTCGAGCACTTGCCGACGCACGAAGACCATACCATCCTGGAAGACTACCTGGAGCACCGCCATGTGGAGCCAGGCGATCAGCTCGCCACCCAGGGCGAGCCCTCCAACGAGATGTTCCTGCTCGAGACCTGCACGGCGTCGGTTTACCTCGACACCAACTCCGGCATGAAACACCGGATTCGACGCGCCGGCGCCGGCACGGTGTTCGGCGAGGTCGGGTTCTACCTCGGCACCCCGCGCACTGCCACCGTAATTGTGGATACTGGCGGTGACCTGTTCGTCCTCAGCCAGGATGCCAATGCCCGGCTGGAGAGGGAACACCCGCTGATAGCCGCGGCCCTGCACAAGTTCATGATTCGCATCATCACCCGACGACTGCAATTGACCACCGCAACCCTGCGGGCTGTATTAACCTGAGACATCACGCAGTACGGAGACAAGATATGGACTGCCCTAAATGTCGCGCCTCGATGGAGACGGTCGAGTTCGGTACCGATATCGTGGTAAAGCGCTGCACCGGATGCCATGGCCTGTTCTGTAGCTGGCAAACGCTGCAGCGCCTGCGCGAAGAGTGGCTGTCGGAAGCTGTTCTGGATCAGGGCAGCGCGGCAGTGGGCGCAAAACAGAACAGCATGCTCGATATAAGCTGCCCGGACTGCAGCGCCACCATGGTGGCTGTCAGGGACCCGAAGCAGTCACTGATCACACTGGACAGCTGCCCCGCGTGTGACGGCGTCTTCCTCGACGCCGGCGAACTGACGAATATGAAATCCGCCACCCTGATGGATCACGTGCGACACCTGCTGTCTAAGCTTGGCAAATAGCAGGCTCGCCAAAACCCTGTTCGCACAGATCGCTGGTATAGCGGCTGATATTTGACTGCGCCTGCTGCTCCAGCAATTCCCGGAAGAAAGCCGACTGGTAGAGACTCGGCCAGCGCTGGAGCTCAGCGAGAAAACGCAATTTCCCCTGGTAGTACGTCTTGTCGTCCACATCCCCGGCCTCATGACGCAGCGCATTTGAATCGGCGAGGTATTCCTCCCAGGGCAGGCCAAACCCGGACAGGTCAATGTCCACAACAAAGGCGGTGGCAGTGTCTCCGGCGGCGCCGGTATGCTGCGTCGCGAGAATGAATTCAGAAACCCTGTCGACAAAATCACCGGGCATTGCCGGACCTGCGACATCGCGAAAATATGCGGCGCTGAGGATCTCGTTATCCCGGGCGCCGTAGTGGTAGATAATATCGTGGAACCAAATCGCCATTTCAGTGGCGGCAAACTCGTCGATAGCGTCTTTCGCGAGATCCAGTTGCCCCAGACAATGCTGGATGTGCTCAAGTGTGTGGTAGTAGCGGTGCGACTCCCGGTAGTGGGATGCCAGTTTCTGCCAGACCTGATCTACATCCGGACCAGAGCAGCCCAGCCACAGGCTGCGGAATCGCTCTTCAAGATATTTTTTGTCCACACGGTACTCCAGTACTGATTGGCGAGTACGCAACATCCCTGATCACATGTGCTGGTGGCCGCTGAATCGTGTTCCAGACACCGACATTTCCCGCTTGTTTTCTATGAGCTTAGCATAGCCCCAATAACGACGAGGAATTAATATTCACAACTGCGTCACAGTTTAAATCACCCAGGCTTACACTCATTGTGGTGGCCGCACCAGCGGCTTGCCGGGACCGGCAACCCCTCTCAGGCGAGGGCGTCAGGCTTCTCCGCTGCCCGGTCCAGGCTGACCACACACCAGCAGTGCGCGCAGAACAGCAGGAAGTAGCACAACAGGCTCAGGTATTCGGGGATGCCTTCCAGCAGCAGTCCCGCCAATGCGCACAAGACCGCATACCCCATCATCAACAGCAGGGTTTGCCGCCGCCCGAACCCGCGATCCATCAGGGTATGGTGCAGGTGGGAGCGGTCCGCCCGCACCAGGCTGTGCCCGCGCCTGGCGCGGCGCAACATGGTGGCGAGCATATCCATCAGCGGCAGCGTGACCAGCCACAGCGCTGTTACCGGTTTGATCAGGGCATTGTCTCCCTGCGAGAAATACACCAGCGAAGCCGTCACCAGAAAGCCCAGCGTGACACTGCCGGCGTCACCGAGGAACATTTTTGGAATCCACCGGTTGTCCGGCCCCAGATTGAAAAGCAGGAACACCGCCAGCGGCACCAGCATCAGCAGCACCGCATTCGCCATCGGGTGGGCGGCCTGCTCGGCGAGCAGGTACAGCACCAGCAGCGGCAGGAAAATGGTACTTGCGGCCAGGCCGTCGATGCCGTCAATCATATTGTACGCGTTACTCAATCCCGCCACTGCCAGCGCCGAGAGGGGTATGGTCAGCAGCAGCAGTGGGATATCACCCAGTGCCAGCAGGTTCCCGACATTGCCGATCGCGATACCGCCAAAGGAAGCGAGCAGTATACCGCTGGCAAACTCCAGCAGCAGGCGCGCGCTGGCCCTGATGTGGCGCACGTCGTCAAACACGCCAATCAGGAATACCGCGCAGGCGATCAGCAGCATCGGGTAGGTGTAAGGTGCGATACCCAACACAAATGTGCCGAAAAGAATGGTCAGGAAGACCGCTATGCCACCGGTGAGCGGCACATTACCCTGGTGTCGCTTGCGCTCCGAGGGGCCATCTACCAGGCCAGCGCGGGCTCCGATGCTCACCGAAACCCGGGTGATCAGCAGCGCGGCCAGCAGTATTTGCAGTATCAGCACTTCAGCAGGCTCATCGGGTGCAACGCCGTCGCACGGACAGCGGAAGGTAACGGGTTATAACGATCGTGATATATCATCCTCGGCCAACCCCGACCAGGCCTCTCACACTATTCGTTCAAAGCATCCCTTCGAAATACTTGATTGCCAGGCGTAATCCTTCATCCAGCTCGATTTTCGGCTCCCAGTCCAATGTCGATTTCGCCAGCGCTATATTGGGCTGGCGCTGCATCGGATCATCATTGGGCAGCGGGCGCAGAACCAGTTCAGACCTTGAACCGGTCAGCTTGATCACTTTCTCGGCCAGTTCCCTGATGGTGAACTCATTGGGGTTGCCGAGGTTTATCGGGCCTGTAATATCATCAGCAGTGGCCATCAGGCGGATGAACCCTTCGATAAGGTCATCCACATAACAGAAAGACCGGGTCTGGGAGCCGTCGCCGAACAGCGTGATCGGCTCCCCGCGCAGCGCCTGCATAATGAAATTGGAGACCACCCTGCCGTCATTGGGGTGCATATTGGGACCGTAGGTATTAAAAATACGCGCGACCTTGATACGCAGATTGTGCTGGCGGTAGTAGTCGAAAAAGAGAGTCTCCGCACAGCGCTTGCCCTCGTCGTAGCAGGAGCGCTCACCGATCGGGTTTACGTGCCCCCAGTACGCCTCGTGCTGGGGGTGGATTTTCGGGTCGCCGTAGACTTCGCTGGTGGACGCCTGGAATATCCTGGCACCCGTGCGCTTGGCCAGACCCAGCATGTTAATCGCGCCATGCACACTGGTCTTGGTGGTCTGTACCGGATCGTGCTGGTAGTGCACAGGGGAAGCGGGACAGGCGAGGTTATAGATTTCATCCACCTCCACGTACAGTGGAAAGGTAATATCGTGTCGCAGCAACTCAAAGTTGGGCTGGTCCAACAGTTCGACAATATTGTCTTTTGTGCCGGTAAAGAAGTTATCTGCGCAGATTACGTCGTGCCCCTCGCCGACGAGGCGGCGGCACAGGTGTGATCCCAGGAAACCCGCGCCACCTGTGACCAGTACCCGTTTTCTTATATGCATAGTGTTTCCACATCCAGTCCAGCAACTGTGACTATTACTGTCACGGGGATGATCGCCAGCCGGTCAACCGTGGGTTAATCCCCGAACGGATGGCGCAGCACAATGGTCTCCACCCGGTCAGGACCGGTGGAGATGATATCGATGGGCGCGCCGACAACAGCTTCAATCTTCTGGATATAATCGCGCGCCGCAACGGGCAGTTCTTCCAGGGTTTTCGCGCCCAGCGTGGATTCACTCCAGCCGGGAACCTCCTCGTACACCGGCACCAACCCGAGGTAGTCGTCGGAGTCCATGGGGTTGAGTACCGGATTACCGTCCTTGCAGGTGTAGCCGACGCAGATGCGGATGGTTTCCAGCCCGTCCAGCACATCCAGTTTGGTAAGGCACAGTCCGCTCACGGAATTGATATTGACCGCGGTGCGCAGTGCAAAGGCGTCAAACCAGCCGCAGCGGCGCGGGCGACCGGTCGTCGCGCCGAACTCGTGGCCTTTCTTGGCCAGGTGCGCCCCGGTTTCATCAAACAGCTCGGTCGGGAAAGGGCCGGAGCCAACACGGGTCGTATAGGCCTTGGTGATACCCAGCACATAGTCGAGATACAGGGGACCGAAACCTGAACCGGTTGCAGTGCCGCCGGCTGTGGTGTTGGAACTGGTCACGAACGGGTAGGTCCCGTGATCAATATCCAGCAGCGAGCCCTGGGCCCCCTCGAACATAATATTCGCGCCGGCGCGGCGGTAGTCGTGCAGAATGCCGGTTACATCGGCCATCATCGGCAGCAATTCCCTGCCCATTTCCAGTGTCTCCGCCAACACCTTGTCCACACTGACCGGTTCCACCTTGTAATAGTTCTCGAGGAAGAAGTTATGGTATTCCATCACCTCGCGCAGTTTGTGGGCAAAGCGCTTCTCATCCTGTAAATCACCCAGGCGCAGACCACGCCGACCAACCTTGTCCTCATAAGCGGGGCCGATACCGCGCCCTGTAGTGCCGATTTTCTCTTCGCCGCGCCGGATTTCGCGCGCCTGGTCCAGCGCCGCGTGGTAGGGCAGGATCAGTGGACAGGCCGGGGAGATTTTCAGGCGCTCCCGCACGGGCACACCCTTGGCCTCCAACTCGACAATTTCTTTCAGCGCGGCCTCAGGCGACAGCACAACGCCGTTGCCAATCAGGCAGGCGACGTTTTCCCGCAGGATACCGGAGGGGATAAGGTGCAGGACGGTTTTTTCCCCGTCGATCACGAGCGTGTGGCCGGCGTTGTGCCCGCCCTGGAAACGCACCACCGCACTGGCCTGGTCCGTCAACAGGTCGACGATCTTGCCCTTACCCTCATCACCCCACTGGGTGCCCAGAACTACCACGTTCTTACTCATTGCTTTGGCTCTTGTATTGAAGCTAATCGGGTGTGTGCGGGCTACTGCGCCTGCACACGGTCATTGGAAATCAGGGGTTCAACCCGCCACGACCCATCCTGCTCGACCAGTTCCCGGTCACAGCGAGAGTCCGGCGCACCTGAAAGGCAGTTGATCACAATCTCTCCGGCCGCTCTCAGTTCACGCACCTGTTGATCCAGCGCCGGGTCATCCACATCCGGCATACTGATCGCACCACTGCCCGCCACGGGTTCCGGCAACAGTGCCACCAGTGCTTTCAGATCAGTGTTGAACCCGGTGGCCGGCCTCGCCCTGCCGTACACGGCACCGACGTCATTGTAGCGGCCACCGTTGGCCAGCGCCTGGCCACTCGCTGCCACATAGGCGGCAAACACCAGCCCTGTGTGGTAGTGGTAACCGCGCAACTCGGCCAGATCGAAATAGATGTCCAGCTGCGGTGACTGGCGCCGGATATCGCAGGCCACCTCCTGCAATGCGTCCACGCAGGGCAGGGCGTCCGGCACGGACTCGGCAAACAGCTCGCGGGCTTCGCCCAGTACGCTCTCGTCACCGTGCAGGTCGACCAGCGCAATAATCACTGCGGCGATGTCCGGCTCGACATCGGCAAGAGCCAAGCGCAAATCCGGCACCGATTTGCGCTGCAGGGCATCAAAAACAGTCTTTTCCTTGTCTGTGCTGAGTCCCGCACTGGCGAGAACCGCCTCATAAACCCCGACGTGGCCCAGGTCCAGCGTGACCCCGGTGAGCCCGACGGACTCCAGGGTCGCCAGCATCAGGCGCACAATCTCCACATCCGCCCCCAGGCTGTCATCGCCGTAGAGCTCTGCGCCCAACTGGATCGGCGAGCGCGAGGCCAGCAGTGACTTCGGCCGCGTGTGCAGGGTCGAACCCGCGTAACACAGGCGGCTCACACCCTCTTCCGCGAGGCTGTGGGCGTCGATGCGTGCGACCTGTGGCGTGATATCCGCGCGAATGCCCAGCGTGCGACCGCTGAGCTGGTCGGTGAGCTTGAACGTGAGCAGGTCCAGGTCCTCGCCCAGGCCCACCAACAGCGATTCCGTGAACTCCATCAGCGGCGGGATCACCAGACGGTACCCCCAGCTGCGATACAGATCCAGCAGCGTACGGCGCAGGGCCTCCACCGATTCCGCCTGGCCGGGGAGCACCTCTTCCACCCCATCGGGAAGCTGCCAGTGATCTACTGTAGACATCTCATGTACCCGGCCCTAATGAACCCAATATAAAATAACAACCCCGAACAGCATACTGCCCAGCCCGATATTGCGAATCACCCTGTCATCCATTCGCTCGGCCTGCGCCAGCATCGCCCGCCAGCGGTTGGGACTGATAAACGGCAGCATCCCTTCCACAATGAATACCAGCGCAATCGCCGCCGGCAATACTTGCCAGAAATCCACGAGCTCTCCAGGTTGAAACGCCAGGTCACTACCCGGCCCGATCCGCAAAGGCTGTCAGCCATCCGCGGCGAGCAGGGCAATCCCAGGCTAATTCGTTTCCGTTTCCGTACCGCCGCGAGAATCTTTCAGATAGCGGAAAAACTCGCTATCGGGCTGTACCAGCATAATATCACCGTTGCCCTGGAAAGCATTCTGATACGCTTTCAGGCTGCGGGTGAAGGCGTAAAATTCAGGATCCGCATTAAAGGCCTCGGCGTAGATACGGGTCGCGGTCGCATCCCCCTCACCCCGGATCAGCTCCGAGTCGCGGTAGGCGTTCGCTTTTAATACCGTCACCTCGCGGTCCGCCGCGGCCTGGATGCCCTCCGCCAGCTCCTGACCCTGTGAGCGGTGCTCGCGGGCCTCTTTCTCCCGCTCGGCGTTCATCCGGCGATACACGGATTCAGAGACATCCGGCGGCAGGTCGATCTGCTTGACGCGCACATCGACCACTTCGACACCCAGTCCCTCCTGCGCGACTATCGTCAGCTCTTCCGTCAGCGCCTGCATCAACTCATCGCGCTCACCGGACACCACTTCCTGGATCGTGCGGATGGCGACCTGGTTGCGCAAGCCGTCGTTGATACGCTGGGCCAGCAGTGTCATGGCGCGCGACTCCTCACCGTTGGTGGCGGTGTAGAACTTCTCCGTATCCGATACCTTGAACTTGGCATAGGAATCCACAATCAGCGCCTTTTTCTCCTGCGTGAAATAGCGCTCAGGCGTGGAATCCACCGTCAGTACCCGACCGTCGAATTTCCGCACACTGTTGACGAATGGAATCTTGATATGCAGACCCGGCTGGATATTTGGATTGACCACCTCACCGAACTGCAGCAGAACACCGCGCTCGGTCTCCTTGATCACATACAGCGAGTTACTCAGTATCAGCACCGCGATCAGCGCGATAAATATTAAGGTTACATTGCGACCTGACATGATTAGCGCCCTCCCCTGCGGCTATCGGAGGCAGCCGCGTCTCGGCGTAGCTGCTCAGTGACGGCATTGGTCAATTCACGTATGTTGGAGCTGTCCACCTTGATTTGGCCGGCGCTGGACGCGCTGCGCTGGCTCTGCTCGGCGAGCTTGTCCAGCGGCAGGTACATCACGTTATTACCGCCCTCGACGTCAACCATGACTTTGTTGGTCTGGCTGAGCACCGTCTGCACGGCATCCAGGTACAGGCGTTCGCGAGTCACCTCGGGCGCCTTTTTGTACTCCTCAAGCAGGCGGGAGAAGCGCTGCGCCTCACCCTCGGCGTTTGCGATCACCTCTTCCTTGTAGGCACTGGCCTCTTCAATCTGCCGCTGTGCACTACCGCGGGCCTCGGGTACGATGCCGTTGGCATAGGCCTGGGCTTCGTTCTGCAGCCTTTCCTCGTCTTCGCGGGCCTTGATAACATCGTCAAACGCCGCCTGCACCTGTGTTGGGGGTTTTGACTCGTCTATCGTCACCTTGCTGACCAGGATACCGGTCTGGTAGAGGTTGATATACTCCTGCAGGCGCTGCTGCACATCGACGGCGATCTGCGCCCGCCCCTCGGTCAGCACCATATCCATGGTCGCGCCACCGACGACATGCCGCAGCGCACTCTGTGCGGCGTGCTGCAGCGAGCGCTCGGGATCGCGCACCTTGAGGATGAAATCGACAGGGTTGTCGATCACATATTGCACCGAGAGTTTGACCTCGACGATGTTTTCATCCTGCGTCAGCATAATCTCGCGGAAGCTGCTGGAGCGAACCTTGGTGATATTCAGCAGTGTGACTTCGTCGACCAGCGGCGGATTCCAGTGCAGGCCGGGCTGCACGGTGTCGAGGTACTTACCAAAGCGCAGCACCACCCCGCGCTCCTGCTGGTCGACCTGGTAGAAACCAAGCGCCGCCCAGATCACCAGTGCGACAACCAGCAGCACGCCCAGCGCAGCGCCGGAAAACCCGGACGCGCCACCGCTGCCGGAGGAGGAACCTCCGCCGAACAGCCCCCCCATTTTGGCCTGCAGTTTTTTCAGCGCCTCATCCAGATCGGGCGGGCCCTGATCGCCACCACCCCATGGGTCTTTTGGCTTGTTGTTACCGCCACCCGGTTCATTCCAGGCCATATGCAACTCCTAGTGTTGTCTCGAAAACAGTCTATCAAACTTTCGGCCCCGGGTACGCAGCACAATGCGCGCACACCCGCCTTTAAAAAAGCGGTTCCGGGCCTTTCTTCATCAACCGGTTCCAGTCTGCACGCGGCAGTCTCACGCTCAAATGAGCGACACCGTCATCGCCATAGTCTTCCGCCTCGACAGCACCGAGGCTGTAGAGTGCTGCCCGCAGGCCGCCCTCTTTTGGATCCAGGTACAGCTCTTCGGACACCATGTCCTGGCCCACCAGTTCCGCGATAGCCTGCAACAACAGCTCTGTGCCCTCGCCGGTCGCGGCGCTGAGCCAGACCCGCTCCGGCCGGCCATCTGCATTCCGCTCCAGTCGCGGCGACTGCTCCAGCACATCTATCTTGTTGAACACCTGCAACTGGGGAATCTCTTCGGCGCCGATTTCAGCCAGCACGTCCTGCACCTGGTCTATATTGCGGCCCCTGTCTTCAGTGGCTGCATCCACTACATGCAACAGCAGGTCGGCATTCAGGGTCTCTTCCAGCGTCGCCTTGAACGCCTCGACCAGCTTGTGCGGCAGATGCGCGATGAAACCCACCGTGTCGGCCAGCACCACCGGCCCGACATTTTCCAGCTCGACCCGGCGCAGGGTGGGGTCCAGTGTGGCAAACAACTGGTCAGCAACATATACGGTGGATTCAGTGATTCGGTTGAACAGCGTGGACTTCCCGGCATTGGTATAGCCCACCAGCGATACGGTGGGAATCTCTGCCCGCGTCCGCGAGCGGCGCCCCTGCTCCCGCTGCTTTCGCACTTTCTCGAGCCTTGCGGTGATCGACTTCAGCCGCACCCGCAACAGCCTGCGGTCCGTCTCCAGCTGGGTTTCGCCCGGACCGCGCAAACCGATACCGCCTTTTTGCCGCTCCAGGTGAGTCCAGCCCCGCACCAGCCGAGTCGACATATGCTGCAGCTGTGCCAGCTCGACCTGCAGCTTGCCCTCGTGAGTCCTGGCCCGCTGCGCGAAAATATCCAGGATCAGGCCTGTGCGATCCAATACCCGGCACTGCAGCTCGCGCTCCAGGTTGCGCTCCTGGCTGGGACTGAGGGCGTGGTTGAACATCACGATTTCCGCGCATTCCGCGTGCACCTGCTCGCGGATCTCCTCCAGCTTGCCGCTGCCCACGAAGGTACGCGGATGCGGCGCTACACGAGCGCCCATCACAAAGGCCACCGGATCGCCTCCGGCAGAGAGCACGAGCTCCTCGAATTCACGGGGATCTTCGCGCTCCGATTCACTGGCAATGTTCAGGTGAACGAGCACAGCGCGTTCTCCCGAGTCGGGACGGTCAAAAAACAAGTCTACCTCTTCAGGTCAGAACTGTGCGATGACGAAGTCCGCGCAAGCACCTGCCCGCAAGACACTTAACCAGCGTCTTCGTCATCGTCCTGTGGGTTTTGCAACGGTACACGCACCACGCGGGAAGGAACAACGGTGGATATTGCATGCTTGTAGACCATCTGGCTCACGGTGTTCTTCAGCAGCACAACAAACTGATCGAAAGACTCGATCTGGCCCTGCAGCTTGATTCCATTAACCAGATAAATGGAAACGGGTACCCGTTCCTTACGCAAAATATTCAAATAAGGGTCTTGTAGCGTATGCCCTTTTGACATAAGTCTCTCCCAATGAGGCTCAAATCGAGCCGAAAATTAAATGGACCAACTGCCTGATCACCTGAACCCAACCCGCATTCATCCGCGGTGTCGGCTCCGGGCCCAGCCGGCCACAGTATAAAGCATTTGTACCAGACTTATAGTGGGGGGCTTTCAAGATACTTCAAGGCCAGCGCCAGCGGTGTGTCGCCGCCGCCGTCCTCGCGCACAGCAGAACTGACCTTATTTGCACATTTTCCCGACTGATCGGTGTAAATCCACGCCAGATCCGGCCATTTCCGCAACCAGGTGAGTTGCCGCTTGGCCAGTTGCCGGGTCGCGGCCTCGGCATTTTTCACAGCCTGCGGCAGACTGCACTCCCCCGCCAGGTACTGCCACAGCTGCCGATAGCCCACCGCGCGTATCGCCGGCAGGTCTGCGTGCAGGTCCGGACGCTGCCAGAGGCCGCGCACCTCCTCCAGCAACCCCGCCGCCATCATCTGCTCGAACCGCCGGGCGATGCGCTGGTGCAGGATGGCGCGGTCTGCCGGGCAGATCGCCAGTTGTACGACGCGGCAGTGCGCAAATGCGGGGCCCGGATCGTCCTGATGCCACTGTGACAACGGCACGCCACTGGCGCGGAATACCTCGAGGGCGCGACCCAGGCGCTGGGAGTGGTTCGGATGAATACGGGCGGCGGACTGCGGGTCGACCCGCGCCAGTTCCCGGTGCAGATGCGGCCAGCCATGCAGTTGCGCCTCCGCCGCGATCGCGGCCCGGATATCCGGGTCCGACGCCGGCATCTCCGACAGGCCCTGCAGCAGCGCCTTGAAATACAGCATGGTGCCGCCCACCAGCAGCGGCGTCCTGCCGCGCGCCAGGATATCCGTCACCACCGCGCTCGCATCCACCACAAAGTCCGCCGCTGAGTAGACCTCGGCGGGATCGCGGATATCCACCAGATGGTGGGGATAGTCGGGCTTGGCACTGCCGATATCCAGGCCCCGGTACACCAGAGCCGAGTCCACGCTGACCAGTTCACAATCGAGTCGGCCGACCAGCTCTATGGCCAGATCTGTCTTGCCTGAGGCGGTGGGGCCCATCAGGCAGATCAGCAGGGGTTTAGCGGCACTCACCGGGGTCAGCGCCCGCGCAGAAACAGCTTGTCCAGTTCATCCAGGCCCATCTGGACCCAGGTCGGCCGCCCGTGGTTGCACTGCCCTGAACGCTCAGTCTCCTCCATGTCGCGCAGCAGCGCGTTCATCTCGGGAATAGTGAGGCGGCGATTGGCGCGCACCGACCCATGGCAGGCCATGGTCGACAGGATTTCATCCATATGCGACTCGATGCGCTCCGAGCTGCCGAATTCAATCAGGTCCGCCAGCACATCCCGCAACAGCTGCTCGATATTGGAATCGCGCAATATCACCGGGATCTGCCGGATCACCAGGCTCTCCTCGCCGGCCTCCTCGACCGCCAGTCCCAGCCGCTGGAACAGCTCGGCGTGGTGCACGGCAACCTGTACCTCGCGCTGGCTCACCGCGACGGACTGCGGCACCAGCAATGGCTGGCTGCGGATACCGCTGTCATCGCGAGCGGCCTTGAGCCGCTCGTAGGTGATGCGCTCATGGGCCGCGTGCATATCGACCAGCACCATACCGTGTGCATTCTCAGCGAGGATATAGATACCCTTGAGTTGGGCCAGCGCATAACCCAGTGGCGGCACCTCTTCGGGGGCCGCCTCCTGCAGTCCGTGCAGGCGTGCGTAACCGCGCATCTGGTCACCCACCGCCCCCGGTGTGAGAGAGCGCCCGAATCCCCCGCCGGATGCAGACGCGCGCGCCGTCTCGGGCGCACCCCAGGCCAGCGCACTCTGGCGCTGAATCTCTCCCGTCACCGTGTCGATAGCCATACCGTCACCGCCGGGCAACAGTTCCGGTGCCGGCGCCCCGGGGCCGGAGGGCTGGCCAGGGCGCACATCGGCCAGCGCGCGGTGCAGGCTGGAGAAGATAAAACTATGCACCGCGCGACTGTCCCGGAAACGCACCTCGTGCTTGGTGGGATGCACATTGACATCAACCTGCGCAGGATCGAGTTCGAGGTACAGCACAAACGCGGGGTGACGCCCGTGGTACAGCACATCCCGATAGGCCTGTTTCACCGCGTGCGCTACCAGGCGGTCGCGGATGACGCGGCCGTTGACGAAAAAATACTGCAGGTCCGCCTGGCTGCGGGAGAATGTCGGCAGCCCGACCCAGCCGGACAGGCGGTAGGGCGGCACCGCGGCGTCGATGGCGATAGCCTGCTCCATGAATGCCGGCCCGCAGATCGCCGCCACGCGGCGCTGGCACTCCGCCTGCTGCGAAGCGGCATTGAGGTTGTGCACCACCCTGCCGTTGTGGCGCAGCGTAAAGGCCACATCGAAACGCGACAGCGCCAGTCGTTTTACCACTTCCTCCAGGTGATTGAACTCGGTCTTCTCCGTGCGCAGGAACTTGCGCCGTGCCGGGGTGTTGAAAAACAGGTCGCGCACTTCCACCGTGGTGCCACGCGGGTGCGGTGCCGGCTTCAACTGCACCGCCATATCGCGTCCCTCACAGGCGGCACTGCTGCCCTCACTGCCCTGGGCATTGGCGTTACTGGTCAGCGTCAGGCGCGAGACCGAGCCGATACTGGCCAGCGCCTCACCGCGGAAGCCCAGGCTGCCGACGCTCTCAAGATCCTCCAGGGAGGCGATTTTGCTGGTGGCGTGGCGAGCCAGGGCGAGCCCCATGTCCTCGGCGGGAATGCCACTGCCGTTATCGCGAATCCGGATCAGCTTGGCGCCACCGGCCTCCACATCGATTTCCACGCGGGTGGCACCGGCGTCCAGGCTGTTCTCCAGTACTTCCTTGGCCACCGAGGCGGGTCGCTCGACGACTTCACCAGCGGCAATCTGGTTGGCCAGCCTGGAACTGAGCAGATGAATTTTGGGCATCGAAGCGGCTTGGTCAGCTCTTGGGAATATTCAGCTTCTGTCCGACCAGGATTCTAGAGCTGTTGCTGATACTGTTATAGCTCTTGAGCTCTGCCAGCGGGACACTGAAGCGATCGGCAATGCCGGACAGTGTATCACCTCGCGCAATGATGTACTCCTCTGCGCCCTGCTGCTTTTGCCAGGCCAGCAGCGTTCCCGATGGCGGGTGTGCCTTGAACCACTCGCGGATTCCGCGATGGATGGCTGCGGCGATTTTCTTCTGGTAGGCCGTGGTCGCCAGCAGACCGGCCTCCTGGGGGTTGGAGATAAAGCCTGTCTCCACCAGTATGGAGGGGATATCCGGCGATTTCAGCACGGCGAAACCGGCCTGTTCGACCTGGCGCTTGTGCAACTTGGCCACGCCATCCACATTGCGCAGCACCTTGTCTCCCAGTTTCAGGCTGGTATCCAGGGTCGACGTCATCGACAGGTCGGCCAGCACGCCCGCCAGCACATCGTCCTTATCGGACAGGCTGACACCGCCGACGAGGTCGGCGGCGTTCTCGCGCTGCGCCAGGTATTCGGCGGCGGTACTGGTCGCGCCGCCGGTGGAGAGGGCGTAGACCGAGGCGCCGTTCGCCTCCTTGCGTTTGAAAGCATCGGCGTGAATGGACACAAACAGGTCGGCCTGCCGCTCGCGCGCCAGGTCACGGCGCCCTTTCAGGCTCACATAGTAGTCGCCGGTGCGAATCAGGGTCGGTTTGAACCCGGGGTCCGCCTCTAACAGCGCATTCAGTTCCCGTGAGATCGCCATTACAACGTCCTTCTCCTCCACCCGGTTCGGCCCCATCGCACCGGGGTCCTCGCCACCGTGACCAGCATCGATCGCAATAATCAGGTCGCGCTTGGCCGAGTGCTGCACGGTTTTCTTCACTTCGGTGGTCTGGCTCGCCTGCTGGTCGTACAAGTCCAGCACCAGTCGATCACCCGCCTGCTCGTTGGCCTTGAGTGTAAAACTGCGCGGGTCGACCTTGTCGGTGATCTCCAGCACGACACGCAGGTCGTCGCCATCGCGTATACCGGAGCGGACGGAGGATACCGGGGTGTTGGAAAGCTGCAGCTTGGCCAGGTCGGCCCGCAGGTCGGTGTCCTGGATGTCCAGCACGACCCGGCCGGGATCAGACAGCACGATCAGCGAGTGTTGCGCGGGGCCGGACAGGTCGAACACGATGCGTGTGTGATCCGGTGCCCGCCACAGGCGCACGTCCTGCACCTCCACGGCCCACGCGTTATGCGCGCCCAGAAAACCCAGGACCACCAAGATCCACCACGCCCTGCCCATATCACTCCCACCCGGTCATACTGTTTTTCTTCAGGCCTGGGTCTGCGCCCCGGACACTGCCTGCATCTGCGCCAGCACCCGTCTGCCCTGCTCGGTCTGCGCAGTGTACTGCAAACGCCGACCCCGTCCTTCTGCCGCTATGTTAATTCTTAAGTCCGCCAAGGGCAAAGCGCCGACACCCCGCTCAGGCCATTCCACCAGACAAACCGACATATCACCAAAATAATCCCGAATACCCATGAACTCCAGCTCTTCAGGGTCCCCCAAGCGGTATAGGTCGAAGTGGTAGACGTCCATATCTCGCAGCCGGTAGGGCTCTACCAGCGTATAGGTCGGACTCTTGACCGCACCCTGGTGGCCGAGTGAGTGCATGAAACCGCGACTGAATGTGGTTTTCCCCATACCGAGATCCCCCTGCAGGAAAATCACCAGGCCGGGCTCGCACACTGCGCCGAGCTGGGCGCCGAATTCCACCATGGCCGCCTCGTCTGCGGCCACCCTCACAGCGGACGCCGGCGTCATCTGAGCAGCGACCGCATAACGGGAATCAGGTCCGAGGCCGCCAGCCCACGCTGTCCCTGCTCAGCGGCCACATCGGCCGCGGCGCCGTGCAGGCAGACTCCCAGCGCCGCTGCTTCCAGCGGCGACAGGTGCTGGGCCAGCAACGCACCCAATACGCCGCTGAGTACATCCCCCATGCCACCACTGGCCATACCGGGGTTGCCGTAGTCACTCAAGACCACGCTGTCGCCATCGCTGATCACCGTGCCGTTTCCTTTCAGGACCACAACGCCGCCAAAGCGCGCCTGCAGGGCGGCGACGGACGCAAACCTGTCAGCCTGCACCTGCGCCGTTGTCGACGACAGCAGCCGGGCCGCCTCGCCGGGGTGCGGTGTCAGCACCCGGTTCCCCGCGGCGGCGACAGCGCCCAGTGCGCCGCCGGCCAGCAGGTTCAGGCCATCGGCATCCAGCACCAGCGGTTTTCCGCTGGCCAGTGCCAGCTGCAGCAACTCCACCGCCCAGGGTGACTGCCCCAGGCCGGGACCGACCACCAGCACATCGGCAGCCTCCAGCATGGGTGTGAAATCGGCCGCCGTCGCGATACCGCGGGGCATCACCTCCGGCACCCTGGCCACCAGCGCGGCAACATGCTCTGGCCGCGTTGCCACCTGCACCAGGCCCGCACCGCAGCGCAGTGCCGCCTCCGCGGCGAGCGCCGCCGCCCCCGCAAGGCCGTAGTCGCCACCCACCACCAGCACCGTGCCGTAGAGACCCTTGTGCGCAGTGGCTGGCCGCGCCGGCAACCGCTCCAGCAGGGGCTCCAACTCGAGTCGCGAGCAGTCTGCGGCAACCGCCGCATACACCTCGGCCGGCACTCCCAGGTCGGAGAAATGCACCGCACCTGTGTAGTCCGGCGCCTGCAGGGTGAACAGACCGCGTTTCAGGCCGATGAAAGTCACTGTGACATCCGCGTGCACGGCCGCTCCCAGCACCCGGCCGGTATCCGAGCACAGCCCCGAGGGGATATCCACCGCCAGCACCGGCGCAGCGCAGCGATTGATACTGTCGATGGCCTCTACATAGTCGCCGCGCACATCGCCACCGAGGCCGGTACCCAGCATGGCATCGACGATCACGCCCCGGGGCACCAGCGAGGCCGCGTGAAAATCGACTATCCTGACGCCGTTGGCCTGCGCCTGCTGTCGCGCCAGCAGTGCATCGCCGCCTATCTTTGCGGCATCGCCCACCTGCACGACCGCGACATCGATGCCGCGCTTGTGAGCCAGGTCAGCAATCAGGAAACCGTCGCCGCCATTGTTGCCGGTACCGCACAGGATTTGCAGGTATTGCGGATCAGGCCAGCAGTCCAGCAGACAACGAAATGCCGCGTCAGCAGCGCGCGACATCAGTGTGACACCCGCAATATTGCAGTCGTGGATTGCACAGTGATCGAGAGCGCGGGTCTGTTCTGCGGTGTAGAGGGTTTCGGTGCCTAGCATTGTTTCACGACCTGTTGATTAGCGTTGACCTGTTCGGCTGGCGACAGCAGGGGGCGCGCATCGACACACCGCACGCAAGCCAAGAAAGACACCCATAGTAGCGCCACATCTGTCAGAATTATAACGACATGCCAGACAACGGTCGCTCCCATTTTGCCACAAGCACTCTCACAGCAGCAGCTTCACTCCCTGGCGGAACAGATCCGGGAATGGGCCGCGGAGCTCGGCTTCCAGCAGGTCGGTATCACCGGCGTCAACCTGGGTGAACACGAGGCCCACCTGCAGCGGTGGCTGGATGCCGGACACCACGGCAGCATGGCGTATATGGCGCGCCACGGCAGCAAACGGGCGCGCCCCGACGAGCTGGTACCCGGCACACTGCGGGTCATCTCGCTGCGCATGAACTACCTGGAGCGCGACACGCAAGCGCTAGAGGTCCTCGCCTCGCCGCAGAAAGCGTATATCTCCCGCTACACCCTGGGCCGTGACTACCACAAACTGGTGCGCAAGCGGCTGTCGCTGCTGGCGCGGCGTATCGAGGCGGAAACCGGCAGCGGGCAGTACCGGGCCTTTGTCGACAGCGCGCCGGTACTGGAACGCGCCGTTGCGGAACAGGCTGGGCTCGGCTGGATTGCCAAAAACACGTTGCTGATCAACCGCGATGCCGGCTCGTGGTTTTTCCTGGGGGAAATCTTCACCGACCTGCCGCTGCCGATAGATGCGCCGCAGCAGAGCAAACACTGCGGCAGTTGCACCGCCTGCCTGGACATCTGCCCGACCGACGCCTTCACCGGCCCGTTCCAGCTGGACGCCCGCAAATGCATCTCCTATCTCACCATCGAGCACCACGGCAGCATCGACCCCGAGCTGCGCCCGCTGATGGGCAACCGTATTTTCGGCTGTGATGACTGCCAGCTGTGCTGCCCCTGGAACAAATTCGCCCAGCCCACCGACGAGGTGGATTTCCGGCCGCGCCACGGACTGGCCGACAGCGACCTCGTGGCCCTGTTCAGCTGGGACGAGCCGACCTTCCTGGCCAAAACCGAGGGCTCCGCGATCCGCCGGATAGGCTACGAGCGCTGGTTGCGCAACCTCGCAGTGGCGCTGGGCAACGCCCCGCACTCAGCGGACGTCGTCAACGCACTGCTGGCCCGGCGCGGGCATGCCTCGACACTGGTGCAGGAACATGTCGCCTGGGCCCTGCAGCAGCACGGCGTCAGCGCAACTTGAGGAAATGCTCGCGGTAATAGCGCATTTCATTGATCGACTCGCGGATATCATCCAGTGCCAGATGGGTGCCGGTCTTGGTGAAACCGGCTTCCAGCTCTGGCCGCCAGCGCTGCATCAGGATTTTGAGCGTGCTCACATCCAGGTTGCGGTAGTGGAAAAAGGCCTCCAGTTGCGGCAGGTGCCGGGCCATGAAGCGCCGGTCCTGGCAGATGGTGTTGCCACACATCGGCGAGCTGCCGCTGGGCACCCACTGCTCGAGAAAGGCCAGCGTTTCCCGCGCCGCCCGCTGCTCGTCATAGGCGCTGGCCCTGACCCTGTCCACGAGGCCGGAGCGCGTGTGGTGGGTGGTGTTCCATTCATCCATCGCCGCCAGTGCGGCATCACTCTGGTGCAGCGCTATCACCGGCCCCTCGGCGAGGGTGTTGAGGTCGGTATCGGTCACAATGGTGGCAATCTCTATCACCAAATCCCTGTCCGGATCGAGCCCTGTCATTTCCATATCGACCCAAATGAGATTGCTGGCGTTCTGCATGCGGCGCGTCCTGAGGTACCCAAAGATCCGGCAGTGTAACAAATTGCCTCGACAGACCAAGGGCATATCCCAATAATGCGCACATGAGTAAACGCAAGCTCAGCCGGCAGCAGGCCTGGCGCATCGAGAAAATCCAGGGGGAGCGCGCCAAGCGCGCCGCACGCCGCGACGGCGATGCGCAGAGTGCGCTCAGCGGCGGCGAACTCGGCCCGGAACAGGATGGGCTTGTGGTCGCGCACTACGGCACCCAGGTAGCCGTGGAGTCAGAGCCGGGGCACAGCCAGCGCTGCCACCTGCGCGCCAACCTGGAGGGCCTGGTGACGGGCGATCAGGTAGTCTGGTGTGAGGGCGACCCGATGGGCGTGGTAGTGGCACAGCGCGAGCGCCACAGCGTGCTCTCGCGCCCCGACCCCTACGGCAAACTGAAGCCGGTGGCGGCCAACATCGACCAGATCCTGCTGGTGGTCGCACCGCGCCCCGAACCCCATGCCAACCTCATCGACCGCTACCTGGTCGCGGCGGAGGTGGTCGGTATCGAGCCCATCATCCTGCTGAACAAGACCGACCTGCTGGCCGCCGAGCCCGAGCTGGCAGAGGCGATGGACGCACTGCTGGCGATCTACCCGACACTGGGCTACCGCGTCATCCGCACCTCGATCAGGGACGACGGGCTGGGCGAATTGCAGGACGCGCTGCGCCAGCGCACCAGCGTCTTTGTGGGGCAGTCCGGTGTCGGCAAGTCCTCGCTGGTGAACGCGCTGCTGCCCGATGCCGATATCCGCGTCGGCGCCCTCTCCGAGAGCACCCAGAAAGGCACGCATACCACCACCACCGCGCTGCTGCTGCACCTGGACTGCGGCGGCACCCTGATCGATTCACCGGGCATCCGGGAATTCGGTTTATGGCATATGAGCAGGGCGCAGGTGGAGCAGGGGTTCAGGGAGTTCCGCCCGCTGCTCGGCAGCTGCAAGTTCCGCGATTGCCAGCACCGGCACGAGCCGGGCTGCGCTATTCTCGCCGGAGTCGAATCCGGCGCGATCAGCGAGCGACGGCTGGACAGTTACCGGCGCATCGTGGCCAGTCTGGAAGAGAGCTAGAAAACGCCGGCGTGCCGGCCCTGCAGGCTTGCCGGCCCTGCAGGCTTGCTGGCCCTGCAGGCGGTTGGCGGGTTGAACGGCCGCAAGCCTGGCCTCGCTTGCGGGCTGCTGCGCAACTCGACAAAAATTGCTGCGCAATTTTCTGGACTCGGACAGTGCTCGCAGACACCCCCCCGCAAGCGAGGCCAGGCTTGAGCAGCGGCCTGATTGTCCAACCCGCCAACCGCCTGCAGGGCCTGCGTACTCCACCGCGGAAGGCTTTTGCTGAGCGGAATGACAACGCCTGTGAGCGCTGCTACTGGTAGCTCCCGAGGGCCTCGCCCATGCGGGTGGCCGCGCCGGCGATATAGCGCTCGTCGAAGCGCATCACCCCTTGCGGGAACAGCAGGATCACGGTGGAGCCGAGCATGAAGCGACCCATTTCATCGCCCTTGCCCAGCGTTACCGGCTGCGGCAGCTGCTGGTAGTCCACAGATACCGGGCACTTCGGCGGCGGCGCCACCTGCCCTGACCAGACTGTCTCGATTCCCGCCACCACCATGGCGCCGACAAGAATCATCGCCATCGGGCCGTGCTCGGTATCGAAATAACAGACCAGGCGCTCATTGCGGGCGAACAGGCGATCCACATTCTCCGCCGTCACGGCATTGACCGAGAACAGCTGGCCGGGAATATAACAGGTGCCGGCCAGGCGCCCGGCCACCGGCATATGTACGCGGTGATAATCTTTAGGAGACAGGTAGATGGTGGCAAACTGCCCGCCCTGGAACTGCGCTGCGCGCGCCTCGTCACCGCCGAGCAGGTCCGCGGCGGAGAAATATCGGCCCTTGGCCTGGAACAGCAGGCCATTGGCGATGTCACCCGACTGGCTGATGGCGCCATCCGCGGGGCAGAGGATATCCGCATCCGCCAGCGGTCGTGCGCCCTCGCGCAGCGGGCGCGTGAAAAATTCGTTGAAGCAGGCATAGCGGGTGTGATCCGGCTCCTGTGCTTCCGACATATCCACATTGAAGTGCTGGATGAAGCGCTGGATCACCCAGTTTTTCAGCCACTCGGGCTGACGCAGCGCTGCCAGGAAACCGGTGCAGCGCGACAACAGATGCTGCGGGACAATGTGCTGAAAAAAAATGAAGAGTCTATCCATGGCGCCTAGTGTACCGTGTCGTCGGGGCCACGAGTATAAGGCAGAGCCAACTGCAGCGGTAAAGGAAAAATTCCCATGCCGCATCGGGCTGCAGGGCGACAGGCCGGCGCGCGCGCCACATCAATGCAGGTCTGCCATCTGTCGCAGGCGCAGGGCCCGGGCGTAGCGCCGCTCGGCACACTCCAGCATCGCCTGTAATCGCGACGCCGACGTATCGTCGCGCTCTCGCCCCCACCAGACCACGAAGTCGCGCCAGAAAGCCAGTTCCTCGCGGGCCAGTTCCAATTCGGTTTCAATTGCATCCATCTGCATTGTTCGGCCAGTCAATCATGGCGTTATTCTATGCATCAGGGCCGCGGTGAAAATAACCGCAGGCGCCAATCCTGTACCAGATTGCGCCAGGTTCACGACTACTGTGGCAGCTGGGACCTGAACGCTGCCGGCGGGTCGCCGGTCCATTTCTTGAATGCGCGGGAAAAAGAGGACGCGTCGGAGAATCCCAGCATGTAGCTGATCTCGGACAGAGGCATGCTTTTGTCAGCGATATATTTTGCCGCGAGGTCACGGCGCACTTCGCTCAACAGCGTGCGATAGCTGGTACCCTCTTCCGCCAACTTGCGCTGCAGGGTTCGGCCGCTGACGCAGACGCGCCTGGCAATCGCCTCTTCCGAGGGCGCGCCGGACGGCAGCGCTTCAATGATGGCGCGCTTGACCTGGCTGACGATATCGGGGCGCGCAAACTCGCGGAGCATTGTCTCCAGTATCTGGTCGCTGCTGAGGGCCAGGTCGCGATTGGCCGCGCTCAGGGGCCGTTGCATATCCGCCAGCTTGAACGAGATTCTCGACACCGGCTGCGCGAACTTCAGCGGACAGCGAAACACAGCAAAATGATCGCCTGTCGCAGCCGGCTCCGGATAGGTAAACGCTACTTCTGCCGGATCGATACCCTGATCCAGCCCCAACCGGCACAGGCTTATCAACAGCGCGGCCCGGCTGTCCTCCATCACCCGGACAGCCCCGTCTGGCGCCGTCGGCACTGCGCTAAGGAAATGCATTTTCCCATCGCTTTCGGACACCGAGACCTCCAGACCGGTATTCACTATCGATACATAACGCTGCAGTCGCTGGATGGCTTCTGTGAGTGTGGCACTGGAGAGAAAGGTCACGCCCAGCGCGTTCAGGTCAAGCGGCGAGTAGTACTGCGCCAGTTGCAGCCCGATATTCTCATTGCGGGTCAGCCTGGCCGCCTCGAGAAACACCTTGGCGAGCACGCGGAAGGGGTAGCGTGTACGGGGTTCCCTGATCAGCGCGGGGTCGAGACCACACTGCCTGAACAGCGCATCGGCATCGATACTGTTTGCGTCCAGGTAGCGCCACAGCGACCTGCCCGCTGACGCCAGAATCGTGGCCTCCATACCCTGTCCCCTCAATACATCCCGCCTGAGTGTAGGAATGCTGGCGTACAGGGTCAAGCGAATGGCGCGCCCTGCTATCGATAATACCCACCCGCGAGAACACAATTGCTCGCACAGAAAAAGCAGCTGCGGCCAGTGTCGGCCCGGCCCCTGAAGGAGACATCCGGCGGTGCCATGAAAAAGACTCGCAAGCCAATAAAAAGAAGCCGTACCGAGAGGGTGTTGCTGACACTGCTGGTCATTTTGTGGCTGGGCATGGCCGTGCTCTACTGGCCTGTTGCGCTGGTATTCCTGCTATTGGTTGCCGTGCAGGCGCCCGGCAAAAGAGCCACGGAAAAGCTGATGGATAAATTCAGGAAAGACGGACACGACCAGGAACCGTAAGCCACCCGCCGCCATGGCGGCGCCCATCCGGATAGAAAAAAGCCCCGGCAGCGACGCTGCCGGGGCCTTCAACTGACCGGGTTGCAACTAGAAGCTGCGACCGATACGCGCTGAGAACATCGCGACAGAGCTCTTGTTGAAGTCGATGTCGGCCTGGTTCTCGCCCCAGGAGACACCCACAGTTGTGAACCATCGCTCCCAACCGAACGGATCCGGGATGCGCAGCTCGCTGGCGAGCACATAGATGTCGGCATTGTTCTTTTCATTGAAGATCGGGTTGACCTTGTCGCCATCGAGGCTCTGGTACGCGGCGCGGTTCAACCAGGTGTAGCTGCCCGCATCGTAGACGAAACTGACGCCGAGCTCATAGCCGTCCTGGGCCATGGCCTTACCGTCCAGGTCGCGATCGATATAAGCTGCGCTGGGACGGACCACCAGGTCATTGTCCATGCAGTTGAACGCGTAACCCAGTTCGATACGGGTCACATCGCCCTCGCGATCAAGCAGTTTCTGGTCTTCCGCACTGAGGCCGAGGCTCTCGCCGCTGCGCTCGTGGTCGAGGTCCACTTTGCGTACATTGGCGATGAACTCGAGGCCGGTACCGAACATTTTGTCCCAGGTGAGGCGGCCGCCACTGGTGGTGCGCTCTGTGGAGCTGCGGTTTGAACCCAGCTGGTAGGGGTCTTCCCACACTTCCAGCTTGGCAACGCCCGGGGCGAGGCCGGCCAGTTCGATATTACCCAGCGAATCAAAGTCGTGGCGCACGGCCAGTACTGTATTGGTGGAGAAGTCCAGGGAGTCCTCTACGGCAGTGCCAGCGTAGATCCGGGTTTTCTTGTTGGCAAACGTATAACCCAGGTTGTAGTCAAAGCTGGGGATGATGATGTCGGTCTGGTCCGGAGAGTCGTAGTAGTAGATGTCATTATTGCTCAGGTCAATACTGAGGATCTCTGCCAGGAAGTTGGACTCGACAGAGCCACCGGCAGCGCCGACTGCGAGAAAACCAGAAAACCCGGCTTCCTTGGGCATCTCATCCATCGCTGATGCAGACATTGCCAGTGTAGAGACCGCCAGGGATAGTGCTAACTTTTTCATTCTGTTTTTCTCCATAACACGTTGTCAGATGTGTGGTATTTCGTGATTATAGGGTTGCTTATTCCGCGTTAACAGCGAAAACACTTGGTAATATTCCCCCAACAACCGGGCCATCCGCACACACCTGCCGCGGCAGACCGGGCTGCCACGGCAACCCTGTGGGGCCTTGCCGGGAGCGCTGTGGGACCAGGCCCGGCAACAGCCACCGCGGCAGTGAACCCGCTTTGGCAGACAAGGATAGCGCTGTTTGAAGTCGGTTTTATGACGGCAGCGGCGCGACGACAGGCGCGGCAGAGTCAGCAGCACCCCGGATGCAGGCCGCCGTCACAGCGGTTATGCTTCGGGTTTGCAGACAACAGGACAGCGCGTGATTGAACCGACACCACTGCAGCGCCTCTGGCTCACCGAAGCCGTGCGCCTGCGCGAAGAACAGGCGGGACCACTTGAAGACCTGGAGGCGAATCGCAGCGCCCGCACAAGCGGCGGTGACCTGTCGAGCCGGTTACAGCACAGGGCGCTGTGGTTAGCCAGGCGCGATGGCCTGCTGGAGGCGCTGGCCCACTGGCTGCAGGGGGCGCGGCTGGCTCTGTTGGCACTGGCTGTGCTGGCCCTTTGCAGCGGCGCCGGACTGGCGATCGCAGCGCTGGGCAACGGGCAGGCGCCGGTCAACGTATTCTGGGCGCTGGGCAGCTTGCTGGGACTGAATATCGTGATGCTCTGCAGCTGGGCGCTGGGGCTGGTGTGGAGCGGGAACCAGGATGCCAGCCTCGGCCGGTTCTGGCTCTGGCTCAGCGCCAGGCTCGCCCGCGATGCCAGGGCAGCACAGCTGGCTCCGGCACTGATACTGCTGCTGCAGCGGCAACACCTGAATCGCTGGGCCATCGGCCTGGTCACCCACTGCGCCTGGCTGCTGGCCCTGTCGAGTGCGCTGGTGGTTATGGTGCTGGCGATGGCGACCCGCCGCTACGGCTTTATCTGGGAGACCACGATCCTGCACAGCGACACCTTTGTCGCCTTCACACACGCCCTCGGTGTTGTCCCGGCCTGGCTGGGCTTCCATGTGCCCGACCCCGAAATGATTCGCGCCAGCGGCGACACCGCGCTGGCGCTGGAACATGTGCGGCAGGCCTGGGCCTCGTGGCTGGTCGGCGTGCTGCTGGTGTACGGCGTGGCGCCGCGCCTGCTGCTCGCCGCGCTCTGCCTGTGGCGCTGGCGACGCGGACGCCGCAAGCTGGTTCTCGACCTGAAACTGCCCGCTTACACCCAGCTGGGCGAGCGCCTGATGCCGGGCAGCGAGCGCCTCGGCGTCAACGATGCCGCCCCGGATACACTGCCGGGTACGCCGGCAGGCGGTGCACCGGCACAGGGCTCCGGCGCCGTGCTGGTTGCCATCGAACTGGACAGCGAGCAGCCCTGGCCGCCACCGCTGCCGGAGCAGGTGGCGGATGCCGGCATCCTCGACAGCCGGGAGTCCCGGCGGCAGCTGCTGGAGCAACTGGCACAGTCCCCACCCGCCCGGCTCGCCATCGCCTGCGACCCGAGGCGCTCGCCGGATCGCGGCAGCCAGGCCCTGATTGCCGAACTGGCGCGCAGTGCCGCGGCAACCCGTATCTGGCTGCTGCCGGCGCCACCCGACCAGGCGCTGGATCCCGAACGCCTGGCCGACTGGCACCGCGCCCTGCAGCAACTGGGTTTACCATTCACCGAGACAGCGCCACTGGACTGGCTGGAGACCGGCAGTGAGTAAGCCCCTGAAACTGGCCGTCGTCGGCCACACCAATGTCGGCAAAACGTCGCTGCTGCGCACCCTCACCCGCGATGTGGATTTCGGCGAAGTGTCGCATCGCCCCAGCACCACCCGGCACGTCGAGGGTGCCCGCCTGTCGGTGGAGGGCGAGGCGTTGCTGGAGCTGTATGATACGCCCGGACTCGAGGATGCCATCGCCCTGCTCGATTACCTGGAGCGACTGGACCGGCCCGGCGAACGCCTCGACGGCCCGGCGCGCATCGCCCGCTTCCTGCAGGGCAGCGAGGCGCGGCAGCGCTACGAGCAGGAGGCCAAGGTGCTGCGCCAGTTGTTGGCCTCGGACGCGGGGCTCTATGTCATCGACGCGCGCGAGCCGGTGCTGGCGAAATACCGCGACGAGCTCTCCGTCCTCGCCAGCTGCGGCAAACCGCTGCTGCCGGTATTCAACTTTGTCAGCAGCGCCGGACAGCGGGAACCCCAGTGGCGCGAGGCCCTGGCGCGACTGGGCCTGCACGCTCTGGTGCGTTTTGACAGCGTGGCACCGCCGCAGGACGGTGAGCAGCGCCTCTACGAAAGCCTGGCACTGCTGCTGGAGGATGCGCGCCCGCAACTGGAGCGCCTGGTCCGCGATCACGCGGCACAGCGCCAGGCCCGCCACGCCAGTGCCGCCCTCCTCATCGCGGAACTGCTGATCGATTGCGCCGCCTACCGGCACAGCGTCAAGAGCGGGGACGCCGCCGAGCAGCAGGCCATCGAGAACCTGCGCAAGGCCGTGCGCAAACGGGAGCAGCGCTGTGTGGAGGCCCTGCTGAAACTCTATGCGTTCAGGCCCGGCGACGCGACGGCGGCGGAACTGCCGCTGCTGGACGGGCGCTGGGGCGACGACCTTTTCAACCCGGAGACGCTGCGGCAACTGGGCGTGAATGTCGGCAGCGGCATTGCCGCCGGCGCTGCGGCGGGCGCGGGAGTGGACCTGCTGGTCGGCGGCCTCACCCTGGGCACTGCCGCCCTCGCCGGGGCCCTCGCCGGCGGCGCGCTGCAGACCGCCCGCAGCTATGGCAACCGGCTGCTGGGCAAACTCAAGGGCAAGCGGGAACTGACGGTCGACGACAATGTCCTGCGCCTGCTCGCCCTGCGCCAGACCCTGCTGGTGCAGGCACTGGAGTGCAGGGGCCACGCCGCCACCAACAGCGTCGAGGTGGAGCTGCCGGCGGACAAAACCTGGCGCGAGGGCAAATTGCCGGACGCCCTGAAAAAGGCCCGCGCCCACCCGCAGTGGTCGACCCTGAACAAGAACGCGACGACCAGCCAACCGCAGCGCCAGCAACAGGTCGAGGCGCTGGCACAGGTGATCGAACAGCCCTGACCGCGCCATCGGGCCGGGCAGCGTGTCGACGGCGGCCGGCGCTAGAGGTGCCCGTGCTCAAGCACCGGCGTTATCCAGTAGCGTATCGCCGTCGCGGTAAACGCCTGCCGCAGGCAGGCCAACAGGCCATCCTGATCGACCCGCTGGTGCAGTACCTCAAACTGGCACAGCGCCCGGTAGCCCTCAACCTGTTCGCGCACATCGTACTGGCTGTGCTCCCGGCTGTAGCCCGCCATGGCGGACATACTGAACCCGGAAACCAGGTCGCAGGCGGCCAGCACGTCGACCACATCGTCGCGCAGGTCGTTCGGTACCACGATGCTCAGCAACTGCTGTTCACTCATGACGGCGACGCTCCATGTAATAGTAGAACAGCGGCAGCAGGTACAGGGTGGTCACTGTCGAGGTCAGCAGGCCACCGATGACCACGATCGCCAGCGGTTTCTGTATCTCCGCGCCCGGCCCGGTGGCAAACGCCAGCGGCATCAGGCCGAACATCGCGGTAGTCGCTGTCATCAACACCGGGCGCAATCGCCGCACCGAGCCCTGCACGATACGCGTGTGCAGGTGGGTGACACTGTGCCGGGTCTGCTCGAAGTAGCTCACCATGACCACACCGTTCAGCACGGCCACACCCAGCAGTGCAATCAGGCCCACCGAGGCCGGCACCGAGAGGTATTCACCGGTGATGAACAGTGCGATCAGGCCTCCCATAATTGCGAACGGGATATTGCCCAGGATCAGGCCCGCTTTGGTGATCGAGCCGAAAGTGGAAAACAGTATGATGGTGATCAGCAACAGTGCAGCGGGAATCACCAGCAGCAGGTTGTGCGTGGCGCGCTGCTGGCTCTCAAACTCTCCGCCGAACTCCACGCGGTAGCCCGGGGGAAGCACCAGTTGCTCCGCCATGGTGACCGACAACTCCTCCACAAAGCTGACGATATCCCTGCCCGCCACGTTGGCGGTGACCACCGCAAACCGGTTGCCGCGCTCGCGCTCGACGAGCAGCGGCCCCTCCCGGTAACCGACCTCGGCCAGCTCCGACAGTGGCGCCTGGCGCCCGTCCGGCATCACCATGACCGTCTGGCGCAGGTCATTGACCGAGGCCGGGGCGAACGGTCCCTGGCCGCCCGTGGCGAACACGATCGGTGTCCTCTTCTTGCCCTCGATGATCTCCGAAACCTGCAGCCCCTCCAGCTGTGTCCTGAGATAGCGCGCAAATGCCAGTGTCGACATGCCGAAACGCTGCGCCACCTCAGCGTGCACATCGACACTCAGGAACTTGCCGCCATCGATCGATGAGGTCTGCACATCGACACTGCCCGGCACGCCGCGTGTAATGTCCGCCACCCGGTCTGCCAGCGCCGCCAGTTGGGAGATATCGCTGCCGAATATTTTTATCGACAGGTCACCGCTGCTGCCGGTCAACATCTCCGACACGCGCATCTGGATCGGCTGCGTAAACCCGATATTCATACCCGGGTAATCCTGCAACACCTCCCGGATCGCTTCGATCAAGGCCTCCTTGCTGTCAAAGCGCCACTCGGAAGCGGGTTCCAGCTCCATGAAGACATCGGTTTCGTTAAGGCCCATCGGGTCCAGCCCGATCTCATCCGAGCCGGTGCGGGCAACGAGCTGGCGGATTTCAGGGACCCGCTCCAGCAGGACCCGCTCGATCTGCCGGTCCAACGCCACCGAGGCCGCCAGCGAGATGGTGGGCGACTTCTCCAACTGCACAATGATGTCACCTTCATCCAGTACCGGCATGAATGTCTTGCCGGTCAGCGTGAACATCACCCCGCTGACGACCAGCAGTGCGGCAAACACCGCCAGTACCGCACGCGGTTTCTGCATCACCGCCTCGAGACTGTCCCGGTAGATGCGTTGCAGGGAGGTCACCCAGGTCGGCGCCGCAATGGGTTTACCCCCCAGCAGCAGCGAGGCGGCTATCGGCACCACGGTCAATGCCAGCAGCAGTGACACCGACATCGCAAACACAATGGTGACCGCCACCGGGGTAAACAGCTTGCCCTCCAGCCCGGTCAGGGTCAGCAGCGGGGAAAACACGATCAACACGATCGCCGTACCGGAGACGACAGGCAGCGCCACATCCTTACAGGCGCGGTAGATAAGGTGCAAACGCGGCAGGCCCTTGCGGTTGGCCATGGTGGTAACCACATTCTCCACCACCACCACCGAGGAATCGACCAGCATGCCGATCGCGATCACCAGCCCACCCAGGCTCATCAGGTTCGCCGACAGGCCGGCGACAGACATCAGGTAGAATGTCGCCAGCGCCGACAGCGGCAGCGACATGGACACCACCACCGCCGCCCGGAGGTTGCCCAGGAACAGCGCGAGCAGCAGCACCACGATCGCTATGGCCTCGAACAGTGCACTGGAGATGGTTTCAATCGCGGTGTCGATCAGGGTCGCCCGGTCGTAGAAGACGTTCAGCTCCGTGCCCGGCGGCAGTGTCGGTTCCAGTTCCGCCAGCTTGCGCTTCACGCCTGCCACAACCTCGGCGGTATTGCTGTCTTTCAGTGCGATGATCAGTGCCTCGGTGGTCTCCTCACCGTTTCGGGTCACCGCACCGTAGCGGGCGAGATGGCCGATGCTGACATCCGCGACATCGCCGAGCCGGTAGATGTCCAGCCCCTCCGCCTTCACTACCAGTTCCGCCAGCTGCTGCCGGTCGCTGATGCGCCCCTCGGTGCGCACCACCAGCGTATCGTTGCCCTGCGCCAGGCGGCCCGCGCCGAGGTTCAGGTTGTTGTCCCTGATCGCCTGCTCCAGTTGCTCCAGGCTGATGCCGGCCTGCGCCAGCATCGCCGCTCGCGGCGACACCTGGAAGGTGCGGGCATAGCCACCCAGTACGTTCACATCCGCCACGCCGGGGACGGTGCGCAGCACAGGGCGAATCTCCCAGTCGAGCAGTTGGCGACGCTCCATCAGCGACAGCCTGGGGTTTTCAACCGTGAACATGAACATCTCACTGAGCGGCGTGCTCATCGGTGCGACACCGCCGCTGACCGTCTCCGGCAGGCTGTCTCGCACACTGGCGAGCCGCTCGTTGACCTGCTGCCTGGCCCAGTAGATGTCGGTGCCGTCGCGAAAGTCCAGCGTGATATCGGTGATCGCGTACTTGGTCACCGAGCGCAACATCTGCTGGTCGGGAATACCCAGCAGCTCGGTCTCTATCACCTGGGTCACCTGCTGCTCGACCTCTTCCGCCGTCATACCCGGCGCCTTCAGTATGATCTTGACCTGGGTCGGCGCGATATCGGGAAAGGCGTCGACGGGGAGCGCCAGCCAGGCGCGGACACCCAGCGCCATCGCCACCAGCACCAGAATGCCGACGAACACGCGCTGGGTGAGGGAGAAACGGATCAGGGCGGACAGCATCTATTCGCCTCCCAATCCCAGCAACACACCCTGTACCGCGCTGACCGAGGATACCAGCACAGACTGTCCCGCGAGCCCCTCCTCACTGTGCACGATGTAGGCATCGCCCTCTGCCGCCAGCACGGTTACCGGCACCGCCTCAAGGGTGTCGTCGCGCAGCCGCCAGACATAGGTCTGTCGCTGCAGCGCGAACACGGCTGCTCGCGCCACCCGGTAGGCGTTATCGACCCGCAGCAGCGGTTGCAGCAGCAGCTGCTGACCGAGCAGCAGCGGGCACGCGGGGGGCAGCGTCTGTGTCCACGCCCTGATAAAGAAGCTGTCAGTCATTGCACTGACACGCTCGATCTGCAGTTCGCAGCTGCCGGCGCGCACCGCAAACACCGCTGCAGCTGTCGCCTGCGGCAGCGCCACCTGTAACCGGATCGCGGCGCGCGGGATGAACAGGGCAATGCTGTCGCCCTCGCCGACCTCGCTGCCGTCGGCATCGTAATCGATCACACCGGTCAGCGGCGCAGTCAGCGTCAGTGCCGCCGGGTCGTTGTCATCACCGGCGACCAACTCAAAGAAATGTCGCATATGCTCATACTCGAGCTGCGACGCGTAATAGTTCTCACTGATCTGTCGCCACTGGCTCTCACTGATGGCCTTGCGTTCATACAGCGGCTGGTTGCTTTTGAAGCGCTGCTCGGCGCCGGCCGCCAGTGCCCGACTGCTGTGGTAGCTCATCTCAAAGTGGTGCATCTCCGGGCCGCGCAATACTGCAAAGGGCTGGCCCTTGCTCACCGCGGCTCCCGGCTCGACAAGGTACTCAATCTGCTGCACGCGGCCGGGGCTGGGCACGCTATAGGCCTCGCCACTGCGAAAGCCCACGCGGCCCGACAGCGGCTGCCCGGGATAGGACGACACCGCGACCGGGCGTTCGTACGCCAGTTCCAGGGCACCCAGCGCGACCACCTCCAGCGTTTGCGCCGTCGCCGCGCCGACACTGGCCACAGACACCAGAAGGGCCAAAGCTACATTTTTCATAAACTTAATCCCGCTGCCTGGCGCAGCATTGCGTTGTTCTGGCCTATCAGGAGTTCATTCAGTGCGACGTCAGCGCGGGTATCGATGGCGGCCATCGTCCGACGCAGCACAATCTCCTGCGCGATCTCGTTGCTGGCCTGCAACTGCTCAAGCTGCCCGGTGATACGTCTCGCCAGCTGCTGGGAACGCCCCAGCAGTGACTGCTTTGCCAGCAGCGTGTCGCGCTCATTCAGCAGCTGCTCCCAACTGGCGGAGAACTCGGTCAGGAGCTGGTCCCTCGCAAGCGCGTACTCGCGCTCGGCAGAGCGCCATTCCGAATTGTCTGACTGGCGCGAGACGTCAAACACCGACAGCGGGATCTCTACACCGAGACCGTACTGTTGTTCGTTGTAGCCGTCGCTATCCAGGTGCTTGGCCTTGACCGCGAGGTTCCAGTCCGAGGCCTGGGGGCTGCTCGCCCGCAGCAATTGCTGCCGCTGCTGGTGGGCGAGTTGCAGGGCCTGCAGTTGCGGATGGCGGTTGGGGCTGAACGCTGCAGCTTGCAGCGCAGGCTCCGCGATGTCGGCGGGCAGCGTGCGCAGCCCTGTCAGGCGGCGGTAGCGCTCCAGCCACAGGCGCGCCTCCTGCAGGCAGTCCTGCTGCAGGATCTCCACCTGCACCACTTCCATCTGCAGCAGCAACAGCGTGTACTCCGACGAGGCGCCCACCGCCAGCAGCTCCTGCTGGCGCAGCTCCAGATCAAGCAGTACCTGTTTTTTGTTGGCGGCAAACCGGCGCCGGGTATCCGCCAGCCGGTAGGACCACAGCGCCTCGCGAATCAAGCCGGAGTAATACAGTGCGCGCTGCTGTTGCGCGACCTCGTCAAGCCCCGTGGCCAGCGCCTGCAGTGCCGTGTCCGCTGAGCGCCGACGGCCGGATTTGAGCGGCAGGTTGACGCTAAACTCCGACTCGTCGACCCCGTAACGATCCTCACTGCCCAGGTAGCTGAGGTTCAGGCTGGGCAGGCCGGCGAGCCAGGAGGAGGCCTGGTAGGGCGCGGCCACCAGCGGGTTATCCCCGGCCATCGCGCGCTCAAGGGTGGTCGACAGGACATCCTCCAAGGTAAGCTCTGGGGAAGTCTGTGCGAGCGCAGCCTGGCACAGTGACAGCAGGGCGGCCAGCCACAGGCTGCAGCGACGCGGGGGATGGGGTGTCAAACGTTTCATGGGGCAGTGTCACGACGGCTTACAGTGCCTGCAGTCTAACGACCCACCATCCGGGCGCATCGGGCGAATGTCCCTCGCCGACCCTATGGTACATATGTACCCTGAAATCTAAATCATTGATTTAATGGAATAAAATGAAAGACATTGTAATCACGGTCATACTCAGCATCATCATGGTGCTCAATTTTGCCGATGTGATAACGGATATACAGCTTGGCGTTCCCACCTGGCATATCATTGAGGAAAGCCTGATTGTGCTGGCCGCGGGACTCACTGTGGCCTACCTGGTGATCGAGATGCGCCATCGATCCCGCCAGCTGGAGCAACTGACCCTGACCCTGTCACGGGCCGACCGCGATATGGCCAACATCACGGAGGAGATGCGCAGCGCCCGCAAACAGTACAGCGAAGTGATACAGCAACAGTTCCGGGCCTGGCAACTGACCACGAGTGAGCAGGAGGTGGCGATGTTGCTGCTGAAAGGGCTCAGCTTCAAGGAGATAGCGGCGGTGCGCAACACGCGCGAGAAAACCGTCCGCCAACAGGCCTCGACGATCTACGCCAAGTCCGGGGTGGACGGTCGTCACGCGTTTGCGGCGTGGTTCCTTGAGGACCTGCTCGCCAGCGCCTGATGCGGCGGCGCGGCGCTGCCCGGGACACTGCAGCGACAAAACACAGCGCGAGGGAGGGGGATCAGCGGAGCCTGCGCCCGTCGGCAGCGAGGGCAGGCCTTTAAAACGGATAGCCGGTGATCCTGCGGATGGCCCCGTACAGTGGGCTCAGCCTGGCGTACATCTTGAGGTAGACCTCTTTGTACAACCTGTCGTAGGTCTCGACGTTCGCCGCAATGGGCACAAAGGTATCACCGGTGCGTGTCATCTGCCGCAGTGCGGTGGCGTAATTCGGGTACAGGCCGACGCCCACAGCGGCGTTGATGGCCGCGCCCAGCCCGGATGTTTCGTAGGTGTGCGGGCGCTCAACGGCGAGCCCGAAGATGTCGGCGGTAATCTGCATGGCCTCGTCACTCTGCGAGCCGCCACCGGACACTTTCAGCGTCGTGATGCGGTGACCGCTGCGCTGCTCCAGTCGCTCCTTGCCCTCGCGCAGTGCATACGCCAGCCCCTCTATGATCGCGCGGTAGATATGCGCGCGCGTGTGCACATCGCCGAAGCCGATGATCGCGCCCTTGGCCTCGGGGCCAGGGATGCGGACACCGGGCGACCAGTAGGGTTGCACCGTGAGGCCCATGGCGCCGGCGGGCACCTGCTTCAGCAGGTCGTCGAACAGGGTTTCGGTCTCCACCCCCAGCTTTGCCGCCAGGCGCGTCTCGTGTAAGCCGAACTCGCGCTTGAACCAGTTCACCATCCAGTAGCCGCGCTGCACAATAGTCTCCGAGTTGTAGGCGCCCGGAATCGCGGCCGGGTAGGCGGGGACATGCCTGATGGTCTCTATGTAGCGGGAGTGGGTGCTGTTGTACGTCGCCGTGGTGCCGTAACTCAGGCTGCCGGTATCCGGCGTCAGGCAGCCGGAGGCCAGCACCTCACAGGCTTTGTCGGCGCCGGCGGAGATCAGCGGCAGCCCCGCCGGGATACCCGTCTGCTGCGCGGCCGCCTCGGTGATCACCCCCAGCGGTGATCCCGCCGGCACCAGCTCGGGCAGCTGGCTGCGCTTTATCGGCAGCGCGCGCCACTTCCAGTCCAGCGCATGTGCCCATTTGTGCCGCTTGAAATCAAACGGGATATACCCGACCTGGCTGGCCACCGAATCGACAAATTTCCCGGTCAGCCGGTAGCTGAGATACCCGGACAGCAGCAGCAGTTTATCGGTTTTCTCCCAGATGTCAGGCTGCCGGTTCCTGATCCAGTTCGCCTCCGCCTGGCGGCGGAAAAAACGCACCGTTTCACGCTCCCCCGCCAGCGTCAGCAGCGCACCCCACAGCCCCATGCCGGGCAGTTCGTCCTCGAGACGCTGGTCCAGCCAGACAATGGCCGGGCGCAGCGGCCTGCCATCGGCGTCCAGGTTGACGACGGTAGCCCGCTGCGTGGTCAGCGCGACTGACTTGATCGCACTGAGCGGAAAATCCAGCTGCGGCCACAAGCCGTGACAGGCCTCGCACAGCCTGTCCCAGAAGTACTCGACATGCTGTTCCGCCCAGCCGGGCTGCTCGGAGAAGTAGGGTTCGATCTCCACCTTGCTCTTGGCCACCAGCTCACCGTGGAGATCGAACACCAGGGCGCGGACACTTTGCGTGCCGTTGTCGATAGCCAGAACATACTCTCTGTTATCGTCCATACCCGATCCCGTGGCGGTTGTCACGCTGTCGGCAGGTAGTAGTGCTGGCGCCAGATCTCCCGATAGCGCGCCTCCTCTGCCTGCCAGCGCGCATCATCCCAGCCCAGCTCGGCCTCGCAGATGGCCTGCAGCGCGGGAAATAAAGCCACTCCGCCCTGCTCCAGCAGCGAGCCGAGCCGCGTGCGGCGCAGCAGCAAATCATCCAGATGCACCACCGATTCATGGCGCGCAGCCCAGCGGCACTCGGCCAGGCAGAACAGTGTGTCGCCGATCAGCTGGCGCTCCCCGGCACTGGCCTCGGCCAACAGCTCCCGGGCGTGATCGCCGTACCGGCCTATCAGGCGCTGTGCCCAGCCCCTGTCCGCGGTGTCGAGTTGGTCAGCGCCGATGGACGGAGCCCGGAAAATGGCATCGCCGCTCTCTTTGACGGCGACAGGACCCAGCGCCGGCGCGGCCGCAGCCAGCGCGTCCAGCGCGATCAGGCGGAAGGTGGTGAGCTTGCCACCGCTGACTGTCACCAGCCCGCCGTCGACCCAGACCGCGTGATCGCGCCTCTCCTTGGAGGGATCGGTGGATTTGTCGGAGCCGATCACCGGGCGCACCCCGGACCAGGTGGAGATAATGTCGTCTTCGGTGATATCCAGCGCCGGGTACATCAGGCGCACGATATGCAGCAGGTATTCCAGCTCCCGGGTATTGATGCTGGCCTCCGCATCGATATCGTCGCCGTGATCGAGATCCGTGGTCCCCACCACGGTCGCGCCCTCCCACGGGAAGATGAAAACCGGGCGCTTGTCCTCGGGGTGCAGCAGGGAGAGGGAATCTGTCACCGGCAGTTTCTGTCGTGGCAGCACCAGGTGGCTGCCGCGCAGCGGGCGAATACGCTTCTCGGGATTCACCTCGTTGCGCAGCCGGTCGGCCCAGGCGCCGGTCGCATTGATCACCGCCTTGCAGCGCAGTTCCAGCTGTGCGCCGCTGTCCACATTCTGCAGCACTACACCCGCCACCTGCCCCTGTTGTTTGATCAGTGACTGCGCCCGGGTGTAATTGATGGCCTCGCCGCCCGCGGCCATCGCCTCCTGCAGCACACGCAATACCAGGCGGGCATCGTCGGTGACGGTATCGGTGTAGTACATCGCACCGGTGACACCCTCAACGCTGACACCGCGGTAGTGCTGTGCAAACTTTTCCCGGCTGAAATAGCGATGATCCTTGATGCCGGCCAGCTTGTCGTACAGCCACAACACCATGCTGAACGGGATGCGACCGGGGAACTGCCCTTTGCGCAGCGTGAAATGGTAGCCCATCCGGTCAATCAGTCCCGGTGCCTCACGCAGCAGTCGCTCGCGCTCCTGCAGTGAATCCCGGGTCAGTTTGATATCGCCGTGGGAGATGTAGCGCAGCCCGCCGTGCACCATTTTCGAGGAGCGGCTCGATGTCCCCCAGGCGTAATCGCGCTGCTCGACCAACAGGGTTTTCAGGCCGCGCCGCGCCGCTTCGCGCAGGATTCCGGCGCCGATGATCCCGCCGCCGACAACCACCAGGTCCCAGTCCCGGTCACCGTCTGCCAGCGACTGCCACAGCGCCTCGCGCGACCTGAAGCCGACCCGGTTGGCACTCATAGCCGCGCCCCGCTCTGGCGGCAGCGCGTCACGGCAGTAACTTCCCGGGGTTCATCTGCTGCCCGGCGTCGAACACGGTGAGCAGTCCCCGTATGGCCTCAATGCCCAGCTCGCCTTTCTCCGCCGACAGATACTTCGCGTGATCCTTGCCGACACCGTGCTGGTGGCTGATGGTACCGCCGAACCGGACGATTGCCTCCGCCCCGGCCGCCTTCAGTTTCTCCCAGCGCGCCTGCGTCTGTGCATAGGAATCGCCACAGCGGAAGATATACGTGGTGTAGACACTGGAGCCCTGCCCGTACATATGCGACAGGTGGGTGAACGCATGCACTTTTTCGCCCTCATCGGCCAGCGCATTGGCGATATCGCTCTGGATGCCGGCCGCCGCTTCCGCCACGCGCGCCCAGTCTATCGCCGTCTCCATCGTGTCCACCGCATAGCCGGCATCCCACAACCCGTGACGCAGGTAGGGCGAGCGGAAGCGGCTGTGCTCCCACTTCTTGCCCAGCGCCGGCCCGGCACTGACCCCCTTGTGGCGTCTGGCGATCTGCCGGGTCAGGCGCAGGGCGGCGGCGCACTGCGCCTTGGAACCGGTGACGCCGAAGGTGAACATCACCTTGTCGTCGCCGACCCCGCGTTTCTTCAGGTACCACTCCAGCAGTGCAATCACGCGTGCGCTGCCGGCCAGCTTGAGCTGCGTGAAGGTCTCCATCTGGTTACTGAGCCGCATCATCGACAGCTGCATTTTGTTCTGCACGATCTCGCGTACCGCACCCAGTGCGACCTCCCACGACGGGAAGAACAGGACATGAAATGCCTCGTGCTCGGGCAGCGGTGTCACCCGCGCCTTGACCTCGGTGATGATGCCCAGCCGCCCCTCGGTGCCCAGGAAAAACTCTCGCAGGTCCGGCCCGGCGGAGGTAGCCGGAAAGGTGGGGATATCCAGTGTGCCCTTCAGGGTCTCTATGCGGCCGCCGGCAAACATCTGTTCGATGCGGCCGTAGCGCATGGATTGCTGGCCACTGGAGCGGCTGGCGACCCAGCCGCCGATGGTGGACAGCTCCCAGGATTGCGGGTAGTGCCCCAGCGTGTAACCGTGCACGGCCAGTTGCGACTCTATCTGGGGTCCTATCGTCCCCGCACCAAAGGTCGCAATCTGGCTCTGGCGGTCCAGCGCCAGCAATTTGTTCATGCGGGTCATGTCAATGGTCAGCACCGGCCGCTCGGAGACTTCCGGGTTGATATGCCCGACCACCGAAGTCCCGCCACCGTAGGGAATCACGTCGATCCCGTGTTCCTGCGCATGCTGCAGCAGGCCCCGCACCTCTTCACTGGTCTGTGGGAAAGCAACCGCGTCGGGAAACACGCCCAGCTCACCGCTGCGCAGCGCCAGCCAATCGGGCAGGCTCTGCCCGCGCGCATGGCGCAGGCGATCCTCGGCATCGACGCTGTAGAGGGCGCTCACCGGCAGGCGGGATTCCGGCACTTTCGCCAGCGCCTGCTCCAGGCTGGCATCCGGCAGGCGCGCCGCCCTGCCGACCAGGCCCTCGAGAAAGCCCAGCGCGGATTTGCTCAGCTCGTAGTCGAGATCGTTGCTGTCGTCACCCCAGCCATTCCAGCGCTTCATAATTCGCGTCCCGTGTTGCAGCCGCCAGCAGCGGTCGGTCTCATTATCAATGGAAAATCCGCCGCCATTATAGAAGGGCGCTGGTCAGGAAACCACGGCAATTGGTTTTATCTGGTCGACAGACCCCCAGGCACACGCAGACAGTCGGCTGGGCCGCTTTAACCCGCCGTTAACCTGCCGCTGGCTAGGCTGTGACAAAATGCAGTGGAATCAAGCGGCGATGAAACACCTATCCCTCCTGCTGGTGTTGGCAGTGCTCGGCGGCTGTACCTTGGCGGGCACAGCACCGGACTACCAACAGCAGGCCATCACAGAGCGCGATCATGCGGCCTCGTGGCCGTCGCCAGGCCCTGCCACCACGGCAGGTCTCAACCAGTTGATCGCTGACGACGAACTGGACGCACTGGTCACCGAGGCCCTGCAGGCCAACCCCGGTCTGCAGCAGACGCTGCTCTCAGTGCAGATCTACCAGGCGCAGTGGCGACAGGCCTTTGGCCAACGCCTGCCCTCGGTTGAACTGGGCGGCACCGCGGCGAAGGTCGAGGACGCGGGCTCCACCTTCAGCACCAGCCTCACCGTCAGCTGGCAGCTGGACCTGTGGCAGAGCCTCAGCGATCGCAGTCGCGCTGCCGGCAAGGATGTCGAGCAGCAGCAGCAACTGTACCAGCTGGCCCGGGATACACTGGCGGCAAACGTGATGGATGCCTGGCTCGCCCTGATTGCGCAGCAACAGACCATCGCCATCCAGCGCAAGCGCCTCGAGACACTGACCAACAACGCGAATTTTATCGTGCAGCGCTATCGCAACGGCACCGGCAGCCTGGATGACCTGACCACCGCCCGCACCGTGCTCGCCAGTGAACAGGCGAACCTGGAGAGTTATACCGAGACCCTGCTGCAGCAGCAGCGCGCACTGCGCACCCTGCTGGGGCGCAGCCAGGGCGCGCCGGTCGCGGTCGCTGACACGTTTCCCGACGTGATCACGCCACTGGCCGACCTGCCCGAGCAGACCCTGGCCCGGCGCCCCGACCTGCAGGCGGCCTACGCCGCTATCGAGGCCGCCGACCTGCGCAGCAGCGCCGCCTATAAGGACCTGCTGCCCAGCATCAATCTCGAGGCGGCCCTGCTGGACAGCGACGGCAACCTGAATGACGCACTGCTGACAGGGCCGCTGTGGTCGCTGCTGGGGCAACTCACGGCGCCGCTGTACAAGGGCGGCCAGTTGCAGGCAGCGGCGGATATCGCCGAGCTCGAGACCGCCCAGGCCTACCAGGGCTACCGCGACACCCTGTACAACGCCGTCACCGAAGTCGAGAACGCGCTGGGGCTGGAACAGAGCCTGGCCCGTCAACAGGTGCATATCGAGGACGCGCTGGCCAATGCCACTATCAACCTCACGCAGTATCGCAGCAGCTACCGCTCCGGCCTGGCGAGCATCCTCGACCTGCTCACCGTCGAGCAGAAAACCTATGACCTGCAAAACCAATTGAACGATCTGATCTATCAACGCCTCAGTAACCGGGTCAATCTCGGCCTGGCACTGGGGCTGGGAGTAACGCTATGAAGCCCTGGAGTCACATAACCCGGTTGCGCCGCACACCGCTGGTCCTCGCCACAGCCGTGCTGGCCCTGGTGGTGGCCTACCTTTGTTACAGTGTGGTGGCGCAGGCCCAGCGCCCGGCCAGGGGCGCCGCTACCACCCCCCCGCCCGATGTGAGCGTGGTCGAGCGCGTCCCCGCCAGCTATCGGGCCCTGGTCACCGCCTACGGCGCGGTAACCCCCCATTACGCACTCACCGTGACCGCAAAAGTCAGCGGCTATGTCACCGCACTGTCCCCTGACTTTGAACCCGGTGGCGTGATTGCGGCCGGCGAGACGCTGTTGCAACTGGAGGACAATGACTACCGCCGCGCCCTGTCCAGCGCCGGGGAGACGCTGGCCTCCGCCCGCCTGACGCTGCTGGAGGAGCAGCGCCAGGCGGTCCAGGCGGAAGCCGAATGGCGCAGTGCCGGACTCGAGGGTGAACCGGACTCCGAGCTGGTGTTGCGCCAGCCCTATGTGGACGCTGCGCTGGCCAGCCTGCACAGCGCCGAGGCCGCTGTTGCCAGCGCACAGACGGACCTCGCCCACACCCGGATTTCCGCCCCGTTCGACGCTGCGGTGGTAGAGCGGCTGGTGGCACCGGGCAGCTATGTACAGACCGGGACCGAGATCGCGACCCTGTACAGCAGTGACCGTGTCGAGATCACGCTGGCACTGTCCAGCCTGGACTGGCGCAAACTGCCGGCCGTCAGCGAGCTGACAGGCGCGCGCTGGCCGGTGACGCTGCGCGATGTCGAAAGCGGCGCCGAGTGGGAGGGCTATGTCGCGCGTGTCGAGCAGCACCTGGACACCACCACCCGCCAGCGCTCGCTGGTCGTGGCAGTGGACAAGCCGCTGGAGCAGGCCAGCGCACTGCTGCCCGGCAGCTTCGTGGACGCCACCATTGCGGGCCGGCGGCTCGACGGGCTCTGGCAACTGCCGACCTCCGCCCTCAGCCAACGCGGGGAGATCTGGTATGTGAGCGCGGACAATACACTGGCCAAGTTCACCGCCGATGTCGCCTTCAGCGAGGGCGACAAAATCTATGTCGAGGTCCCCGCCGCACTCGCCAGCGGATCACAGCGCGTGCTGGTGCACCCGCTCAGCGGCTACCTCGCAGGCATGGCGGTGACACCGGTGGCAGCGGCCACCGACACCATCGCTGCCGGCAGCGTGCAGGAGAGCAACGACAATGGCTGATTCCAATCCCGAACGCGGTATCGTCGCCTGGTTTGCCAGCAATTCAGTAGCGGCCAACCTGCTGATGATCATGGTGATACTGCTGGGGGTATTCTCGCTGGGCTCGCTGCGCCGGGAGGCCTTTCCCAGCATCGAACCCGACACGATCAAAATCTCCATCAGCTACGACAGCGGTTCCGCGCAGCAGTCGGAAGAGGGGCTGGCGATAAAAATCGAGGACCAGCTGGAGGGCGTTTCCGGTATCAAGAGCATCACCAGCACCTCCACCGGCAGCAGTGCGACGGTATCCGTGGAAAAGCAGTCGGATTACGACCTGGACACCCTGCTGCTGGATGTCAAAGCCAAGGTCGATGCGATATCCACCTTCCCCGCCGAGGCCAAAAACCCGGTCATTGAGAAAGCGGAGCGGGAGGAGCACTCGCTGTGGTTGCAGCTGTACGGCGACAGCGACCGCCAGACCCTGCAACAGCTGGCAGATAAACTGAAAGACGACCTGCTGGCCGAGGATGAGATCAGCAGGGTCACTGTCTCCGGCTGGCTGGACCCGATGATGGTGGTGGAGATCGATGAGGCGCGGCTGCAGGCTTTCGGTCTCAGCCTGTCCGACATAGAGGATGCCATCAATGCCAGTTCCTCCACCCCGCTCACTGCCGTGCTGCGCAACGATGACACCTACCTGCAACTGCAGGCATCGAAACAGGCCTACACCGCGACTGACTTTGCCGCGCTGCCGCTGATCACCACCACTGACGGCCAGCAGATCCGCCTCGGCGACGTCACCACGATTCGCGACACCTTTGATGACAACAGTTCGGTGCTGTCGCGCTTCAATCACCACGACAGCATCGCAGTGCAGGTGATCACCGCCGGCCTGGGCGACATCTCCGATACCGCCGATGCCGCCCGCAGGGTCGCCGACCGCTGGCAGCACAGCGCCATCCTGCCCACAGGCGTGCAACTGGACAGCTGGTACGATCGCAGTACCAATATCAATGACCGCCTGGACCTGCTGGTGAAGAACGCCATCGGCGGCATCGCGCTGGTGTTTGTACTGCTGGCGCTGTTCCTCAACCTGCAGGTGGCGCTGTGGGTCGCCGCCGGGTTGCCGTTCATCTTTTTCGGCACCCTGTATTTCATGGGCGACAGTTTCATGGGCCTGACGCTGAATGCGTTCACCACCTTCGGCTTCATCATGGCGCTGGGCATTGTCGTGGATGACGCCGTGGTGGTCGGCGAGTCCGTCTATACGGAGCGCTCCGCACACGGCGACACACTTGCCAATACCGTCCGCGGCACCATGAAAGTGGCGGTGCCGACGCTGTTCGGCGTATTCACTACGGTGGCGGCATTCTTCGCGCTGTCGCATATCGAGGGCCGGCTGGGCGTACTCTACTCCCAGTTTGCAATGGTCGTGACCATCTGCCTGGTGCTCTCCATCATCGAATCGAAACTGATACTGCCGGCGCACCTGGCCCACATCGACACGCGCAAGCGCGCCGCCGGCAACCCGGTCTCGGCGTTCTGGCAGCGCTGCCAGGCGGCGGCTGACGGGGGCCTGAACTGGCTCAACCAGCGCTGCTACCGGCCGCTGATCCAGTGGGCGCTGGTCCACAGGTACGCGGTGGTGCTGCTGTTTGTCGCGCTGTTCCTGCTGGTGATGTCCATGCCGTTCACCGGCGCGGTGCGCATCAGCTTCTTCCCCGACATTCCCGGTGACACCGCGCGCGCAGAACTGACCATGAGCAACGACGCCAGTTTCGGCATGACACATGCCAACCTGCTGGCCATGGAGGCGGCCGCCTATGCCGCCGACCGGCAACTCAGCGCCGACCCGGAGCGGGTGTATATCGCAAACCTGCAGGTGATGTCGGAGGCGGACCAGTCGGGAAAAATCACGCTGGAGCTGGACCCGGACGCACCCTACGATATCAATGAGTTCACCCGCCAGTGGCAGCGCCTCGTCGGCATGCCGGAGGGCGCCAGGACGGTGGCGGTGCAGAACACACCGCGCCAGGTCGACGCGCTGCGCATTGAACTGCGCGCCGACAGCGACGACACACTGTCGCGCGCCGGCGCGGCCTTTCGAGCCGAACTGGAGTCGGTCGCCGGTGTCAGTGGCATTAATGACAACCTGCAACCCGGCCAGCCACAACTCAACCTGGCGCTGACGGCCGAGGGCAAGGCGCTGGGCCTGAGCACCAATGACCTCGCGCAGCAGGTGCTGCAGTCCTTCAGCGGCCAGGTGGTACAGCGCTACCAGCGCAACTCCGATGAGATCGAGGTCAAAGTGCGCTACCCCGAGGTGCAGCGCCGCAACCCGACCGATGTGATCAATGCCCGGGTGCGCACGGCCGACGGCACTGTGGTGCCGCTGTCCAGCGTCGCCGATGTCAGCTATGGCTATACGCGCGACAGTATCACCCGCATCGATAGCAAACGCGCCGCCTACATCAGCGCCGATGTCGACAAGGAGATTCTCTCCGCCACCGAACTGGTCAACCGCCTGCGCAGCGAGGTGTCACCGAAACTGGAGCGACAGTTTCCGGGGCTCGATATTCACTTTGCCGGCGAGGCCGAGGAGCAGGCCGAGACCGCCACCTCGATGGAGAAGATGTTCGCGCTCGCGCTGCTGGCCATCTATATGCTGATTGCGATTCCGCTGCGCTCCTATGTGCAACCGCTGGTCATCATGACGGCCATTCCGTTCGGTGTGGTCGGTGCAGTCCTCGGCCACTGGCTGAACGACCTGCCACTGGGCATCCTCTCACTCAACGGCATCATCGCGCTGAGCGGCGTGGTAGTGAACGACAGCCTGCTGCTGGTGGCCCGTTTCAACGAAACCCGCAGCGAGCACGGCGACCTGCACGAGGCGATCGCCACCGCCTGCAGTAGCCGCCTGCGCGCGGTACTGCTAACCTCTGTCACTACGTTTGCGGGGCTGATGCCGCTGCTGGGTGAGACGTCACTGCAGGCCCAGTTCCTGATTCCGGCAGCGGTATCACTGGGCTACGGGATACTGTTCGCGACCGTCATCACCCTGATACTGATTCCGGCGCTGTTGCGTATCCAGTACGATGCCCACAGCGTACTCCATCGATTGTTCTCACAAGGGCGGGCCGAACAAACATGTTGAGCGTGTTACTGGTAGAGGATGATATCGATCTGGCCGCAACTGTGGTGCAGTACCTGGAGCTCGAGGGTATCCAGTGCGATCACGCCAGCAACGGTGTCTCCGGCCTGCATTTCATCGCCAACAACCACTACGACAGCCTGCTGCTCGACATCAACCTGCCCCGGCTCGACGGGCTTGCGGTGTGCGAGCAATTGCGCGACAACGGCGACGACACACCGGTGCTGATGCTGACGGCCCGGGACCAGCTCGACGACAAGATCCGCGGCTTCCAGGTCGGCACCGATGACTACCTGGTGAAACCCTTTGAGCTGGAGGAACTGGTGGCGCGGGTGCGGGCACTGGCAAAACGGCGCAGCGGCCAGTCCCGCCTGCTGCAGTGTGCCGAGGTGGTAATGAACCTCGACAGCAAAACAGCATCGCGCGCGGGGCGTCCGCTGAAGCTGTCCCCCACCGGGTGGCGATTGCTGGAGTTGCTGCTGCGCGCCTCACCGAAAGTGGTGTCGCGGGCAGCGATAGAGCAGGCGCTGTGGGGCGACGAGCCCCCCGACAGCAACAGTTTGAAAGTACACCTGTTCAACCTGCGCCGGGTCATCGATGCAGAGGGAGAGACCCCGCTGCTCCACACCATTCCCGGACAGGGGTTTACACTGCGGGATATGACGGCGCCGGACGGGGGTGTGCAGTAATGCGATTCGCACTCAGTTTGCGCTGGTTCGTCGGCCTGACATTCCTGCTGCTGGCGCTGACCCTGGTCGCCGGGTACTCGATGCTGTCTGCCGATTATTTCATCCGCGGTATGGACAATATCACCGCCCTGCAGATGGAAAAGGCAGCCCAGCGCTATCTCGCGAGCACCCCCGAACAGCAGCGCCGGCAGCCGCACAGGATTCTCGACTATACGGTGTACCCGCAGTGGCAGCAGGTTCCGGAGGCGCTGCGCGAAAAGGTGCAAGGCGCGCCGCAACGCAGTGGTGAGATGATCAAGGTTGCCAACCGGGATGAGGCCGGCGACAAGCGCTCGCTGGACTTCCTGTTTCGCTACGGTGAGGACGGCAATACGGTCTATGTCACCTTTCGCGTGTCGCCGGACACCGTGTCGGCGATGGTGAGAAGCAACGCCCGGCAAAACCGGGAGAAGCTGTTGATGATCAGTCTCGCCGCCGCGCTGGCACTGTCACTGGTTATCTGGCTGTTGCTGCGACGCATATCCCAGCCGGTCAACCGACTCGTGCAGTGGACCAGCAGTCTCGATACCAGCACCCTGAAAGCCGCACCGCCGGATTTCACCTACCCCGAACTCAATCACCTGGCGCAGCTGATACGCGGCAGCCTGTCGTCGGTGCAGGAGAGCCTCGATCGGGAACACCGCTTCCTGCGCCATACCAGCCACGAACTGCGGACGCCGATCTCCACCATCCGCAGCAACGTCGAACTACTGCGCCGGCTACAGCTGAACTCACCGCCGCAGGACGGGCAGCAGCGGCAGGTGGTAGAGCGGCTGGACCGCGCCAGCCTGACCATGAAACACCTGACCGAGACACTGCTGTGGCTGAGCCGGGACAGTGCGGAAAACCTGCCGACGCGCGAGGTCATGCTGGACCAGTTGCTGGCACAACTGGCAGACGAAATGGCGTACCTGCTGGAGGACAAACCGGTGCAGGTCACGCTCGATACCCAGCCCTGTCAACTGCTGCTGCCAGAGGTCGTGGTGCGTATCGTGGCCGGCAACCTGATCCGCAATGCCTTCCAGCACAGCTGGGAGGGACAGGTGCTGATCCGCCAGCGCGGGGCGACGCTGGAGATCAGCAACCCGCAGGAGGAAACGCAGGGTGAGGAGGACCTCGGCTTCGGCCTGGGCCTGAAACTCACCGAGCAGCTGTGCGCCAAACTGCACTGGCACTACCGGAACAGCACCCAGCACAAGCTGCGTACGGCCACTGTCGACTTCGGCGGGTGACGCGCGGACCGCAGCCCGGCGCCAGCCGCCCGCACAGCGTGTGCTGCGCTAGAGGTTTTCCTCCGCAAAGGCCGCCAGCCGGGAGCGCACAATCCCGTTCACGTGCATGATGCCGGCGTGTGGATAGGCCTTGGTCTTCTCCACCAGATAGGTCAGGCCAGAGGTGAGTGGCGAAATATACTTGTTGTCGATCTGGGCGAGATTGCCCAGCACCACAATCTTTGAATCCGCCCCCAGCCGGCTGATCACCGACTTGAGCTGGAACTGGGTCAGGCCCTGGGCTTCGTCGATAATCACATAGGCGTTGTTGAACGAGCGGCCGCGCATGAAGTTGAGTGATTTGAACTGGATATTGGCGCGCTCTTTCACATAGCTGATGCTGCCGTTGCAGGATTCGTCGGCACCGTGCAGGATCTCCAGGTTGTCGTCAAACGCTGCCAGCCACGGCGCCATCTTCTCCTCCTCGGTGCCGGGCAGGAAGCCGATATCCTCTGCGATGGGCGGTGTCGAGCGCGCGACAATCAACTTGCTGAACTTGCGCTGCTCCAGAATCGCATGCAGACCGTACGCCAGCGCCAACAGCGTCTTGCCGGAACCGGCGGGGCCGGTCATCACCGTCATATCCACCCCGTCGTCATCCAGCAGCGACATCGCCATCGCCTGCTCCAGGTTGCGCGGCGCCAGGCCCCAGAAGCGCTTGTTCATCAGGCTGTCACGGCTGTCGCAGCGCAGGTAGACAAAGTCCCGGTCGACCCGCTTCACAAACGCCATAAACTCCTGATCGTCGTACACGAACATATTGGGATAGGCCTGTGGCAGCGATTTGCGCGGCACCCGGTGCAGCGTGCAATCATCCTCCCGCAGCGTATCCACCTCACTGATGGTGGACCAGAAGTCACCACTGAGATGCTCGTAGCCGGTCGCCAGCAGGTCGATGTCATCGAGCACGCGGTCGCGGCGATAATCCTCAACATGCATCAGGCCCGAGCCCTTGGCCTTGATCCGCATATTGATATCTTTCGTCACCAGGCAGACGAATTCCTTGGGGTTCTCGGCCTGCAGGCGCAGCGCCACATTGATGATGCGGTTGTCGTTGGCCTGGTCCGGGGTGCCGTCCAGATACGGCACCTCACTGTTGGCGGTGAGCCGCTGGTCCGGGAAGATGGCCAGCGTCCCCGGCGCCGAGCCGTCCAGCACCGCGCCTGGAATCGGCACCCCGGCCTGAATCGCCTGCGGCGATGCCGCCTCCACCACCTTGTCGATCATATTGATTGCGATGCGCGCCTCCCGGCTCACGGTTTTGTCGTGGCGGTCCTTGATGTGATCGAGTTCTTCCAGCACGGTCATGGGGATGACCAGATGATGTTGCTTGAAGGCCGTGACGGCCATCGGGTCATGCAGCAGGACATTGGTGTCCAGTACATAGGTTTTCTTGATAACAGCTTTCAGGGGGGTGGTTTTTTCTACACGCAGCGTAGAACCTGAGTCCATAAGGAAATCCTCATAACAAAAGTACGAAAAATGGGTGAGAGAGAGCGCTGCAAAAATCCCGATACGTCCGGTCGGATAGAGTGTGAAAAGGAGGGTTGGAGAAAACGTCGTGGGTGTTCAGAGGGTGTAGGCAGCCCCAGTGGCTTGATCTCACTGGCGGTGTAGTGGTGCACACTGTTTGACACAGGACAATCTGCTACAGGCAGATCGCGCGGTGTCCGGAAATTCATCAAAGGCACATCCCGGCGGATTGCGACCGCTTCGCAAGGATTATTAAGTGCGGTGCGCGGGCGTGTCAAGGCACGGTTGCTGAATTTATTGTTACAGCGGCAAATCTGTGGCGGGATTCGCAGTGACGCGGTGGCGTTGCGGTGCGTCTGCGCACGTTACAGGCTTTAAACATTTTCCTGGCCGAGGGGGGGGCAACAGAGGGGGGAGGTTCACATCCTTGTGAAGTTACATCCATGTACTCCTTGCTACAGCGGGTTTTCCTTTTCGCGCCGGGCTGGACCGCGAACGCGTGACACCGTGCTTTCCTTTGCACACCCTAAGACTGTCTCAATAACACCGTACTCTCGGTATCTGGGCGTATTATGGTCGCTGGGATCGGGCTGCGCCATGCACGGAAGTTTAGGCCAGGGGATTAGGCGCGCGCGAGTGCGCTGCTGTCAGGCTTTCAGTTCATGCTGTGCCAACAGCGTGTTCGATTCGTCGAAACAGGCTACGCGCACCCCGCCGGTGGTGGCCTCGACCCGCACAAACTGGGAGTAGTGATCAGACAGCAGGGTATTGGTGCACGCAATCGCAAGCGACGGCCTGGTATGCACGGGCAGCGCGTGGGACTGGTCCCAGAGGAAATCTTCAACATGCGCATTGGCGAACGGCAGCGGCGCGTACAGCCCGGAGCTGACGATTTGCCAGACCTCCACCACCGGGTTGCTGCCGTCGAGGCTGAGCCGCAACCTGGACACCGCTGACAGGTGCGCGTCGCCACCGACAAAAACCACGTTGGCAATGCCGCGCTCGGCGATGAATTGCAGCAGGCTCTCCGCGGTTTGCGGGTATCCGGCCCAGCCATCCTGCTGGCGCCAGGTGGCGGGCGCGCGCAGGTAGCTGATCGGCAGGGGTGCGAGGATACTGCCCGACACAATGAACTTCGGCGCCCGCGGATGATCCCGCTGTGCCGCCGACAGCCAGTCGGTCAGCGCACCGTACTGCGCATCTTTCATCAGGTGGTGGCGCCCGGGATCGTTGCTGTCGCGATAGTCGCGCTCGCTTCGGGTATCCGTCATGAAGACAGGGAAATCACACTCCTGCGGATGCGCCAGCGCGTAGTAGTGCAAGCTGCAGGCCGGCTCCCCATGCACCGCCCGGGTGCTGCGTCCGGACCCCAGATACCGCGCCGCCATCGCCGCGGCGTAGTCATGGCTGTCCCCGGGCGTTACCGGCAGGTCGGTCGGCGAGCCCGACCAGTCATCGACCTTCTCGTGATCGTCCAGCGCAAAGTGTGTGGGGACCTGCTGCACCAACCGCGCGAAATTGGGCGAGCACTGTGCGCCGAAGGCGCGGTGATAGCGGTCACTATACTTGGCCTTCTGTGACTTCATCTCCACCAGCTGGTCGGTGGCGTCCGCGTAGATCTGGTCGCCGATCAGGAGCAGCATCTGCGCCCCTGTTACCGCCGTGACCTGGCGCTCGATGGCGGCGTACACCTTGTCCGACAGGGCGTTGTCGACTATGGAGCCGGGGTAGCGGCAGGAACCGACGATAAAACACATACCCGGCCGCGGCTGATGTGCGGCGTCGGCACGCAACCTGTGCAACCAGGCCTCGTCTTCGTACGCCAGCGTGGCACCCGCGTCCAACCGGTGATGCGACAGCCTGCCACGCAGCGACAGCCGGATGCGGCCGGGCGTGTCGACCTCCACGTCAATCATGCGGAACCGCGGTATGTCGGCACGGGACGGCGCCGGCACCGCAAGTTCGAACTCTGCCACCTCCCGGCCACCCGACACCTCCAGCTTGTCGGGCTGGTAGGTGACGTTGGTCCTCAGCTCCGCCCAGACCCGCAGCCTGATGCGCCCATCCTCCACCCAGGCTGCGCGCAGGATTGGCCCGGTCAATGGTTTCGCCAGATAGGGCTCCTGCCAATCGGGCTCGCCCTGTGCACCGGGGAAACTGTGGGGGTCGCGCAGAAAATTGACATAGTCCCCGAAGCAGCTTGCATGTGCGTTCTCCGCGAAGATCACATCCATGTGCCCGTAGTCCGGATAGATTTTGTAGCGCACCGGGATTCTGTCGCCCTGCGGCGCTGCGCCAGGTGGCGATGCAGGCGAGCCGTTCAGGATATCGTGCAGGCGCCTGGCCGAGCGTCTCGCCGAATGCGGATTGAACACCCGGCTGTCATTGCCGTGTATGAACAGGATGGGGAACTGCCAGTTGTTGCGTATATTGCTCGCCGTGAGGTAGGTGTTCTCACCCTCGCGATCGGTGATCCTGCGCAGGCTGGAGTAGTAATACAGATGCTGGTAGACGCTGGCAGGCGCAGGCCCCAACATCTGTGTGAACGCCTCATGCGTCCCATCCGACAGGTTTTTATGGTTCCACATCCGGCCGTACAGGAAGGTCATCCTGTCACAGATACCCTGCGCCAGCTCGCTGCCGCCAAAGTCGCGGTGATCATCCTTTTCCAGCTCATTGATCCTGGCGAGGCTGAACGCAAGCCGATCGAGGATGTTCTGCACACCACCGGCACCCTTCGCCGGATTGGGCTCGAGAATCTCCTCCGGCACCCACTCGCGGTAGAAATTGCCAAATTTCGCCCGCAGGCGATTGGCGGGTGACGGCATCACCCAGGGATGTATCGCATTGGTCACGGCCGCCTCGATACGCGCACCGATATCCCTGTCCCTGAGTGCGGCCATCGCCAGCGTACAGGCGCCGACACAGTGTCCGAAAACGGCGATTTTGTCGCGACCTGTCAGTTCACAGACCTTGCGGATGGCCGCGGGGATATCAAACCGGGCGATCTCGTCCATGCTCCACTGCCGGTCTTCCGGGCTCAGCGCCGGCAACACCAGGTTACTGAGACGGTAGTCCAGCAGCCAGACGTCGAACCCCTCGTCATAGCAGTAGGCTGCGAGGTTGGTAATACCCGGCAACCAGAAGATCTGCGAGCCCTGCGCGAGCCCGTGCAGCATCAACAGCGGTTTCGCGTTCTCCCGTCCGTAACGCGTCAGCCGCAGCGTGACCGACCGCGCAGACCCCTGTTGCAGGGGAACGTCAAAAAACACCGGCGCATCCGGCGCCACCACACCGCTTTTTGGCGTGTGCAGGGCCGCCGGCTGCGGCCGCTCAGGTGGCGACTCACGGTACTCCAGCCCCCCGAACTCCCAGAAATTGGTGGCGAACAGCGACCGCGCCACAAACCCCGCAAGACCGCCGGCGAACAACAGGCTGCGCGGCAGATTGGCAGACGCTGTGATGGCCACGAGGCCAGGGTCCAGCAGCGACTCGGTATTCACCCCCAGCCGCCCGCCACAGGACTGGCCGTCGCGCTGGGCAATCCGGATATCGAGGTTGAGCAGGCCGTCCCACATCCTGTCGATATCCGGGCTGTAGCCGAGTACCTTCTGGCCCTCAATCGAGACACCCGACGCCCGGTGGGTGAACGCATACGACAGCCGCCGGCAGCGGCTTTGCATCGCGCCGATATTGATAGAGACTCGAATCGAGTTGTACAACCGCTGTATAAACCCGCACGGGTCCGCCAGGAAACCGGGCTCATCCGGCGCGGCCAGGCGGATTCGCCCACGGCGCTTGCGGTAGGCGAGATAGGCCCGCCAGGCACCGATCATATCTGTCAGCCAGCTGTGCGCATCCTCGGCAAACACCGTGAACTGCCCCTGTAGCACCATCATCGGCGGCAGCGTGTCCACCAGTGCCGGTGGTACACCCACAGGGTTGTAAAGGTTCACCTGCTCAAGCGTCATCGGGTTGACATAGAGGTACATACTGGCCTTGAGCGGTGCGACCCCGGGGTTGTCCAGCCATGCCTGGGCGTCCTCGCTGGACGCGCTGACCTGCACCACAAGGCCGTCCCGCTGCAGCAGGCGCTGCTGCTGTTCCTCGTCCAGGTGTTGCCTGAGCGCAGGCACCAGACCATCGAGCTTACCCGTCAACTGCTCCTGTAGCACGAACGCTGTCGGTCGCTGCGCATCCCGGTACCGTCGCGGCACCTCGCCCAGGTCGGCGTACCCGGGGCTGACCGTGGCGCTGCCGGTATCCTCGACCTCGCCCAAAATCAGGCCGGTATTGCGCCACGCCAGTGCCGCAATCGTCAGGAACGGATTCACCTCCAGCGCCGCGGGGATGATGGCGCCATCCATCACGAACAGGCCGTCATGCAACTGCCCGTCGCGCCGGAACACCTGTCCCCGGTGGTTGACCACACCGCCGCTGGCGTCATCGGCCATCGCGCAGCCACCCAGTGGGTGCACGGTGAGCACGCGCCGTGTCGGCATAGCGCCGTTGAGCGCATCCGCCGCCTGCGGGGGCAGCAACTGCCACAGCGGGTTGGGGGCGTACTGCCCGCCGTCCAGGCCCGCCTTTCGGTCCTGTGCCTGCACCAGCGCGTTGGACGCTGCCAAAGCGGCATTCTCACTGATATTCGCGGCCGGGAACGCGATGTCCAGTGACTCTCGTCCGGGCGATAGCGAGAGCTGCCCGTCGGCGCCATCGTCACCCATGACCAGCAGCGCCTGGCAGTGATCCGCCAGCGCCAGCGGCGCCGCCAGTGGATCGTGGTCGCCGCCGTCGAACACCGCGGGGAGTTTGCGTTTGGTGATTCTCTGCAGCATGGCACTGCTCGTCACCAGCTCCGCGAACACGCGGCCCAGCGCCGCGGGAATACTGGCCTCTTCGATACTCAGCGCGCCGGTGCGGATGATGCCGGTGATGGTCGGTCCCACCGCTTTCGACGGAGCTCGCTGTTCGGCCTCGGCCACCGCGCCGACGCGCCGCCGCTGCCCGTAGCTCATGATGATGCCATCACCATTGGTGGAGAATTTTTGTCCCAGCGCCTCGGAAAACTCCAGCACACCGGGCGCCTGCGACCGCAGCAGTATCTCGGTGCTGCCGAGGGAGCCGGCGGCGAGGATGACATTCTTCGCCAGTATGCGGTAGGTGTCGTACTCGACCGCACCCTGCGCATGCGCCCGGGGTTTTTCCGTGGGTTTGACCGTGGGGTGCAGTATCACAGCCCAGCGATAACCCTCATCGCGGGCTGCGTCCTCCGCCGCCAGTGGCTCGATGCGCTGCACCGTCGCGCCGGTATAGAAATCGGCGCCGCGGGATTTCGCCAGGCGCAGCAGATTGCGGTCCAGCGTGTTCTTGGCCCCCACGTTGCAGCCGGTGACACAGTTGCCACAGTCGGTGCAGGGGCTCTGCTCGACGCCGACAGGATTGGTGCGGGTGCGGGCGGTGTCGCCCGACGCCGTCGTCACTGCGATCCCGGCTGGCCTGGCCTCGTGACCCAGCGCTGCGCCCAGCTGTCGCAATGCCGTGTACTTGGGAAACTCACCGTCCTCGCCCCCGGTGTACCCGGCGACGCCGAGGCGCGCGGCCACTTCCGTATAGGCCGTATCCAGCAGCCCGGGCGCCTCCCTGAACTCCCTTGGCCACCGCGGTTTGCAAAAGACATGTGGCTCCGGCCGCTCGGCCACATTGGCGTTGATCAGCGAGGTGCCGCCGAGACCACTGCCGACCAGCACATCAGCCGCTGCCCTGTCCCTGCCCTTGGCCCGGTCCTTATCCGTGGCCGCCGGATCCCTGTTTTCGACCCCGACATGGAGGTTGAACAGCGCGTCGGGGTAGCCGCTGGGCCCGGAACCAGTGCGGAGCATGCGGATATGTGACGGCAGGTCCTCAATATCGTAGGGGAAATCACCGAGACCGTACTCCCTGCCCCGCTCCAGCACCACCACGCCGGAGTCCCTGTCAGCGCCCGCAGCGCCAGCGCCGCGACCGGCAAGACGCATTGCCGCCACCGCGCCGCCGTATCCCGAGCCGATGACCAGGTAGTCGGCCCGCAGCAGGGTGTCCCCGGCCTGCCTGCCCGCCATCTTCGACTCGATAGGTACTGAAATCCTTTTCACAACTGTCTCTCCGCTATAAATATGGCTCGGGTGCACGCGCCACCCCATGGAATGTAGCAGAGAACTCGCAATCGCATGGGCTTTCGGGGCAGAATACCGCCGTGCAGCCCGCTGGCAACGGCAAACACCGGCCCGGCGTGCTGTCGGCAATAGCCCCGAGATTTAACATGACCGGCGCACAGCTCTCACGCTAGAGTGTGGCGTGAACCCGCTGTCGGCCGATACAGGGAAAGGAACCATGCAACTGCTCGATAACGAAGTTGAGCCGATTGTCCTGCGCGAGTCCCTGCGCGCCCGCGTCACGGTGGCGCCTTTTTCCATGTTCGCGACTTTCCTGTCCATTTTCCTGTACATCCCGTTTATGGTGTTCCTGGGCGTCGATAACGGCGCCATCGCACTGTGGGCGGTGCCACTGGTACTGCTGATGCTGGCCAGGGGCATCCTGTCCGCCAACATCCGCGCCAAACTGGACTCGCTGTCCGATGCCGCCATGGAGAGGGCGAACCGGCAGCTCCGGTTCAGCAGTATCGCCAACCAGGTCACTGTCGGGCTGGGGATCTGGATTGTCCAGTCGCCGGAACCCGGTGCGCTGGTCATTCCGCTGTTCATGACGCTGATCATGATCATCTGGTCGGTCGGCGTGCTCGCCAACCTGTTCTCCGACTTCCCGACGTTCATTCTCTCCATGCCCCTGATGATCGCTGAGAACGCCACGTTCTGGCTGGTACAGGGCGGCATTGGGCTGTCAATCGGGCTCAGCCTGCTCCTCGCCGCCGTACTGATGGCGATGCTGGTACAGCGCGGTTCGGCAATTTTCCGCGACAGCATCCTGATGCGTTTCGAGAAGGACCAGGCCCTGATCCGGGTTGAGACTGAACGCAGCAACACACAGACGGCATTGCGCCAGGTGCAGCTGGCCAATGACTCCAAAACGTATTTCATGGCGGCGGCCAGTCACGACATCAAGCAACCCCTGCACGCCCTCGGCCTGCTCACTGACACCCTGCTGATGTCGGACCCGCCGCCGTCAACCGTGCCTATCCTGCAGATGCAAAAGGAGAGCATCTCCCAGATGACAGCGCATTTCGATGCGCTGCTGGATCTGAGCCGATTTGAAGGTGGGCATTTTCAATTGAATATCCGCCACTTCCAGCTGGGGCCTTTCTGCGCGGGCATCGATCGCGAGATCGCACCCCTGTGCGCCGAGCGCGGCCTGGCGTGGCACATGGATGTCGATGACCTGCCGGTTGCCACCGATGAGGAGTTGTTACTGCGCCTGATACGCAATCTGTTAAGCAATGCCGTGCGCTACACACAGGCCGGTTCGGTGTCTTTCTCCGCCAAACTCGTCGGCGAGCGAATCGAGTTCGCGATCGCTGACACCGGCTGCGGCATCGCCAGCAAACACCAGGAGTCGATCTTCCAGGAGTTTGTCCGCGTCACTGACAACGGGGTAAAGTCCCAGGGTGCCGGGCTCGGCCTGTCTATTGTCAGGAAAATCAACGAGGCGCTGGAACTGGACCTGCAATTGACATCGGCGCCCGGCGAGGGCACCCGGTTCACCTTCCACCTGCCGCAACCCGTCGCGGCGCAATAGCGCGCTCAGTCGAGCAGTTGCAGCTGGCGGGATTTCAGAATGGCCTGGGCGCGGTTGTTGACGCGCAGCACCTGGTAGATGCTGTGCAGGTGCGTTTTCACCGTGCCCTCGGCCATATCGAGGCGCCGGGCAATGATTTTGTTGGGTACACCGAGCATCAACTGATCGAACACCTGCTGCTGCTTGGGCGTGAAACGTATGGTCTGGTCCGGTATGCCGCACTGCACCTGCGTCTTCTCTACCGGCTCATACCCCATCGAACGGGCCGCTGCCGGGGGAATGTAGACACCGCCGTCGAGCACCGTGCGGATGGCATCCACCAGCACTTGCATCGAAGCGCTTTTTGAGACAAATCCATGCACGCCGTGCTCGAAACACTCGGCGACGATATCGTTGGAATCCGTGCCCGAGAACACCAGCACGGGTACTGCGGGAAAGTGCTCGCGGACATAGGCCACACCGCGCGAGCCGGTGATGTCCGTCAGGCTGAGATCGAGGACCAGCAGGTGATAGCCGGCGTCCTGTTCCAGCACCTCAATGAGTTCGCTGAAACAGTTGGCGGTGGCCACGTCGTCGATCACGCCGAGGGAAAGCAGGGATGTGACTACGGCCCCGCGTATTACCGGGTGGTCATCAGCGATGAGGGCGCGGGTTGAAATCCGGATTCTCCAATTGCCTGCAGAAATCAGACGACAGTCTCGTTATTATTCCGCAGATTCATCAAAACACGGGAATCAGCGGCGTGCAACCGCATACCCCGGATTATTAAACCCCCCGGCGCGGACTGTCAATGCTGCCGCACCATTTTGAAGCAGCATTGCCTGATTCAGGCATAACTCACTGACAGGCGTGACGATTTCGGCTACGATGCGCTGCCTATATGTCTAAATAAAGTTGTCCCATAAATGCTCAACCCGGATACCCTCTCGCAACTCCAAGGCCTGAAGTCGCAGATGGAGGCCGAGAAAGAACGCGCCGAAGCGGTCGTCAAAGGCACCCAGGCCCGCTACGGTTTTGCGGTGCTGGACGATGGCCGGGAGATCTTCATTCCGCCGCAGGAAATGCTGAAGGCCTTCCCCGACGACCGGGTGAAAGTCTGCATACGCCCCACCAAAGACAACAAAACCATCGCCGACATTGAAAAGCTGGTGAGCAGCCCGCTGGTGGATTTCACTGGCCGCTGTGTGCGCAAGGGCAAGGCTGTATTCGTCGAGCCGGACCTGCCCCAGCTGAACCGCTGGCTGTTCATCCCGCCCCAGGCGCGCAACGGCGCCAAGGAGGGCGACTACCTGCGCTGTGCCATCCTGCGCCACCCGATCCGCGACGGCAAACCGCAGGCCAAGGTGCTTGCGGTCATCGGCGACGACAACACACCCGGTATTGAAAACCTCTACAGCATGGCCAAGTACCGGCTGCCCACGCAGTGGAGCAGTGCCGTGAAAGCGGAGGTGCAAGCGGTGCTGGCGGAGAATGCCCCGCTGGCAACCCAGAAACGCAGGGATCTCACTGACCTGGAATTCGTGTCCATCGATTCGACCAAGACACTGGATATCGACGATGCGCTGTACGAAACGAGATCAGCACCGATGGCTGGATACTGTTTGTGGCGATTGCCGATCCCACCGCCTGCATCAAACCCGGCTCCAGCCTGCATCGCGATGTGGCGGCGCGCGGCACTTCCGTGTATTTCCACGGCGACGTGCTGCCGATGCTGCCGGAAGAGCTGTCGCAGGATACCTGTGCACTGTCCGAGGGGGTCGACCGCGCCGCGCTGGTGTGCAAGATCGCCATCAGCGACAGCGGTGAGATCGGCGACTATGAGTTTATCGAGGCCACCGTCCGCTCGCGTGCAAAACTGTCGTATTTTGCTGTCGATCGCTACCTGAACGGCCAGTATGACGAGTTGATGAGCCACGCCTCACCGCTGGAGACCCTGTACCAGGTGTACCGCGCACTGCGCGCGCAGCGCGAGCGCAACAACCTGGTCATGGAGGATCGCCAGGAATTCCGCTGGGTACTGAATGACAACAAGCAGATCGAGAGCATCGAACCCACCGAAAAGCTGCTGTCGCAGAGACTGGTGGAAGAGTGCATGGTCGCCGCCAATCGCTGTGGCGCCCGCTTTCTGGCCAGCCATCACGCGAGCGGGCCCTTTGTGTCGCACCCGGGCTTCCGGGCTGATCGCGCCGAGGAGGTGCGGAAATTCCTCACCCTGCACGCCCCTGAACTCGCGGACATCGACCAGACCACTGTGACGGGCTATCGCGATATCATGCGCGGACTCGCGGCCTCTGAACAGACCCTGCCCCTGCGCACCATGGTTAACCGCCTGCTGACCCGGGCCGAGCTGTCCTGCGAACCGGCGCCGCACATGGGGATGGCACTGGATTGCTACACCAATTGCACATCGCCGCTGCGCAAGTATGTCGACTTTCTCGCGCACCTGCAGATCAAGGCAGTACTGCAGGGTAGTGAAGCCAAAGTCGTCGATCCGCACACACTGTCTGACCTGAAACTGCGGCTAAGTGCCTGTCGCTCGGCGACACTGGAGGCGGAGCGCTGGCTGGCAAGCAATTACCTGAAGCGCATCACCAGCGACACGGCCGTTGTTTTCAAAGCCACCATCACTCACGTCACCAGCGGCGGCTTTACTGTGCGACTCGATGACAACGGCCTGACCGGCTTCGTGGACCTGCGCCAGGACCCGGAGAAATTCAGTTACGACAAATGGACGGCCAGCCTCACCAGCACCACACGCCGCTTTCAACTGGACCAGACGGTGGAATTGCGGTTTCTGGGCGCGGAACCGGACACCGCGTACCAATCCCGCTTCAAGCCGGTCGAGGGTTGCGGCGCGAAAGCCGCGGCGCCGGAGCGCTAGACGGGCCTGCTCAAATGCAGGGACTTGACGCGACTGGCGCGCGGCGGACGGGCACAGCCTGAGAGGTACTGGCACACGCCGGATACCAGCTGGATCATCTCCCGCACACCGAGGTTGCGCAAATACTCGCCCATCTCCCGGCGGTCACCCCGCGAAACCGTGACCTCCATCGCCTGGAACGCGTCGATGATTGATTTTTCGCGGGCACTGTAGACGTCGTCGCCAAAAATCAATTTGGTGAAGGTATTCACAATCGCCATTTCAGTCACAGGCCCTGCTTCTAGTTCTTTTGGTGCGTGTCGCACTGCGAAGCCTCCGCTGCTCCCGCCAATTCGGGGCAGTTTTTGGTCATGGCCTTTCAGTATGGCCCAGCGGCGGCGGCAGACTGGTCGAAATTCAGGCAATTTTGCACAAAACACCGGCAAACACTGGCGATTCGCCCCAATTGGGTCAGCGCTGTTACCGGTGGTGGGCGGAGCGCCGTCAAAAAATGGCGTGCCCGGGGGTGCGGGGATAGGGAATCGCGTCGCGCACATTGTCCATACCGGTGATGTAGTTGAGCAGACGCTCAAAGCCCAGCCCGAAGCCGGCGTGCGGCACCGTGCCATAGCGGCGCAGGTCGCGGTACCACCACAGGGTCTCGCGCAGCCCCTCGTCCATACGGGCATCCAGCATATCCAGTCGCTCCTCGCGCTGGCTGCCGCCGATGATTTCGCCAATACCCGGGGCCAGCACATCCATCGCGGCCACCGTTTTGCCGTCGTCGTTCAGGCGCATATAGAACGCCTTGATGTCTTTCGGGTAGTTCATCACCACTACCGGCCGGCCCACGTGTTTCTCGGTGAGGTAGCGTTCGTGCTCCGAGGCCAGGTCCAGCCCCCAGGCGACGGGAAACTCGAAACCCTGCTTGCTGCGTGTCAGGATGTCGATGGCATCCGTGTAATCCATGCGCTCAAACGGGCTGTCGATCACGCCCCGCAGACGCGCGATCACCCCGTCATCGATATGCTGCTGGAAAAAGGCGATGTCGTCCTCGCGCTGCTCCAGTACCGCGGAGATCACCCGCTTCAACAGGTCTTCGGCAAGTGCCGCATTATCGTCGAGGTCGGCGAATGCGACCTCCGGCTCCACCATCCAGAACTCGGCCAGGTGGCGGCTGGTGTTGGAGTTCTCCGCCCGGAAGGTGGGGCCGAAGGTGTAGACCTTGCTCATTGCAAGGCAGTAGGCCTCCAGTTCCAGTTGGCCTGACACCGTGAGGAATGACTCGCCGCCAAAAAAATCCTGGTGGAAATCCACAGCGCCGCCGGCGCTGCGCGGGAGGTTGGCAAAGTCCAGCGTGCTGACCCGGAACAGCTCCCCCGCACCCTCGCAGTCACTGCCGGTGATGATGGGCGTATTGATCCAGTGAAAGCCGTTGCCGTAGAAATAGTTGTGAATGGCGTTGGCCAGGGTGTTGCGGACACGGGTGATGGCGCCAAAGGTATTGGTGCGCGGCCGCAGGTGGGCCTGGGTGCGCAGGTATTCAAAGCTGTGGCGCTTCTTCGCGATGGGGTAGGTTTCCGGGTCGTCGACGCCGCCGACCACCTCCACCGCCGTGGCCTGGATCTCCACACTCTGCCCCTTGCCCTGCGAGGCCACCAGCTCGCCGCTGACAATCACCGCACAGCCGGTGGACAGGCCCAGCACCTGTGACTGGTAGTTGTCCAGGGTATCGGGCACCACCGCCTGGATCGGGTCAAACGCGGAGCCGTCGTGCACCGCCAGGAACGATATACCGGCCTTGGAGTCGCGCTTGCTGCGCAGCCAGCCCCGCACGGTGACGTCTGAACCAAGGGCTGTCTGGCCGCTGAAAATGGCGGAGATGGAACTGTGTTGTGGCATGGAATCGGTCTTCTGTGGGATCGCGTCGGATGCCGCGTAGATTACCTAGGGATGGCATTGAATGCCACTGCCTGCCGGGCACGCCGTGCACCCGGGCCAGGGCTCGGCAGGCGCTGTGCGGTCGACACTGGCCTCAGTAGTCGAACGACTGCCCCACCAACTCCTCGGACAGCAGCCACAACCGCTCCGCCAAAGCGGGATTGACCGCATAGGACTCGACGCCAATGTCCTTGCCCTCGACGGCTGCCGGTGCGATCTGGGCATCCTCCAGGTAGATGCCCCCGCGCCCCGACAGATGGGGCGACGATGCCGCCCAGACGGTGGTGGCGGCCCCCTGCTGCAGGGTTTTGAACTCCATTTTCCCGCCCGAGGCCGTGCGCTCGCTCAATGTGACGAGATCGGACTGGTCGATATGGCGGCCGAGATTGGTCATGATCGCACCGGGGTGGACAGCAAAGGCGCGCACGCCACGCTCTCGGGTGCGCAGGTCGAGGCCGACAGTGAACAGGATATTGGCCGTCTTGGACTCACCGTAGGCCTGCCACTTGTCGTACTCACGGTGGAGGTAGGAAGGGTCGTCAAAATTGAACCGCGCCAGCTTGTGCCCGGCTGAACTGAGATTGACCACCCGGCCCGGCGCCCCCTCCAGCAGCGCGTCCGACAGCAGCCCGGTGAACAGGAAGTGACCCAGGTGATTGGTACCGAACTGCATTTCAAAGCCCTGCGCCGTGCGCTGCAGCGGACAGGCCATGACCCCCGCATTATTGATCAGCAACTGGATTTCCGAGTGGTACAGCAGGATTTCTGTCGCCGCGCTGCGCACACTGTTGAGGTCAGCCAGGTCCATACGCTGTGTGAGGAACTCCGCACCCGGTTGCTCCTTGCGCAGTTCAGCGGCCACAGCCTCCAGTTTGTCCTCATCGCGCGCGACCATCAGCACGTTCGCGCCGGCTGAGGCCAGTACACGGCAGGTCTCCACGCCCAGCCCGGAAGAGGCGCCGGTGACCACGGCGAGTTTCCCCGCCAGCGAGATTCCCTCGATAACCTCGGCGGCGGTGGAGTTTGCGTTAAAGCGGTTCATGTCCAAGTTTCCCCAATAGTGTCAGACCCTGTATTGTGACCAATCGCGATTGCCGTTTTAATGGCGGCAACGGTCACAGACCATGGCATTAAGCTTACAGGTTTTTTTATGAACGCCAATCACTCAAATTCCCTGCAAAGTGGCAATTACATCAGTTTTTCCACGCGCAAGCGCTCCGGCGACTGGGTTGCCACACCGGTGTGGTTCGCACCCGACAACGACCACTACTACCTGTTCAGCGCCGGCGATGCCGGCAAGGTGAAACGCCTGCGCAACTTCAGCGAGGCGCGCATCGCGCCCTGTACGGTGACCGGCACGGTGACCGGCGAGTGGCAGGATGCCCACGCCTACGTGCTCGACAACGCCACCGACCAGGCCCGGGCGCTGGCGGCGCTGCGCCGCAAGTACGGCTGGCAGATGCTGGCGGCAGACTTCTTTTCCCACCTCACCGGCAAGATGGGCCGCCGCGCCTATATCCGCATCGACCCCTGACGACAGCGGCGGCAAAGCCAAAAAACCGGGATTTGATCTGTGTCAATAACTGTTGCAGAGGTTTGCGGGACACTGCGGGCCTGGCAGCAGTTAATCGGAACGGGACGGGGGTACCGGTATGACCCAGCACACGTCAATAGAAGATACGCTCGATGATCGACGCGCGATGCGGAGACTGGCGATAATTGTGGGCTGTTTTGTCGCCTTCACCGCCGCCATGGCCGTCGGCGTGGGAATCGCTCTCGGCTGACGCCGGGCCCGAAGGCTCAGGCCGCGGTGTGCAGGCCGCACTCGCGGCCGTCGTGGACTTTGGTGGGGTCGAAATAATGCTTGCAGGTGGGCAGGCTGTGGCGCGCCATATACGCCTCAACGTCCTCTTCTGACCAGTGGAACAGCGGCGCGACCTTGACAATGCCGCGGCCGTCGACTGACACAATGTCCAGGCTCTTGCGCAACTCGGTCTCCTCGCGGCGGATACCCGTCAGCCAGATCTCTGGCTGGAACTGCTCCAGTGCGCGGGCGAACGGCTCCAGCTTCACCTGCCGCGTGAACTCCTGGTGGCGCTCTTCCTCGTCCACGGTCGGTATGCCGCCCATAATGGCATTGCGCCGCTCCGAGGTCATCTCGGGGGAGAACACGTGGATATTCAGGTCCAGGTCGCGGATCAGGCGCTCGGCCACCACATAGGTATCGCGCAGGTTATAGCCGGTGTCGACCCAGATGGTGGGCACGGATTTATCGATCTCACTCACCAGGTGCAACATCACCGCCGCATTGCGGCCCATACTGGTGGTCGCGATGGTACGGCGCTCCAGGCCCAGCGCCCAGGTCACAATCTCGGCCGCGCTGGCGTTGCGCAGGTTGTCGTTAATGCTGTCGAGATCCAGTTTCAAGCGGCGTTCATGTCCGTGTTCAATCCGTCAGGGTCGGCACTTTATAGAATCAAAAAGGGAGTTACAAATAACCTGGAGATATATGGATATGCCAGATTGGCAGCTATCCCCACCCTGTCGCGGCGTCGGCGACTCACGCCGCCGCGCGCGCTCCTGATTTTTCCAGCTCCGCGTGCAGGTCCAGGAACTGGCCGGTCAGCTTGTGGCTGGGCGCCATATCAATCAGTGGGCGGTGCTCGCGGTGCGACTCCTTCATCTTCACGGAGCTGTTCAGGTAGGTCTTGAACACGGGCAGGCCCTCGGTCTCCAGTTCCGCGACCAGTTCCCCGGGCAGCCTGGCCTGTGAATTGAACTGGTTGATGATAATACCCTCCACTTCCAGCTCCGGGTTGTGGTCCTCCTGCAGCTCGCCGATATTGTCCAGCAGCGAGTACAGGCTGTGCCGGGCAAAACTGTCGCAGTCGAACGGGATCAGGACGGTGTCGGCCGCGATCAGCGCCGACTTGGAGTAGAAATTGAAACTGGGGGGAGTGTCGATAAACACCCGGTCGTACTCCTGGTCCAGCTTGTTCAGGGCATCGCGCAGCTTGTAGATCTTGTAGCGCGACTCCAGTTCCTTCTCCATATCCGACAGCACCGGGCTGGAGGGCAGCAGGAACAGGTTCTCATAGGGTGTCTCCCAGACGAAGGAGTCGGGGTTTTTGCGCATCTTGCGCGAGCCCACAGTCTGGCGGTACAGGCCCGCCACGCCCTGCGCCTCCGCCGGAAAGGCTTCGGCGTCGATCTCACCCACCAGATAGTGCGTGGAGTTGCCCTGGACGTCGAGATCGATCACCAGGGTGCGATACCCCATTGCGGCGGAGATGGCTGCAAGGTTGCAGGCGATACTGGTCTTGCCTACCCCACCTTTCTGATTGAATACGACGCGCTTCATAAGCTGTTGACCCAACGTGATTAGAGGAGAAATATGCGCTGTTAGTGTAAACAATGGCGCGCGGTTTTGTAAGCGCCAGCGCAATGGCGAGAGGGAATTTTCAGCCCCGGCGCCGCGGTTTGCCGTGCCCGGCCGCTACCAGATCCGCTGGTAGAGCTGCACGATATCACTGGCGACGGGTACGCGCGGATTGTTGGCCGGCGATCCCGACGCCAGCGCCTGCTGCGCCATCAGCTCCAGCGAATCGAACCAGGCCTGCCGCTCAATGCCGAACGCCATCGGCCCCGGCACCTGCAGTTCCGCCGTCAGCGCGTGCAGCGCGTCGACCAGCTTCACGCAGGCCAGCCGATCGCTGTCCGCCGCTGTCGCCACCCCCATGTAGCGCGCGCAGTGGGCGTAGCGCTGCGGCGCCTCCTCGACCGACCACTCGGTCACGGCCGCCAGCAGCATCGCATTGCTCATGCCGTGGGGCACATGGTAGAGCGCGCCGATCGGGCGGCTCATGCCGTGAATCAGCGTCACCGAGGCGTTGGCGAAGGCGATGCCGCCCTGGGTCGCCGCCAGCATCATCGCCTCCCGCGCCTGCCGGTTGTCCGGCTCCGCATAGGCGGTGCGAATACTCTCATAGATGGTGCGCATGGCGGTGAGCGCGATACTGTCGGTGAACGGGTTGGCCTTGCGGCTGACATAGGCCTCGAGGGCGTGACACAGGCTGTCGATACCGGTATCCGCTGTGAGGCGATAGGGCATGGTCAGGGTCAGTTCATAATCCACCAGCGCCGCGACCGGCATCAGGCCCAGCCCCATGCACAGCATTTTTTCCTGCGTTTCAGTATCGGTGATCACCGCCACCCGCGTCGCCTCCGAGCCAGTGCCGGCGGTCGTCGGTATCGCGATAATCGGCAGCCCGGAATCGACCTGCTGCGGCACTTTGTAATCGCGCATGCTGCCACCGTGCGCAGCCAGCACCGCCACGGCCTTGGCCGTGTCCAGCGAGCTGCCGCCACCGAGGGCCACCACACAGTCGAAATCCCCGGCGCGCCACTGCGCCAGTGCCGCGTAAACACTGTCTGTCGTCGGGTCCGGCACGCAGTCGCTGAACAGGCCGCTGGCGATACCGGCAGCCTCCAGCGGTGCCTGCAACTGCGCGCAGTAGCCACAGGCCACCATATGGGGATCCGTGACCAGCAGCGGCCGCGACAGGCCCAGCTCTGCCAGCGTCGGCACCAGTTGCGCGCTGGCCCCGGCGCCGACGCGCAGGATGCGCGGCAGGTTGATGGTGGCCGTCACCCGCGATCAGTCCTTGACGTCAATCAGGTGAATTTCAAACACCAGCGCGGTGTTGGGCGGAATGGCATCGCCGGCACCCTGCTCACCGTAGGCCAGGTGCGGCGGGCAGGCGATGCGCCACTTGTCGCCAACTGACATCAACTGCAGCGCTTCCGTCCAGGCGGGGATCACCTGGTGCACGCCGAATTCGGCCGGTTCACCGCGGGCCACAGAGCTGTCGAAAACCGTGCCGTCGACCAGCGTCCCGTGGTAGTGGGTGACGACGTTGGACTGCGGGCCAGGAGTGGCGCCGCTGCCGCTTTCCAGCACCTCGTACTGCAGCCCACTGGCCGTGGTGGAGACCTCCTCGCGCGCCGCGTTGGCGGCGAGGAACTGCTCGGCCAGCGCCTCCCGCTTGGCGGCCAGCTCCGCCGCCCTGGCCTGCTGCTGGCGCTGGATCACCTGGTAGCTGGGATTGATCTGCTCCTGCGTGAGGGTGGATTTCTGGTGCTGGTACCAGTGCTGGATACCGGCCATCACCGCCTCCACGTCGAGGCCGTCAAAATCGTTGCGCAGCAGTTGATTGCCGAATTGCAGCCCGAACCCGTAGCTGGCTTTCTGCTCGTCTGTTTTCAGTTCGACTTCTGGAAGTAGTGTCATAAGTGGTATCCGCTATCATGTCATTTAAGGAAGGGGCGCACTTTAACATATCAGCACCGCAGCGGGAGGCAGAGGGCGATGACAGACACTATTTCGGCAATTCACGATTTCTGGTTCGGTGAGCTGGATGCGAACGGCCTGTGTGCCAGCGATCGCCACTCGCTGTGGTTCGGCGCCAGCGAGGACACCGACGCCCGCTGCCGTGAACAGTTTGCCGCAGCGCTGGCGCAGGCCCTGGCTGGCGACCTGCAGTCCTGGGCGCACACGGACCGCGGCCTGGTGGCCCTGGTCGTATTGCTGGACCAGTTCTCCCGCAATATCCACCGCGGCACCGCGCAGGCGTTTGCGGGCGACCCGCTGGCGCTGGCGCTGGCACAGGAGACGGTCGCCAGCGGGCGCCATCTGCGCCTGCCGGCGATACACCGCGTATTTCTCTACCTGCCGCTGGAGCACAGCGAAGACCTGGCGGTGCAGGAGCACTCTGTCGCCCTGTTTGCGGCACTGGCCCGGCGGGCCGGGCACCCACAGTTCACGGAGTTCAGCCGCTACGCCGTCGCCCACCGCGACGTGATCGCCCGTTTCGGGCGGTTTCCGCACCGCAACGAGGCCCTGGGCAGACGCTCCAGCCCGCAGGAACTGGCCTACCTCGAGGCGCACGGTGGCTTTTAGCGCTGCGACACCGGCTGCAGTTCATAGTGCGCCTCTGTCATCTGCGCCTGCCACACGTCGAAGCGGCCGCTGTCGAGGTCGTCGTAGGCCTGGCGGATGGAGTCGTTCACCTGCGGATACGCAACCTGGCTCCAGGGGCACTGTTCGCGCGTGAGGAAACGGCAGGCCATTGACTCCACGCCGGGCACACACTGATCGGACTCCACCACCGCCCTAAACCCGACGTAGAGCTGGTTGATAAAAGTGATGCTGCCGGTCATGTACAACTGCAGCTGCGCCGGCGGCAACTGCACGCCCGCCTCCTCGTAGAGTTCGCGCGCGGCGCCCTCGGCCAGGGTCTCACCCATTTCCAGGAAACCGCCGGGAATGGCCCACTTGCCACGCTGCGGCTCGAGATCGCGCTGCACCCAGAGCAGGCGTTTGCCACAGGCTACAAAGGCAGTGACCACCACGCGCGGGCCGGCGTAGTGCCGGGTGCGACAGCGCTGGCAATACCAGTGATTGCGAGTCTCGCCGGCGACCACATGACGCAACAGGGGGCCGCCGCATTCAGGGCAGAAATTCATAGAGGGCAGCCGTGCGTTCATGGTCTGCAAACGATAGCACTTTGCCTTTGCAAAAGCATTGCGGCTATGCTGGCGGCCTCACAGACATCCGGGGCCTACATGACACACTCTCAACTGCACGTACAGCTGCTGCTCACCGGTAACGAAATCATGAGCGGCGACACCGTGGACTCCAACTCAGCGATGATTGCACAGCGCCTCGGCGAGCTGGCGATCGGCGTTCACCGCAAGGTCACCGTGGGCGACGATGTGCCGCTGTTGCAGGCAGAGCTGGCGGCGATGACACAGGAAGCGGATCTGGTGATCGTCAACGGCGGGCTCGGGCCCACCATCGACGACCTCACGGCCGAAATCCTCGCCGCCGTCGCCGGTGTGCCACTGCAGGAGCACCCACAGGCAGTGGCCCACCTGCAGCAGTGGTGCGCCAAGCGCAACCTGACACTCAACGCCGCCAACCTGAAACAGGCCATGCTCCCGGCCGGCGCCACCATTGTCGACAACCCCGTGGGCAGCGCCGTCGGCTTCGAGATGACGGTGGGTCGCTGTCGCGTGATCTGCACACCCGGTGTGCCGGGGGAACTGCGCGCCATGCTGGACGGCATCGTCGCCGACCTCGCCACGCGACTGCAGCGGCCGACAGAGCGCAGCATCCTGCGCCTGCAGACCTTCGGTCTCGGCGAGTCCACAGCCCAGCAGATCATCACCGATGAGATACCCGACTGGCCGCCGGAGGTGGAGCTGGGCTTTCGCGCGGGTGCGCCGCAGATGGAGATCAAGCTCAGTATCAACAGTGCGGCGGCCGCCGGCGCCCGGCAGCGCTGCCGCGAACACCTGCAGCGACTGTTCGGCGACCACATCATCGGCGAGGGGGATACCACCCTGGCCCAGCGGGTGCTGCAGTTGCTGCGCGAACGCGACGCCACACTGACCACGGCCGAATCCTGTACCGGCGGCCTGATCGCCTCCCAGCTCACCCGCGTGCCCGGTTCCTCCGCGGGCTTTCACGCCGGCTTCGTCACCTATTCCAACGCCATCAAGCAATCGGTTCTCGGCGTGCGCGAGGACACACTCGCGCGGCACGGCGCGGTCAGTGAAGCGGTGGTGCGGGAGATGGCACTGGGAGCACTGGATCGCGCCAGCGCCGACTATGCGATTGCGGTATCCGGCATCGCCGGACCCGATGGCGGCTCCCCGGACAAGCCGGTGGGCAGCGTCTGGATCGCCTGGGGCGACAGCAGCCACATACGCACGCGCGGCCTGTGCTGGCCGGTGGAGCGGACGCTGTTCCAGACCATGATCGCCGCGGCGGGCCTGGACATGATCCGCCGCATCCTGTCGGGTATCGAAGAGGAGCCGCGCTACTTCGGGCAGCGCCGCATGCGCTGAGCCGGCCGCCTGCGCCTGCTCAGGGCTGCAGCTGCTCGATCTCCCAGTCGCGCCCCGCGCCGCGCTGGTAGACAAAGCGATCGTGCAGGCGGTGTTCACCACCCTGCCAGAACTCTATGCGCTCGGGCAGCACCCGGTAGCCGCCCCAGAACGGCGGCATGGGAATGTCACCGTCGCCGAACTTATCGCGAATGCCCTGCCGCTGTTGCTCCAGCTCCGCGCGATCCGCAATGGTCCGGCTCTGCCGCGATGCCCAGGCCGCGATCTGGCTCTCGCGCGGTCGTGACGCAAAATAGTCCGCCGACTCAGACTCGCCGGTTTTCTGCACCCGGCCCGCGACAATGACCTGGCGGTCCAGCACATTCCAGGGAAAATGCAGCGAGACGCGCGGCTCCCGCCCCATCGCGCGGGCCTTGTCACTGCTGTAGTTGGTATAGAAAACAAAGCCGCCTTGCGACACGCCCTTCAGCAATACGATGCGCTGCCACGGCGCGCCGGTCTCGTCCACTGTGGACAGCACCATCGCGGTCGGGTCGTTGAGTTCTGCGGACAACGCCTGCTCAAACCAGGTTTCGAACTGACGCAGCGGACAATCGTCAAGCATGGACCGGTCGAGGCCGGCAGCGGTGTATTCACGTCGGAATTGCTCGTATCGCACTGTCATATCCTGCTACGCTGTGGAGCGCTATAGTAGCCCTCGGGCACCACAGAGGCAAAGTTCCGCACAATGGACAACGCACCCACCATTCGCAACGCTGTGGCCGCGGATCTGGATGATCTCGTCGATATACTGAGCGACAGTTTCGCGGCCGACCCGATGTTCAACTGGCTGTTCCCCAGCACCCAGCTGTACCCGTTCTTCTTCCGCATGCTGGTCAGCGAAGTGTACCTGCCGCGGGGTATTGCGCACATCGACAGCGAGAGTCGCGCCGCCGCGCTGTGGCTGCCCCCGGAACAGCGCCTGAAGACCGCACCGCGACTGCGACTGCTGCGGTTCGGTTTGAAATTGCTGCGCATGTACGGTCTGCGCCCTGTGTGGCGGGTGGCGCGGCAGAGCGCGGTATTCGCCAGCCACCACCCCAAGGAGCCCCACTACTACCTGCAGTTCATCGGCTGTAAAAGCGGCGACCAGGGCCACGGGCTCGGCGCAGCGCTGCTCAGCGAAGGCACCCGCATCTGCGATGAACACGGTATGCCGGCCTACCTCGAGTGCTCCAACCCGCGCAATGTGCCGCTGTACGAACGCCACGGCTTCGTCGTCACCAGCCAACAGGCCGTCGGCAAAAACGGCCCCACAGCCTGGTTCATGTGGCGCGACCCGCGCTAGCCCGGGCTCAGTCTTTGGTGCTCGGATATACCGGTGCGCGCTTCGCCATTGCCGGAATCTGCGGAAAGGGAAAGAAATCCTGCCAGTCCGCTCCGAAGTGATCCGCGATACTGCAGCCGTATGCGGATTGATAACAGCGATCCATCGCGTCCGTGAGCGCTGCAGGGGTCGCGACCGACATCAGCACAGCCGCTTCCATCAGGCCCTCGGTGCGCAGCCGCTGCGCCGGGGACACATCATCCCCCGCCACCAGTGCGGTAAACATGGCCTGCCACCGCGTCTGCAGTTCAGCGATCAGTACCTGCATATTGCCACCTCCTGCTGCCGTTGAGCCGCCAAAGTAAATCCCGGGATCCGGACTGTGAGTATGCGTGGCAAAACAAAACAGTTAAAGTCGATGCTTTGCAGAATACGAGGAGACCGGCCGGTGGCGAGTTTGCGGCAAACATTCCTGTTCATGGGCTTGCTGGTCATGGCGCTGGTGGCAGTCGCCGCGCCCGAACCCCAGTCGCAGGTATCAGCGCCTGCAGTGTCGAGAAAAAGCGCGCCGGCGGCTGCCGCCGAACCCATTATCGACTACCGCGAGCGCTTTATTCCGGTGGTCGCCCGCCACGGCATGGTGGTGGGCCCCGAACAGCTGGCCGCTGAAATCGGCACGCAGATCCTGCGCCAGGGTGGCAACGCCGTGGACGCCGCCGTGGCCACCGGCTTCGCACTGGCGGTGACCTATCCCCGCGCCGGCAACCTGGCCGGCGGTGGGTTTATGCTCATCCACCTGGCCGACGGCAACCGCCAGACACTGGTCGATTACCGCGAGAGCGCCCCCGCGGCCGCCACTCGCGATATGTTCCTGGATGCCGAGGGGGCGCTCGATCACTCACGGGAGTATTTCAGCCTGCAGTCGGCGGGCGTACCCGGCACCGTGGCCGGCCTGCTCTACGCGCTGGACAAGTACGGCACCCTGGACCGGGCACAGGTGCTGGCGCCCGCGATCGCGCTGGCCGCACAGGGCCTGCCCGTGTCGTTTGCGCTGTCGTTTGAAATCGCCGCGAGCGCCGAACGCCTGCGGCAGAACCCGGCCGCAGCGCACGTTTTTTTCAAAGCCGACGGCAGCGCCTACGACATCGGCGAGACCTGGCGCCAACCCGACCTGGCATGGACACTCACCCAGATTCGCGACCATGGTGCCGAGGGCTTTTACCGCGGCGAAGTGGCACAGCGGATCACCGCGGAAATGGCAGCCGGCGGCGGCCTGATCACAGCGCAGGATCTCGCCGCCTATCGCGTGGTCGAGCGCCAGCCGGTGCGCGGCAACTACCGCGGCTTCGAGGTGGTGTCCACGCCACCGCCGTCTTCCGGCGGCGTGCACATCCTGCAGATTCTGAACATCCTGGAGGGCTATGACCTGCAGGCGATGGGCCACAATTCCGCCGCCTACCTGCACCACCTGACGGAGGCCATGAAGCTGGCCTACGCCGACCGCAGCGTGTACCTGGCCGACCCGGATTTTGTCGATGTCCCGGTGCAGCAGTTGATCGACAAGGCCTACGCGACACGCCAGCGCGCACGCATCGACAGCCGCAAAGCGACACCGGCGGCACAGATCGCACCGGGCCGCCCGCTGGGTGGAGAGAGCACCGAGACCACCCACTACAGCGTCGCCGACCGCTTCGGCAATGTTGTCAGCAACACCTACACCCTGAACTTCAGCTTCGGCTCCAATATCGTGGTCCCGGGAACCGGCATGCTGTTGAACAACGAGATGGCGGATTTCTCCACCAGTCCCGGCAACGCCAACGCCTTCGGACTGGTGCAGGGCGAGGCCAACAGCATTGCCCCCGGCAAGCGTCCACTGTCCTCCATGAGCCCGACCATCGTACTGCGCGACGGCAAGCCCTGGCTGGCCACCGGCAGCCCCGGTGGCAGCGTCATCATCAGCACCGTGTTACAGATGGCACTGAATGCGATGGAGTTCGACATGAATGTCGCCACCGCGGCCGCTGAACCCAGGATTCACCACCAGTGGATGCCCGATGTACTGAGGATGGAGGAGGGCTTCAGCCCGGACACCATTCGCCTGCTGGAGGCCATGGGCCAGCCGGTGGATATCGCCGGCCGCACCAGCGGCCGCACCAACTCCATCATGCTTGAGGACGGCTGGCTATACGGTGCCACTGATGCGCGGCGTCCGGGCGGCTGGGTGGCCGGGTACTAACGCGACCGACGCGGGGCATGACAATCCCGCTGTCCCGTCTATAATGCACGCTTTTCCCAGAAACAGGAGCGGGACGCGATGGGCTTGAAATCACTGGTAGTAGTACTGTTGTTGGCGTGCACACAGGCGGGTGTCGCGCTCGGTGACGAGCTGACCCAGATCGTGCAACAGGACCTGATCACACTGGGCTACGACCCCGGCGCGGCCGATGGCGCCGCCAGCACCAAAACCATCATCGCTGTCTCCAAATTCCAGGCCGAACACAATATGGACGTGACGGGTGAAATCACCCCGCAGCTGGCCGGCGTGATACAGGCCGCCATCTCCCAGCAGAACACCGCCACCAGCAGTGTGCAGGTGTCGGCCAGCGCCGAGGTGAGCCCCGAGCAGGCGCAGGCCGATCTGAAAGCGCGACAGGAGGCCTGCCTGCAGGAGAAGGTTGAAGCCGCGCAGCAGGCGTCCAAGACCCAGAGTGGCATCGGCAAACTGTTCAGTGCCGTGACCCGCACCGCCGCCCAGTACAGCGGCGCCGACACCCTGGCCACAATCCACGACACCACCAATAAAGTCTATTCCGCCGGCGCCACCATGGGTGACCTCAAGGGTGCGGCCGCCGACCTGGGTATCACTGAAAGTGACATCGAGGCCTGCAAAAACCCCTAGGGTCACACTGCACTGCCCGCGGCTGTCGCGGCAGCGGCTGGCCGCACAGGGAGCCGCTAGGCCTTGCGCAGCCGCACCTTGGCGGTCTGGCGGCTGATTGCCACCAGCTGGCCGGCGCTGTCCCAGTACTCGCCGTCCTCCTCGATCACACCGCAGGTCATGTGGCGCGAGGCGAGACGCACCTGCAGCGGCCCCGGTGCGGGGTGGGCGCGCACCTGTACCGTCAGCTCCACTGTGGGCACCCAGCCGACCGGCCCGAACACGGTGAAAACCGGCGGTGGGAAGGCGTCGGCAAACATCAGCAGGCCGATCACATCCGGGGCACTGCCGTCGGCGTGCTGCACCCAGCCACGGAATTCGCCGCTGCCATCCGGCGTGGCGCGGTTGAAGACTTCACCCCCCGTGACCAGACGCGTCTCGGCGCGCTGGCGAAACTCCAGCCCCTTGTCCGGCGGCGGCTGGCACTGATCCCAACCCGGGTACTGGGGCCTGTCGACACGCGACCAGCTCTCGCCATTGAGTTTCGCCAGATCGGTATAGGCCGCGGTGACCTTCACCTTGAGCTGGCCCTGCTGCGACATCCTGACCTCGGCGAAACTGGTGCTGCGGCCGCCGCCCAGCAGTTCGACATGGCAGTCGATGGGCCCCAGCGCAGTCGGCGCCATATAGAACGCGCTGACCGTCAGCGGATCCTTGTGCGGCAGCGCGGCGCGCAGTGCCCGCCCCGCCACGGCCAGCACATAGCCGCCGTTGGGCACCTCCCCGATACGCCAGCCCTTGCAAAGCTCACCCCGGAAGTGGTTCTCCGCCACCTGTTCAATTGCGGTTTCCCGCGCAAACTGTCCCATAATACTCCTTCGGTCGTCGACGCATTGCCAATGCGCCAGAGGGCGGGTATTTTGTCCGCCCCACGCAGTAATGTATAGTCCTGTTGGACCTTCACAGACGCCGCGCACCGCGGCCAACCGGCGCTTCGCCCAGGGGGTGTACGATGATGACAAAGTCCAATCCTGGCACTCTGGCACGGATCATGGCGCTCACCGCCATGCTGGCGTCCCCTCTCGCACCGGCCCTGGACCAGGAGCTGGCACTGGCACAGGACGCGCAGCAACAAGCCCCGGCCGAAAACGCGCCGCCCATCGTGCAGGACGACTCACCGGACTACGCCAGCGAGCTGCCTTCCTCCTATGTCACCTCCTCCCACCAGATCATGGCCTACAACCGCGCCATCAAGGACGCCGAGTCGCGCGAGGGCGCGTACGGGGCGAGCCTGTCGGAATCGGTGCTCGGACTGGCGCGGATACTGCAGTCCCAGGGGCGCCACGACGAGGCGATCAAGCTCTACAAACGCGGCCAGCACCTGACGCGGATCAACGAGGGGCTGTACTGCCCGCAGCAGATTCCCATGCTGCAGGGCGAGATTGCCAGCCACAAAGCCCTGCAGAGCTATGCGCTGGCCGATGAGCGCCAGAACTACCTGTACCGGGTCCAGACCAAGGCGATCGGCAGCGGCGATGCGCTGGTAGACGCGTTCATGGATCAGGCGAAGTGGCAGTACGAGGCCTACCAACTGGGCCTGGGGCGGGGGGGCTACGACCGGCTTATCGATATGTGGGAGCTGTACCGCATGGCCTTCAACGACGTCATCGAGCGCGAGGGCAAGGCGTCGCCGAAGCTGCTGCGCCCCCTGCACGGTATGCTGGAGGCACAGTACCTGATCTCCAGCGTCGATATCCGGCCGTCGACGCCGGTATTTACCGAGGACGGGCAGATCGACGAGGAGCTGCTGCGCTTCAAAACCTACCACGCCCAGAGTTACAAACAGGGCAATGCCGTCATCGAGGCCATCGCCAGCATCGAACAGGCGCAAACGCAGCACCGGGACAGCTCCCCGGCCCAGACGCTGGTGATGCTGGGCGACTGGCGCCTCTGGAACGGCCGCACCGATGACGCGTGGGCGGCGTACCGCGAGGCGGCCACGGAACTTGCGCGGGAAAGTGATGCCCAAGAGAAAGCGCGCCGTCTGTTCGGCGAGCCGGTACCGCTGCCCGCCATCGAGGACATCAACCCGCTGCCGCCGACGGTAACGACCGACGAACAGGCCGTCACCCTCGCGTTCAGGGTCAACGAGCAGGGCAAGGTGCGGGATATCGAGCGCCTGGATGACGACGAGGAGGCGGACCGGCAGGCCTATCGCCTGATCCGGCAGCTGCGCAACACCCGGTTCCGGCCCCGACTCGAGGCGGGACAACCAGTAGAGACGGATAACATTGTTAAATCTTTCCAGATTCAATAGCGCCGCCGGGCGCCAACCAGTTACCCTGACGGGCGCGGTATGCCTGTGCCTGCTGCTGTCCGGCTGCCCCACCGCCAGCACGCCCACCAAGCCGGAGTCGTCTTCTTCCAGCAGCAGCACACCGCCGCCGAGCAGCAGTTCCAGCAGCTCTGCCGGCAGCACCAGCACCAGCGCCAGTTCCAGCAGCGCGACCAGCAGTCCCGGCACATCCGCCGCCAGTTCGACCGCCAGCGGCGGCGCCACCGGCGCCCAATCCAGCGGCACTGAAGGCAGCGAGAACAGCACTGCCGACGGCAGCAGCAGTGATCAGGTGGGACCACCGGAGGAGACGACAGCACAGTCCGGCGGCGAACCCTCGACAGCCGATGACAGCCTCGCCGACGGCGAGCAGCAGGCCGCTGGCAGCGCGGAACCGACTTTCAGCGAACAGTCCGCCGACAGCGCCGGCCTGCCCGACCTGCGCGACAGTCCGGGCCTCGAAGACACCCCGCCCGGCAGCGGTGCCGCACCGGGCAGCGCCGGACAGGCGACGGCCGGCACTGCATCGGGCGGCACAGGACAGAGCACTGGCGGCGGCAGCGGCCAGGGCGACGCACAGGCCACTGGCCAGGGTGCGGCAGGCGCGGGCGGCACCTCGGGCAGCGGTTCGTACGGCAGCTACGGCAGCGTGTCGGGCCTGCCGGCGGGCAGCGGCGGCAGCGGCCCCCTCACCCCCGCCGAGCAGGTGGCCATCCTCGATGCGCAGCTGGAGAAAGGCGCCAGCGAATTTGACGCCCTGATACTGAAAACCGAGGCCGAGCAGCGCGAGGCTGCGCGCGCTGCGGCCAAACAGTCCTCCTCGCGGAGCGGCGGTTCCGGCGGCGGCATCTCCGCCGGTATCAGCACCGACAGCGCGGAACAGGGCAACAGCCCCTATGACGAGGGCATGGCGAGTGCGGGCGGCGGCTACAGCACCGGCGGCGGCATGGGCGGCGCCGGCGGCGGCACACCGCCACCGGACGCCGCCAAGTATCCGGCCCCGGCAGATATTCCCAGCGGCAGCGATGACGATGTCGTGGCCAGGCAGTTGCGCGAGGCGGCATCGCGTGAGACCGACCCGGCCGTGCGCGAAAAGCTGTGGGATGAATACCGCAAATACAAGGGAATCAAATAGTGGCGACACTGCGAATGCTGACCGTTGTGGGCCTGAGCCTGCTGCTGGGTGCCTGTGTCAACCAGACCATCAAAAGCACCTCGGCGCCGCCGATAAAAACCGCCGCCGCCCCGGTCCCTGAGGAGCAGTTGCTGGATGTCGCCGTGGTGGTGTTCGATCCCGGCCTCGATGAATACGACGAGGACGAGCCGGTCTACCCCGAGGTGCGCAAGGCCGAGTCCCGCTTTATGCCGATGCAGCTGTCGCAGGCCATGCAGGACAGCGGCGCCTGGGGCGCGGTGCGGGTGGTGCCGGACGACGGCGAAGTGAACGACATCATGGTGCGCGGCAAAATCCTGCGCTCCGATGGTGAGACACTGGCACTGGCGATCACTGCCACCGACTCACGCGGCGAGGTCTGGCTGGACAAAACGTATACGGGCGAGGCCAGCCGCTATGCCTACGAGTCCCCGACCCGCAATGCCAGTGACCCGTTCCAGGCCGTCTACAATACGATTGCCAACGACCTGTTGCAGGAACTCGAGGCGCTGCCGCCGAAAGAGCGCAGCAATGTGCGGGTGGTGACAGAACTGCGTTTCGCGCGCAGCTTTTCACCCGACGCTTTCGACGGGTACCTGAAGCAGAACCGCAAAGGCCAGTTTGAAGTACAGCGACTGCCGGCTGAGAGCGACCCCATGCTGGCGCGCGTGCGCCAGATTCGCGAGCGCGACAATGTCTACGTCGACACCCTGCAGGCCTACTACGTCACGTTCGACGAGAAGATGGCGGCCCCCTACCAGGACTGGCGCAAGGCCAGTTATGAGGAAGTGCTGGCGCTGGAGCAACTGCAGGCCGAGAGCGTGCGCAACCTCATCATCGGCGGGCTGGCCGTGATCGGCGGCATCGCGGCGGCCACCACCGGCGACAGCCAGACCAGCCGCGTCGCCGGCCAGGTCGCCGTGCTCGGTGGCGGCCTGATGGTCAAGAGCGGCCTGGACAAACGCAACGAAGCGCAGATTCACGTGCAGGCGCTGGAAGAACTGGGCGCTTCGCTGGAAGCCGAAGTCACCCCCCAGGTGATCGAGTTGGAAGACAGCACGGTGACACTCACCGGTAACGTAGAGCAACAGTACGCCCAGTGGCGCTCCGTGCTGGCCGATATCTACCGCGCCGAGATCGGCGACCTGGAATTACCCGAGGATTCCGCCCGCTCTGCTGATACACTCTGATCCGTTCCCCTGACACCCAAGGCCCCGACGACGGCATGCCCTCTCACAATGACCCAGTAAAACCGATACCGTTTGACGCCGTAGAGGCGGCACCGACCCCCAGCGCCACCACCACGACACCGCGCAGCGAGGCGCAGCGCGGCACGCCGGTCTGGGTGCTGCCGGCGCTGGCGCTGCTGGTGGTACTGGCCGCTGTGGTGGTGTTTTTGTTGCCGGCCGCACTGGAGGAGCGACCCGTCGCGCCGGCGGCGTCGACCGCCGAGGCGGGCGCCGCGGATACGCAGGCCGCCGCCAACGGCCCGGCACAGCCGGCAGTTCCCGCCGTCGAGGAGGCCGCCCCCTGGTCTGACGCACAGCTGGCCCACCAGCGCAAAGAGGCGCAGGAGCTGGCCGCGGAATTACTGGAACTGCAGCTGGCGCTGCAGGAGCGCGGCGCCGGGCAGTGGGCGACAGCGGCCTTCGCGGCCGTGACACCGATCGCGACGGCGGGCGATGAACTGTACAAGAACCGCGAATACGCCGCCGCCACCGAGCAGTACCGGCAGGGGCTGGCCGCGCTGCAGGCACTGCAGGACTCGATACCACAGGTACTCACCGGGTTGCTGGAACAGGCCCGCCAGGCGCTGGCACAGGGCGATGCCGACGCCGCAATCAGCGCACTGGAGACGGCGGCGCTGATTGAGCCCGATCACAGCGACATCGCGACCCTGCGGCAACGCGCCGAGGTACTGCCGCAGCTGTTACCGCTGTTGGCCGACGCACAGGCTGCCGAGGCGGCAGGCGATCTGGCCCAGGCCCGGACGCTGCTGCAACAGGCCACCGAACTGGACCCGCTGCACACCGGCGCGCAGGAGGCGCTGCAGCGCGTCACCACCCGGGCGCGGGACCAGGACTTCAACCAGTCGATGAGCGACGGTTACGCGGCCCTCGGCCAGGGCCGCTACGACAGCGCCCGCAAGGCGTTCAATGCGGCGGCAAAGCTGCAGCCCGGTTCAAAGGAGGCGGCCAGTGCATTGCAGGAAGTGAGCGCCGCCGAGACGGCCCAGCGCCTCGCCAGCCTCAACCAGCAGGGCCAGCGCGAGGAGCAGCAGGAACAGTGGGCAAAGGCCGTGGCCGCGTATGAACAGGCGCAGAAAATAGACGGCAGCGTGCTGTTCGCCGCCGAGGGGCTGCAGCGGAGCAGGATGCGCGCCGAGGTTGACCAGCAGCTGCGCACCGCCGTCGCCGACCCGCTGCGACTGTCCGATACCGCAGTCGCCGCTGCCGCTGAACAACTGCTGGCGCAGGCGCGGCAGATATCGCCGCGCGGCCCGGTGCTGGAGCAGCAGCTCAGCGCGCTGGAGACGGCACTGCGCCGGGCCAACACCGAGGTCACCGTGACCCTGCGCTCCGATGCGAAAACGGAAGTCATTGTCTACAAGGTGGCGCGGCTGGGCAGTTTCAGCGAGACAGCGCTCACGCTGCGCCCGGGCAACTACACCGCAGTGGGCACTCGCGCCGGCTATCGCGATGTGCGTCACAGCTTCACCGTTTCGGCTGACTCGCCGCCGGCACCGGTCACCATTGCCTGCACGGAACCAATCTGAGCGGATGACAGCAATACCCAGTCACCCCGGGGCCTGAGCGCCCGCGGCCCATCAACCAATGACACACTGCCCATGCCCAAGCAACCCGTAACCATCGCGCCCAGCGGCTTCACCCCGCTGGACCAGGCCACCACCCGTTCACCGGGCCCGCGCAAGACCGGGCGGTGGGTGCTGCTCGCCTGCCTGCTGCTGTTCGCACTGGTGATGCTGTTCCTGTTCAGCGCGCGCTCGCTGAAGATCACGGTGGTCGCCGACGTGCCGGCACAGGTCTCGGTATCCGGGCTCGCCCTGCCCTTCGGCGAGCGCTACCTGCTGCTGCCCGGGGAGTACACCGTCAGCGCGGCGGCCGAGGGTTACCAGCCGCTGGACACCCGCGCCACCGTGGACGAGCGCGACAGCCAGTCGCTGGAACTGACACTGCAGCCGCTGCCCGGCCTGGTGTCCATCGACAGCACCCCGACCGGCGCCAGTGTCTCGGTCGACGGCGAGTCCGTCGGCCGCACCCCCATTGTCGATCTCGAACTGCCGCAGGGGGAACACCAGCTGCAGTTCGAGGAGGAGCGGCACCTGCCGCTGGCACAGACGCTGCAAGTCACCGGCCGCAGCGTGCAGCAGAGCGTCGCGGTGCAACTGGAACCGGCCTGGGCGACAGTGACCCTCGACAGCGTGCCGGCTGGCGCCACCGTGCTGGTCGACGGCGAGGCGGCGGGGACTACACCGGCCTCACTGGAGGTCATGCAGGGCGAGCACCAGCTGATGCTGCAGCTGCCCTCGTTTGCCGACTGGCAGAAAACACTGCGGATCGAGGCCGGAAAGGACCAGGACCTGGGCCAGGTCAAGCTGCAACCCGCCCCCGGTGAGCTGGCACTGAGCACGGTCCCCAGCGGCGCCAATGTCACTCTCGACGGGGAATTCCAGGGGCAGACCCCGCTGACGCTGGATATCAGTCCCGGGCAGGCGCACCGGCTGGATGTGTTCAAACCCGGCTACCAGCGCTTCAATGACACGGTGGAGATGGCAGCCGCCACACAGGCGCAGCGCTCGGTAACCCTGAAGGCGCTGCTGGGCGAGGTGCGCCTGCGCATCAGCCCGGCCAGCGCCGTGGTCCGCATCGACGGCCGCACCATCGACAAGGGCGTGCAGACGCTGTCGCTGCCGGCGGTGGAACACTCAGTGGAAGTGAGCCTGGACGGTTACGCCACCGTGCGCCGGCAGGTCACACCGCGCCCCGGCCTGCCACAGCTGGTGGAGGTCACGCTACAGACACAGGAGGCGGTCACCCTGGCGCGCATCAAACCCGAGATCACCACGCCGCTCGGCCAGACCCTGCTGCTGTTCAAGCCGGCTGAATCGGCGCTGGCGGACTTCACCATGGGCTCCTCGCGCCGCGAGCCGGGCCGACGCGCCAACGAGGTACTGCACCCGGTGGCACTGCGCCGCATGTTCTACCTGCAGACCACGGAAGTCACCAACGCGCAGTTCCGCCAGTTCCAGCCGGGCCACAACTCGGGCCAGATAGAGGGCAACAGCCTCAACCAGGAGCACCAGCCGGTGGCACAGGTGAGCTGGCAGCAGGCCGCGGCATTCTGCAACTGGCTCAGCGAGCGCGAGGGCCTGCCGCCATTCTACCGCCAGAGCAACGGCATCGTGACCGGCTACAACAGCGACGCCACCGGCTACCGCCTGCCCTCGGAGGCCGAGTGGGCCTGGGCCGCGCGCGCCAGCGGCGACAAACTGCTGCTGTTCCCCTGGGGCGACACCTTCCCGCCGACACTGGTGGCGGAGAACTACGCCGACGACACCTCCGCCTATGTCACCGGCCGCGTCCTGAACGGTTACAAGGACGGCTATGTGGTCAGCGCACCGGTGGCCTCCTTCAAGCCCAACCAGCACCGCCTCTACGATATGGGTGGCAATGTGTCGGAGTGGGTGCACGACGTCTACAGCATCCCGCCGGCCAACGGCGCCACCGAGCGAGATCCGCTGGGCAGCCAGGGCGGCGACAACTATGTGATCCGCGGCGCCGCCTGGACGCATGCCAAGCTGTCCGAGTTGCGCCTGACCTATCGTGATTATGGGCAAGCCGGGCGGGATGACGTAGGATTCCGCCTTGCGCGCTACGCGGAGTAAAACATGAACCATCGACGACAGCTGTCCCCGCTGCTGCTCGCCCTGCTGCTGGCAGCGGCGCCACTGCAGGCCCAGCCTGAGAGCGGCGCCGAGCCGGCAGCGGACAGCGAGCCCGCAGAACAGGCCGCGCCGGCACAGCAGGAAACCGCACCGGCCGACGCCGACAAACGCTCTCCATTCGACTACCGCTCCTCGGAGGAAATTTCCGAAGATGTGCCCGTCTCCTTTCCGGTGGATATATAGGACACCCTGCAATGAAACAAAGAATGTCATCCGAATTTATCTACCAGCTGTTTGCGCTGCTGATCGCGATTATTGTGGTCCACGCGCTCTATGTCGGCGTCATCCGTCCCAGCGCGAAAGCGCACCTGGAGCGTGAAGCGGCGATGCAGGCGGCCGGTGAGGAGGTCGTCACCACCCGCAGTCTCGCCGTGGTGATCGGCGATTACGAGCAGGAGTCCTGTTTTATCCTGCTGATCTGGGCGCTCGCCATCATGGGCTACAAAGGGCGCCGCGGCATGCACGAGCGCAGCATGCTGGACCGGCGCCTGCTGGAGATCCCGGAGGGCACCACCGTGTTGCCGGAAGACGCGCGCGAGTACAGTCGCGCGCTGGAGGCGCTGCCGGAATCGGAGCAGGACTACCTGCTGCCGCGCACACTGCTGGCCGCGCTGCAGCGCTTTGCCACCACCGGCAGCATCCAGGCTGTCTCCGAGACCATCAAGGAGAACTGCGAAATTGAATCGGACCGCCTGGACTCGGAGATGTCCATGGTGCGCTATATCGCCTGGGCCATTCCCTCGATCGGGTTTATCGGCACCGTGCGCGGTATCGGCGATGCACTGGGGCAGGCGTACAAGGCCGTTGAGGGCGACATCTCCGGCGTCACCGCCAGCCTCGGCGTGGCGTTCAACAGCACCTTTGTGGCACTGGTGCTGAGCATCATCATCATGTTCGCACTGCACCAGCTGCAGCTGTCGCAGGAGCGCCTGGTACTGGACTGCCAGCGCTACGCCGACCGCCGCCTGCTGCGCTTTCTGGTGGCAAGCTGATGAGTATCGGACTGCTCGACCTCAACGACAGCAACCTGCAGCTGTGGCACGGCGACGCCCGGGTACAGAGTCCCGGCTATGCGCTGTTGCAGGGCGCGGACTACCTGTTTGGCGCACCCGCACGCGCGGCCGCCCGCCTGCAGCCGCGCGACATCAACACCCGCTTCTGGTGGCAGCTGAGCACCGAGAAACTGCAGCCGGCGCTGGGCCCGGCGCGACACACCGGGGACCTCGTGCACGCCCACCTCAAGCAGCTGCACGCCCAGGCCCAGCACCCGGATGAACTGCTGCTGGCGGTGTCCGGCAGCATGCAGCACGAACAGCTGGCACTGCTGCTGGGTATCGTGCAGCAGTGCCCGTTCGATGCCGTCGGCCTGGTCAACCGCAGCGTGGCGCTGGCCAGCCTCTACAGTCGCGGCGGCCGGCTGTTCCACCTCGAACTGCAGCTGCACCAGGCGGTGATTTCAGAGCTGGCGCAGCACGACGGCCACATCGAATTGCAGCGCACTGTACCCCTGCCCGGTTGCGGCCTGCTGCAGTTGCAGGAGCGACTGGTCGAACTGATCGCCGCCGAGTTTGTGCGCCAGACCCGCTTCGACCCGCGGCGCAAGGCAGCCACGGAACAACAGCTGTACGATGCACTGCCGACCACCCTGCGCGCGCTGCACACCAGTGCCGAGACCAATATGGACATCAACGGCTACCAGGCCCGCGTCGGTACGCACCAGTTGCAGTCCGCCGGCAGGCGCCTGTTCGACAGCGCCAACGAGACCATCGGGATACTGCGGCCCGACGATCGCGTAATCGCCGACCCACTGACGGCCCTGCTGCCGGGCCTGGGCACTGCCTTCGCGCAACTGGATGTGCTGCAGCCCGACGATATGCAGCGCGCGCTGCGGACACACCAGCAGCGACTGGTACAGCGCGAACAGGCGCTGAGCTTTATCACCACCCTGCCCTGCATCGAGCCGCGCGGGAAGGCCGCCCCCGCCGCGGCGAAACCCGCGCCGTCACCGGCACCTGCGCCTGCGCCCGAACCGGTGTGCCGCGCCACCCACCTGCTGTCCGATCACGTGGCACAGGCACTGCTGCCCGGTGGCACCGCGCTGGCCGACGGCTGGGAGCTGTACCGCAGTGACGCCGGCTGGCAACTGCGCGGCAGCGGTGGCAGTGTCGCGGTGAACGGCCGGCCCTATCGCGCCGGGCAGGTCCTCGACAGCGGGGATCGCATCGTCATCGGGCAGGCGCCAGCGGCGGTGTTGATCGAGGTCCGGGGCTGACCGCCATGGCGAGGAAGAAACGCGAATTCACCACCTTCAACCTGAGTTTCCTGGACATCATGTCCTGCGGCTTTGGCGCGGTGATCCTCGTGTTCCTGATCATGAACCACGCCATTGAGGAGGAGTCGGAAATACTCAACGAGAACGTGTTGTCGGAGGTCAGCCTGCTCGAAGAGGATGTCAGCGAAGGCGAAAAAGACCTGGTGCGCCTGCGCAACACCCTCTCGGAGCTGGACCAGAAAATGGCCGAGGCACAGGGCCTGGCGACCCGCATTGCCAAGGACACTGAGAACTTCGAGGCGCAGATCAGTAGCCGCAAGCGCGAGGGCTACACCGAGAGCGAGGATATCGAGAGCCTCAAGGCCGAGCTGCTGGCGCTGGAGAGCGAGGTGAAGGAACTGCGGCAGGCCAGCCAGAAAAGCTCCGGCGCCAATGCCCGCGACTTCACCGGCGACGGCAACCGCCAGTACCTGACCGGGCTCAACCTCGGCGGTAACAACATCGCCATCCTGCTCGACGTCTCGGCCAGTATGCTGGCCGACAAGCTGGTGCAGATCATCCGCCTGCGCAATATGGGCGAGTCGGTGCAGCGCAAGGCGGAGAAGTGGACGAAAAGCCTGGACACCGTCGACTGGCTGCTGGCACAGCTGCCGGTGGCCAGCAAATACCAGGTCATCACCTTCAACACCTCGGCGAAACCGGCGCTGGCCGACACCGAGGGCAAATGGCTGGAGGTCGCCAACCAGGCGCAACTGGGCGATGTCAGCAGCGCCCTGCACCGGATAACCCCGAGTGGCGGCACCAGCCTGGAGAACGCGTTCCTCGCCCTGCACAAGCTGTCGCCGGCACCGGATAACATCTTCCTGATCACCGACGGCCTGCCGACACAGGGCACGTCGCCGCCGCGGGGCAACACCGTCACCGGCCCCGAGCGCCAGAAACTGTACGCACAGGCGGTGCGGCAATTGCCGTCGCGGGTGCCTGTGAATATCATATTGGCGCCGATGGAGGGGGATCCGATGGCCGTATCCGAACTGTGGCTGCTGGCGCTGCGCACCCAGGGCTCGCTGATGAGCCCCTCGCGGGACTGGCCCTGATGGCGCGGCGCAAGACGCGAGGCGTCGCCGAGTTTTCACTGTCCTTCCTGGACGTGATCTGCTGTGGTTTCGGCGCCATCATCCTGCTGCTGATGATCACCAAGACGGTACAGCCACAGATTATCGAGGCCTCCACCATCAACCTCGAGGGCAAACTGGCGGCGCTGCAGGAACTGCTGTTTGACATGCGCGGCGAGACCAAGGTTCTCAACCGCGACCTCAACGCGAAACAGGAGCAGCTGTCCGAGCACGAGGAGCGCATCGCCATCCTGCGCGCGCAGATGGCCAGTGCCAAATCGCGCTACGACAGCCTGCAGGTCGAGGACAGCAGCAACTCGGCCATCGCCGGCCAACTGGCCTCGGCCAAGCAGCAGTTGACGGAGGAGATGAAACGACTGCTGGGCACCCAGCACCAGTCGAAAAACCAGCTGATCGGCGGCATCCCGGTCGACAGCGAGTACATCATCTTCGTCATCGACACCTCCGGCTCGATGTTTTCCTACGCCTGGAACCGCGTGCTGAAGGAGGTGCAGGAGACGCTGGCCATCTACCCGCAGGTCAAGGGTATCCAGGTGATGAATGACATGGGCAACTACCTGTTCCAGAGCTACCGGGGCAAGTGGATTCCCGACACACCCGGGCGCCGCAAAATCATCCTGGAGAACCTGCGCGGCTGGAGTATTTTCAGCAACTCCAGCCCGGTGGAGGGCATTGAGGCCGCGATCCGCACCTTCGCCTCACCGGGCAAGAAGATCAGTATCTACGTGTTCGGTGATGAGTTCACCGGCCCGTCGATTACGCAGGTGATCGACACCGTGGACCGGATAAACCGCAGCGATGCCAACGGCAACCGGCTGGTGCGCATCCACGCCGTCGGCTTCCCGACCCAGTTCAGCCGCGCCCCGCACCTGCAGGGTACCGGTATCCGCTTTGCCACGCTGATGCGCGAGCTCACCCGCCGCAACGGAGGCACGTTTGTCGCTCTCAATGACTTCCGCTAGGTGCCGCGCACCAGCCCGGACAGCCGTCATGGTGGCCCTGCTGGGCCTGCTGCTCGCCTGCGGCCCGGCCCAGGTGGTGGTCCAAGGCCAGTTCCCGGCGCCGCTGATCGAGCCGCTGCCGCTCACGCTGGGTGTGTGGTACGGCGACGACTTTGCCGGGCACGAGTTCTTCGACGAATCAAAGAGCCGCCAGGAATCCAGCTGGATTGTCAGTACCGGCGCCGCACAGGTGCAGATGTGGGACACCCTGCTCGCCGGCATGTTCACCCGCGTCGTCCAGCTGCAGACCCGGCCGCGGCCGGGCCAGCCGACGCCGGGCGTCGACGCCGTGTTCATCCCCCATGTCGAGGAGTTACAGTACGCGATACCGGCTCACACCAATGTCAAAGTGTATGAAATCTGGATGCGCTACCGTTTCGACCTGCTCAATGCCAGCGGTGGTGCCATCGCCGAGTGGGGCATGACCAGCTACGGCAAGACCCCGACCGCCTTCCTGCAGAGCGACCAGGACGCGGTCAACCTCGCCGCCGTCATGGCACTGCGCGACGCCGGCGCCAATTTCGCCGCGAACTTCACCCGTGTCCCCGCCATCGCGCAGTGGCTGGACGAGAAGGGCATCCTGCCCGCCACGGAGGCACCGTGAGAGGGTGCATTCGCACACTGCTGTGCGGCGCCGGCCTGTCGCTGCTGGGCGGCTGTGTCACCGCCACGGTTGACGAACAGGTGTACAACGCGCCCACTGCGGGCATCGGCGACGACAGCGTGGTGATCCTCGGCCGCCGCCACGCCAGCGACTACGAGACCGAGCCCGATTTTGTGCGCTGTGTGGGTGACTACATCCAGTCCGGCGACAACTCCATCACGGTCATCGACGAACTGGAGTTTCTCAACGCCGTCTACCCCTGGTTCGAGCCGCGCACTGCGCCGCTGCACCCGCTCGATATCGAGCGACTGCTGAAGCAAAAGCCGGTGGCGGAAAAGATGGCGGCGCTGCGGGTCGAGTACATGATCTGGCTCGACGGCTCGACCGAGCGCACCGGGGGCAGCGGGTCGATGACCTGCAGCCTCGGCGGCTGCTTCGGCTTCGGCACCTGGGGCCACGATGCCAACTACGAGGCCACCATCTGGGACTTCACCGACAAGGCCGAGGTCGGCCATGTCAACACCAGTGCGTCAGGCCAATCCTATATGCCTGCCGTGATCGTCCCGATACCCATTATCGCCCCGGTGCAGGGAACAGCCTGCGACGGTCTCGGGCAGCAATTGCTCCAATTCCTGTCCAGCGAACACTAGGAGATTCGTATGCACCGCACGGCGCTTGCCCTCTTCCTGCCACTGGTGCTGCTGGCGCTGCTGCCCGGCTGCGCCGGCAGCGCGTCAACCGGCGAAGCGATGCACCAGGATATGGTTGAACAGGGTGCACCCTACAACGATCCCGAACTGCAGGCCTATGTGACTCGCATCGGCCAGCGACTGGTCGCCAGCAGCGATGAGCCCGATACGACGTTTACCTTCACCGTGCTCGACAGCCCCGACATCAACGCCTTTGCCCTGCCGGGCGGCTATATCTACATCAACCGCGGCCTGCTGGCCTATCTGGAGAATGAAGCCGAGCTGGCCGGTGTACTGGCCCACGAGATCGGTCATATCACCGCCAGCCACCACAACCGGCGCCAGGCGGCCTCGGTGGCCAACAAGGTCGTGGCGACCACCACCTACGTGCTGACCGGCAGTGGCGATCTCGCCAATGCCTCCAATATGTACGGCACCGAGCTGGTCAGCGGCTATGGCCGCGATATGGAACTGGAGGCGGACGGCCTGGCTGCGGAGTATATGTACAATGTCGGCTACGACCCCGAATCGCTGCTGGAAGTCATCGGCGCACTGAAGGACCAGGAGCAGTTCCAGCGCATCAAGGCGAAGGCGGGCGGCAAACCGGTGGCCACCTATCACGGCCTCTACGCCTCGCATCCGCGCAACGACCAGCGCCTGAAGACAGTCATCCAGGCCGCCGGCGAACTCGACAGCAGCGCGCAGCCTGACGATCCCGCGGTGCCGGGCGAGTTCCAGCAGCATATCGAGGGCCTGGTCTGGGGGGAGAGCGTACCCAGCGACCGCTCGGAAAGCCGCTACTACCACAACAAGCTGGGGTTCACCTTCGAGCGACCGCTGGACTGGACTGTCACTGCGGGCGCCAGGGCCATTGTCGCCAGCGCCCCGGACGGCAGCAGTGAGCTGACTATCACCGTGCGTCGCCGCGACCCCAACGCATCGCCACAGGCCGTGCTGGAGGGCAGCCTCACAGGACAGCTCAGCGCCGGCGCCAAACTGGACCAGGCCGGGCTCAAAGGCTACACCGGGATCACCGGCAGCGGTGCCGGCGCGCGACGGGTTGCCGTTATTGATTACAACAACCTCAGCTACCTGTTCGACGGCGCCGCGCAAAACTTCAGTGCGCAGGATGCCGCGCTGCTGGCAATGATAGAGAGCTTCCGCCCCATGCACCCGGCGGAACAGGGCACCAGCAACGGGCTCTACGTGCATTACATCCAGGTCCCGCAGGGTGCCACCATGGCCAGCCTGGCCGCCAGCACCCGCATTCCCGACGCCGAGGCCCAACTGCGCTTGCTGAACGGCTTGTACCCGCGCGGCGAACCGCGCACCGGGGACTGGATCAAGGTGATACGGTAAACCGGCGCGCCAGTGCCGCTTTTCCCGGTGCCCGTGACGCACTCGCCGTTTTCCGTTGGACTTGATTCCGCAGCCCATGCACAATTGAGCGTCAACCGACACCTCCCGCAAGGGTATAAACCCTGCCCGACAACGGGCATCAAGCACGCTGGAGCCCAGCAAGACCATGCCGTCCGAGACACCTGACCTAGCCGATTTCACACCCGGGAACAGCGCCCGCTACACCGCCTCCGACCTTGCAGACCCCGCCGGACTGGCGGCGGTACGGCGGGATATCGAGGCACTCGCTGCGCAGATGCAACAGCGCGGCATCGGCGCCCCTGACTACTACGACCTGATGGACCTGCACCCCGCGCAGCAGCGCGTATTCTTTATTCACGTACCGAAGTGCGGCGGCACCTCCATCCGCAAACAGCTGGTGCTCAAGAACCGCTGCGCGCCGGTACCACTGGGCCACAGCGGCCCGGTCGACCAGGCCATCGCCTACATGGCCCACTCCTATCTGGCCAGGAGCCCACGAGGCGCACTGCTGCGCTCCTACCTGTCGAAAGAGGCGGCGCTGGACAGGCGGCAGCGTTTCCTGCACGTCTACGCCGGCTACCAGCTCCTGCAGAATCCCCAGCGCATGTTCATTCTCGGCCACCAGAAAGCGCGTGAAATGCTGCGCTTCCACCGCCCCGGCACCGATCTGTTTTTCACCACCGTACGCGCCCCGGCGGAGATCCTCAAAAGCATGGTGGCCTACCGGGTCTCGCACACGCTGTTGGACGAACAGCGGCAGGACTCGAAAATCCTGCTGCGACAACTGCAGATGAGCTTCGGGGAGTTCACCGACAGGGTCCGATCCGACCCGCAGTCGCTGGCCCGCACGATTCTCGAGCGCGATTGCCCGTCGCTGGCGGCCTTCCTGTCGTTCGATCCTGCGCTCGATCACGCAGCGGTGATACAGGGCCTCAAGGACAACCGCGTGTTCATCGCCCATATGTCGGAGCAGCACACAATGTTGAACGCATTGTTCGGGCCCCAGGCGGCCAAGCTGCACGAAAACACCTCTCACAACAGGTCGGGCCTGGCCGCCGAGTTCACCGCTGCGGTGGAGCTGGACTGGGTGGCACCGTATGTCGACGCACAGTCCACCCGGCTTTACCGACAGCTGGAATCCAGCGGCATCATCGGCTATTGGAAAGAGGGCAGCAGCACCGAGGGCTACCTCGACCTGCTCAGGAATCTCTGACGCCGATACCGCGCAGCGCACACCTGTCGCGGCAGGGCAAAATCCTCTATGATCAGCAGGGATATCCCTGTGTAGGAACTGTACATGCGAATTCTGCGAACCCTCTCTACCGGCCTGGCGGCGCTGATGCTGGCCGGCGCGGCCTGGGCCGAGATTTACGAGACAACCGATGCACAGGGCAATCCGGAGTTCACCGACTCGCCGCCCGGGCCCGGTGCTGAGGAGATCAACCTGCCGCAGACCAATATCATCGACGCCCCGGTCGAGCAGCCGCAACAGGTCTCGGCGCCGCAACCGAGCGCCCAGCAAGCGGCGCCGGAGCAGGAAAACCGCACCGTCATCATCCACGATCGCAATGACGACGAGGACGAGGTCTACGATGCGTACCAGCGCCGCGAACAGGCATTTGAGCGTATGGACCCCGCCGCACCGCACGAGGTACTGGATGGCGAGGCGCCGCGGGAAGTGGGTGACTCCAACAGCCAGATGCCGCACGAGGTGGGGGATTTCAACACGCCATCGCCGGAGGAGATCGACGGCGAGGTGCCCGTGACCCATGTCGAGGGCGCCCCCGTTGAGCGGCACATCGTCCACCCCCACAAGCGCTAGGCGTTTGACTGATCCCGATTTCAACGAGGCCCGAGTATGAGCAGAATTGTTCTCGCATTTATCCTGACATTCACCGCCGCCGGTGCCGGCGCTGTGAACTGGCCCTGGCAGGACCCCGCACCCGAAGAGCCGCTCCCCTACTGCAAGGGGTTTGTGGTCGGCGGCCTGGCCTCCAAAGCGGCGAGCGGCAACACCAGGACCGACCTCTGGCTGGCCTGGAATTATGTCATCCACGCAGCCCCGTTGGAGGAGAGTGTCAGCAGTGAGGAGTTCCAGGCTGGCCGGCAACAGTTCCAGCAGGTCGCGGACGCCACAGCCGCCGCTGAACTGGTGCAGAACACCGACGGTAACTGCGGATTGGGCCGCTCGGGCCACGAGATCACCGGCTGGTAGGCGCCGGCCCCTGCACCGCAGCGCGGTCCGCCAGTGACCGCGATGTACCGCCCCGCCTAAGCCTCGCTGTCCGCGGCCACAGGTTCATCGCGCTGCTGTACCAGCACCCAGGGTGCAGCCACCACCGCCCACAACAGCGGGTTGTCCTCGTACCAGAGCAGGGCCTGCTCGTCAGTCACGCCCCCGACATCGCCATCCGCTATCCAGCGCTGGAACAGCTCGGTGTTATCCATCCCCAGCTGCACCGCCACCTCGACCAGGTTGAGCCGCGCCGACACGGCAATGACACTGCCGTGAGCGTAGTAGGTTTGCAGTTCATGCCAGTGTATACGCGCCGTCTGCTGCAGGTATTCCCGGCGCAGCAGGCTCTCCCGGTCCGAGCTCTCCTCAGCCATAGTTCGCATCCGCCACGAAGGGATTGGTCAGCCGCTCCTGGCCGAACGTCGAGGTCGGGCCGTGCCCCGGGATAAAGGTGATATCGTCGCCCAGCGGAAACAACTTCTGCCGGATACTGGCAACCAGCTCGTCGTGGTTGCCCCTGGGAAAGTCACTGCGGCCGATGGAGCCCTGGAACAGCACATCCCCCACCCAGGCGACTTTTTGCGGCGGGTAGACGAAGACGACATGACCCGGCGTGTGCCCGGGACAGTGCAGCACCTGCAGTTCCAGTTCGCCGACCATCACTGTGTCACCCTGCTCCAGCCAGCGGTCCGGTGTGAAGACCTCGGCCGGCGGAAAGCCCGACATGCGACAGGACTCCGGCAGCTTCTGCAGCCAGAAATCATCCTCCCGGTGCGGCCCTTCGATGGGCACACCGAGTTGCTGGCGCAGCACATCGGAGGCGGCACAGTGATCCATGTGCGCGTGTGTGAGAATGATTTTCTCCACTTTGGCCTGCATCTGCTCGACCGCGGACAGGATACGCTCGATATCGCCACCGGGATCTACAATGGCGGCGCGGCCGGTGGCCTCACACTTGATGATGGAGCAGTTCTGCTGATAGGGGGTGACGGGGACAATGGTGCATTGGATAGGCATAGGCAGGGTTTCAATCTCACTGGATGGGTTACAGGCTGGCCCTCAGGCCGTGGGCGGCGTCACGGGCACGCCGTGGCGACCGTCATCGTCGGCATCCTGATCGGCGCTCTCGTCGAGGAATACTGCCTCATCGAGCTGTTTTTCGCTACGCGCCACGATCACCGAGCCCACGGAATCACCGGTGACGTTGACGGCGGTCCGCACCATATCCAGCAGCCGGTCGACGCCGATGATCAGCGCGATGCCCTCCACCGGAATGCCGACCTGGCCCAGCACCATCGCCAGCGTGATCAGGCCGACCCCGGGGACAGCGGCAGTACCGATGGATGCGAGTGTCGCGGTGATCACCACCGTGATGTACGCACCCATCGACAGGTCCATACCGTACACCTGGGCGATGAACACCGTCGCCACGCCCTGCATGATCGCCGTGCCGTCCATATTGATGGTAGCACCCAGCGGCACCGTGAAACCGGCCACGGTGTTGTGCACACCGAGACGGCGTTCGACGGTGCGCAGTGTGATCGGCAGGGTCGCGCCGGAGGATGCGGTGCTGAACGCGAACGCCCACACCGGGCGCATCTTGCTCAGCAGTATGCGCGGTGACAGCCCGGTCAGGCCCCGGAGCAACAGGCTGTAGGTCACCAGCACATGAAACAGCAGCACGGCCAGCACGGTGAAAAAATACGTGGCCAGGTCCAAAATAGCGCCGATACCCATGGTGGCAAACAACTTCGCCAACAGCGCAAACACACCGTACGGGGCCAGGTGCATGAGGATGTCCACCATCTTCATCACCACCGCTTCCATGTCCCGGAAAAAACCGGCGATACGCCGACCCGGCTCGCCGGCGTGGGAGATCGCGTAGCCGAGCAACAGCGCGAACACGATGATCTGCAACATCTTGCCCTCGGCCATCGCCTGTACCGGGTTGGTCGGGAATATGTTCACCAGCACATCGCTCAGCGGCGGCGCCTCCGCCGCAACATAGCTGGCATTGCCGACCAGGTTGACACCGGTACCGGGGCCGACCAGGACCGCAAACGCCAGCGCGACACTGACGGCGATCGCGGTGGTGGCGAGGTAGAACAACATCGTCTTGCCGGCGATAGGGCCGATGCGCGCGCTGTCGCCGAGTGAACTGGAGCCACACACCAGTGAAACCAGTACCAGCGGCACCACCAGCAGCTTGAGGGAGGCGACGAATATTCGCCCCACCACATCGAACAGGCCGCCGACCAGATAGGTATCCAGCACCGAGTTTAACGCCGCCGGCAGGCCGACCCCGTGAAGCAGGACGTTCAGCAGGGACCCGGTGAGGATCCCTGCGCCCATCGCCAGCAGGATGCGGCTGGTGAGGCTCACTGCGGACAGGGTCCCGGGATGTAGCCGGTTACCGCCTCGTCGGCACAGGCAGTACAGGGCGAGGCGAATTCCCGGGTGCCGCCGGTTTTCAGTACACCACAGGTCGGCCGGAACTCCCGCGTACACACCAGTGAACGCGGCTCACTGCACTCGGTGGTGGCTTGCGGTTGCGTGGCGCAGGCCACCAGTAGCAGACTGGCAGCCAGGGTGCAGAGCGTTCGCATTGGGTTCTCCAGCATACGGTTAAAAAGCAGTGCGAAGCCTAACACTGTGCCGCGCCACGCGCACCTTGAACCTGCGGGCGGGACCTCATCGCGCGCCCAGTATCATCATCTGTCGCGCGACCTCGATCGCATTCTCGTAACTTTGGATGTCGATATACTCATTGGTCCCGTGTACTGAGGCGGCCTGGCTGACCTTTACCAGCATCCCCTGGAACCGGTACTGGTCGTCCACCAGGTCGATGTAGTGACGGGTATCGGTGGTTGCGACCAGCAGTGACGGCACAATCACCGCATCCGGGTACACCGACGCCACCGCCTCTGAAATCACCGCGAAGCCACCGCCGTCGTAGTCGGCAACCCCGGGCACGTTGTCCCACTCGTCATAACTGATCTCTATCCCCGGGTCGTCTACCAGTTCCGTGATATAGCTCACCACCGTCTCGGGAGTATCGCCCGGCAGCAGGCGGAAATTGACCTTCGCCTCCGCACGCTGGGGCACGACATTCTCCTTCACGCCGGCGTTGAACATGGTCAGCGCGGTGGTTGTGCGCACATAGGAGTTTGTCATCGGGTCCTCGCTCATCCGGTCAGCCACGATGCCGCCGGTGAGCCACAGGTTGCCAAAGAAGAACCGGTTGGGCTGATCCATATGCGGCCCCATGCGCTCCAGCATGGCCGCCACCGGCCCTACCATGCGGGTAGGGAACGGGTTGGTCTCGATACGCTGCAGCGCCGCGGCCAGGCGCCCGATAGTGCTGGTGCGCGGCGGCCGTGACGAGTGCCCCCCCTCACCGGTCGCCACCAGCGTCAGGGTCAGATAGCCTTTCTCGGCGACGTTGACGATGGCGACCGGCTTGTCCGGCAGCAGCGGGTTGTCCGAGATCACCATGCCGCCCTCGTCGACCATCCACGCAAAATGCCAGCCTTTTTCGCGCATGCGCTCGGCCAGCCTGGCGGCGCCGTCCCGGCCGCTGATCTCCTCGTCGTGACCAAACGCAAACACCATGGTGCGCGCCGGGACAAACCCCTCTGCCAGCAGCGACTCCGCGGCCTCGAGGTTACCGAGCACCCCCTGCTTGTCATCCAGCGCGCCGCGACCGTAGATACGGCCATCCGCCACCACCCCGGCAAACGGCGGGTGCTCCCAGTCATCCGCGGTACCGGGCTCGATGGGCACCACGTCCATATGCGCAGTGAACAGGACAGGCTGCAGGTCGGGGTCGCTGCCCGGCCAGCGGATCAACAGGCTGTAATCGTTGACTGTCTCCACCTCCAGCTGCTGGAAAACGCGCGGGAACGAGGCCCGCAGGAAGGCGTGGAAGCGCCGGAACTCGGCGAGGTCTATCTGCGAGCGATCCTGGTAACTGATCGTCTCGAAGCGGATCGCCTCGGCCAGTCGCTCAGCCGGGCTGGCGGCGGCCACACTCATCGGGCTGACCAACAGCAGCGCCAGCAGCAGGGTGGGTAGAACTCGCGACATGTCAGATCTCCATTTGCCAGGGACAGGAGCCACCCCACGCCGGGGAGGCAGCGTGTACTCTAGCACCCGGCAGTGCTGGCGCAAGACCTGCCCGGCGGCGCGGCTGCGGGGGTGCCAGCCCAATACGCCGGCGACGCATACACTATTGGGGATTTTAACGGCTATACTTGGAAATAAAGCCGGGTGATCCGGGTCATTGGAGAAGTGTATGTTGCAATCGGTCAACCTGCGGGACTATATGTTACCCAACCCTGTGAGGGTGAAGCCTGAGGACAATATCCTCGACGCGATGAAAGTGATTATCGACAACAAGATTTCCGGGGTCTGTGTGGTCGATGCCGATGGTAACCTGGTGGGTATTCTCTCGGAAATGGACTGCCTGCGCGCCGTGCTGGGGGCCATCTATAACAACAACAATATCGGGGTGGTGCGCGATCACATGGCGTCGGACAACCTGGTCGTCGCCAACCCCAACGAGGATATTGTCAGCGTGGCTGAGGACATGCTGCGCAAAAACAAGCGCCGCAGGCCGGTTGTCGAGAACGGCAAGCTGATCGGGCAGATCACCTGTCGGCAGTTGCTCAGCGCGGTGAGGAAATTCCGCAGCTGAACCCCACGCGGTGCGGCTACGGTCCCGGATGGAGCAGCGCCGCCGCGTCCAGGTCAACCCGCACCTCCCCCTGCCCCGCAACCCTGCTGCGAATCCACGGCAACACCGCTTCGAACGCCGCCGCGCTGCGATACAGTGTCGGCACCGTCACCAGCACGGCATCGCCGGCCGCATTCACCTGCAGCATGTGCTCGGGCCTGCCGGGCGTCGCCTGGATGACCAGCCGGCTCCATTCAATCGCGACCTGGTGGCGCTGCTGCCAGCTGAGCTCATCCGCCAGCGCTGTGACTTCCTGCAGGAATTGCTGGCACAGCTGGCGTGAGCCGGCCATATCCTGCGCATTGGGAAACCGCACGCTGATACCGCGATAGGTACAGGACGATCCCTGTGCGGAAAACACCCAGTCGGGCCGCACGCGCAGGGACGAGGCGCGAACCGGGGCCGCACCGCCGCCGTCGGGCGCCCACTGTTCGCAGCGATGGCTGGCGCAGAATGCTTTCAGGATACCCTGCTCAAACACGCCCTGCTGGTACAGCCGTGGATGGCTGAGGATCACCGTTCTGTCGGCGACCATAACCGCCAGTGAGCCGTCCGTCGCCAGCGTCAGCTGCACCGGGAACCCCAGTGCGATATCGTCGAGCAGCAGCGGCACCTGGCCGGCCCAGCGGTCGACCGCCGCCGACCAGGCCCACAGGTGCGCGCTGTGGCCTGCCCTGCGCGCCTGCTCACGCGCCAGCCTGGCCTCCTCACTGTAGGCGATGGCGAGGCTGGTCAGCGCCGTGGTGGCGAAGTCACTGCGCACCTGCGGCGCTGCATCCTGCAGGTACTGCACCGTGCGCTGGAAATACGTCAGCGTTTCGCCACCCGGTTCCGCGGCCTGCAACCACCCGGCCAGAACCACCGCACCCGCGCCGGCAAGCAGGCGGTGGGGCAGCCCGGGCCGCTTACCCGCGCGCACGGGGCAGGCAGCCTGCACGCAACGGCGCCTGCCGGCGCCGCGGCCGGGCGCTGTAACGCGCCCCGTCAGCGCAGACTAAAGTGTTGGTTATCAATGACCTGGCACCATATCAAGGCCGCCCCACACGACCGGCACGAATTTGCCCAATGCGCTACCCGGCTCACACGCCGGGACCGCCGCAGCTTCACTATATATAGCAATAATGCTAAGTTATTTACTTCGGCCACGGCAACGATATAGGAATTATATGAGCCAAGCGATGACCAGCCAGCCGGGCGCTACCGCCCTGGTCGCTAACCAGTACCTGCTCACGCCTCAACAGATCCATTTTTTTGAAACCTTCGGTTTTCTGAAACTGCCGGGGCTGTTCGCCGATGACATCGACAATATCATCCTCGGCTTCGAGGAACTGTTCGGCAACAAGGATCAGCCCGTTTGGGAGACCCAGGAGGCGCTGCACGGCGATGAACGCCGCGTCATCATTCCGGGCTTCATCGAGCAATCGCCGCGGCTGGCGCCACTGCAGCACGATCCACGCGTGGTCGGCGTGGTGCAGAGCCTGATCGGCAGCGAGTACAAATGGGCGAGCAGCGACGGCAACCTGTTTTATTGCGAGAGCTACTGGCACCCGGATAACTACGCTGCACCGCTGCAGCACTACCACGTGAAACTCTCGTTCTATCTCGACGACCTCACCGGCAACAACGGCGCCATCCGCCTGATTCCGGGCAGCCACTTCCACCGCCAGACTTTTGCCAAAACCCTGCGCAAGGACTTCCAGGATTCCTCCGCCATCACCGATCTGTACGGTATCGACGGCAGGGACATTCCCTCCTACACGGTTCACAGCACGCCGGGCGACCTGATCATCTGGAATTTCCGCACCATCCATGCCAGCTACAACGGCGGCGAACGACGGCGGCTGTTCTCGCTGAACTTCGGCGAGGTCACGGCGGGCGAACGCGATGCCACCCAGGTACCCGACAAAGCCATTCCGATGCGCAGCGCCGTCGGCAGCTGAGCCGGGAAACCCCGCGCCATGGCACTGAAAGCGCCCAGCCCCTACGAGCTGAAAAAGGCTTTCATGTACCCCCGCAAGCTGTACATGCGGCACAGGGAAAACCTCGAACCCGGATTCCTGCGCAGCGCGCTGGAACTGCACTACTACCGCCCCGCCTTCTACGACTGGATGGGGGCTGTCCACGCCAACCCGCAACTGCTGTACGAGGCGGATATCAACGCCGACAGCGTGGTGATCGACGCCGGCGCCTACACCGGCGAGTGGGCGCAGGACATCATGGATCGCTACGGCGCCACCCTGCACGCCTTCGAACCGGACCCGCGAAATTTCAAGCAACTCAACCGGCGGGCACAGCAGAACGACACGCTGATCCCCTACCGTTACGGCCTCGGCGACAAGACAGAGACGGTGCAGATGGCGCTGGAGCATCTGGGCTCGTCGATATTCACCGATACCAGCGGCGCGAACGGCGTGCCCAGTGCAGAGGTGGAGATCCGCGACATCGCCGAGACCTGGCACTCACTGGGACTGGATCGTGTCGACCTGATGAAAATCAATATCGAGGGTGCGGAATTCCCGCTGCTGGAGCGCATGATAGAGACGCGCTTACTGGACAAGGTGGACTGCTACATGATCCAGTTCCACGAGTGGCACCCCGGGGCCTACCAGCGACGCAGGAGAATACGCAAGGCACTGGCCAGGACGCACACACTGGAATGGGATTATCACTTTGTGTGGGAGAAGTGGACCCTGAAATAACGGCCGCCCCGCTGCCGTTTGCCTAGAGACGAACCCATTTCTCCCAGACGAAGTAGTACTCCCACTCCAGGCGATGGGTTTTCGACAACTCTTCACGGATCCGTCGCCGCTTGCTGTAGGCACCGGGGTGCCACTCGTGGAACTGGATCATATAGCAATCGACCTGGTTCAGCAGACCGGCCTCGATCATCTTATCGAGCAGGGGAAACTCCGCACCCTCGATATTGATTTTCATCAGGTCCACCTGCCCGAGTTGCAACTCGTCCCAGACCCGGTCGATGGCGGCGATCTCCACCTGTGTTCGCGGCGTATCCGAGTGCGCGCTGCGCTCGTCGCACATGGATGACCCCAGCCCCTTCAGCGTGAACTCCACGGTCACATCCTCATCGCCAAGACCGTAGGGCATCGCCTGCACTTTGGGGTTGCCAGCCATTTTGCGCTGTAATTGACGGAAGGAGTTGGGGTTGGGTTCGAAGGCGTAGATGACAGGGTCGTAGCGATCGACGATGTGTTTTGTCCAGACGCCGGTGAACGCCCCCACATCGATCACCACGCTGTCGGCATTGATATCGGCATCGTGCAGGATATGTTTGTTGACGAATGTGGCGCCGACGAAGTTGATCAGTGCCGGGCTGTAGTAGTGCAGTTCCAGCATCGTCTTCATGGCCGCGCTGGACTTCCTGTACTTCCAGCGCATATACGCGGTGCGCGGCCACAACAACGCCTTCTTTAACTCGTAACGACTGGGCAGCGGGCTTGTCATAGTAATTTCGGGAAGTAGGGGGAAGGAAGATTATTGTTGCTTTCGCGGGCAATGTTAGTATATCGAATTGCCCCTGTCGACCAGAGACACACAATGCCTGCGAACCGGTCATCAATCCTTGATGATAAGTACCCCATAGCACTGATACTTCTTGCGATACTGGCATTCTCCTGGCTGTCGGGCCTGAAGGACTTCATCTCCGACGCCACCAGCTCCGCCGATGACACCACCGCGGCCACACCCCCCAACATCCTGCTGATTGTCGCCGATGACCTCGGCTACAACGACACCTCAGCGATCAACAGCGGCGGACTGGCGACGCCGCATATCAGGCAGCTGGCACAGGACGGTGTGACGTTCAGCCGGCACTATGCCGACTCCACCTGCACGCCGAGCCGCGTCGGCATACTCAGCGGGCGCTACCCGGAACGCTCCGGCTTCCGTCCGGTGGGTTCGGAGATCCCGGCGGAATTTTCCACCATCGCCGAGCAGTTGCAGCGCGCCGGTTACGCCACCGCCATGACCGGCAAGTGGCACGCCGGTGAAGAGCGGCCGCAGGCCTGGCCACAGCACAAGGGCTTTGATCACTGGCTGGGCTTCCTCAACCAGTGGGAGCTGTCCGGCGAGGTGACCGACGCCAACAAGGGCCAGCGTCGCCCCACGTATCGCAACCCCATGTTGCGGGAGCAGGGCGGCGACCTGACCCGGTACCAGGGACATCTCACCGACATCCTCACCGATCACACCATCGCCAGGATAGAGCAGCTCCAGCAGGGCGGCAAACCCTGGTTTGTCTACCATGCCTTCCTCGCGCCACACCAGCCGATACAACCCGCGCAGCGCTACGCCGACCAGTTCCCGGACACACCGGCGGGGCGCTACAGTGCACTCGTCACGCAGCTCGATGACGCCATCGGCCGCATACTGGCGGCCGTCGACAGGAACAATACGCTGGTCGTCTTCGTCAGTGACAATGGCGGCACCAACAGGGAACTCGATAACAACTTCCCGTTCTATGGCAAAAAGAACGAGATGTACGAGGGCGCGTTCCGCACACCACTGATCATCAGCTGGCCGGACCGCATCCCGCAGGGCAAGGTGGTCGACGATGCGGTGATGAATGTGGATATCTACCCCACCCTCCTCGCCGCCGCCAGTGTGCCGCCGCCGGCGGACCTGGACGGCCAGAACCTGTGGCCGCTGTTCCAGCACGACCATCTCCCCGTGGCCCGGCGCCGCAGCTGGGAAGTCTATGTCGCCAACGTCAACACACTGAATTTCAGCTTCCTGCCGGAATCCGCGCACTGGCGGCTGGCGAGCCTGCAGGGGTTCACGCCCAGCCTGTTCGACCTGCTGTCGAACCCGGCCGGGGAGGAGGATGTCGCCGGCCAGTACCCCGGCGAGGCCGCCGCACTGACCACCGCATTCTGGCAGGAACACTGGCGCAAGAGCGTTATCCCGGTCGCGGAAGCCCCGGGGGCGGAGCCGGACCAGCGCCTGTACAGCGGGTTTGACGCCATGCGCACACCGCACCGCTACGGCTTCAGCATTGGACTGGAGCTCGGCCCGCTGCCGGCCGCGCTGATGCAGGCGGGGGCGGCCCCCTTTCACCTGCTGGCGGGGCAACAGGGCCTGTGGGAGCTGCGCTTCGTACCCGGCCATGGCCTGGAGTGGCATATGGGCGATGTGGTGCTCACAGACCCTTATTTCGAACCCTCGCGCTGCAACGCCATCGTCCTGACCGGCTATTTCGAACCCAGGGGCCACCTCACCAGGCGCGCACCGCAGTCCAGCATCAAGCTGTACTCCTCCGGCTTCCTGCGCGACGCCAACAGCGCCATCGATTACCGCGCCGCCGATGACGGGCAGTTACAGACCCCCACCGTTGTCAACTATGGCGGCAGGGCCGAATTCTCGAACATCATGCTCAGCTCTTTTGCGGACAGCTATTCGCCGCGCGTGGTGCCGCAGTTTCTCGACGTCTACACCGACTTGTACCGCCAGCGCAAACTGATGGTGCCGGAGGTGAAAATGATGGACGCACAGCTGTGCCAGTGACGCCCCGCACAGGGGTGAAATCCGCTAATGTCTCGGAAAATGCGGCGATCTGCCGCTAGATTGCCATTTCCGGAGACTGTCCTTGACAGTCCTGCGCCTTAGGTGCCATTATTTTTTGAACTCTTCCGTCTACCGGGCCCAACATGTTCCTGACCATCGACATCGAGATCACCAATCGATGTAACGCCACCTGCCACTTCTGCCCCCGCGATGCGACGCCGCACCAGGGCATCATGGATGTCGAGACCTTCGACAAATCCCTGGCGCGTGCCGTGGAATACCGGGAGGTGGTAAAGGAAGTATCCGGGCTGGAGGTTGTCGTCAGCCTGTGTGGCCTCGGCGAACCCCTGATCAATCGCAATACCGTATCCTTCGTCAGGAAGGTCAAGGCCGAGGGCTTTCGCTGCTCCATGTCCTCCAACGGCGCGCTGCTGACAGAGCAGAAGGCGAATGAGCTGCTGGACGCGGGCCTGGATGAAATCTACATCAATATCTCCGATATCGACGAGGAGTATGAGCGCATCTACAACCTCCCGTTTGCCAAGAGCTGCGAGAACATCACCCGCTTCGCAGAGCTGGCAGAGGGCCGCTGTACACCGGTCATTATCCTCGTCGACCACCGCAACGACCGCGAGCACATCAAGGCGATGCAGGCGTTCTGGCGCGAGCGCGGCCTGAAACGGTTCCACGACTACAGCGTCATCAATCGCGGCGGCGCACTGTTTGTCGAGCACATGCAGTTCGAGCAGTACTCGGAGATGGTGCGGGCGCGCAACGACCTGACCGACGGTGGCGCGCAACCGCTGTGCGGCGCACCCTGGGGTTTCCTGTTCATCGGCTATGACGGCAACTACTACCTGTGCTGTTCCGACTGGCGCAAGCAGGCCAGCCTGGGCTCTGTGTTCGACTACAGCTTCCTGCAGGTCACACGGCAAAAACTGGCCATGGTGGTGAGCCGGGAGCCGGTCTGTAAAACCTGCAACCACGACCCGATCAATATGCTGACCGAGGAGTTGCGCGCACTCAACCGCGGCGAGGTCACCGCGGAAGAGGTCGAGAAGCTGACGCAGTCACTGCGGTCCGTGAGCCAGGATATCGATGTCGCACTGGGCGAGTTGCTCCGGTACGGCGACAATCACCCCGAGGGGATGATTACCGCCGACATCATTCCCGTTGTTGCCACCAGCTGACGCCTCCACCGCATCCCGCGCACCGGCGGCTTGCCACCCGTCTCGCACCGCCCGGGACGCGACCCTGTGAGGACCTATGGAAGACAGCCGCTGTATTGAGAACCTGATTTACTGCTACGCCGAGCGCATCGACAGCGGCGACCTCGAGGGCGTGGCCGAACTGTTCCGCCACGGCGAGATCATCTCCCCGGCCCACAATGTCAGCCGCAGCGGCTACGACGAAGTGCTGAAGATGTACCAGCTTTCCTGCCGCCTGTACGAGGAGACCGGCACGCCGCAGACCAAACACCTGACGACCAACGTGATCATCGAGCTGCACGACGACGGTTGTACCGCCTCCGCACGCGCCTACTACACCGTTATCCAGGCCACGGCCGCACTGCCGCTGCAGCCCATTATTTCGGGCAGGTACCGCGACCGTTTCCAGAAGGTGGACGGGGACTGGCGCTTTCGCAGCCGCGAAATGATCGTGGACCTGATCGGCGACTGTTCCGCCCACCTGCTGTACGATTCCAGCGGACTCGCCTAGCACACCGCACGCAACCAGCGGCGCTATCGGGTCACAACAGCCCGGCAGACAGGCGCTTTTTCACGGTATTTTCGCCTTACTTATTGAATAGCCTTCTACTATACTGGCCAGCCGACCACCGCTCCACGGACACCGCATGGCAGTCAGCATCAACATCGACATAGAGGCGACGAATCGCTGCAACGCCGTTTGTCACTTCTGCCCCCGGGACGCCACGCCGCACCAGGGCCATATGACGATGGAGACCTTCGACCAGTCCCTGCGTCGCGCTGTCGAGTTCCGTGACATCAACCGGGCCGGCGCAAACACCGATATCGTGGTCAGGCCCAATATCTGTGGCCTCGGCGAGCCGTTGATCAACCCCAATACACCGGCCTTCATCCGCAAGATACGCGACGCCGGTTTCAGCTCCTGCGGCATGTCCAGCAATGGCGCCCTGCTCGATGAAAAGCGCGGCGATGCGATTCTCGAAGCCGGCGTCACCAGCGTCAATATCAATATCTCGGACCTCGGGGAAGAGTACGAGAGAATCTACAACCTCCCCTACGAGGCGACGCGCGATAATATCGTCCGCTTCATCGGCGACGCCGGCGCCGCCTGCGACGTGCAGATCGTGCTGGTCAACCACAGGAAGGACCCGCAGCACACCGCGCGCATGGAGGCATTCTGGCGCGGCTACGGTGTCAACCGCTTCATGAAGTACGATGTGATCAATCGCGGCGGCGCGCTGTTTGTCGACCACATGCAGTACGAACAGTTCGCCGAGCGTCGCGCCGCCGAGCGCCTGATGGAGGAGAGCGGGCGCAAATGGGTGTGTCCCGTGCCCTACCTGTCGGTGTTCATCGGCTACGACGGTCTCTACTACCTGTGCTGCTCTGACTGGAAAAAAGAGGCGCCGATGGCCAGCGTCTTCGAGGCCTCGATCCTCGCGGTCAGTGAGCAGAAGCTGCACCATGTCACCAGCAGGGAACCGGTGTGCCGCTCCTGCAATCACGATCCGCTGAACGCGGTCACCGACAAGCTTCGCGCGGTCAACGCGGGAGACGCCTCACAGGCCGAGCTGGACGACATGGTGGCGACGTTCAACGGGCAGAGTGAAGCGTCCTTCGCCGCCGTCGCCTCCGCTGTGGAGTTCGTCCCCCAGGTTCGCCTCGACCACATCGAAGCCCGCGGCAAACGCCTTATTCCCGTCATCGCCACCTGAGTTCCCGCGTGGCGCAACTTCCAGCACGACCACCGACGGATGGCCCACAGGGCCACGCCCTGGCCCTGCGTGTATCCGGCACCTGTAAGCCGCTGCGATGACCCCTCCCGCTGACAGAAAATTTCTCTTCATCCACATCATGAAGACCGGCGGCACATCGTTTGCCGATATCATCGCCGCCAATTTCGCCGCAGACCAGCGCTATCCCGATGCCTGTGTCGCAGCCGACGCGGGCATCTTCCGCCGTATCGAGGCCTACCTGTTTGTGCCCGGGCTGGTGGCCGATGTCAATGCCCTGCAGGGCCGGCTGCGCATGGTGCGCGGGCATATCCCGTACGCCACGCGGAGCCTGTTGCAGGACCGCTATATCGCCATGACCCTGCTGCGCGACCCGGTGGAGCGGACCCTGTCCTACCTGAAACACTGCCGGCGCTATCACACCGAACACCAGCAGCTGACGCTGGAGGCCATTTACGAGGACCGGTGGTTTTACGAGAGCTTTATCCACAACTACCAGACCAAATTGTTTTCCATGACAGCAGAGGAGGCCCTGGCCGAGACACGCCTGCTGGAGGGCGCGCCCGAATTGCCGTCACGGCGGGAGATGGGTGACGGCTCGGCGCTGACACCCGAGATCGATGCGTTCCGGCAGCGCTCACCCGGCCGGGTGTCGCTGGAATGTTTTGCCGCCAGCACCGGCGTCATCCGCGCCGACGATGAGCGCCTGGCGCTGGCCATGGACAATCTGTCAGCCGTGGAAGTGGTCGGGGTCACCGAACACTACGACCGCTTCCTCAGGCGACTCATCGATGAACACGGCTGGCGTATCGCCGCCATCCCGCACCGGCATGCCGGCGAGAGCGAAGCGGTTTCGCCACAGTTTCGAAAACGGATCGCGGTCGACAATGCGCTGGATATGGAGCTCTATGCACACGCAAAGTCACTCGCCTCCGCCGGCTTGCTGGCGCGATGGCAACACAAATTCTCCCGCGATCGCAGCTAGGGCATGACGGCCGCGCACCGGGGTAGACAGTAATAATCCAACGGCAGGCGCCCGGCGCTGCCGTGACAGTTGACTGGGAGTAGCAACCATGAAAAGCCTTTGGAACGACGAGGCCGCAGCGGCTTTCGCCGATGATGACCTCGCCATGCGTGTGTACACCTCGCGCCTGCTGGGCTCGAGTGAAGACCTGGTGATGCACGGTGGCGGCAACACCTCCGTCAAGGCGACCACCCGGGATTTTTTCGGCAACGAGGTGGACGTCCTGTATGTGAAGGGCAGCGGCTGGGACCTGAAGACCATCGAGAAGCCCGGCTTCCCCGCGATCAGGCTGAAAGAAACGCGCATGCTGGCGGAACTGGAAACCCTGTCGGACCCGGACATGACGCAGCAATTGCGCGCGCTGATGCTGGACCCGACAGCGCCGTCGCCGTCGGTGGAGGCCATCCTGCACGCTATCCTGCCGGCGAAGTTCATCGACCATACGCACACCGATGCCATCATCACCCTGAGCAACAACCCCGACGGCGAGCGCATCCTCGCCGAGGTCTTCCCGGACTGCATGGTACTGCCCTACATCATGCCTGGTTTCATCCTGTCGCGGCAGGTGAACGAGGCCATCAAGCGCGACGACCCGGCGCAGTACAAGGGCATTATCCTGATGCACCACGGCGTGTTCACCTACAGTGACAACGCCAGGACAGCGTATGAGGACATGATTGAACTGGTGAGCCGGGCCGAGGCGTATATCGCCGCCCACGGCAGCACCGCGCTGCCGACCGCCAGCCATACCGTGGACCTGATGGACCTCGCGCGTATCCGCAAAGCCGTCAGTGACGCGCGCGGCGTCGCCCAGCTCGCGGTACTGGACCAGACCCCCGACGCCCAGGGCTTCTCCGACCTTGCCAACGTCGCCGACATCGCCACCCGCGGGCCGATCACGCCGGACCATGTGATCCGCACCAAGCGCATCCCGGTGATTATCGACAACAAACCCGCTGCCGGTGTGCCGGAGATTGAACAGTTCGCGGCCGACTACCGCGCCTACTTCGACGCCAACGGCAGCGCCGAGCTGCAGATACTGGACCAGGCGCCGCGCGTGGGCATCTGGCGCGCGGCCGGCTCCATCGCGTTCGGCAGCAGCCTGAAAGAGTGCGCCATCATCACCGATATCGCCCGCCACACGCGCTGGGCCGTCCAGGTCGGGGAGTCCGTGGGGGGCTGGCAAGCGCTCCCTGCGAAGGACATCTTCGACCTCGAGTACTGGGTGCTGGAGCAGGCGAAACTGGGCAAGGGCGGCACCGCGAAACCCCACCAGGGCAAAGTCGCCCTCGTCACCGGCGCCTACAGCGGTATCGGCCGGGCGAGCTGCGAGGCACTGGCGGCAGACGGTGCCGTGGTGTTCGGCCTCGACATCAACCCGGACGTGGTCGCGCAGCTCGGCGGCGGCGCAATGACGGGCATCGTCTGCGACCTCACCGACAGCAGCGCCATTGCGGCGGCGGTTGACGAGGTCATCAAACGCTGCGGCGGCCTCGATATCGTGGTCTGCAACGCCGGTATCTTCAAAGCCGGTGAGCGTGTGGAATCCCACAGCGAGCAGACCTGGGACGACACCCTGGCCATCAACCTGACCGCCACCCAGCGCCTGATGAGCGCCACCATCCCCTACCTGAAACTCGGGGTCAGTCCCGCCATGGTGGTGATCGGCTCGCGCAATGTCGCGGCACCGGGGCCGGGCGCTGCCGCCTACTCCGTCAGCAAGGCGGGCATCACGCAGCTGGCCCGGGTCGCGGCACTGGAGCTGGCGGCCGACGGCGTGCGGGTCAATGTGGTGCATCCGGACGCGGTCTTCGATACCGCGCTGTGGACCGAGGAGGCGCTGGCGCAATCGGCCGCCCGCTACAATATGACCGTGCAGCAGTACAAGGCAAAGAACCTGCTGGGGCGGGAGATCCGCTCGACCGAGGTGGCGCGACTGGTGTCGACGCTGGCCAGCGATGTGTTCGCCGCGACCACCGGCGCGCAGATCCCGATCGACGGCGGCAATGACCGCGTGATCTAGGCGGCGCTAGCGCTCAAGATTGTCCACCACTGTGGCCAGCAGGCGCTGGCCGATAACCGCCATGTCGAGGCGTTCAGCCGGCAGCTGCCGCGCCATCGACGTCACCTGCAGGCCGGCGTAGCCGCAGGGGTTGATACGGCTGAACGGCTCCAGGTCCATATCCACATTCAACGCCAGCCCGTGGTAGCTGCAACCGCGGCGCACGCGCAGGCCCAGCGAGGCGATTTTGGCGTCCGCCACATAGACCCCGGGCGCGGACGGGTTGGCGCTTGCGGCAATACCGTATTCGGCCAGCAGCTGCACCAGGCTGTGCTCGATCAGGTTGACCAGGTCGCGCACCCCCAGTTGCCGGCGGCGCATATCCACCAGCAGGTAGAGCACCCACTGCCCGGGGCCGTGATAGGTCACCTGCCCGCCGCGATCGACCTGGATGACAGGGATCTCCCCGGGCGCCAGCACGTGCTCGGCTCTGCCGGCCTGGCCCTGGGTGAACACGGCGGGATGTTGCAGCAGCCACAGCTCGTCGGGCGAGTGGGCATCGCGCGATTCGGTAAAGCGGCGCATCGCCTCCAGCGTGGGTTGGTAATCGACAAGCCCGAGTTCGCGCAGCAGCAATTCGGGGCCGGGCACCGTTTAAATCACCATGGTGACCTGGCCAGTGGCCAACAGGTCCTGGTGCAGGGTTTCCAGTTGCTCGGGGCCGGTGGCGGTGATGGTGATCGTCAGCGAGGTGAACGTGCCCTTGCTGCTGACCCTGGCCTCCACGGTCTGCTGGTCGAAACCGGGCGCGTGGCGTTCGAATACTTCCAGGATCACCGACTCAAAGGCGTCGCTGCTGCGCCCCATCACCTTGATCGGGTAGTCGCAGGGAAATTCTATCTTGGGCGCGTCAGGCGGCTGTTCCACAGTGTGCTCCTGTTATTCCGCAGCGGTATTTCCCGCCCCGAACAATTCGGCGATAAACATCAGGATGCTGTCCCACAGGCGGGCAAAGAAGCCCGCCTCTTCAACCGCCTGCAGGGCGACGGCCGGCGCCTGGTACTGGGTCTCGCCATCGAGCGTGACTGTCACTGTGCCCACGGCGTCACCCACCGCCAGCGGCGCCTCGATCTCACTGTCCAGTGCGACATCGGTCTGCAGCTCATCGTGCTTGCCGCGCGGCAGGGTCAGCACCACCTTGTCCAGCAGCCCGACCGGCACATAGTCCTGCACGCCCTTCCAGACCCGCGGTTTCGCCAGTTCCGTCATCGGCTCGAACGCTGTCTCGGTCTGGTAGAAGCGGAAGCCGTAGTTCAGCAGCGCCGCGGTATCGTTCTTGCGCGCCTTGGTACTCTTGGTGCCCATTACCACGGAAATCAGCCGCATGCCGCTGCGCTCCGCCGAGGCGACCAGGCAGTAGCCGGCCTCCTTGGTATGCCCGGTTTTCAGGCCGTCCACGGTGGGATCCTGCAGCAGCAGCGTATTGCGGTTGTACTGGCGGATATTGTTGAAGGTGAACTCGAGCTCCTTGTAGATCGCGTACTGCTCGGGGTGGTCATTGATCATCGCCCTGGCCAGGATGGCGAGGTCGCGGGCGGTTGTCAGGTGCGCGGGGTCCGGCAGGCCGTGGGAGTTTACGTAGTACGTGTTCGTCATGCCGAGCCGCTTGGCATTGGTATTCATCATCTCGGCGAACACCGCCTCGCTGCCGGCGATGTGCTCGGCGATCGCGACCGTGGCATCGTTGCCCGAGGAGATGATGATGCCGCGCTGCAGGTCTGCCACTGACACATCCTTGCCCGGCTCAATCCACATCAGCGAAGAGCCGTTGAATATCGGGTTCTGCGACCAGGCGTTCTCGGAGATACGGACCATGTCCTCCTCCTTGACCCGGCCTGCGTTGATCTCCTCGGCCAGCACATAGGCCGTCATCATCTTGGTCAGGCTGGCAGGGGGCAACTGCTCATCGGCATTGTGCTCCACCAGCACCTCACCGCTGTTGGCATCCACCAGCAGATAGGCACTGGCCGCCAGCTCCGGCGGGGCCGGTATCGCATTCTGCGACTGTGCGCTGGCAGTGGTGAGAACAAGAAGTAGGGCGAGTGCTGTTCGAATCATGAGCTGGAGAGACCGTGGGATGAGTTTCGCAAGGCGCGATGGTAACCCATGCGTGCCCGGAGCGAAAGAATCGCCGCTGTCAGGGCAGCGGCTGCCCCGCCTCATACCCGCTGTCCTGCAGGCGCTGCTGCAGGGCCAGTAAATGCTGCTTGTCGTCCACCGGCCCCACGCGCACCCGGTACAGCATGGTGCCACCGGCGTCCACCGGGCTGATAAACACCGGCGCCGACAGCAGGTTCTGCAATTCCGCAAGCAGGGTTTTGGCCGTGGTCTCACTGCCGAACGCGCCCAGCTGCAGGTACCGGTACTTGCCGTAGGAGGCATCCCGCCTGTCCTCGACCCCGGCCACATCGATGACCTCGACCTCCACCCGGGCCGTGCCCTTCTCCATATAGCCCAGCTTGACGGCCGCCGCGTAGGACAGGTCAATCAGGCGCTCGGAGTGAAACGGGCCCCGGTCGTTGACGCGCACGACGATGCTGTTGCCGTTTTCCAGGTTGGTGACACGCGCGAAGCAGGGAATCGGCAGCGATTTGTGGGCGGCGCTGGCCTGGTAGACATCGTACAGCTCACCGTTGGACGTCTCGTGGCCGGTGAACTTGGCGCCGTACCAGGAGGCGATCCCCTGCTCCCGGTAGCCGCGATAGTCTTTCATCACCTCGTAGGTGATGCCGCCGATCACATACGGGCTCATATTGCCGGCCGCCAGGATGGGCTCGGCCCGCGGCGTGGCATCGACCACCTCCTCCGGCGTGATAGGCCGCAGCGGCGCGAAATCGTGTTCTACCGCGTAGCGCGATTTCGGCGCTGTCCCGGGCCCAGCTTCCGCCTGTTCCGTATCGGGCGACGGTGATACGCAGGCACCCAGCGCCAGCGTCAGCGCCATCAGTGCCGCCGCAGTAAAGCGCGCGCTCACCGGTCGATACGCTCGGCCAGCCGCTGGCTGAGCTGGTAGACACTCATCGCGTACATGGAGCTGTGGTTGTAGCGGGTGATGACATAGAAGTTGTGCAGCCCCAGCCAGTACTCATAGCCGTCCTGCAACTGGAATTTCATCGCCGTGGCCAGTGCGTTCGGGTCCAGCGGCATTTTCGCCACCACACCGTCTGCGGCGAACTGCGCCACCGTGCGCACCGGTTCCAGGTCGTCGCGCGTCCTGACAAAAACAGTGTCGGGGGTGTCTGCCGCCACAGTGGCGGGCGCGACCACCACCCCGCCCTCGCGCCAGCCGTGCTGCTTGAAGTAGTTGGCGACACTGCCGATGGCGTCGACGGGGTTGGTCCAGATGTCCACGATGTCGTCGTTGTCAAAATCGATGGCGTAGCTGCGGTAACTGCTGGGCATGAACTGCCCGTAACCCATGGCGCCGGCGTACGACCCGATCAACTCGGTCGGGTCCATTTTCTGGTCGCGGGTGAGAATCAGGAAGTTCTTCAGTTCAGCGGTGAAAAACGGCGAGCGGGGGGGATAGTCAAACGCCAGCGTCGACAGCGCGTCCAGCACCCGATAGCTGCCGGCCACCCTGCCGTAATAGGTCTCCACGCCGATGATGGCGACGATAATCTCCGCCGGTACGCCGAATTCACGCTCGGCGCGCTCCAGCGTCACCCGGTGTTTATGGAAGAACTCGACACCCTGCTCCTCGCGCTGCTTGTTGAGGAAAATCTCGCGGTACTCGTACCAGGGCTTGGACTTCTCGGCCGGGCGCGAGATGGCCGCCAGAATACTGTCCTTGCGCTCGGCCTGGGCAAACAGCTGCATCAACTCGTCCCGGTCGAAGCCCTCCTCCACCACCATTTCGTCCACCAGTGCGGCGGTGGCCGGGTGCCCGCCGTAATTATCCCCCGCACAGGACAGGGTGGGCCACAGGCAGGCCAGTACAACGATTACTTTCAGGCGTAGCGACATAAAATTTAACTCGTTCTCACTCGATTGAGGGTGAATATACGGCGGTGACGTTGTCTCGTGCTCATGTGGTCGCACTGGCCTTCTCGGTACTGATTGCCATCAGCACGCCAAACCCGGCCAACAGTGTCACCACCGATGTACCACCGGCACTCACCAGCGGCAGGGGGACCCCGACCACCGGCAGCAGACCGGCGACCATTCCCATATTAACAAAGATATAGACGAAAAACGTCAGTGTCAGGCTGCCGGCCATCATGCGACCGAAACTGGTCTGCGCCTGGGCACCGATCCAGAAACCGCGCAGTAAAATCAGCAGGTAGATACCCACCAGCAGGATAATACCCTGCAAGCCGTGCTCCTCGGCCAGCACCGCGATAATAAAATCCGTGTGGCTCTCGGGCAAAAAATCCAGCCGCGACTGGGTACTCTGCAGCCAGCCCTTGCCGTCCCAGCCGCCGGAGCCGATGGCGGTCTTGGACTGGATGATATTCCAGCCCGCCCCGAGCTTGTCACTCTCCGGGTTGAACATGGTGAGGATGCGCTGTTTCTGGTATTCCTTCAGGCCGTACATCCACATCGGCCAGGCCGATGCCGCCGCCAGCACCACTGCACCGAAAATGTAGCGCCAGCCGATGCCGGCCATAAACAGCACGAACAAGCCGCTGGAGGCAATCAATAGCGAGGTCCCAAGGTCCGGCTGGACCACAATCAGGCCCGCCGGCAGGCCCAGCAGCAGCAGCGCGCCCAGCACGGCAAAGAACCGCGGGGGCAGCACCCGGCCGGCCAGGAACCAGGCCAACACCAGCGGCACAGCCAGCTTCATCACCTCGGCGGGCTGGAAGCGGAAGCCGCCCAGCTGCAGCCAGCGCTGCGCCCCTTTCGCCCCGACGCCCACCAGCAGCACCGCGACCAGCAACGCCACACCGCCGATATAGAGCCACGGTGCCCAGCGCTCGAACTCCTTCAAATTGATCTGCGCCACCAGCAACATAACGGCGAAGGCCAACCCCAGATAGCGCCCCTGGCGATACACGGCCTCCATACTCTGGCCGGATGCACTGTACAGCACCAGCAGGCCGTAGACGCTCAACACCAGCAGCAGCAACAGCAGGGGTATATCGATATGCAGGCGCATGATCGCGCTCGGCCGCCGGGCCATGTCGCGCGAACCCTGGTGTGGCAACTGCCTTACGTAATCACCCATCTGTGGGCTCCACCTGCAACCAGGTATCAATGACCGCGCGCGCGATCGGCGAGGCGGCTGAGCTGCCGCCGCCATTCTCGACGATAATGCCCACGGCGATGGTCGGGTCCTCGATCGGCGCGAACGCGATGAACAGGCCGTGGTGCCGGTGTCGCTCGGCCACCTCGTCCTCGTTGTAGACGGCATTCTGGGCGATCCCGATCACCTGTGCGGTGCCGGTTTTCCCCGCCATTTCATAGGCGATGCCCTTGGCCAGTGCTTTTGCGGTCCCCCGCTGGCCGTGCACCACCTCGCGCATGCCGTCGAAAATGGCGTCCCAGTACTCGGCAGGGGCCTCGATCGGCTCCAGCACCGGCGGCGCCACCGGCTCGCCATCCACCGCCATCACCAGCCGCGGCACGTAGCGCTGCCCCCTGCTCGCCATCACACTGGTCGCCACCGCCAACTGCAGCGGCGAGGCCAGCATATAGCCCTGGCCGATACCCGCGCTGAGTGTCTCGCCCGGATACCAGGACTGCGCCATCGCCGCGCGCTTCCAGCGCGTCGAGGGCAGGACACCGGCGCGCTCATTGGTGGTATCAATACCGGTGCGATCGCCGAAGCCGAACGGGTGCAGGTAGTCGTACATGCGATCGATGGTCAGGCGTCGCGCCAGGTCGTAATAGTACACGTCGCAGGACTGGGCAATCGCCATTTTCATGTCCACGCGCGCCGCGTGGCCGGTGCCGGTGACGCGCAGGATCCAGTCGCGGTACTTCCGCGAGTCGCCCGGCAGGCTGTACCAGCCGGGGTCGGCCACGGTCGACTGCGGCGTCACCAGTCCGGACAGCAGGCCCGCCATCGACATGAACGGCTTGATGGTGGAGCCGGGTGGGTAGGAGCCCTGTATAGCACGATTGAACAGCGGCACATCCAGCGAATCGCGCAGCGCCGAGTACTCGCTGGAACTGATGCCGTTCACAAACAGGTTGGTGTCAAAGCCCGGTGTCGACACCAGCGCCAGCAGCCCGCCGGTGCGCGGGTCGATGGCGACCACCGCCCCGCGGCGATCGCCCAGGGCTTCAAACGCCGCCAGTTGCACATCGTAATCCAGCGACAGCGTCAGATCCTTGCCGCGCACCGGCGCAAACCGCTCCAGTACCCGCAGTACCCGCCCGTGCGCATTGCTCTCCACGTTCTGGTAGCCGACATCGCCGTGCAGCAGATCCTCGTAGTACTTCTCCACCCCGACTTTGCCGATGTGGAAAGTGCCGCGATAGTCGGTTTCATCGAGCTCCTGCGCCTCCTGCTCGTTGATCCGGCCGACATAGCCGATCGCGTGCGAGAACAGCTCGCCGTGGGGGTAGTGCCGCAGCAGCTGCGCCTCCACCACCACGCCCGGCAGGCGGAAGCGATTGACCGCGAGGCGCGCGCGCTCCTCCTCGGTCAGGCGAAAGCGCAGCGGCACCGGTTCATAGGGGCGGCTGCGGTAGAGTTTCTTGCGGAAGGTTTCCAGGTCGCTCTCCGACACCGGCAGCACCGCCTGCAGATCGGCCAGCGTGGCCTCCAGGTCCGGCACCCGCTCGCGCACGATGGACAGCATATAGCTGGGGCGGTTATCCGCCAGCACCACACCGTTGCGATCGAAAATCAGGCCGCGCCGCGGCGGCAGCGGCTGCAGCTGCACCCGGTTGCGCTCCGACTGGGTGCGGTAGATCTCGTACTCGGTGACCTGCAGGGTGTAGTACCGCATCAGGATCACGCCGAGCAGTATCATCACCAGGCCGATCGCAAGAATCGTGCGCGTGCCGTACACGCGCGACTCGAGCTGCGGATCTTTTAAATCGAATTGCGGTAGCATTCAGGTAGCCTGGCAACCCTGCACTGCGTTGAAGGGGGTGGACACTAGGCGCGATGATACGGGTGGTTGACGGTGATTGTCCAAGCCCGATACAACTGCTCTGCCAGCAGCACCCGCACCAGCGGGTGCGGCAGCGTCAGGTCGCTGAGCGACCAGCACATATCCGCGCGCGCCAGACAGGCCGGGGACAGGCCGTCCGGGCCGCCGATAAGGATGTTGTAATTGTCCCCCGACATCTGCCAGGCCTGCAGTTGCTCGGCCAGCGCCGGTGTCGACAGCCGCTTGCCCTGCACATCGAGGGCCACCACGCGCTCGCCGGGGGCGACCGCTTTCAGCATCTGCTCACCCTCCGCCGCGCACAGGGCCGCCGCCACGGCGTCCTTGCCGCGCTTCGCCAGCGCGATCTCGCGCCACACCAGCTTGATCTCCCGGGGCAGGCGCTTGCTGTACTCGGTGACGCCCTGCTCCACCCAGGCGGGCATACGGGTGCCCACGGCAATGACACTGATGCGCATCAGCCGCTGACTTCAGGTGCAGTCCACAGGCGTTCCAGGTCGTAGAAATCGCGGGTCGCCGGCAACATGACGTGCACCACCACATCGCCGAAATCCACCAGCACCCACTCACCGGCGTCCTCGCCCTCCGTGCCCATCGGCGCCATACCCTGCTTCTTGGCCTCGACCGCCACATGGCTGGCCAGCGACTTGACGTGGCGGTTGGAGGTGCCGCTGGTGATCACCATGTAGTCCATCACATCGGTTAACGCAGACACATCCAGCGTCACGGTGTTGACGGCCTTGAGATCGTCCAGTGCGGCGACGATTAACTGTGTGAGCTGCTCAGAGTCCATAGGGCTGGTTTTCTTTGACGTTCATAGACGACGGTCCTTTGGTTGACGGTACAGTTTAACGGTACAGTGAGTTTGCCTGGATATAATCCAGCACGGATTGCGGCAGCAGGTAGCGCGCAGAGCGCCCCGCCGCCAGTATGTCGCGGATCTCGGTGGCCGATATCGCCAGCGGCCGCAACTCCTCGATGGCGATGCAACCCGCCGGCTGCGCGCGCAGGCGCTGGCGGTCTGCCACCCGGTGCTCAGCGAGCCAGTGCGCGATTTCTCCCGCACTCGGCAGCGCCCAGCCGGGTCGCGCAATCACCACGATATGCGCCCAGTCCAGCAGCTCCCGCCAGCGGTGCCACTGGTTGACCTCCAGCAGGGCGTCGCAGCCCATCACCATACACAGGCCGGTGCCGGCGCCCAGTTCGGCGCGCAACTCGACCAGGCTGTCTATGGTATAGGATTTCCCCGGGCGCTGTAGCTCGCGCGTGTCGCAGGCCAGCCGTGGCTCACCGGCCACGGCCAGTTCCACCATGGCGGCGCGGTGCGCGGCGCTGCACTCGGGCGCCTCGCGGTGCGGCGGCTGCGCACTGGGCATCAGGCGCAACTGGGCCAGCTGCAGGCGCTCCACCAGCTCCAGCGCGGAGCGCAGGTGGCCGTAGTGCACCGGGTTGAAGGTGCCGCCGAAAACCCCGACCAACTCAAGCGTGGGCGATGCGGGCGCGCTCAAGTGCGAAGCTGCCCCTCGCCGAGCACGACAAACTTCTGCGTGGTCAGCCCTTCCAGCCCCACCGGGCCGCGGGCGTGCAGTTTATCGGTGGAAATGCCGATCTCCGCGCCCAGGCCGTACTCGAAACCGTCCGCCAGCCGCGTCGAGGCGTTGACCATCACGGAGCTGGAATCCACTTCCCGCAGGAAGCGCATCGCCCGCGCATGCTCCTGCGTGACAATGCTGTCGGTGTGCTGCGAGCTGTAGGTGTTGATATGCTCGATCGCCTGCTCCAGGCCGTCCACCACGCGCACGGCCAGCACCGGCGCCAGGTACTCCTCGCGCCAGTCCTGCTCAGTGGCGGCGGTGGCGGCTGGCAACAGCGCCAGCGCGCGCTCACAGGCGCGCAGCTCCACCCCGGCCTCGGCGTAAGCCTGCGCCAGGCGCGGCAGCACGGCCTGCGCCCTGGACGCGGCCACCAGCAGGGTCTCCATGGTGTTACAGGTGCCGTAGCGCTGGGTCTTGGCGTTCACGGCGATACTGACGGCCATGTCCTCGTCGGCGTAGTCGTCTATATAGACGTGGCAGACGCCGTCGAGGTGCTTGATGACAGGCACCCGGGCATCGCGGCTGATGCGCTCGATCAGGCCTTTGCCGCCGCGCGGCACAATCACATCCACATACTCGGGCATGGTGATCAGCTGGCCCACGGCGGCGCGGTCCGCAGTCGCCACCACCTGCACCGCCGCGGCCGGCAGGCCGCTGGCCTCCAGCCCCTGGCGCAGGCACTCGGCGATCGCGCAGTTGGACGCCAGCGCCTCTGAACCGCCGCGCAGTATGGTGGCGTTGCCCGCCTTCAGGCACAGGCTCGCGGCCTCCACCGTCACATTCGGGCGCGACTCATAGATAATGCCTATCACACCCAGCGGCACGCGCATGCGGCCCACCTGGATGCCGCTGGGCATGCTGCGCATATCGCTGATGCTGCCCACCGGGTCCGGCAGCGCCACCACCTGACGCAGGCCCTCGAGCATGGTATCGATACGCGCCGGGGTCAGCTCCAGCCGGTCCAGCAGCGGCGCGTCCAGCGCGTTGGCGCGGCCCTGTTCCAGGTCCTGCCGGTTGGCCTCCGCGAGGCTGGCGCGGGCGCCGTCCAGGGCGTCGTGCACGGCGAGCAGGGCGCGGTTGCGCACCGCCGTCGGCGCCGCCGCCACGGTGCGTGAGGCCGCCCGTGCGGCCATGCCAAGCTCAACCATGTACTGCTCAACATTCATTGCCATTCAACCATCAAAAACACAAAGGCGCGATTATACCTGATGCACCGGGGTGATGTGCTAAGCTCCTGCCTGAAATTGTCACAGGAATCCGTATGGCCGCGCTCCCCGATGTGGAATTTTTCTACGACTGCTCCAGCCCCTGGACGTATTTTGCCTTCACCCGCATCCAGCCACTGATGGCGCGGCTGGCACTGCCGGTCCGCTGGCGCCCCATCCTCGTCGGCGGGGTGTTCAACGCCGTCAACCAGGACCTCTACGCCGCGCGTGAATCGATGTTCAACAGCCCCGACAGCCCGCGCATGAAGTACTTCATCAAGGACATGCAGGACTGGGCCGACCTCTGCGGTGTGCGCACCGTGATGCCGCCGGGCCACCCGATCAGCAGCGTCAAAGCCATGCGCGGCGCTTTCTACGCGCAGGAACAGGGCCTGCTGGTACCGTATTCAGAGGCCGTGTTCAAAACCTACTGGGACAGCGACACCCCCGATATCGCCAGCGATGCGGTGCTCGGCGCAATCTGCGCGCAGGTGGGGCTGGAGGCAGCCGGCTTTTTTGCCGCGATTGCCGACCAGAAGTACAAGGACCTGTTGCGCGCGAACACGGATGAACTGATTGCGCGCGGCGGTTTCGGCTCGCCGACGATCTTTATCAATGGCGATGATATGTACTTCGGCAATGACCGGCTGGAGCTGGTGGAGCACCGGCTGCGGGAGTTGCTGGTTTAGCGTTGCTGCGCGGTGGAGCTGGGGTGGTGCCATCGAGCCGGCGCAGCGGGGCCTGTGGCGACGCGCGGACGGTCGCTCGCGTGCCCGTGTTTGCGGGCTGCTGCGCAACTCGACAAAAATTGCTGCGCAATTTTATGGACTCGGACAGTGCTCGCAGAAAGCCCCCGCAAACACGGGCACGCGAAAGCGGCGACCCTATTGTCCGCCCGCCGCCACAGGCCCCGCTGCACCTTGTTTGCGAGCACCCCCCCCTGCATCCGGTAACGCTATAGTAGTGGCGGGTGGTAGAGGCATGGTAGCGGCCGGCTCACTGGCAACGCGGTAATTAGGTAATTAGTCAAATAATAGACACAAACTACCAAACACAAAAAAGCGGGCACTGGGCCCGCTTCGATGGTCGAAGCCTGTGAATTACAGCGCTTCGGCGTTCTCGGCCAGGTAGGCAGCGACGCCGTCGGGAGAGGCGTTCATGCCTTTGTCGCCCTTGTTCCAGCCCGCCGGGCACACTTCGCCGTGCTCGTCGGTGAACTGCAGCGCCTCAACCAGGCGGATCAGCTCATCGATGTTGCGGCCCAGCGGCAGGTCGTTGACCAGCTGTGAGCGCACTGTGCCTTCACGGTCGATCAGGAAGGCGCCGCGGAAGGCCACACCACCGCTGCTTTCGACATCGTAGGCGCGACAGATATCGTGATTGACGTCAGCCGCCATGGTGTAGGTCACCGGGCCGATACCGCCGTCTTTCACTGCCGTGTTGCGCCAGGCGTTGTGGGTGAACTGGGAGTCGATGGACACAGCCACCACTTCAACACCCAGCTCGCGGAATTTGTCCATGCGGTGATCCAGAGCGATCAGCTCTGAAGGGCACACGAAGGTGAAGTCCAACGGGTAAAAGAATACCAGGCCGTATTTGCCCGCCATTGCTTCGGAACGCTTGAAAGAATCGACGATCTCACCCGTGCCGAGCACTGCCGCCACGTCGAAATCCGGTGCCGGCTTACCAACTAAAACGCCCATGTATCTACACTCCTCTTTGGTTGTTCATGCAAAGGCGCCACCCCGGTGCGGGATGGCGCTCTGGAGAGAATAATACACAGACCGTTTGATATCGCCTATTGAATTGTCCGCATGGATTCAATAGCCAACCGCTATTACCTTGATAGCGCTACTCTGAGGCCGGCGCCGCCGCGTTCGCCTTGATCAGCGTCTCCAGCTCACCGCTTTCGTACATCTCGGTCACGATATCGCAGCCGCCGATCAGCTCTCCGTCGACCCACAGCTGCGGGAACGTCGGCCAGTTCGCATACTGCGGCAGGGTCGCGCGAATCTCCGGGTTGCTCAGGATGTCGACATACGCGAAGCGCTCGCCACAGGCCATCAGCGCCTCTACGGTGCGCGCGGAAAAACCGCACTGGGGCTGGTTGGGCGAACCTTTCATGTACAACAACACGCGGTTGCTGGCGATCTGTTCTTTGATTGTCTCGATAATATCCATGTTTCGTCCTGTCTGTTGTCGCCCGATGGGGCATCCGTCTTCAGGGGGGCATATTACCCTATTTCGCACCCATATTGCTCCTGCCGCGTGGAGATGGATTGCCAATCCAGCCGGACCTAGCTATAGTTGCCCGTTTCGAGGCAGCTCCCGCTGCCTTTTTGCGTTTTTGGGAGGGGCAGAATCATGTCGGCGCTGATGCAGACTTACGCCAGGCTACCAGTGACTTTCAGTCACGGCGAGGGTGTGTACCTCTATGACACCGAGGGGCGTCGCTACATGGACGCGATTTCCGGCATCGCGGTCAACGGGCTGGGCCACGCCCACCCGGCCGTGACGGCGGCGATCCGGGCCCAGGCCGACAAGCTGGTGCACAGCTCCAACCTCTACCGCATCGAGGCCCAGGAACAGCTCGGCACGGCGCTGACGCAGGCGGCCGGGATGGACAACTGCTTTTTCGGCAACTCCGGCGCCGAGGCCAATGAAGCGGCGATCAAGCTGGCGCGGCTGTACGGGCACCATCGCGGCGTCAAGAAACCGGCCATTGTGGTGCTCGAGGGCGCCTTCCACGGCCGCACGCTGGCCACCCTCAGCGCCACCGGCAACCGCAAGATACAGGCCGGCTTCGAGCCGCTGGTGTCCGGCTTTGTGCGGGCGCCGCGCAACGATATCGAGGCGCTGCGACAGATCGCCGCCAACAACCCCGATGTCGTGGCCTTCCTCGCCGAGCCCATCCAGGGTGAGAGCGGTGTGCAGCCGCTGGAGCGCGAGTACCTGCAGGCGGTGCGGGAGATCTGCAGCCAGCACGAGTGGCTGCTCATGCTCGATGAAGTGCAGACCGGCAACGGCCGCACCGGCACCTATTTTGCCTACCAGGGCCTGGACCTGGTGCCGGACGTGGTGACCACCGCCAAGGGACTGGGCAACGGCGTGCCGATCGGCGCCTGCCTCGCGCGGGGCGCGGCGGCACAGGTATTCGGCGCCGGCCACCACGGCTCCACCTTCGGCGGCAACCCGCTGGCCTGCGCCGCCGGCCTCGCGGTGATCAATACCATCACCCAGGACCGGCTGTGCGACAACGCCACCGCCATGGGCCAGCTGATTGCCGACACCCTGCGCAGCGAGTGCGCCGGCATCAGCCATGTCAGCGACATTCGCGGCAGGGGCCTGATGCTGGGCGTCGAACTGGGCAGGGACTGCGGCGAGCTGGCCCAGCGCGCCCTGGAGGCCGGCCTGCTGATCAATGTCGCCGGCGGCAACACCGTGCGTTTGCTGCCGCCACTGGTTATCAATGAATCCGAAGCCCGCGATCTGGCCGGCGGCGTCGCCGAACTGATCCGGAATTTTGACTGAGCACGCCCGCCGGGCGTAACAGGACAAGCCATGTCAGCTACCCGACATTTTTTGACACTGCTGGACTTCAGCCCCCAGGAGCTGCAGCAACTGATCCAACGCGGCATCGAGATGAAGCGCGAGCACCGCGCCGGCAAGGACCAGCGCGCGTTCCCGGGCACCTCACTGGCGATGATCTTCTCGAAATCATCCACCCGCACGCGGGTGTCGTTTGAAGCCGGTATCGCGCACCTGGGCGGCCAGGCGATGTTCCTGTCGCCGCAGGATACGCAGCTGGGCCGGGGCGAGCCGATCGAAGACAGTGCGCGGGTGATTTCCTCGATGGTGGACATCGTGGTGATCCGCACCTTCGGGCACGATATCGCACAGCGGTTCGCGGCGAACTCCAAAGTCCCGGTGATCAACGCCCTGACGGACGACTACCACCCCTGCCAGCTACTGGCCGACATGCAGACCTATGTCGAGCACCGCGGCAGTATCGCCGGCAAAAGTGTGTGCTGGGTCGGCGACGGCAACAATATGTGCCAGTCCTACATCAACGCCGCGCGCCAGTTCGACTTTGAGCTGCGCATCGCCTGCCCGCCGGGGTTTGAGCCGAAAGCCGAGCTGCTCGAGGCCAACAGCGACCGCGTGCACATCGAGCACGACCCGATGGTCGCCGCCCGCGGCTGCGACCTGCTGGTGACCGACGTCTGGGCCTCCATGGGCCAGGAGGAGGAGCAGCTGGAGCGCGCCAAACAGTTCAAGCCCTACCAGATCAACAGCGCGCTGATGGGCGAGGCTGCCGGCGACGCGCTCTACATGCACTGCCTGCCGGCGCACCGGGGCGAGGAGATCAGCGCGCAGCTGATGGATGCACCCGACACGGTGATCTGGGATGAGGCCGAGAACCGCCTGCACGCGCAAAAAGCGCTGATGGAAACCCTGCTGCTGGCCAACCGCGCCTGACCCGATCGGGGGGCGCGGCGCGCACTTGCAGCATCACCAGAAGGGCCGCCACACCCCTAAATAACCTTGTGGTATAGAAGACGTTTTTCTTATAAAAAATTAATCGATAGGCCCTGCCCACCCCCCGCACAACCGGCCTCTCGCCACCGCCCTGCAAGCCCATCAAGGCCTTCGGGGTTAGTAGGCGCAGACCCACATAACTATGTACAAGTTATCCACAAAATAAACCCAGCCTAATCCCTTGCATTGCACCGGGAGCCGCATTATCTTGTACCCGAGTGAAGCACATACCCCTATATATTGGGTGTTACGGTTAACAGACAAATAAGAAATTCATAAAATTAGCCGTCAGACCCGGGATTTTCCTCCCGACAACCGCCCCGGGGACACCCCGCAAACAGGCGGCCTGTAGTGGGTATCAAAGCTTCTCCATGCGGTCACCCTTATAAAGCCCAAATCGGCACTTCGGAGAAAACATGCAAACAGAGACCACCCCGGGCGGAGCTACCGCCGCAGCGACCACCCCGCCCCAACAGACCCCCGCTGCCAGCGGCGCCCTCGCCGCCACTGCCCCCGGGCAATTACGCGTAATCAAACGCAATGGCACCGTGGTGCCGTTCGAGGCCAGCAAGATCGCCGTGGCCATCACCAAGGCCTTCCTCGCCGTGGAAGGTGGCACCGCAGCGGCCTCCAGCCGCATCCACGAGACAGTGGCCAAACTGACGGCGATGGTCATGAGCACCTTCCAGCGCCGCATGCCCTCCGGTGGCACCATCCACATCGAAGATATCCAGGACCAGGTCGAGCTGGCGCTGATGCGCTCCGGTGAGCACAAGATCGCCCGCGACTACGTGATCTACCGCGAGCAGCAATCGCAGAAGCGCGCCGCCAAGCAGGCCCTGTCGCCCGCCACCCAGGCCGCCGCCGGCAACATCACCGTGGTACAGGCCGACGGCAGCCGCGCACCGCTGGACATCGACCGCCTGCACACCATCGTCAGCGAGGCCTGCTACGACCTCAGCGATGTCAGCGAGACCCGCATCCTGGACGAGGCCCTGAAAAACCTCTACGACGGCGTCAGCCAGAGCGAGCTGAGCACCTCGCTGGTGATCACCGCCCGCACCCTGATCGAACAGGAGCCGAACTACACCTTCGTCGCCGCCCGCCTGCTCTGCGATACCCTGCGCAGCGAGGCGCTGAGCTTCCTCGGCGTGGCCGACGACGCCACCCAGCACGATATGGGCACCCTGTACGCGAAAGCGCTGCCCGCCTACGTGGCCAAGGGCGTGGAGCTGGAACTGCTGGCACCCCAGCTGCAGAAGTTCGACCTGGAGCGACTGGGCGCGGCACTGCTGCCCGAGCGCGACCTGCAGTTCACCTACCTCGGCCTGCAGACGCTGTACGACCGCTACTTCATCCACAGCAACAACACCCGTATCGAGCTGCCGCAGATCTTCTTCATGCGCGTCGCCATGGGCCTGGCGGCGGAAGAGGACGATATGAACGCCCGGGCCATCGAGTTCTACCAGCTGCTGTCGTCGTTCGACTACATGAGCTCCACGCCGACCCTGTTCAACGCCGGCACCCTGCGCCCGCAGCTGTCGTCCTGCTACCTCACCACGGTACCAGACAACCTGCACGGCATTTACGGCTCCATCCAGGACAACGCCATGCTGTCCAAGTTTGCCGGCGGCCTCGGCAATGACTGGACCCCGGTACGCGCACTGGGCGCCTACATCAAGGGCACCAACGGCAAGTCGCAGGGCGTGGTACCGTTCCTGAAAGTGGTTAACGACACCGCTGTCGCTGTCAACCAGGGCGGCAAGCGCAAGGGCGCGGTCTGCGCCTACCTCGAGACCTGGCACCTGGATATCGAGGAGTTCGTCGAGCTGCGCAAGAACAC
>JAGRIE010000080.1 GCA_020443425.1 Halioglobus sp.
GCCGATCTCCTCACCATTCATGCGGTCTTCCCCACACACGTGGGGGTGTTTCTCGCTGTATGCGCGGTAGAAGGCTTTATGGTATGTCTTCCCCACACACGTGGGGGTGTTTCTGTGCGCCCTGATGCTGGCCTCATTCTGGTTTGGTCTTCCCCACACACGTGGGGGTGTTTCTTGGCTACGCAGCTACTTTGGCGAAGGCTATCTGTCTTCCCCACACACGTGGGGGTGTTTCCTGGGCGCCGGAAGCCATGCGCTTTATTGAGCAGTCTTCCCCACACACGTGGGGGTGTTTCTCACTGCGCCCGATGCCGTATTCTGGCTACAAGGTCTTCCCCACACACGTGGGGGTGTTTCCATGCGGTACGTTGCAGATAACGCTGACGGGCCGTCTTCCCCACACACGTGGGGGTGTTTCCACCCGACGCTATCAGCCAGGGACGCCTACGCCGTCTTCCCCACACACGTGGGGGTGTTTCCTACTAAGGCTCTACGCCTACGCCCGCAACTGGGTCTTCCCCACACACGTGGGGGTGTTTCTACGGCATGGAAGGGTACGGGCTTTACTGGTTCGTCTTCCCCACACACGTGGGGGTGTTTCTGAAAACCGTCAGCTTATCTACGATACGACCCGGTCTTCCCCACACACGTGGGGGTGTTTCCCAGCTATCGCTTTTGGACGGGTTGCATACTGCGTCTTCCCCACACACGTGGGGGTGTTTCTGGTTGATTCGCCACACTCAGCGATTGCCAAAAGTCTTCCCCACACACAGA
>JAGRIE010000081.1 GCA_020443425.1 Halioglobus sp.
CCGATATCGCCACGGATTCCGCTGCGGCAGCGGGCGTGGAAGCCCTCGCCTACCGTTCATCCATCCCCATGAAGGCCTACGAGGAAGCCGGCATAGGTCCGGAAGACGTGAGCCTGGCGGAGGTCTACGACCTGTCCACCGCCCTGGAACTGGACTGGATCGAGGACCTGCGCCTGGCGCCCCGCGGCGATGCCGCCGCCCTGCTGCGCCAGGGCGACACGGCGCTGGGCGGCAGGATCCCGGTAAACGTCTCCGGCGGCCTGGCCTGCTTCGGCGAGGCGGTACCGGCCCAGGCCATCGCCCAGGTCTGCGAGCTCACCTGGCAGTTGCGCGGCGAGGCGGGTGACCGGCAGGTGAAGAACGCCAAGGTGGGTATCACTGCCAACCAGGGGTTGTTCGGGCACGGCAGTTCGGTGATCGTGAAGCGCTAGGGCGCGAACTCGAGCATCGATACCTGCTGCAGGTAGGCCACCAGGTCCGCGCGCTGCCCGGGGTCCGGCACACCGTTGCTCATCATGGTGGTACCCGGCGTGGCCTGCATGGGATTTTCCAGCCAGGCATACAGCAGCTGCGGCGTCCACACGAATTCAGCCGCCTGCAGCTGCACCGAGTAGTAGTCAAAACCCGGCTGCTTGCCGGCGATCTTGCCGAAGATGCGGTGCAGGTTGGGACCGTTGCCATGACCCAGGCGGGGATCGGTGTAGTGACAGCTGCGGCAGCTGGCGAACACCAGGCGCCCGCGCTCGGGATCGCCG
>JAGRIE010000082.1 GCA_020443425.1 Halioglobus sp.
GTCGTCAGTTGGTAAGTCGCAGCCTCTGGCGTGCAGGACATTAAGGTCAACGCCGCGCTCTTTCAATAACGCCACCATCAAAGCCACTACAGTGTTTTCCTTGTAACGGATAATTCCGTGCTCATCAGTGACGATGGGCTGTATCGGGTTTTTAGCGGGCATGGGCATAACTCCTATCTGCTAATCCGAATTTTCTGTCATGCACCAAACTGCGACTCAGCAAACTCAACAGTAAACGCCTCGTCATGCGGCATATCTACAACCACTGCATGCACTGCTGTGTTGTCGCTGCTGGAGGGATACAATTTGTAAAACTTGAGTGATATAGGCTCCTGATTTTCCAAAATAGTCCACCTTGGCTCTCCTACGCGCGCCACGCATGCCAGCTCGCCATCGTGCTCCACAACCTCATCAATGCTTTGCCCGTATCCAGCCCCCTCGTTATACATGAGCACATCACCAACGCTAATCGGCCGCCCGTGCATGTCTTTATATTTTTCCATCGTGTTTCTCTGCCTCCTGCTCAATACGCTTAAACTCAACTACCCACACCAAAGGGTTTGCGTCCCATGATCCAGCGCCGTTGATTGATTCCCACAGTTCGCAGAATGCGTCACCGGGGTTGTTGTGCCACTGCCCGCCATATAAATGCATCCTATTACAGATAGAGGAAAATTACCGACTACCCGTATTCTATCATCAAGAAGGCTGTAGGCGAAGTCTGGCTGCGGCTTCACCACTCGC
>JAGRIE010000083.1 GCA_020443425.1 Halioglobus sp.
CTAAGGTATCACGGTGGACTTCACGCTGGTTAATCAAGCTCTTTTTAGACTCGTGGACAAATTCAATCGGGTCTTCAATGGTTAAAATATGCTCTTTACGGGTTTCATTGATATAGTCAATCATGGCAGCCAGCGTTGTGGACTTACCAGAACCTGTCGGACCCGTGACCAATACTACGCCACGCTTAAAGTCTGATACACGTTTAAACACATCACCCATACCGAGGTCTTCCATTGTTAAGACTTTGGACGGAATGGTACGAAAGACAGCGCCTGCCCCACGGTTTTGATTGAATGCGTTTACCCGAAAACGTGCTAGATTGGGAATCTCAAAAGAGAAATCCGTCTCATAAAATTCTTCAAAGTCAGCGCGCTGCTTATCGTTCATGATGTCATAGATAAGCTGGTGCACAACCTGATGAGTCATCTCTGGCATATTAATACGGGTCATTTCACCATCAACACGTATCATTGCTGGCATACCGGCTGAAATATGTAAATCTGATGCTTTATGCTTAACCGTAAAGCGCAGCAAGTCTTCGATGCTTAAATTGTTTTTTTCAGCCATAATCGGATATTCCTATCAATCAATAAGGGTAGGACAAAGGAGCAAAAAAGGGGAGTGATTATCAATCGATAAACGATCTGATTAAAGTCGGTCACGTTAATAAAGGAGTAGCGATGGTCTTTACCATTACTATTATATTCAGTA
>JAGRIE010000084.1 GCA_020443425.1 Halioglobus sp.
GAAACCGTCTCGAGCATGATCCCTTGCGAGGCAGAGACCTGCCGCAAGGCACGGATTTCCGCCTCGGCCATGATCCCGGCATTGATGTGCGGTAGCAGGCCGGTTTCCTCCAGGACCAGGCGCGCGACATCCGTCAGGTATTCGACCGTCGTCGAATAACCCATCGTGGCAAGCTCGTCCCGCGCCACGCGGTATCGCAGCTCAGGCTTGTCGCCGAGTGTGAAGAGCGCCTCGTCACATCCAGCGCGGACCCCGGAGCGCGCAATTTCGAGCACCTCATCCGGGGTCAGAAACGCTCGCTCGCCCTTTCGCGGCGGATGGGCGAAGGTGCAGTAGTGGCAGACGTCGCGGCACAGTTTGGTCAGTGGGATGAACACCTTGCGAGATACCGTCACGTTACTGCCGAATCCCGCGTCCCGAACTGACGATGCTGCCTCGCAAAGCGCCGGGAGGTCGGTCCGCTCGGCAAGAGCCCTCGCTTCCTGGAGGGAGAGAATCCGGCCCCGAGCAACGTCGAAACGCCGTTCACCAAAAAGCAGTTGCTCCGTCATTGCTTCTCCTCCGCGACCAGTCGCGATCTTGCGAACCGAGACCGGTGCAGGCATGCGTTCGTATTTGGTGCCGCACCGGTTCCGACGTCACAGGACATGGCGTCGATGTCGGACGGGACGACCTGCTGCAAGACCACGACG
>JAGRIE010000085.1 GCA_020443425.1 Halioglobus sp.
TTCAATATGGTTCAGTCGCGCCATCTGGTATGCCCACGGTGCGGTGCCGTGAATCGCGTGCCCGCCGACAAGCTGGCGGCGGTTCCGCGCTGCGGCAGCTGTCACGAACCGCTGTTCACGGCCGAGCCGGTGGCGCTCACTGACAGCACTTTTGATAGACATGTCACCCGCAACGATATTCCGGTGCTGGTGGATTTCTGGGCCGAGGGGTGCGGGCCCTGCAAGATGATGGCGCCGGCGTTCAGGCAGGCCGCCGCGACGCTGGAGCCGCAGGTGCGTCTGGCCAAGGTCGATACCGAGGCGGCGCCCGGGGTGGCCGGCCGCTACCAGATTCGCAGTATTCCCACCCTGATCCTGTTTCGCGGTGGCCGCGAGGTTGCCCGCCAACCGGGGGCAATGAGCGCGGCGGACATCGTGCGCTGGACGCAGGGCAACCTGTAAGCGGCAGGTACGGGGCGGCTACGGGGCTGAGAGCCGCCGAAGGTGTTTGTCCTGTCGCGGCACGGTGCCGGCAGGTGAGCGCCCTGTGCTAGGGCAACAGCAGCAGTACCCACCCGGCCTCGCCAGGCACCAGGCGGTACCGCAACTCACGGGTGCCGCCAGTGGGAGCCGCGTTGCTGTCTCCGGGGCGATAAACAGGGAAGCGGCGCACCAGGTAGTCTCCCGCCACCGCAAAGCGGTCGTGCCCCATG
>JAGRIE010000086.1 GCA_020443425.1 Halioglobus sp.
CAGCGCTTCGCCCAGGCCCGCTACGGCATCGATAACCAGCAGGTCGCGACGGGCGCTGGCAGGGTCCGCCGTGAACACCACGCCGGCCACCCTGGCGGCCACCATACGCTGCACCACCACGTTCATGGTGACCGGCTCATCAGCGGATGACGCGCGCTGTCGGCCCGACTCCTGCGGCGGCAGCAGCGCTTGTTGCCCCTGCTGTTCCTGCTGATAACGGCGCGCCCGCTCATTGGTGGCAGACGCCACACACCGGTTAATCGCCCGGCGCAGTTCATCCTCGCCGCAAACGTTCAGCACCGTGTCGAACTGGCCGGCAAAAGAGGCCTCCTTGCCGTCCTCGCCCAGCGCGGAGGAGCGCACCGCCACCATCTCGCCTCCCAACTCGCGATAACTCTGCCCCAGTGCGTCCGGAAACAGGTCTACCCTGGCGTCGCAGATGACAAACGCGGGTGGTACCGCGAGGTTCATCCGCAGCAGGCGGGCCAGCCCATAGGCCTTGCCACCGACGCTGGCATCGGTAATCTGCGGCAGTTGCAGGATGGCGGTGCCTCCCGCTGTTCGTGGTTCCGGGCCGGTACTGGCAGAGTGTATCGTCATGAAATCAACTGTCATGCGGGATAACGCTGCGCAAGGTCGCGCACAACCTCGTGAAACCCCGCGATGGTCTCATCAATGATCTGGCGTGCG
>JAGRIE010000087.1 GCA_020443425.1 Halioglobus sp.
AATGACGTAGTCGCCGATCAGCTCCTTTTTTGCCGCTGTGTGGGTAAAAAGAGCCGCGAGTTCTTTTGCTTGCCCTATGGTCAGTTTGTCTATGTTCATACTGCTTTTCTCCTTGGTTTTTGCTATGAGTCTAAATAATCCAATATTCTTGGATTCGCGCCAAAGCCGCTTGGATTTTTACCGGCCTCCCCGGTGTCTTGCCCTGGCGGGGCAAAATGTGGGGCAACCTCCCGCACCCTGGGGCACCCTGGAATGGGCGCCAGCGGCAAGATCGTTGAAATACCGGAAAAATCCAGAAAGCGGATACCCTGTGATACCCGCCGATCAGGTTCAAATCCTGCCGTCCCGACCAAATTTCCCCAATTAAAACAATGCATTACGATGGGTCCTGTGTTTTTTGGGCTACGAATGGGGCAGACACGATTGCAGCAGGTCAATTTGACGTGTTTCATTTTCAAAACGCTTCTTGGCTGCAGAAAAGTAATCTTCATCAATTTCCGTTCCCACGAAATCGCAGCCAAAGTAGTGGGCCGCTATCGCACTACTACCAGACCCCAAATGAGTGTCCAAAATGCGCTGGCCAGGGGTGGCGTAGTTTTCCAGAAGCCATCGGTACAGAGCTACAGGTTTTTGTGTTGGGTGAATGCGAACCTCGTTGATTCTCTTGTCGCCCTGTTG
>JAGRIE010000088.1 GCA_020443425.1 Halioglobus sp.
TCGATCGACATGTCCCGGCGCCGGTAACGCTCGATGATGGCGGTTTCGGAGGTCTGCTTGCGCAGTTTGGGCACCTTCACTTCGACCTCGCCAGCCTTAGTATGCAGCTTGCGCTTGTAACTGCCAGCGCGCGTGTCAACGCGATCCGGCGAGTGTTCATAGCGCTGGGCGTTGCACATCTCGTCAGCCTCGGCGTCCAGCATGGCGTTCAGGGTTTCCACCACGGTTCCCCTAACCATCTCATCCAGATGGCTGCGGATCTCGTTCTCATCGATTCGTATAACCTTGCTCAATGGCTTTGCGCTATCGTTCATACGGGTGGTCCTTTTTGGTTCGTTACTGTGGTTTGGCGATTACAGTTTTAACAAACCGGGGCCACCCCCTTCATAAAATGTGCGAAATCTAATTTACGTTATCAAAAGGAGACTTCAAATTCGACACTGCATGCCAGATCAAGTCTGAAATACTACGATTATAATCCGCTGACATCATCATATTGTTCTGACCCTAATACTGACCTTTGTCATCCCGGTAGCACATAACCAATGAACTTATAGGTCTTTAGTTCCCGCTGGCCTGGCGAAGGGCGATCCAAGTCTTTAGTATTGAAACTTCTTATTTTGAATCGTCCATAGCTATCAGTTACATATTCAGCCCTGGCACGCTCAAGTGTAATC
>JAGRIE010000089.1 GCA_020443425.1 Halioglobus sp.
CAGAAAGATATTGCCCGTATTCGCTCTTGCCCAAGGCGCCTGCCAGCTTTTCTAGCTGCGCCGCATCGATGTAACCCAGTCGAAACGCGATCTCCTCTGGACAGGATATCTTGAGGCCTTGCCGTTTTTCCAGCGTTTCGACGAAGTTGGACGCCTGCAGCAAGGCCTCATGGGTGCCGGTATCGAGCCAGGCGACGCCGCGGCCGAACACTTCCACCGAAAGCGAGTGCTGTTCGAGATAGACCCGGTTCACATCGGTGATCTCCAGTTCGCCCCTTGCGGATGGCTTGATGGATCGCGCAATATCGACGACCTGGTTGTCGTAGAAATACAGGCCGGTGACGGCCAGTCGTGATCTGGGTCTTGCAGGTTTTTCCTCGATGCTCAAGGCCTTGTTGTCGGCGTCGAGCTCGACCACGCCAAAACGTTCCGGGTCCTTGACCCGATAGGCGAAAACCGAGGCACCCGCAGTGCGTGCATTCGCGCGTGCCAGCTTTGCCGTCAGGTCCGAGCCATGGAATACGTTGTCGCCCAGGACCAGTGCGCAGGGGTCTCTACCCAGGAACTGCTGTCCGATCAGAAAAGCCTGGGCCAGGCCACCGGGCGTGGGCTGAATCGCATAACGGATGTCCAGGCCCCATTGGCTGCCGTCGCCCAGCAATTGTTCGAATCGTGGG
>JAGRIE010000008.1 GCA_020443425.1 Halioglobus sp.
TTTGCCGGTGGAGCCAATTGCCTTGTTCAAAATGCGCCTGGCAGCCTTCTTGTCACGCTTGGCTGTCAGTAGGAGATCGACGGTGTTGCCTTGCTTGTCGACAGCGCGATAGAGATATTTCCACCTGCCCTTTACCCTCAGATACGTCTCATCCATACGCCACCGAAGACCCGTGCGGTTTTTGGTGTTACGGAACGCTTGCTCGATACGTGGTGCGTAATGACTTACCCAGCGCTGAATGGTGCTGTGATCAACTTCATAGCCGCGCTCCTGCATCAACTCTTCCAAGTCACGATAGCTGATCGAGGTAGGTATCTGTGCCGGGTATTGTCGGGATAAAGGGGGCGGCGTAAGTGATGTCGGCGACCCCGTATGTTTCCAGAAGCGCTGACAGCGATGCCATGAATGACGGCCAGCACTGCGTTGGGTCCGCTTCAAGGAAATGCAGCAGCAAACGACGGCGTTCAAGCCTGTTTTTCGCTACGCGCGGCACATAGGCGGGCACCTCGTCAGGCAGTGGCTGCGGGGCGAAGCAGAGGGACATACCGCAACAGGAATCTGTCAAACTCGTCTCCAGCGCCGATGCCAATCTCCCTGCCACGCCGCTGGCGATGTCGTCGTTTGTGTACCGTTCATGAAAGTCGATAAAAGTGATTCCCAGCCCTTTGTACGGGTGTTCCAGGGCCAGTTCAGCAGGCACTCCATCCCGATCGCGAAACGCGCCAAATTCATAGCGGTAGAAGCCGCTACTGATATTGTCCCGCGGCGGGGCCATGCGCTGTTGGGAATGCAGTTGATGCACCTGTGCAATCGACCACTGCACTGCCTCGTCGTCGCGTTGATCCAGTATCCAGTAGCTTGCCAGGAACGAACCCTTGCTCACATCGTCTACTATCGGCGTCTCTGGCGGGAAGCGAAGCTCCTTGAGCGTGCGTGTCGCAACCCAGCGTCGCCCGGAGAAGAAGTTTTCCCCAATCATGCAGCCGGCGTAAAAGTGATCGCGTTCGTACCAGCGGTGAAACTGCTTTTCGTAGCCGGCTTTTGGCTCCAGCAACGTGAGAAGAAGACTGCCCAGTTTTATGGGTGGGATATCGCGGCTCATGGACGGTTCACCTTGTTCTGGAGCCCTGTTATCGGAGAGGGCGCACGGCAAGCTCCCTGCGCGTAACCGCCTGCGAGCGGAAAGCCCTAGCTCGAGAAGGGGGTGCCAATATCGACGCTTTCCGGTTTGCCAAATGTCATCCTTGTGCTTTTGACAGAAACGGTGAACATCGGTTTTTTCGGCAGGCCGAGGGCGCGCAACTCCTTCGCCAGTGGGTGGCTGTCGCCAATCTGTGGCGCCTCACCGCCCAGTGAAAATGTGAGCCCGGAGCTGTTATTGGTGCCATAGGTCTTCCAGGCCCTGCCATCGCGCACTGCCAGTGAGGCAGCGCGCTGTTCCTTGGGAGTGGAATTGCCGCCTGTCTTGGCACTGATGGAGTAGACCAGTTCTCCCTCGTCGATAAAAGTCCCGCGTGCACTGCCGGGGCCGAACTCGATATCCATGCGGCTGACCCATTTTGGAAAGCCCCAGATGAAGCGTCCCGCGTGGGTGGTGAACTCCTGGTCTACCGGCATCCTGTAAACAAAGTTGCCCAGGGTGCCGTTGCCCATGCGTTGCAGTGCACCGAAAAACGGAAACGGCTTCTTTTCACCGGGTGCCAATGCGGGAAAGATAATCGCTCCCTCATTGTAATCTCCGAGATCGTTCTCCTTATAGTCCACCGCCAGTAGTTGCAGGATCGCTTTACCGGGAAAGAGCTCGACCACGCGGAAACCGGTACCCTCAAGCATTGACTGCGCTGCTTTTGCGTTCACCAGGTAGCCGTTCATCAGCATCGCGGCATCGGATACGACCACTGGAAACGCGATGTCTTTACCGTCTATGGTGTAGCTGCTCTCTGAGTTCTTCGAGCAGATGTCATTGGTATACCTGTCGCCCTTGTCGCTGTGGACAGGGGGTTCCTCAAAGATTGCGCCGCTTGCTTTCATGGGATGACCTGTAGTGGTTGTAACTGTCTGCTAATACGAGCATGTCCGGGGAAGCATAATATGTGTGCTGCCAATAGTCACCCGTGGACAGCGGTAAGCGCCATGGCCCGTTGAGATAGGCTGCATTGCGCGATGTATTTGGACAGGATGTACTTGCGGGCCCCGTGCCATTTGGGTCACATGGTTGCCAATGAATCCGGTGGCACCTGTGATTAGGGTCCTTGACATCGAATCCTCCAGTCTGATGGTTAGCTTATGGTCAGGGAAACCGCTGATATACCGTCGGCACCGACGTCAGGCGACAGGCACCAGTCGTATGGGCAGGTTGTCCTTTGGCTTGGGCATCGGCAGATACTGCATAGCCGGGTCGTAGCCGGGGCGCAGCTGTATTTCGTGGCTGGTGAGAATGTGGAACAGAAAGATGCGGAACACCATCTGTGCGAAATGCATGCCGATGCATTTATGGGCGCCGCCACCGAACGGGTGGAACAGGAAGGGGTGCTGTTTGTGTTCTCCGCGCTCAAAGCGTTCGGGGTCAAACTTGTGGGGTTCCGTCCACCAGCCGGGCATCACATGGTTGTACGTGATTGCATTCATCAGCAGGGTATCTGCCGGAATCTCCACCCCCGACAGTTCACAGGCGTTGATACTGCGGCGGGGAAACAGCGGCACCGAAGAGTGCAGTCGCTGGGTCTCGTTGAACAATAGGCTGAAGGAGGGCAGGGCGTCAAAATCATCCTGGCCGATAGCGTCTTTGCCCAGCGCAAGGGCTTCCTCGCGCAACCGCTGCTGCCACTCGGGGTGGCGACCGAGCTCATAGCAGGCATTCACCAGCGATGCGGTGGTGGTGTCCTGCGCGGCAAACAGCAGCACCACAAAATTCTCCACAATGTCGTAATCTGAAAAGTAGCTGCCGTTCTCATCCAGTTCGCGGCAGAAGTGAGCGAGGATGTCGCCGTCGTTGTTCTGGCGTTTCTCAGCGATGAGCTCGCGAATAAATCCAGCAATGTATTTCTTGGCCTGCAGGCTGCGGTGATATTTGAAACCGGGTAGGTTTATTTCAAAGATAAACGTGAACCCGTCGATGAAATCTTCAAACGCGCGTTTCAGTTTAGCGCTCTCGCTGCCCTGGCCGGTGACGCCGGTGAAGGTTTGCGCGGCAATCTCCATCAGCGTCGACCTCGCAACCCCGGCCAGTTCAAACTCCCCGGACCCCAGCAGCGGGCGCAGTGTGTCGATACAAATGGCGTTGATATGCTCCACGTAGCCGTCCATGCTGGATTTCTTGAACGCTGTCTGCATCAGCCTGCGCTGGAAACGGTGGGCTTCAAAGTCTTTCATGATCAGGCTGCCGCCAATCAGGGACTCAAAGTGGCCGAGACCCTTGGCGGAGGAGAAGTTTTTCTCGACATCGAGATGCAGGTCGCGCGCATTGTCCGGGCCCAGTGCCAGCACCATGTGAGAGGGGCCCATGGCGAATCGGGACACCGCGCCATAGCGGTGGAAACGCTCATCGCAGAATTTCAGCGGGTTCGCCCCCAGGCTGAGCGCGTTCCCAATGATAGGCAGTCCGTAATCGCCGGGTATCTGCCGCAGATCGCGGTTATCCGGACGTTCCAAATAGTGAATGTCTGTCATCCGATACTCCAGCAACGGGCATGGCCGATTTCGGTGCGGCAAAACCCGGATGTTACGTTATAGTGCGTACGCTGATATACAGATCGCCGGTGAACGCTCTGTTTCTGATCAGCGCCTAATACGGCAAGGCCAGTTCCACAGCGGGTTTGATGGGGTGGCTGGCGGCCGGCTTGACTGAACATCCATCCCGATACTGCAGTCTGGGATGCACATCACGCTTGCAGCTTTACGCCTCATCACAGACTTTATATGCTGCGGCATAATACCTGCCAATTTGGCATGCAACAGGCGCGGCAATTTTTAGCGCAGACCGAGCATAAAGGAGGCCTGAAATTATTTCATCAAATAGTAAGCTGATAGCGCTGGTACTTGCCCTGGGAGTCCTGGGCAGCGGTTGCAGTGGTGGGCACTCGCAAACGCTGGAACCAGAGGGCGACGGGGACAGCGGCCGCAGTCCGGATTCGGCACTCACCGTTCCAGTAGAATATACCTCCGTCATTGGCCAGGTCGTCGGCGACCGGGTCCCCCCCGTACTGGGCGGCGACAACCAGTGGCACCTGGTCTATGAGCTGATGCTCACCAATGCGCGGCCTGTTCCGGCGAGTATCCATGAAATCCAGGTCCTCGATTACCAGGATCACCAACGCGTGCTGCGCACGATAACCGCGACTGAAATCGTCGAGTCGGGCGTGGCTCTGAGTGGGCGCCGCCGCCTGGAACCTGGAATACCCTCTGCATTCGACGGCGATACCATTCTGGAGCCCAATGAATCCATGGTGATCTTCGTCGAACTCACTTTCGCGACGGAAAGCGAGATTCCCGAGGCAGTGGTGCATCATTTTTCAGGCGCTGCCGCTACCAACCCCGGGTCAACAAGTCCGAGTCCGGTTGCATACCTGATGGTGCCACTGGCACTGGATGCTGCCGCACTGCCACTGGCAGGATCGCCTGTGGAAGGAAATGGCTGGGTTGCGATAAACGGTTGTTGTGCGCCGTTCCATGTACACCGCAGTTCACTGCAAACCATCAGTGGGCGACTTCGGGTGGCGCAGCGCTTTGCCATCGACTGGATGAAGATCGGTGACAACGGAAAGTTGTTCGACGGCGATCCATCGGAGGTCACCAGTTGGCACAACTATGGTGAGCCGGTGATGGCGGTTGCCAACGGTACCGTCGTCCAGGTCCTCGATGAGTTGGATGACCAGCCTCCGGGCACGTTGCCCGACCCCCTGACCATTACGATTGACACGGTTGATGGGAATCATGTCATTCTGGATATTGGCGGAGGTGTGTACGTTTTCTACGCGCATTTGCGCCGCGGTTCTATCAGGGTGAAAGAGGGCGACACTGTGCAGATGGGTGAAGTGATCGCAGAGTTGGGGAATTCCGGGAATACCAGTGCGCCGCACCTGCACCTCCATTTTATGGACAGCCCCAGTGCATTGGCCGCCGATGGCATCCCGTTCCAGTTCCTCGGGTTCCAGACCACCGGCCGCATCGACATGGATCAATGGATGTCGGCCGATGAATCGCTGGATGTGGTGTGGGATCTGCTGCCACCGTACGAGGGTACCCCGGCCGGTCATTTCATGCCGCTGGACATGGATGTGGGAACGTTCAGCCGGTAGCGCTGGGCTCCACGACGCCGGCGCAGGCGGCAACCCCGTTGCCGGGGAGGCGGGCTGCGGGCGTCGTCGCTAGAGTTTCAGTTTGATCATCAGGTTGTACAGCAGGCGGAATACCTTCCCGTAGGGGGGGTACATCAGCGGTAGTGCCGAGTAACGGAACTGGGAGAAGATCGGCCGCATCTTGCTGAATTCGATAAAGCCCTCATGCCCGTGGTAATGGCCCATACCGGAGGCACCGACGCCGCCGAAGGGGATGTCGTGCTGCGCCACATGGAAGGAGCAGTCGTTGATGCTGACCCCGCCGGAAATCGTGTGCTTGACGACCCGGTCTGCCAGGCGCTTGTCGTTACTGAACAGGTACAGTCCCAGCGGTCGGTCCCGTCGGTTGATGTAGTCCAGCACCTCGTTGATATCGGTATAGGTGCGTACCGGGAACAGAGGGCCGAAAATCTCTTCCTGCATGATAGTCGCGTCATCCGGGGCATCCAGTACCAGATGGGGCGGGAACAGCCGGGTTGTGGCATTGGGCTGGAAGTCGGGCGCCAGGTTGACCAGTGTGGCGCCTTTCTGCCGGGCGTCTTCCAGGGTGTCCACCAGTCGCGTATAGGAGCTGTCATCGATCACCGTGGTGAACTGCCCGTTGTCCAGCTGCGGGTAGCGCCTGGCCATGATGGACTTGGCCGCAGTGACGAAAGCGTCTTTTTTTGCGGCGGGGATATACAGGTAATCGGGGGCTACACAGGTCTGGCCGGCATTCATGAACTTGGTGAACAGAATGCGGCTGGCGGCCAGCTCCACGTCGAAGTCATCGGCGATAATCGTCGGGGATTTGCCGCCCAGTTCCAGCGTGACCGGCGTGAGGTTCTCTGCCGCCGCTTTCATCACCGTGCGACCGGTCTCTGCCGACCCGGTGAAAATAACATGATCAAAGGGCAGGGTGGTGAACTCCGAACCGCGTACCCCGGGCAGCAGTGCCAGCGTGCTTTCGTCAAATTTTTCCTGGATCAGTTTGTGCATCAGCGCGCACAGGTTGGCCGAGTTTGCCGCCATTTTGACCATGCAGCGATTGCCCGCTGCCAAGGCGCTGGCCAATGGCCCCATCACCAGGAACAGTGGGTAGTTCCAGGGGGCGACCACGCCGACCACCCCTTTGGGCTGTGCCAGTACCCTGTTGCTGGCGCCAGCGAACCAGATGGATACACCACGCCGCTGCGGTTTCATCCACTTCTTCAGGCGCTTGCGGCAGTAGCGGAAACCGTCGATGGACAGAAACAGCTCCAGCATCTTGCTCTCCTCAATGGAGCGGTTGCCGAAGTCCTTGCTGATGGCCTCTGCGATGGCCTCCTGGTTGTCTACCAGAATCTGTTCCAGTTTCAGCAGGTTGTCGCGGCGCTCTTCATAGGATGGGTAGGGGTTCTCCAGATAGGCCTGGCGCTGCAACTGCAGGATACGCTGCGCCTCATTCCGGGGTTCGACGGGAAACGCAGTAACTTGTGCCGTTTGTGCCATGATCAGACCTCCACTCGCCTGGTTACCGGGTAAGGTTAAAAGGTAGCATATTCGTCCGGGACTGTGTCTATTTCAGTGCCGGTAAGTTGGCCGGGCCCCGATGCGCGCAGGCAGCTGATATACCTCATGGCGTCGGGCCGCCAGGCCGGCCCTAAAACCGCTGCAGCGCTGATGATTATCATGGCGCGCGCAGCCTGTTTGGATACAATGGCGCCCTTGACTAGTCCTGCCTGGAGGCAGCCTCATGAGCGACATCCTCAAATCCCAGAAATTGCATGGCGTGCTCTACGATATTCGCGGCCCAGTGCTCGATTACGCCAACCGGCTGGAGGATGAAGGGCACAGAATCATCAAACTGAATATTGGCAATCCCGGCGCATTCGGGTTTGATGCGCCGGATGAGATTATTCGCGACGTCATCTCCAATATCCGGGAGGGCCAGGGTTACTGTCATTCGAAGGGCCTGTTCGCCGCTCGCAAGGCGATCATGCAGCGCTATCAGGTTGAGGGCGTCATGGGGGTTGATGTCGAGGACATCATCCTTGGCAATGGTGTCAGTGAGCTGATCGTGATGGCGATGCAGGCGCTGCTGAACATCGGCGATGACATGTTGATACCGTCGCCGGATTACCCCCTGTGGACCGCCGCCGTTTCGCTGAGCGGGGGCCGGCCGGTGCACTACCGCTGCGATGAGGACAACGACTGGCAGCCGGACCTCGACGATATCCGCAGCAAAATCACTCCGAATACCCGCGGCATTGTGGTGATCAACCCCAACAATCCCACCGGTGCGGTGTACAGCGAAGACACGCTGGCGGAGATCGTCGAGATCGCCCGCCAGCATAAGCTGGTGATCTTTGCCGATGAGATCTACGACCGTATTCTGTACGACGATGCCCGGCATGTGCCACTGGCCAGGCTCGCCGCAGACGTGCTGTGCGTCACCTTCAATGGCCTGTCCAAGACCTACCGGATGTCGGGTTTCCGCTCCGGCTGGATGATGCTCAGCGGTGCCAAGGAACGCGCCAGAAGCTATATTGAGGGGCTTGAAATGCTCGCCTCCATGCGCCTGTGTGCCAATGTGCCGGCCATGCTGGCGGTGCAGACTGCGCTGGGCGGTTACCAGAGCATCAATGACCTGATTCTTCCCGGTGGCAGGCTCAAGGAGCAGCGTGACCTCGCGCATGAACTGATTACTGCAATTCCCGGCGTGAGCTGCGTCCTGCCAAGGGCGGCGATGTACCTGTTCGTGAAGCTTGACCCGCAAATGTACCCGATAGCGGACGACCAGGACCTGGTGCTGCAGTTGCTGAAGGAGGAGCATCTGCTGCTGGTGCAGGGCTCGGCGTTCAACTGGATCGACAAGCAGCACTTCAGGATTGTGTTTCTGCCGGATCGGAACCAGTTGATCGACGCGATAGAGCGCCTCAGCCGTTTCCTGGAGCGCTTGCGGGCGCAGTAGGCGGTTGCGGTGTGGGGCGTCACCGCGCTCCCGACCCGGGGGCAACGTAGGCGTCCAGGGTTCGCTCGATCTCGCGGCGTGCGGCGGTGGCATCGAACTCGCCCGTGGTTAGCGATTCGGCAAGATCAAACATCGCCACAAACATCGGTACCTCATCGGCGGTCTTGCTGACCTCAAGGTGTGGGTTCGATGCATAGTAGTCCTGCCAGGCCGAGCGCACTTCGGCCCAGTAGGGGGCGGTGCGCTGCCAGTACTCATCGCCGGGTGACCAGTCGAAGCCCTCGATACGCTCGTACCGGGCCAGGCCGTTCTCGCGCGCCAGTATCCGCGCCACCGCGCCGTCGTCATCCAGTGCCGCTTTCAGGTTGTGCTCTTCCTGGACCCAGCCCGTCGGTGTAATCGTGTGGCGGTTGCTGCCGATCAATACGTCGTAGTCATCGCGGACACTGAACTCGCGTCGCGGCAGCGGTCGCCAGGTCTCATCGCTGGTCCAGCTGGAAAAATTTGCGGTGTGCTGCCAGCTGCCGACAGCGGCATAGCGCGGCGAATCGTCCACCTGGAACACGGACTGCACCCATTTCCCCCGGGCCTGCTCCTCGGTCAGGGTTACGCGCCGCCATTGCTGGTGGCCGTCAAACACAAACAGCTCGCGCCCCTCGTAGCGCCAATCCTGGCGCCAGTGCTTGACGACCACAGGTTCACTGGCGTCCTCCCCTGCGCTGGCGAAACGGATCACCATGATATGTTGCAGGCTGATGAAATCGGGCTCGTCGCTGACGACGTACACATACTCGGTGCCCCAGCTCTGGTAGGGCGGGTCGGGCTGGTATCCCTCGGTGAAGCCGACCGTTTCGATAAAGTCGAAGCTCGCACGGTACGCACCGGCCATGGCCAGGATGGCGCGACGGTCGCGCTCGCGGGCGCTCAGTCCTGCGGCCTGTAATGCCTGCCACGCTGGCGATGCGTCAGTGGCCAGCGTGATACTGTCACCTGTCGTGATGCCACCCCTGGGTGCCATGCGGTCGTCGGGTTGGTAAGGCCAGGCGAAGGTGAACTGCCGGGGGGTGGTTCCGGGCGCAGCGATGTCGTCGGGACCCGCGGCCAGCGCAGAGCCCGCCAGTGCCAGCGAGAACAGGCAGGCCAGGCCTGTGCGAGCGATGCGCCCCGGCAATCTCCCTCGGTTCGTCGGCCTGCGTATGATCGACTCCGCTTGAACCCTCTTCCGCTTCGCGTTTCCCACAACCGGCCTCTTGTCTGGAAACCGTGCCTGAACTGCGCACGGGCTTTCACTAGTGTGTTCGCGGATACTGGCCCTGCACAACTGGCGGCGCAATATCGCGTCCTGTACCATTTTGCCTCAACAGGATTGAATGTTACGGATTTATGGTGTGAAAATCATTCCGCTGCTGTTAGCTGCGATTGCGATTGCGCTCGGTGCGTGCAGCGATCACTCCGGTCACCAGGGGGTGGCCGCGACAACCTCTGATCAATGGTATGCGCCCGCGGGGTGGCCGGCCATTCACCGCGATGCCCGCAATACGGACACGGCCACGGTCAGTGCACCGGTGGTCGTATTCGAGCCGGCGTTCCACGTTCTCGGCGGCAGTGTGATTGGCGCCGTACTCACCACCGATGCAGACGGCTCGGTGTTCGCCACCTCGTTCAGCACGCCGGGCACGCTATGCAGGGTTTTCTCGCTTGACCCGGGCAGCGGCGAACAGCAGTGGTGCACGGATATACTGTCCGGCCTGGTGGTGTCGTCATCGGTCACCGTTGACCGAGATGGCAACCTGTACATCGCCGACGAGCGGTTCATGGTGTCGTTCACCAACGACGGGCGCGAGCGATGGCGGACACCCATCGACGGCAATCCACTGTCGGCCCAGTTCACGCCGGACGGCAGGTTGATCTTCATCTCCCACATCGGCCATATCTATGTTGTCGAGCGCGATACCGGTGAGCTTGTCACCGAGTACGACCTGTTACCTGCGCAAAGCTACGACCCGGCACAGGCCAGCCCTCTGGACTGTCTGACCGGCGGAGCCGACAGCACCTGCTACAGCGCCAATACGCTGGCGATAGACCCGCTCACCGGGCGCTTCTACTTCACGTTTGCCCCGCCCGGTGAGGACGCTGCCAGTGTTATTGCAATGGACTATACAGGGGGGCAGAAGCCGTCCATCACGCCGGTCTGGGTGAACGACTCCCTGGCCGGTGGCAGTGCCGCGTCGCCGGCGATCTCCCTCGACGGCGGACGCCTCTACACGAACGACCAGAGCGGAAACCTGCTGGCCATTGATGCGGGCACCGGGGCCACCGCCTGGACCTACCCTCTGGGCTTCTCACCCTTCGGTAGTCCCTCAGTGACCTCCGGTGGCCGTATTATTCCCACCGCCGGGGCCGGCTCCTGGCCGCTGGCCCTCACCGACGCCGGTGATCACGCCGAGCTGCTGTGGGAGCGCCGTGATCTCGATCATCGCGGGGTGCCTGCGCAGACCAGTGATGAGGGGCCGCTGTATCTGGTGGTGGCCGATTCCGACGGTCCCGGGGGGGTGCAACTGGCGGTACTCGATGGCCCGAGTGGGGCGACGCTCAACATGGTCGCCGCGCCCGGATCGGGCGCCCTGACCATCGGTACCACGGTCGGTCCCGATGGTTCGGTCTATTTCGCCGGATTGCTGGAGGGGGTGTTCGGCTTCCGACCCGGCCAGGCCTTGGAGTAGGCAGCCCTGGCGGTGATAGGAACGCTGCTGGCGGTCAGCCCCTCCCGGGGCGGTAAGGGCTTGCTGCTCAGCGGCGCCCTGAACGGTATCTGGCGCACGCCAGTGTGCGCTGGCCCGGTGTTTACCCGGCCGGTCCGCACCGACTCGCTGCCAGCGCGGCCTGTTGCTGGCTGCGGTCGCCGATGGCAGAGGCGCGCAGCAGGATCATGCCCCGCTCTGTTGGCGACTGTATCACCTCGCCGGTATAGTTCTGCGGAGAGTCGTCCTCACTGATGAGGGTGACTGTCGCCACCGTGCCCACCCGGTTGCGCTCATCGCGCTGGTTGGTGATGCCGGCGTAGTTGTCGGTGTTCATCTGGTAAAACTGCATTGACCAGTAGCGCGGGGGGATCGGCGCCTCAATCTCTATCGGCCCGTTTTCAAGGTTGTAGATACAGCTGGCGTACAGCAGGTCAGGGCTCGGTCGCACCACGGAGCGGAAGGTCTCATCGGGCAGCGGGCTGACGGTCAGGTGGTTGCTGCCGAATTGCCTGGTCCCGACCGCGTAGAGAACCTCCATCATCAGGTTGGGGATAAAAAGAGCCAGCAGGTACTGGCCCGCCCAGGCGCACACTGAGATGCCGGCGAACCATTTCAGCAGTTTCACTGGCAGGCCTCCAGGGTGACGGTAGGCAACGCCGCAGACTGCGGTGCCCTCAGATAGGCGTCGCCGGGCGTGTACAGCCGCAGCAGCAGGTCGAAATCGTAATCGCCCGGTTTGCGCCAGTCCGCGGCGCCGGAAGGTCCCACCGGTAGCCAGTTGCCCGCTTGCTTGGAGGCCGCCACAGTGATGGCCCAGCTGCCGTCGGCATTGCGCACCAGGTTCTCGTTGTTGAACGAATAGCGCTTCTGCGGGTTGGGTATCAGGTAGTTGTCCCAGCCATAGGCGGTAATGCTCCACCAGTCGGCGTCATAGTCATCGCCTTCAATACGGTAGCGGCATTGCAGCCGCAGCGGCTCCCCGTCAACCGTGCTGAGGCGGTAGTACATGGAGTTTTCCTGCGTGGAGGCCAGCAACCCTCCCAGTGCCACGGTGGCCTTCAGGATGACGCCCGCATCCTTCGACCCGGTGGCGACGCTGGTGACCCAGTCGCCATTGCGCACGCTCATGCTGTCCAGCCCGTCACTGATACGGACGGCCAGCAGCACTGCCGAGAGCAGGACGGTTAGCACCGCAGCGGCGCCCAGTTTGATCGCGAATGTGAGCACAGGGGTTCCTCTTGCACCTGCTGGGCAGGGTTGGAGGCACAGGCACCATTGGCCCCGACCGGCGCCGAAACTGCCTCTGCTTACTCCAGGGCTGCCGACAAACCTTCGCCAGACAGATACGGGTTCAATTACACCACAGTGCCAGAGCGGCCGTCACCCGCGTGTCAGAACTGCCACTGCATGCCAACGGATGCCGTGAACGGCTTGTTGGGACGCGCACCGTCAGGCTGGCGGGACACGATGCGCTGTTCGTCGAACACATTCTCCAGCTTCACGTAGCCGGTGATATCGCGTGTTACCGGGTAGCGGCTGATCAGTTCGAGCACGAAATACGACTCTGTCTGGTCGAACTGGCTGTCGCTGTTATTACATCCCACATCGACGCACATGCTGTCCACGTAGCGGGCGATAGCGTAGTTGTTCCAGCCGCCCGGCGCTTCCAGGCCCAGCCGCAGGCTGGCGGTATTTTTGGGAACGGCCGCCAGTTCATCGCCGTCCTCGACGCCGATGAAGGTATTGTCGTCACTGACAGTGGCATCGGTGTAGGTATACATGAAGCTGAGCGGGATGCCGAACTGGCCGGCTTCGAACTGCGTGCCCAGCTGGAATTCCAGCCCGGCGATCTCGGCTTTACCAGTGTTGAACGAGCCGAACACGGCGCCATTGCTGCAGGGTGTGGCGTTGGTGCAGTATTCCGTCTTGTTGTCGAAGTCGCTGTAGAACCCGATGGCCTCAACGAACCAGCTGCCCTGGTAGCGCACCCCGGCCTCCCAGTTGGTGCTGGTCTCGGGCTTTTCATTTTCGCGCGCACCGCCGCCCAGTGGCGAGAAGCCCTTGTGCACGCCGGCGAGCACCTGCCACTGCTCATTCACGTCATAGGTGAACGAGGCGCCGGGCAGCCACTCATCGTGGTCGTTCTCTCGCTTGCTCTTGAGCTCAACGCGACCCGGGTCCACATAGTCCTTCTGTTCTGACTGCACGTCCTCGTAGCGCAGTAACAGGTTGACCGCCAGCGCGTCGTTCACCTGCCAGCTGTCCACAGCCCAGAAACTCAGTGCCTTTGCGGTCTGCTTCAGGTTGTCGCTGCCGACAGGTTCAATCGTAGACACATAGACCAGTTCACCGTTGACCTGGTCGTACACCTCCACCGGCTGGCGTACATCCATCTCGTCCTCGTGGGGACGGCCGCCAAACGCCAGCTGGTGGGCGCCGAGGTCGATATCAAAATTGATATCCAGTCCGTAGGACTGGTATTTGCGGTCATTGTGCTTGTACTTGAGTCCGCTGGTATCCACGCTGCCGTCGAGTATCCCTTCCGCTTCGGCATCGCCGGCATTGGCGGCGTCAATCAGCGCCGAGCCGCCGCCGAGTTTGAACCAGTCCCGTTTGAAGTCGTTGTAGTAGCCGATCGCCGTCATGGTGACGGTGTCGGTGATGGCGAGTCGGTAGGTGGCACTGTAGCCCTGGTGTTCGTTTTCCATTTTGTCGATCAGTGACAGGCCGTAGCGCCGGTTGGCGTCGCGATCGAAATCGCGGTCTGTCAGCCCCAGGTAGGTCTCGTCGGAGTGCTCTTCGGAGTACTGGGCCTTGAGCAGCACACTCTGGCGCTCGCCTTCCCAGCCCAGTTTCACCAGGTAGTCGTGAATATCGTATCCGGTGTCCGCACTGGAGCGGTCGATATCCTTGAAGCCGTCGCTGCGGCGCTGCGCGGTTTCCACCAGGGCGCCGAAATTACCGCTGCGCACGCCGTAGTTGCCCAGCATGTCTATCTGGTTGTCCTGGCCGTAGGCGAGATCGAGAAAGCCGGCATTGGCTTCTGGAATCGGGGTCGACACCAGGTTCACCGCGCCGCCGGTGGTCTGCGGGCCATAGCGCAGTAGCGGTGCCCCCTTGAGGACTTCGATGGAGTTCATACGCAGCGTGGTGGGGAAATAGTAGGCCGAAGGGCTGGCGTACGGGGCGGGCGCGATCAGTATGCCATCCTCCATCAGGGTGATGCGCGAGGAGCGCTCAGAGGTCGCTCCGCGAATACCGATATTGGGGCGCAGGCCGTAGCCGTCCTCTTCCAGGGTGTACACACCGGGCAGGGTCTGCATCAGCTGGATAATGTCGCCAGTGGAATCGATCAGCAGCTGTTCGTGATCGATTACCGAGCCGGAGCCGGCAAGTGTGCGCGCATCCTCGACGGAGCCGACGATAGTCACCTCTTCCATTTGGTGGGTGTCGGCGAAGCCACTGCCCGCGGACAGGCTGGCGAGTGCCGCGGCCAGTATTCGTTTTTGCATGGTAAACCCCACTCGAGTAGTCGCCGGCGCCCTGCGGCGGCCGGATTCAGTGCCGAAATGCCACGAATAATAGTGATAACGATTATCATATGCAACCTATAATCGTTAACGCTAATCCGGCAGTTGCTGCCGGTTTGGCGTGAGACAGAGTGAGATGCGCTGTGCTAGGGCGCCGGCGGCAGTGGCTGCCAGGTGTCGACAATGTCGCCTTTGTCATACACCAAAATTTCGTTGAACTGGGTAATCAGCGCCTCGCTTTCATTGGGGCGGAAAAACACGTAATCGCCCGGCTGCAGCGCAATATTGTCCGCCCCTGCATAGCATTCCTGGTTGCTTGAATTGCCGTAAAAATTATTTTTGGCCAAGCCTGCAGGTGCCACGGGTACCGCATCCCACAGACCGCCGAAAATGAAGATCGAGCGACGCCGATTGACACTCCACATCGATACCAGCCGGGCCAGCCAGGGCAGACCGGGCACCAGGAACTCGGGTGTTGCTTTCAGCACCGGCGTCGCGATATATAACGCGGGCTCGTGCATCGACAGGGTTTTGGTATCAAAGTGCGCGGGTTTTACAAAACAGGAGCCGATGGTGAGTTCATTGGCGATGGTGTTGTTCCGGTACATTTGATAGGTCACGCTACCGGCCGCATTCCAGGTGAACTCCCCGTTGCGCAAGGCATCGCCGAATACGGCAACGGCAATGTCTTTGCATGACTGGTAAAATGACAGGCAGTCCTGCAGTGCGCGCTGGCGACTGCTGTCGGTGAACGCCACATAGTAGACGTGCTTTTCGTAACCCATAAAGCCGGTGAACTCCAGCAGCGGGTGCTCCTTAATGAACTCCAGTGCGGCCCGCAGTGCGGGCAGGTCATCAAACCCGCCGCGGCGAATGCCGATATCCAGCTCCAGGTTGATTCTCAGCGGCAGTTGCTGCTGCTCGGCAATAGCGGCGTACTCCCGCAGACGCTGCAGGTTGTCGATCAGCCACTGGATGTCGGCGACAGTGCCTGTGTGGTAGGCGTGCCCGCCGCGGCCCGCGTAGAAGTCGGCCACCGCTATCGCCGGCATCGGCTTGCCCAGCAGCACATCGACGTACTCTGTGCGCAGGCATATTGTTTTCAGGTAATCGATGCTGAACAGCATCATCTTGTTGCTGCCAAGGCGCTCGGCAATCGTGTCCAGTAAGGGGTCGCAGGGCAGGGACTTCATCGCAATCCTCACATCCATACCGATTGACCGGGCGTGATCCGAGACGGCGTCGATATTGTGCATCAGGCGCTGCCTGTCTATGACCAATACGGGCTTGGCGACACGGGCGCGAGCCAGTTCAGTTGCGAGCTGGCGAAAATACAGCGACGGCGCGGCGCTCTTGTCTTTGGGGCGCAACAGCCAGATCACAATCGCCACTGTGGCAATAGCCAAGAGAATATACATTGAATCTCCCACCGGGGGTTCCTGAACACTGGTAATACGACTGAAAACCGGCACGGCCTGCAGTGCCGCAATGGACACAGGAAGTGTAAGCGCGCCGACCGACTTTGGCCAACCGAATGACGTGTCACTACTATACAACTCGACGGGGCGCAGGGGTATAGCCGCCTGTCTGCTGGCCTGACTGTTGGCGACATTCCCGCGCGACGTGATAAACTCGCGCTTTGCCGAGGCTCACGCAGGTCCATAGTATAGCTGCGCTCGCACCTACAACCGCAGTTAACTATATATGGCAGCAACCGCACTCTTTTTTCTTGTTTCTCCAGTCGTCATCATCTGGTTGTGCCAGCGTGTGCCTGCGCTGGACAAAATCGGGGTGGTCACCCTGTGTTTCGGGCTGGGGATCGCCTGCTCGGTGGGGTTGGCGCCGCTGGTCCAGTCCGGAGGCGGGGAGATCGCCAGCGTGCAAAGCAGTATCGCCGAGGTGGCTATTGTCATTGCCCTGCCGCTGCTGGTGTTCTCAATGAATGTAAAAAGCGCACTCACCCACGCCAGAGGCGCGCTGGCGGGTATGGCGCTGGCGCTGTTTTCGATAGTGCTGATCAGTATCATCGGTGCTGTACTGTTCCACCCGCTGCTGAAGGACATCTGGCAGATTGCCGGTATGTCAGTCGGGGCGTACACCGGCGGCGGCCCGAACATGGCCGCCATCAAGTCGGCTATCAATGGTGACGATGCCGTGTTTGTCACCATGGTGACCTACGATTTGCTGTTCTCCGCCATCTACCTGATTTTCGTGATTACGCTGGGCAAGCGTCTTTTTGGCTTATTCCTGCGGCCCTATCAGGCGACGGATAGCAGCGATAGCAGTGCTACTGATGACATGGCGCACATGATGGATGAAAGCGCCAACAGCTACGTGCAACTGCTGGCAGGCGGTAAGAAAGCGGAGACGCTGAGCGCGCTGCTGCTGTCGGTGGCTGTGGTCGGCGTGTCCTATCTGCTTGCCAGCGCCTTTCCGGCATACATCATGTCGACGGTGATGGTGGTGACCATCACTACGCTGGGACTGCTTTGCTCCCTTGTTCCAGCCATCAGGAAGCTGACCAACAGTTACAGCCTGGGCATGTTTTTTGTGCTGGTGTTCTGTTTTACCACGGGGTCGATGATTGACATCGATATGGTCACTAACCTCGACTACAACCTGGCCGGGTATATCCTGTTCATTCTGTTCGGCTCCCTGGCGCTGCAGGCAGCGCTCTGCAAACTGTTCAGGATCGACACTGATACCTTCCTGATCACCTCATCGGCGGCTATCATGTCGGTGCCGTTTATCCCGGTGATCGCCGGTGCATTGAAAAACCGGGAGATTTTGCTGCCGGGCTTGTCGGTGGCCATCATCGGGTACGCACTGGGTAACTACCTGGGCATACTTGTCGCCAATATCACCCTGTGGTTGACCACCTGAACAGTCGCCCGCCAACTCCAGTGGACACAATGATAAGGAGATAAAAAAATGAACACTGACACATTGCCAGACCTGGTTGCCCAATGGGCCGAACAGACCCCTGACAGCATCTGGTTGCGCGACTTGCATGAAGAGGGCTCGCATGACTACAGCTGGCAGCAGGCACATGCCCAGATTTCCGCGATTGCCTCGATGCTGGAGCAGTATTTCGGTCACGGCGAGAAGATGGTGCTGTTATCCCGCAACCGCTCTCACTGGGTGATGGCTGACCTGGCGATCATCGCCTCGGGCAATGTCACTGTGAGCATGTTCACCACCCTGCCGGCGAGCACTGCGGAGTACATTTTTGAGCTGACCGAGGCGCGCGTGATCATTGTCGGCGAGACCAGCAACTGGGAGCAGATCGTGCCGGTGCTGCCGGCGGATATCCTGGTGGTGACACTGCCGGGGGTCGAGGTCGAGCAGCCGCACCAGACATGGGACGACCTGGTACGCCAGCACAGCGGCCAGAGCCCTGCCTACCGGTGCCAGCCAGACGATATGATCTCGCTGGTCTTCACTTCCGGCACCACCGGCATGCCCAAGGGTGTGATACAGACCCACAACAGTAACCTCATTCCCATACGGCGCTTTACTGATGTATTCGGGTTTCCGGAAAACCCGCGCTACTTTTCCTACCTGCCGCTGTCGCATATCGCGGAGCGACAGATAGTCGAGTTCTCTTCCATCGTCCTCGGTGGGGAAATCTTCTTCAACGAAGCACTGGATAAGCTGGCACGCGATCTGCCGCGCACCCGGCCCCACGTTTTCTTCGGTCCACCGAGAATCTGGGAGCAGTTGCAGCAGGCCGTTATCGAGAAGTTCGGTGGCAAGGACGCGTTCGCCGCCGCACTGGCTGAGGATAAAGCCGGCATCGGTGAGCTGGTGCTGGCTGTGCTCGGCCTCAATGAAGTGGAATACTGCCTCACCGCGGCTGCGCCGACGCCACCGGCCCTGATCCACTGGTGGCAGGATCTTGGCCTTACACTGATGGAGGGTTTCGGGCAGACCGAGGCGATGGGGCTGATTCTCTCCAGTCGCGAGCAGCGCCGTATCGGTTCCATTGGCAAACCCATCGGCGAGGTCGAGTACAAGATCACCGAGGAGGGGGAGTTGGCGATCAAGGCCGCCGGCTGCACGCCAGGGTATTACAAGCAGGAGGACAAGACGGCGGAGCTGATCCGGGAGGGCTGGCTGCATACCGGTGACAAGGCGCGTGTGGATGAGGACGGGTTCCTCTATATCACCGGGCGGGTCAAGGACTACTTCAAGACCATACAGGGTAAGTTTGTCGCGCCTCCCCCGATTGAGAGCGCCTTCGCTGAAAACCCCCACGCCGAGCAGCAGTGCCTGTTGGGGCGGGGGTATTCCAAGACGGTGATGGTGGCTGTGCTGACAGCAGAGGCGCAGAACCTTCCAGACCCGGAGGTTGAGGCCTCGATTCTAGGCACCATTAGCGAGATAAATGAACAGGTGGAACACCATGCCCGCATCGGCGCTGTGATCCTGAGCCGGGAGCCCTGGAGTATCGAGAACGAGGTGCTTACGCCCACGCTGAAGATTCGGCGCGACAAGGTGGAACAGCGCTTCGGCGAGTTGGCCGAAGCGCTGGCGCGTGAATCGGCCGAGCGGCGCGAGCTACTGCTGCGCTGGCACTGACAGCGCCGCTCCCGCCCAGCGCTCGCCCATAGTGCCCCGCCGGACTGTGATTACTTGAAGCGGTAGCGCACAGGTAGTGATTTCAGCCCGCCGACGAACACGGCCTGCACCCATTCAGGGTCGCCGGCCAGTTCTATCCAGTCCAGTCGCGACATCAGTTCCCTGAAGAATATCGCCACTTCCAGCACTGCCAGGTGCTGGCCCAGGCACATGTGGCCACCGAAACCGAACGCGAGTTGGTTGCGGTTGTCGCGCTCGATATCGAATACATTGGGGTTCTCGATGACGCGTTCGTCTCGGTTGGCGGACGGATACCACACTGCCAGGCTCTCGCCTTTTTTGATGGTCTGGCCGTGGAACTCGACGTCCTCAGTGCAGGTGCGCATCATGTGTCGCACCGGCGAGGCCCAGCGGATCATTTCACGGGCGGCGCTTTCGGCCAGATTGGGGTTGTCCTGTAATTTCCTGAATTGCTCTGGAAACTGCAGCAGCGCTTTCAGGCCCCCACTGGTGGTGTGGGAGGTGGTGTCGTGGCCGGCGGTGGCGGTGATGATGAAATAGCTGATCTGGTCCAGTTCCTCCATGGGTTCACCGTCTACCAGGGCATTGGCCAGCACTGTGGCCAGGTCATCGGTGGGGTTTTTCTTGCGATCCTCCACCACCTGTTTGAAGTAGGCGAAGAAGTCCAGCAGTACGCCCATGCCGGCGCCCATATCGTCGCCGCGACCCTGGTCCGGGTCCTGGCTGCCGAACAGTTCCTGGGTGAGCTTCAGCATCATGCCTTCCTCTTCCGGTACCACGCCCAGGATTTTCATGATCACCCGCAGCGGGTAGTACAGGGCCACGTCCTTGACGAAGTCACACTCACCGCCCATCGCCTCCATCTTGTCTACGTACTCCCGCGCTATCTCTTCCACCATCGGTGTCAGTTTGGCAATCGGGCCGGGCTTGAACCAGTCGCGGGTGACGCCGCGCAGTTTGCGGTGTTTGGGGTTGTCCATGTGGATCAGTGTTTCCAGCCCGTTCTTGGTGCCGAACTGTGCCAGCAGCATCTGCTCAAAGGCCTGTGGCATGATCACGGTGCGCGGGTTGTTGATGAACAGCTCATTGTTCTGGCTGATGTATTTGATGTCCTCGTGTCGTGTCAGCACCCAGAAAGGCTCGTAGTCGGGGTGATCAAAGTAGGCGACAGGGTCGTTATCGCGCAGGTGGTCGAACAGGGCGTGCATGGTGGTCTCATCACCCATGATGGCGGGATCGATGATATCAAGTGTGCGGTTCATTGGGGCCTCCAGGCGTGTCGTCGGTGGCGGGTTGAAAAGGGCGCCGCTTGAAAATACCGGGCCAGTCTACGCTTGTGAATTCACGCCATATTGTGAATTCGCGCCAAACTGTGCTGTAATCCGCCAATGTCTGTTCCCTCGGTATCGCGCGATTTCACCCGGGCCGTCTTTGATTATCTGGCGGCCCGTGGCTTTGCGGCCGACACTGTAATGCAGTGCGCCGGGCTGGACTCGCTGCAGCTGCTTCCCGGCGGTCGTGTGCCCCTCAATGTCTATGAGAAACTGTTTTTCGCTGGCGAGCGCCTCAGCGAAGATCATTACTTCGGGCTCAACATGGGGGCTTGTCCCTGGCCGAAAAGCTGGGGGCTGGTCTCCCACCTGGCGGTGTCGGCGCCGGATGCGGTCACAGCCGCCTCGGCGCTGATGGATTACTCGGAGCTGCAGCTGAACTTTTTGCGTTTCCGGCTGCGCCAGTTGCCCGGCGGACGGATGTGTATGGAGTTACAGCACGATGGTGTGGCGCGATTGCAGCGCCATGTCGTTGAGCACCTGCTGGCCAATATCGTGACGCTGGCCAGTACCCAGGTAGGCTACGAAATACCGGAACTGCAGATCGAGCTGGCCCACAGTGATGCGGGTGATGCGGACTATGTGTCGCGCGTGCTCAATGCGCGGGTGACGTTCGACTGCGAAGCCTATCGCGTCCAGGCCTCACAGGCGTTCCTCCAACAGCAGGCGTTGTACGGTGAGGAGGATCTCTACCGGGTCACGGAGCAACTGGCGCGGCAGCGTTTGATGGAGCTGCGCGGTGAAGACCGCTTCCTCAACCAGGTGCGGGAAACGGTGTTGCAGCAGCTGCCGGGAGGCCTGCCCAAGATTGACGGTGTCGCCGCCAGTCTCGGCCTGTCTGCCCGCTCCCTGCAGCGCAGGCTGCAACAGCGCAACCTGCGCTACCAGCAAGTCTTGGATGAGGTACGCAGCGAGCTGGCGCTGCAGTTGATCGGCGGCAGTGACCGGCTGAGCCTCAATGAGGTGGCGGCCTATCTCGGCTTCAACGACCAGAGCGCGATGCAGCACGCTTTCAGGCGCTGGCAGGGTATGACACCGGGAGAGTACCGCAGGCGGATAGAGGCGAACTGACGCACAGCTGCATGCAGCATGCGGCTTTAGTGTGCTGTCCCAATGCGTTACCGTACAGCATTTGCCTGTGCTTGCGCTGCCGTGCGTGTTGCCTGTGTGCGGCGCTGGCAACGACCTGGCCGCGGGCTGTTTGTGAGGAGGGGAGTTGACGATGAAACCAGTGTGTCTGGTAATGGGCGCGGGCGCCGGTATCGGCGGCAATGTCGGCAAGCGGTTTGCTGCCGGGGGCTACCACACAGTGCTGTGTCGGCGCAGTGATGAGGCCGGGCTGCAGCAACTGGTGTCGGATATTCAAGCGGCGGGCGGGTCGGCCACTGGCTATCTTCTCAATGCGATTGAGGAGGGCAGTATTGAGGAGCGCGTGAGCGCGGTCGAGGCAGAGATCGGCCCGATCGAGGTTGTGATATACAATCTCGGCGCCCAGATCGGGGACCGCACTCTGGCCGACACCAGTTACAAGGCGTTTGAAATGGGCTGGCGGCTCGCGACGTTCGGGCTGTTTCGCATGGCGTCGGCGGTGTGCCCGAAAATGGAGGCGCGCGGCAAGGGGGCCATTCTGGTGACGTCCGCCACGGCGGCGGTGCGCGGCAATGCGGGCCAGCACTCACATGCAGCAGCCATGGGTGGCAGGCGCATGTTATGCCAGACCCTCAATGCGCAGTTTGCAAGCAAGGGTATTCACATCGCGCATATCCTCGTCGACGGCATGGTGGATGCGCCCGATACCCTGGGCAGGATGCTCGGCGCCGATGTGTTCCAGCAACTGCGCGCCGCACACGGTGGCGAACAGGACGGTTTGATGCTGCCCGAGGAGATGGCTGAAACGTATTTCCACGTAGCGCACCAGCATCGCTCGTGCTGGACACACGAACTGGATTTGCGGCCGTATTCGGAACTGGCATGGTGGAATCACTGAGCCCGGATGAACGTTTGATAACAGGAGAAACCCCATGGCAAGACTCGAGTTTATGTTTGATTTCGGCAGTCCGAATGCGTATTACGCCTATAAAGTATTGCCGGATATTTTGGCTCGTACCGGCGCGGAGCTGGTTATTCAACCGGTACTACTTGGGGGGTTGTTCAAAATCACCGGCAACCAGCCGCCGATGCTGGCTTTTGGTGGCGTGAAAGGCAAGCTGGATTACGAAATGCTGGAGAGCAGGCGCTTTGTCGAAAAGCATCGACTCAACGACTTTACCTTTAACGCGCATTTCCCGGTGAACACTATCACTATTATGCGCGGCCTGATCGCGGCGCAGCAGTTGGGCTGCGAGGAGACGTATATCGATGTTGTGCTGTCGGCCATGTGGGAGCGAAGCTTGAAAATGGACGATGCCGAAGTGGTCCACTCAGCCCTGCAGGACGGTGGGCTGGATGCTGATGCTATCCTGGCCCTGACACAGACGGATGCTGTGAAGGACGCATTGAAACACAACACCCAGGCCGCAGCCGATCGCGGTGTTTTCGGTGTCCCCACATTTTTTGTTGCAGAGGAGATGTTCTTCGGGAAGGAGCGCCTCGGACAGGTGGAGGAGGAACTGGCACGATAGGCACAGCAGTCGCCGTTGTTGGCGCGGGTTGCGTGGATACTTGTACCCTCGCGCTGGATTTGTCTCCGCAGCTGCCGTTATGGTGTGGCTACCGGCGGGCTTGCGCCCGCACAGGCACCAGGAGAGCGATAAAGCATGATAACCATACATCATTCCCCCATGTCACGCTCCACACGCGTGGTCTGGTTCTGTGAAGAGATTGGCCTCGACTACCGTCTGCAGACGGTGGAGATGTTCAGCGACGCGATGAAGCGGCCTGAATACCTTGCGATCAACCCGTTGGGCAAGGTGCCGGCAATTGAGGACGGCGACTTCGTTCTCTGGGAGACGAGTGCGATTTTGCAGTACCTCGATGCGAAGTACGGCGACGGCAGGTTGATGCCGCCGCGCGATACAGCGGCGGGCGCGCTGGCGATCCAGTGGCTGGATTACGGTGAGAATCCGCTGACGGTGATCATGGGCGAGATCGCCGCTCACAGTGGGCCGATGCCCGAGGACCGGCGCATACCGGCGCTGGTTGATCGCGGCCGCGAAGTTGCACCGCAGATCGTGGGCGTGATCGAGCGGGCGCTGGGCGAGCAGGACTGGATACTCGGTGACGACTTCAGCGCTGCGGATATCATGCTCGCTTTCGGCCTGATGATTGCGGACTACCTGGGTTACGTAAACGATGCGACGCCGCGCTCACGCGCTTACCTGGCGCGAGCGATGGCGCGGCCTGCGTTTCAGCGGGCAGCGGCACTCTGACGGGGGGCTTGTCGCCGATGCCGGGGTCGTCGGGGCGGGCCGGCGGGGTGCCGCCGGCTGCCCTGCGGTGTTCGATATCACCGTATGAAGCCGGCTACCGCCGCGCATTTGGGTATCATGCCGTCCCGGACAGAATCGAGGAGCGAGAGGTGCATGGCGAAGATTGATACGAGCGCGTGGTATCACAATCTCGCACTGCTGCAACCCGCGCCCTACAAGCCCTGGCGGCACTCGCTGCGGATCGCCATCGGCACCGGCCTGCCGCTGTTGGTCGGAGTGTTGGCCGGTGATATCCGATCGGCGATCTTTGTGTCGCTGGGCGCCTTCCTGACTGCGTTCACGGTGCGTCTGGACCCGTATCGAGAGCGCTTTTTGCAGATAGCGATTTCAACGGCCATCGCCATGCTGGGCTGTGTGATCGGTCCGCTGGTGGATGGCCACGGTCTGATGACGCTTGTCATGCTGGTTCTGGTGGGACTGTTTTCCGGGTTGATCAGTGGCTATGGTGCTGCTTTCTCGACCGGTGCACTGAGTATGTTGGTGCTGGCCACTGTGACCTCGAGTATCCCCCATGAATCCCAGCCCTGGGAGCTGGGTTTGCAGTTCCTGCTCGGCGCGGTTTTTGTTGCGATGATGCTGGGACTCGGTGCACTGATGGATCGCAGCCGCCCGGAACGTCATATGATGGCGGGACTGCTGGACGCGTTGGCTGATCTCGCCCGCTGCGTAGCTTCACTGCCCCCGGACCCTGATGGCGAGACGCCCGCCTCGCTGGAGGGCAAGCGCCGTGCCGTGATAGATGCGAGCAAATCCGCCTATGACGCCCTGATAGAAAGGCGTTCCCATGGGCGTACACGAACGCGCCATGTGCTGCAGGCGGCGGACGAACTCAGCCTGGTCAACCAGCTCACGATGTCGATTCTCGCCGCTCGCGCCTCTGGTGAACCCCTGCTTGAGGGCGCTGCCCGGCTGGATGCGGTGGCTGCCGCCTATGCCCAGGGTGGCCCGCGACCAGAGTTTGACACTGTGCCGGCGCAGGGCGGCGAGTTGGTGTTGCTGCTTGACCGGTTGGCAGATGCAATCTGGTCGCCGCGACAGCGCCTGCCCGAGACGCGGGACAGCGCGGGTACCAATGCCGCGCCGGTATTCTCAAGAACGCCATTCAATGCGCTGTTGAGGCGCCTGCTACTCGGTCCCGAGCTCATTGCCGCCGCGCTGCGGCTGTCACTGTGCATGGGGATCGCCGTGGTAGTGAGCCAGTTTCTCAGCGGCAACCACACGTACTGGCTGCCAATGACGGTGGCGATTGTGCTGAAGCCTGATTTCGGATCGGTTTTTGTGCGCGGTATTCATCGCAGCATAGGTACATTACTCGGCGTTGGGATTACTTCGGCAATAGCCGCGTTGGTTCACAATAGCCTGGGCGTGGTCGCAGTTATCACTTTGCTCTGTGCCTTCATTCCATGGGCCGGGTTGCGCAGTTACGCGGCTACAGTCACCTTGCTGACGCCGGTGATTCTGCTGATGATTTCCCTGGTGGTGCCGGGCTCGACGGAAAGCTATGCCATGGAGCGCCTGATCGATACCCTGCTGGGTGCCTCCATAGCGCTGGTCTTCGGCTACCTGATCTGGCCGCGGTCGCAGACCGTGCAGATCACTGCGGCATTTGCGAAAGCGCTTGCTGCCGTCAGCGAGTACCTGGGTGCTGCGACCGCACCGGTGCCGCAGGACCAGGCCGCTTTGGAGCGTTTCCGGCAGGCCCTGGGCGATAGCGAGTTTGCGGCCTACCGGGGCCTGTCCGATTTGAGAACCCAGTTACAGCGGCTCATTGCCGAGCCGCCACCGGCCGGTCGCGAGGCGGCGTCATGGTTTCCGGCAGTCGCCGGTGCCGAGCGCCTCTGCGACCGCATTACCACGTATGCCGAGGGCCGGCGGCTGGGAGACCCGCCGCCCGATGAAGGCCGCGCGGCAGTTGCGCTGGCGTCAGTCAATTGGCTGGCTGGCGAGCAGCGCGAGGGCGGTGGGCCAGTCGCGGAACCGTCGGCCCGGCAGCGGCAGGACCTGTTTGGCGATGTCGAAGCCGAGATTGCCTGGCTCTGTGACTATCGGCACCAGCTGATGCACGCATCATCGCCTGAATAGGGGTATCATCGCCGCGCATTCACACACTGTTTTTCAACAAGCACAGATAACAGGAAACAGCCAGCATGGGCGCCTTCTACGTAGCACACGAGTACTGGTTTGCGGTTTTCCAGCTGGTGATGGCCATGCTGGGAATGGGGGCCACGCTTACCGGCCGTGACTTTCGCGATGTGGTGCGGGAGCCCAGGGCTGTCACCATCGGGTTGGCAGTGCAACTGCTGCTGGTGCCGCTGGCCGCCTTTGCCTTCCTGCGGCTGCTGGGTGTCAGTGGTGGCGTCGCTATCGGCATCGCCCTGATTGCGTCGATCCCCGGCGGTACCACCTCCAACATCTTCACCTTTTTTGCCCGTGGCAACAGTGCGCTGTCGATCAGTATCACAGGTCTCACCACGCTGGCCTGCCTGGTGACAACACCACTGATTCTCGCAGCATTGATCAGCGACAGCCTGCCGGCGGAGTTCACGATGCCGACAGGGCAGATTGTCAGTGAAATCGCCTTCACCCTGTTACTGCCGTTGGCGCTCGGTATGCTGTACCTCTACCTGTATCCGGCGCAGGCTGTCGCGGTGTCAAAGTGGTGTATACGCGCCTCGCTGCTGGGCATCGTGTTGATCGTAGTGGGGTCGATGACGGCGGGGCGCCTCGATATCGAGGCGTTCGGCCTCGGCAACGTGGTGCTGGTTGTCTCCTTTACCCTGGCGCTGGTGGCGATTGGCTGGCTGGCATCGCGCCTGCAGCGACTCCCCACGCCGGATGCCACTGCGATTGAGTTCGAGGTCATCGTACGCAACGTCAATCTGGGTGTGATGCTGAAGGCCTCACTGTTCCCCGCCTCCGCAGTGGCAACCGGTCATCTGGGTGACGCGGTGATGTTCACACTGCTGCTGTACGGCGGGTTGCAGCTGGCTGTTGCGGCAGTACTGGTACCGCGCTATCGCACCCAATACGCAAGCGGTGCGGCGCCCTGAGCGCACTGTCATAAAAATTTAACAGACGTTCCCGGTGCTGGGCACTTTACATATATGATTCTGCATATATACTTTTTTCCATATATATTTGGCGTGGGATGGTTGGTGGAATGAAGCGTAAAGTGCTGTTTTTGTGCACGGGTAACTCGGCGCGCTCGCAAATGGCGGAGGTGTTGCTGAGGCATCTGGCGGGCGAGCATTTCGATGCCTTCAGCGCCGGCACTGCGCCGGAGCAGGTGGATCCGCGTACGATTCAGGCGCTGGAGGATTTCGGCTTCAGCGCGGAAGGCCTGCATTCCAAGTCCCTGGGGGATCTGGGTGATCAATTTTTTGATTTTGTTATCTCCCTGTGCGACAAGGCCACTCAGGAGTGCAAGAACTTTCCCAATGCGTCCGAAATGATGGCCTGGGATTTCGAGGATCCCCGCAGCCGCTCCGGTCTCAAGCCGTTTGAGATCACATTGCGGGAGATCAATGAGCGCATCAAGATGTTTGTACTGGTGCAGACAAAGTGAGGCTGCGGCAGTATGGATCCGGTGCAATTCTACAAATGCCTGTCTGATGAAACGCGATTGCGCTGCCTGTTACTGATTTATCACGAACAGGAATTGTGTGTCTGCGAACTGACCGGGGCGCTGCGGGAAATCCAGCCGAAAGTATCCCGGCACCTGGCGCAGTTGCGGCAGTGTGAAATACTGCTGGATCGCCGCCAGGGGCAGTGGATCTTTTACCGGGTGAATCCGGATCTGCCGCAATGGGCGAAACAGGTGCTGGACGACACTCTCGTCGGGAATATGTCATTCCTGGAAGAAAACCTTTCCAGCCTGCGCAGGATGGGTGACAGGCCCGCCCGTGTGCAGGCCTGTTGTTAGCCGTTGTTGCTGCGCCCAGGCCCCTGCTGAAAAATGTCATGAAACTGCGGTAGCGTTGCCTGGGTCCAGTGTTTTTTTGTACGGAGTATTTGCATGGAAATAAAGGTCGGTGTTAACGGTCTGGGTCGAATGGGGCGCCTGGTCATGCGCGCCGCCTGGGCGATGGAGGGAGTGCGGTTTGTGCAGGTGAATGATCCGGGCGGTGACGCCAGGACGTTTGCACACCTGCTGAATTACGACTCGGTGCACGGGGTATGGGAACACCGGGCAGAGAGTGACGGGGAGGACCTGCTGGTAGCGGGCCAGCGTATTCCGTGCAGCGCAAACCCGCGGATAGAGGACACCGACTGGTCCTCCTGTGATGTCGTGATCGAGGCGTCCGGGAAATTCAAGAAAAAGGCGGTGCTGGAAGCCTATCTGCGCCAGGGTGTTAGCCGCGTGGTGGTGACCGCGCCGGTGAAGGAGGAGGGTGTGCTGGATATCGTGATGGGCGTGAACCACGACCGCTACCTGCCTGCGTCCCACACCATTGTCAGCGCAGCCTCGTGCACCACCAACTGCCTGGCGCCGGCGGTGAAAGTTATTCACGAGGGCCTTGGCATCAAACACGGCTCGATGACCACTATCCACGATATCACCAACACCCAGGTGATCCTGGATGCGCCGCATAAAGACCTGCGCCGGGCGCGGGCCTGCGGTATGAGCCTGATACCGACAACCACCGGGTCGGCAACCGCAATCACGCATATCTTTCCCGAACTGCGCGGCAAGCTCAACGGCCACGCCATCCGCGTCCCGCTGGCCAATGCCTCGCTGACGGATGTGGTGTTCGAGGTGGCGCGGGAGACTTCCATCGAGGAGGTCAACGGCCTGCTGCAGGCGGCCTCGCAGGGGGAGTTGAAAGGCATTCTCGGCTACGAGGAACAGCCGCTGGTGTCGATAGACTACCGTACCGACCCGCGCTCCTGTGTGGTCGATGCGCTCTCCACCATGGTGGTCAATGGCACCCAGGTGAAACTGTATCTGTGGTATGACAACGAATGGGGCTATGCCAATCGCACCGCAGAGATCATGCAGATGGTTGCGCAGCCGGACCGGGCCTGAGCTGTCGCATGCTCTCCTCCCTGTCAGAGGGTGTGCGCCAGTACCTGCTGATCACCTTTAACTACTGGTCGTTCACGCTGACAGATGGCGCCCTGCGTATGCTGGTGGTACTGCACTTTCACCAGTTGGGCTACAGCCCGCTGGAAGTCGCCATGCTATTCCTGTTCTACGAGTTTTTCGGCGTGGTCACCAACCTGGTCGGCGGTTGGCTGGGTGCGCATATCGGTTTGAATGCCACGATGAATGCGGGGCTGCTGCTGCAAGTTGCGGCGCTATCCATGCTGCTAGTGCCTCAGGACATGCTCACGGTGGTGTGGGTAATGGCCGCGCAGGCACTCTCGGGTATCGCCAAGGACCTGAACAAGATGAGCGCCAAAAGCGCCATTAAAACGCTGGTGCCGGCGAACGCGCAGGGCACTCTGTACAAATGGGTGGCGATACTCACAGGGTCCAAGAACGCGCTGAAGGGGGTGGGTTTCTTCCTCGGTGGTGTGATGCTGTCCCTGTGGGGCTTTCGTGAGGCAGTACTGCTGATGGTGGCGGCGCTGGCAGCGGTCTGGGTGTTCAGCATCATGAACCTGAAGAAAAGCCTGGGTAAGTCGGTCAACAAACCCAGGTTCAGCCAACTCTTCTCCAAGAGCCGGCCGGTGAACAGCCTCTCGGCGGCCAGGCTTTTCCTGTTTGCTGCCCGCGACGTCTGGTTTGTGGTCGCGCTGCCGGTCTACCTGACATCCGCCATGGGGTGGGATCACTGGGCCGTCGGCGCCTTCCTCGCGAGTTGGGTGATCGGGTACGGCTTTTTCCAGTCCATCGCGCCGAGGTTTACCGGCAGCGCTGCCGGCAAGGTCCCCGACGGGGTTGCCGCCTTCCGGTGGGCGGTCGCGCTGTCGCTCGTACCGGCGGCTATTGCGCTGGCGATGGCACAGGGTGTCGGGGCGGACGCCAGCCTGCTGCTGGGGTTGATGGTGTTCGGTATCCTGTTCGCGGTGAACTCCGCGCTGCACAGCTTCCTGATTGTCAGCTACGCGCGGGAGGAGGGGGTTTCGCTGGATGTGGGATTCTATTACATGGCGAATGCCATGGGACGACTGCTGGGGACGGTACTGTCGGGCTGGGTCTACCAGACCTGGGGTATAGGCAGTTGCCTGTGGATCTCCAGTGTGCTGATTGCCCTGTCGGCGATAGTCGCCCTGTCACTGCCCCGGGGGAGTGCTGCGACGGCGGTGTAAGTGCGCTCAGGCAGTGATATACCGCACCAGCACGACCACACCCAGCACGATGATGATGAAGTAGGTCGCGGCTGCGATAAAGATATGCAGGCCATTGGCGCGCTGGAAGTCCTCCACGCGCTGCGACCGTTTGCGCACGCCGATGTGCCCCGCAATGATGATTGAAAGCACCTCCCTGAAAGACAGGGGCCTGGGCTTTTCATCGGTATCCGGGTTATCCAAAAGCGGACCTGCTGGGTTGGCGGGTGATCGGCCTATAATAACATCTGATTAACATATTGTGATAACTACATTTAAATGGTCGGCGTGAGTCCAGTCGCGACGACCGCCCCGGCAACGGTGGTGTGAGCGGACAGCCTGAGCAACCGGTTGCATCCCGTGGAGCGGACCGGCTGCGGCTATGGAAACTTTGGCGCCCCTGTGTTAACAAGGTCCGCAGTGGTTCGTTTTCGGTACACAGCTGGAACGAGCCGAGTCTGCGAGCGCAGTAACCTTCAACAGCGCGGCGGCCTGCGGGGTGCCGGGTGCCAGGGAGTGAGTCGGTGTCCCCAGATATACAGAGCCAACAGGTGCTTATCCAGGCGTTATGCCGGCCGTCGGTCTTCCCGCATGCCACCGATGACCTGACCTTGCTGGAAACCCATATCTCCTGGGTGATCCTGTGCGGCGACTATGCCTATAAAATCAAGAAAGCACTCGATCTGGGGTTTCTGGACTGCTCCACGCTGGAGCGGCGCAAGCTGTTTTGTGAAGAGGAGTTGCGACTCAATCGCAGGCTCGCACCTGACCTGTATCTGGAGGTGGTGCCGATTACCGGGACAGTGGCGCAGCCCAGCCTGGCAGGACGGGGTGCGGCGCTGGAATATGCGGTCAAGATGCGGCGCTTCCCGTCGTCAGCGCTGCTGAGTGACCTGGTCGATGACGGCCGCCTCGGGGCCGGGCACATCGACCAGCTGGCCGCTCAGATTGCCAGTTTTCACCAGCGCATTGCCGCGTCGGGAGATGACACCTTGTACGGGACCCCCGGGCATGTCCACGCGCCCGCCCTGGAAAACTTCAGCCAGATTCGCGAGCGTATCGATGAGCCGCGTCACCTGGAGACGGTGGAGTGCTTGCACACATGGACAGAGCAGGAATACCAGCGCTGCGCCCCGGTGTTCGAACAGCGTAAACGCCAGGGTTTTATCCGCGAGTGCCACGGCGATATGCATCTGGGCAATATGGTGATGATAGCGGATGCGCCGGTTATTTTTGACGGTATTGAATTCAACCCGGAGTTGTACTGGATCGACGTGATGAGTGAGATTGCGTTCCTGTGCATGGATCTGGAACACCATGGGCGTCCTGACTACGCCAACCGGTTCCTGAACGCCTATCTTGAGCTCACCGGCGATTATGAGGGCGTGCAGGTCTACCGCTACTATCTGGTATACCGCGCTATTGTGCGGGCCAAAGTGGCCAGCATCCGGGTCGAGCAGGTGGCCGACACTGAAACGCCCTCTGCGTCGCGGCATGAATTCGACCAGTATTTGCAGCTCGCCCTGCAGTACTCACGGGGCCGGGCTCCGGTACTGCTGATCACGCACGGTCTGTCCGGTAGTGGCAAGTCGACGCTGTCAGCGCGGCTCGCTGGGCAAATGGGGGCGATACGCATCCGCTCGGACCGCGAGCGACAGCGACTATTGGGTCGGGGCAGGCGCGACGGGCAGGCGGCTGGCATCAATGCGGGTGTCTATTCGGAGGATGCGACGGCGCAGACCTACGCCGTCCTTGAACAGCTGGCGGAGAGCGTGCTCAGCGCCGGCTGTCCGGTGATTGTCGATGCGACTTTTCTGTCGCGCGCACAGAGGGAGCCATTCAGGCGGTTGGCAGCGCGACTTGGCGTGCCGCTGCGGGTGTTGTCCTTCCAGGCAGAGCCCGAGGTGTTGAGGCAGCGCGTGGTGGCGCGGGATGCATCGGGGCGCGACATCTCCGAGGCAGACCTGGGTGTGCTTGAGTACCAGCTGCAGCATTACGAAGGGCTGGACGCCGATGAAGCCAGTGAGGTGGTTGTTATCGATACACAGCGCCCTTGCAGCGGCCAGGATATGGCCGCGCAACTCAAGCACTCACTGCCTGAAGTAACGACTCGTTGACCCGGTATGCGTACTCTCGCGGCGGAGAAGTGGCTGGCGTTGATCCTACTGTTCCAGATGGCGCACAGCGGTGCGGCGCCACCACAAAGTGTCGCTGATTTTCACCCCGGTAAAGTCTATGAACGCAGTTTCTATGTCGACAGTAATCTGGAGTTTACGGTCCTGCATGAGCTCGCTCATGCGGTGATCGACATCAACCGCGTTCCCGTGCTGGGTGGTCAGGAGAGCGCTGCCGATCCAGCGGGCGTGATACTGCAGTGAGGAGTACATCAAGAACCGGGAGGCAACCGCTGCCGGGCAGTGAGGGCGCATGCCGTGCGAGGGCAGCAGTGATACCTGCTACTCCATGGCCAGTTTGATACTGAGCATCAGGGCCAGGCTGGAGCAGAAAGCGAGGAATGTCGTCACATTGAGCCATGCGTTGGCGTGTTCCTTCACTTCCGGGACGAGGTCGGAAGCGCCGATATAGATGAAGTTCCCGGCCGCAAACGGGATGAGGAAGGCGACGCTGAAATTCAGTGACAGCATGTAGGTCAGCACCCCGCCGAGCAGAAAGGTCAGGGCCGACAGGACATTGAACAGCAGCGCCTTGCGTCGTTCCCATCCGCCGTGTACCAGCACGCCGAAGTCACCCAGCTCCTGTGGTATTTCGTGGGCAGCGGCGATCAGCCAGGCCGTGATGCCGAGCCGGATGTCAACGATGAATGCCCCGGCGATCGCTGATCCGCCTATGAAGTTGTGCAGGCCGTCGCCAATGAGAATGAGGTAAGTCAGTGGCTTTTTGCACTCCGCGCTGGAACGGTGGCAATGGTGCCAGTGCAGCAGCTGCTCGAGTGCAAAAAAAGTGCAGAAGCCGATAACTATCCAGACATAAAACCCCGTGCTGTCGCCATACTGCGCCAGCCCGGCCGGGATCATATGGAAGAACGCGCCTCCTATCAGCGATCCGGCCGCAATGGCTACCAGCGGCAGCAGAATCCTGTTCAGTGTGTCCGGCTTGAGCAGCAGGGTCACGCTGCCGATCATTGCAATCGCGCTCATCAGTATGCCGCCGACTACAATCCATGCGAGTGTTGGCATCGTTGGGGTATCCTCGGACAGTGATGCGGCCGCAACCTGTGGATTCAACCGGGGCGCCGCAGCGGTGCCGGCAAATCAGCCTGAAACCTGCAGTAATCATACGGCAGCGGCGACAGGCAGTAAAATAACGCCAGCGCAGGGTACCGGGGCCGAGTGCAAGTGCATGCGCCCGCGGTGCCGGGACTGCGGCAGCCTGACGCCCCTGCTAACAGGTCGGCTTCAGGGTCCTGGTGACCAGCAGCAGGCCGGCATCGCGGGGGTCACGCGTGATGGTGTAGCCCTGAGCCTGGGCAAGTTTGTGCATCGCCTTATTGTCCCGCAGCATCAGGCCTTGCAGGCGTTTTATGCCCGCAATGGCCGCCGCCGTTGTGAGCCCTCTGAGCAGTTGTGTTGCGATGCCGCAGCCCTGCCATGCATCCGCCACTACCACTGCGAACTCGGCTGTCCCCGCTGTTTCAGTCGGCATATAGCGGGCGACGCCAATCTGCTGTTCGCTGTCGCCGTCGCCAACCGTGGCGATAAAGGCGCAGCTTCTGGGGTAGTCGGGATGCGTAAACGCGTTCATCAATGCGGGTGGCAGCTGTTTGATATTCAGGAAAAAACGCGAGTGCTTCGATTGCAGCGATAAACCGTCAATGAAGGCTTTCTCCAGCGGTTCGTCATCCGGGCGCATCACGCGGAACGTGACTGGCGTTCCGTTGTAGAGTTGCCGGGTGTCGGGTGGCGGCGCGGTTGCGTCCTCCCCGGCAAGCGGCAGCAGCTCGCGCAGTCTCGCCAGCAGGAAGCCGCCCATCAGCGGTCTTGCGAGCACTTCCGTCGCGCCCGCCCGCAGCGCCTCGGCGCGAAAATCCGCACCGGGGTCATCGCTCAGGACCACCACGGCGAGGCACAAGCCCTGCCGGTGCAGCTCGCGTACCATGGCCAGGCTGTCCATGTCGGGCAGGTTATCGGTGACCAGTACACAGCCGCCCAACGACGCTGGGTTAGCGCAGGCCTGCAGGAACCCTGTGGCGCTGGCGTAGGCGCGAACCTCAATGCCGTAGTGACCCAGCAGCGTCGCAAGTGCTTGTGCAGTGCAGGGGTCGGGGCCCACGATATAAACACAGTGTGTGTCGCGCTTCTCCGTGCCAGCGGGGGGCGCGCCGGTATTAGTCATGTCCGGGCTCAGGGTCTGGTTGCCGCACGGAGGAGCGCATCACCTTCACGTGCTCGACGTACCCCTCTGACTCTCCGTAGCGAGCGAAACCGGCATACCGCTTATGCGGGTTGACAACTTTTCGCGCGTGTTTGATCGGGCACCAGTACTGCTCAGTGCGTGCGACAATCTCACGGCTGTAGGTGAGCAGGCCGCTGACATAGCCGCAGTAGACGCAGTTGATTTTCTCGATTATGTTCAGATAGGACAGGTGGTGCCGGTCGATAACAATGTAGTCGCTGCGGCGCACCCTCGGGATTCGGTACAGCCCGAAGCAGAGGTATTGATAGGCGGACAGCGTGATGTCCAGCAGCGCAAACGGTATGATCATAAAGTAGATCACGGGCGCGCTGGCTACATTGCGCAACTCGCTTTCCCCCAGCCACTGGATGATGCCGGTTTTTACACGTCGATGGGCTCGCTTCACCGCCTTTTCAAAGCGAATTTTAGTGCCGTCGATACTGTAGGACAGGTTTTCCTCGTGTTGTTTAAGCAACTTTGCCAGCTCTTCTTCACGCTGGCGTATTTCCTCCAGTAAGTCATTTATCTTTTTGTTCATCGCTGTCTCCATGGAGGCGTGAATGTCGGGACCTGGGTATTGCGGCCTATTTGCTGATGGTGATGGATCGCCGAAACAGGATGAGGCTGGCGGTAAAAAAGATTGAGCCCAGGCCGACAATGGTCAGGAGCTGCGGCCAGACAATACCCAGGTTTGCTCCGCGGAATATCACTGCCTGGGCAAACGCCATATAGTGGCGCGAGGGTAGGAACCAGGTCAACGGTTGAATGACCTCAGGCTGGCTTTCGATGGGTGTCATGCCGCCGGACAGCAGCATCATGGGGATGATGACCATCATCATCAGCAAGGCGAACTGCGCCATGGTGCGGGCGATTGTGCCGAGAAAAATGCCGATAGCGGCTGCTGCGAACAAGTAGAGAGTGGTGCCGACCAGCAGCAGCAGCCTGGAGCCGGCAATCGGGACGTCAAGCAGGCCCTCGACAAGCAGCCACATGGACAGGGAGAAAGTGGTGAGAATGATCACGCCATTGGCCCACACTTTGGACATGACGATCTGGAACGACGTCAGCGGCATCACCAGTAAATGCTCGATGGTACCGTGTTCGCGCTCGCGCAGCAGTGCTGCGCCGGTCAGTATAATGGTCAGTATCGTCAGGTTGTCCAACAGCGCACTGACAGCGCTGAACCAGCTGCCGGTTCCGTTGGGGTTGAAGGCGCGCCGCTGTACCAGTATGACCGGGTAGGCAGTACTTTCATTGGCACGACTTGCAAAATAGTCCACCTCGTTGCGGATGATATTCTGGATATAACTGCTGCCGAGACTGGCCTGGGTTACCGCTGTTGCGTCGATATCGATCTGCACTGTGGGCTGGCGTCCTTCGCGGATATCCCGTTCAAAGCCCGGCGGTATCACCACCACAAACATGAACCGGTCCTGGTTCATAGCCTCATCGACCTCGGTCGATGAAATCAGGTGCGGTTCCTTGAAATAAGGTGGAAAGAAGGCATTGGCGACAGCGCGTGAAAGGTTCGAGTGATCTTCGTCGACAATGGCAATCGAGGCGTTGTTGACTGATTCACTGATGGCTACCGAGCGTGCATAGATCTGGAAACTGAAGGCCCAGACAATGAGCGCAACCATGACGGTATCCAGCAGGACACTGCGCAGCTCCTTGGTGCCCAACCAGAATATATTGGCCCATCCCCACACGGCTCAGGTTTCCTGCTTTCTCAGGAACAGCGCTGTAGTGGCGACAAAGGCCGGTCCGAACAGGGCCAGTAGTGCGAGGTCCCTGCTGACCTCAAGAAAGCCCAGCCCCTTGGTGAAGGTGGCAACGCTCAGGTGCATGTAATAGGTTGCCGGCCACACTGTGCCTATCAAGCGGCCGCCGCCCTCCAGGGTAGATGTCGGCTGGATGAAACCGGAAAACATTATGGTCGGTAGCAGTGTCAGAATGGTGGTGGCAAATACAGCTGCGACCTGAGAGTTGGTGAGGGAGGAGACCAGTAAGCCGAAGCCGGTGGAGGCTGATACATACAATAAGGCGCCCAGGCTCAGGGCCAGCAGGCTGCCTTTCAGCGGCACCTGCAACAGGAAGACAACCAGTAGTGTCAGGATCACAAAGTTGACCATGCCGATGGCAATATAGGGCAGTTGCTTGCCGATCAGGAATTCGAGGCGGGTGGTTGGTGTGACATGGAAATTCGTGATCGTACCGATCTCCTTCTCGCGCGCCATACTGACCGCCATCAGTATGGCGGGAATCAGTAACAGCAGCATGGCGGGCGTTTTCGGTCCGATTGAGTAGATGGTTTCAAACGAGGGGTTGTAGCGGTAGCGTGGTTCGAGTGAGACCCTGGTAATTGAGCTGGCATCGATACCTTTTCCGGCCAGGTATTGTGCGAGATAGTATGCATGCACGCCGGTCACGTATCCCTCTATCGTGCCTGCGCGCGTGGTGTTGGCCCCATCTATCCAGGCGGACACAGTGGGTGTGTCCCCCCTTCTGAGCGCGCGCCCGAAGTACGGGGGGATCTCGATGGCCAGCGTGATATCGTTGGATTGCAGTCGCCGGTCAAGTTCCTCCTTGCTGTGGATCGGCGGTTGCTCGACGAAATAGCGGGAGCCCTGGAAGTTACTCAGGTACTGGCGGCTCTCTGGCGTAGCATCGAGATCCAGTGCCGCGTAGCTCAGGTCTTCGACGTCCAGTGAAATCCCGTAGGCAATGACGATCAGCAGGATGGCGCTGCCGAGCAGGGCGAAGCCCATGCGCACCGGGTCACGGATGACCTCTATCATCTCGAGATGGCTGTAACCGAATAGCCTGTTGAGGCTGAAGCCGTGCAGGCCGGGTCGGCTCTGCTGCGACACTTGCGGTGGTGACGATGCAGTGCCCGCCTCGGTGCTGGTTTCCGGCGGCGTCGTTGTCGGGCCGATAGCCTCTTGCAGGTAGCCGATGAAGGCGTCTTCCAGCGAGTTCGCCGCCCGGGCCTCGACCAGCTGTTGCGGTTCACCGCAGATAAGTACCCGGCCCTCGTGCATCAACGAAATCCTGTCACACCGCAGCGCTTCATTCATGAAATGCGTGGAGATAAAAATAGTCACCTTGTCGCAGCGTGACAACTCCACCAGCAACTCCCAGAACTCGTCGCGCGCAACGGGGTCGACGCCTGAGGTAGGCTCATCGAGAATCAGCATCTCAGGCTCATGAATGATTGCGACGGCGAGCGAGAGTCGCTGGCGCATACCGAGCGGCAGCGAGGAGGCAGTAGCGTCGGTGTGCGCGCCGAGGCCGAAGCGCTCCACCAGTGTGTCTATCCGTTCGGCGGCTTTTGCCGGCAGCAGGTGGAAGAGGCGAGCGTGCAGCTTGAGGTTCTGTGCCACGGTCAGCTCGCCATAGAGGGAAAATGACTGCGACATAAAACCGACCCGTCTGCGGGTGGCCAGGTCACCTGCATCCACCGGCTTGCCGAACAGGAAGGCCTCCCCGTCCGTGAGAGGCAGTAGCCCAGTCAGCATTTTCATGGTGGTGGTTTTACCGCAGCCATTGGAGCCCAGGAAACCAAAAATCTCACCGGCCTGGATTTCAAAGCTGACATTGTCAACTGCCGTGAATTGCCCGAAACGCCGGGTCAGGCCCCGTGCAACGATAGCGGGTGCCGCGGCGGATTTTTCCAGCGGCGGGATATCAAGCCTGTGTCGTGAACCGCGTTTTCCCTCTGGCAGCAGGCGAACGAATGCGCTTTCCAGGTTGTCAGCACCGGTCCTGTTTTTGAGCGCTTGCGGTGTGCCGGTATCCAGTACCTGTCCGGCATCCATTGCCACCAGCCAGTCGAAGCCCTCGGCCTCATCCATGTACGCAGTGGAGACGATGACGCTCATGGAGGGCAGGTCCCGGCGCACCGCCGTGATCAGCTCCCAGAACTGGCGCCTGGACAGGGGGTCAACGCCGGTCGTCGGCTCGTCAAGGATCAGCAGGTCGGGATCGTGGATGAGTGAGCAGCACAGGCCAAGTTTCTGCTTCATACCGCCCGACAGTTTGCCGGCAGGTCGTTGCAGGAACGGGTATAAGCCGGTGGCAGTGGTCAGTCTCTCTATACGTGAGCGGCGCTCTGCGGGGTCCTGGCTGAACAGCTTGCCGAAAAAGTCCAGGTTTTCCACCACACTGAGCTCAGCGTAGAGATTTTTCCCCAGCCCCTGGGGCATGTAGGCGATACGTGGGCAGACCCGGTTGCGATGTGCCGCTGACGCCATGTCTGCGCCGAGTACCTGAAGCTGGCCGCTCTGCAGCCTGCGGGCTCCGGCGATGAGGCCCAGTACTGTCGATTTGCCGACGCCGTCCGGTCCCAGCAGACCCACAACCTGGCCGGCGGGAATGTCCAGGGTGACATTGTTGACAGCGGCCACCTGCCTGTAGGTGTGGGTGACCCCCTGGATACGGGCGACGGGTGGGGTGTTGTCAGTCACGAGGATCTATGGCGGGCTGCTGGCTGAGCGCGGCACCCTGGTAATCCGGTGGCAACCGTTGCAGGAATGTCGGCCAGGGAGGTGGTGTCTCGCCCGACGCGGGCGTGAGCCGTATGTAGGCGACGCCACGCACACCGGTCTTCACCTCGTCGATGTGCCTGGTCACAAGTTCCTGCGGTATCCGCACTTTGACGCGGAACATCAGTTTGTCCCGTTCGCTGGATGTCTCGACCTGCTTGGGCGTGAACTGGGATTCGGGAGACACAAAACTGACGGTTGCCGGGATGGCGAAATCGAGGATATCGAGTTTGATGCGCGCCTCGGCACCGATGGCGACCCGGTGGGCCTGTGCCGATGGCAGGAAAACCTCCATATAGACATCAGCGAGATTGATCATGGTCAGGACTTTGCCGCCGACGCCAAGCACTTCGCCGGGCTCGGCGAGGCGGTACAGCACACGGCCGGTGGATGGAGACACAAGCGTGGCATCATCAATTTGGGTCTGTATCGCCTGGTGGTCCGCGTGTCGCGCGTCCAGGCTGCGCTGGCGCGATACCAGTGTCGACTCTGCCGCGTCAAGATTGGCCTGGGCGACTGCGAGTTGGCTGACACGCGTATCGTGCTCTTCCCTGCTGGTGAGATCCCGCTTGACCAGTTGTGCCGCGCGCTCTAGCTCCTGCTCTGCCAGGGTTTTCTGCGCCTGTGCGTGTGCGATCAATGCCTGGGCGGTATCGAGTTGGCTTTCCGCGGCGGCAATATCGGCCTCGGCCCGCATTTTCTGGGCCTGCAATTGCTCGGCATCCATGGTCGCCAGTACCTGGCCTGCCTGCACCAGGTCACCCTCCGCTGCCAGCACTGCCTCGACCCTGCCGGCGATTTTCGTCGAGATATCGACTTCCACGGCCTCTACGCGCCCGTTGCCCGAGGCAAACCCCGCAGGCAGCGGCGGCTGCTGATAGTACTGCCAGCCCATCCTGCAGACGATGGCGACAATAGCCAATCCCACACCACCGATAATGTACTTCAAGCCTGTTTTCATCCTGTGAACACCCTGAATAGCCTGGGAAACCGCGTTGACCACCCAGCTGAATGCGGATTGGGAGCGCTCTGCTCCCGGACTGTACTGCCTGGGGCTACCTTGTTGGCATCAGGACGCGACTACCGTGAGCCCGGGGCCGAGACGGGGCGATCGCTTGCAAGGGCCTGGATGCCAGGCCGACAAATGCCCATAGACCGGGCCGTGTGGTGGCTGTCCCCGCTATCAATCTGCTCCAGACAGACAGAGTATGCTACATCGCATCGCGCCTGTCACAACACGAGACTGGCACTAGCCGCATGTTTTCCCGCGATCGACGGTATATACCGCGCCGTGTACCGCGCTGGCATCCGCGGAGGCGAGAAAGGCGATCACTGATGCCACCTCTTTCGCATCCATCATGCCGCGCAGTGCTGCCGAGCGCATCAGCAGGTCAAAGTCGGCGTCCTCGGGTATCTGGATGTTGTCGATCTGGGGGGTTGCCATGCCGCCGGGGCAGACCACGTTTACGCGCAGGTCGTGCTTGGTGTATTCCAGTGCCAGTGATTTACTGAAGCCGATCAGGCCGTGCTTGGCCGCGCAGTAGGAGGCTGAGTAGGGCTGCCCTTCGAGGCCGGCAATGGACGCGACATTCACAATATTGCCCTTGCTGGCCAGCAGGTGGGGCAGGGCGGCCTGGCACAGGAAAAAGGGCCCGTTCAGGTTGATATCCAGTTCCTGTCGCCATTCCTGCGGCGTTATCTCAGGGGTGTGGTGAAAGCGATGGCTGCCGGCCACATTGACCAGGCAATCCAGCTGCCCGTATTGCTCCACGCATTTCGCCACGGCCGCAATACACTGTTCGTACGCGCCGACATCGGTGACAGCGATGGCCATATCGCCGCCGTCGCTGCGGACCTGCTGCTGTATCGCGACCAGCGCATCGCGGTTTCTGGCGATACCAAACACCTGCGCGCCCTCGGCGGCCAGCCGAGTCGCCACTGCGGCGCCCAGCCCTGACGATGCGCCTGTGACCAGGGCTACTTTGCCGCTGAACCTGTCCATGCTCTCTCCTGTATGTTTTCTGTTGTCGGTGCGGGCGGGCGACCTGGTGTCGCTGAATCCCGGTGCAGCACGCGCGGCGCAGCAACCACGGCGCCAGTGCGCTGACTGGCGCTACCGTGCAGGAAATCACCGGATGAGGCAATGGCATATTGCATCAGTGCGGTCGCGCAGCGGCGAACGTAGCGGGGGCTCGGGGAGTGGCGGTTCTACGCCCGGTGCGCCCGCACCGGGGTATTGCCCGTCCGCTTCCCGCACAAAAAATATACCTGGCCGGGGCGACTGTGTGACAATACCGGCGGCAGGCAGGGCAGCGAAACAGGAGGCTTTGGGGTGCCGGTCAACGCAAATCTCTACGCACATTTCCAGCGTCATTTTCCGGCTGAGCCCGGTTCGACCCTGCTGGTGACCGCAGGCGGACGCAGTGTCAGCTATGCCGAGGCTGATGAGACGTCCGCCCGCATCGCCAATGGCTTGCTGCAGCTCGGCGCTGTGCCGGGTGACAGGGTCACCGTGCAGGTCGAGAAATCGGTGGAAAACCTGTTTCTGTATTTCGCCTGCCTGCGCGCCGGGCTGGTCTACCACCCGCTCAACCCCGCGTATACCACCGCAGAACTTGAGTACTTCCTCGGCGACGCGGAGCCGTCCATTGTGGTCTGCGCACCGGATGCGGTAAGTACCGTCGAAGCCCTTCTGGCGGGCAGCAGGGTTGCAAAAGCCGTGCTGTCGCTGGATGCAGGGGGTAGCGGGTCACTGATGGAGCGCACCGCCAGTGCCGCTGCGCTGGCGGAGGTGGCGCTGTGTAGCGGCTCCGATATGGCGGCACTGCTGTATTCGTCCGGTACCACAGGGCGACCGAAAGGCATTGTGCTCAGCCATGACAACCTGCGTTCGAACGCCGAGACCCTGGTTGAGGCCTGGGGGTTCTCCGCGTCTGACCGGCTGTTGCATATGCTGCCGATCTACCATGTACACGGTTTGTTTGTCGCTATCAGCTGTGTGCTGATGAGCGGTGCGAGCATGTCGTGGCACCACGGTTTCAGCGACACGGCGGCCATTGTTGCGCTGCCACGCTGCACGGTGATGATGGGCGTTCCCACCTACTATACCCGGCTGTTGGGCAATCCGGATTTCGGCCCCTCGTGCTGCGCGAATATGCGGTTGTTCATCTCGGGCTCGGCGCCGCTGCTGGCAGAAACCTTCACCGCGTTTGAAGCGCGCACCGGGCACACCATTCTCGAGCGCTACGGTATGTCGGAGACAGGCATGAACACCTCTAACCCGCTGCGGGGTGAGCGACGCGCTGGCACGGTGGGTCCTGCCATTGCGGGTGTGACCCTGCGTGTTGTCGACGACGGCGGCACGCAGCTGGCGACCGGGGAAATCGGCAATCTGCAGGTGCGCGGCCCCAATGTCTTCTCCGGCTACTGGCATATGCCGGAAAAGACCGCCGAGGATTTTACCGCCGATGGCTTCTTCAATACCGGGGACAAAGCGCTGATCGACGCTGACGGCTACGTCTCCATTGTCGGGCGCTCCAAGGACATGGTGATCTGCGGCGGCCTCAACGTCTACCCGAAAGAGGTTGAACGGGTGATCGACGGTATCGCGGGTGTCAGGGAGTCAGCGGTGATCGGTGTTCCGCACGCCGATTTTGGCGAAGTGGTGGTCGCGGTGATTGTCGCGGACGAGACCGCCGGCGCCGAAATACCCACGGCCGGACAGGTGATTGCACAGTGCAAAACACAGCTGGCCAACTTCAAGGTACCCAAACGCGTGGAGCGGGTTGCGGCCCTGCCCCGCAATGCCATGGGTAAGGTGCAGAAAAACCTGCTGCGCGAGCAGTTTGCGGGCGCCGCAGTGTGATGCTTCAGGCGGTGAGGTTAAAGACAAAGCACGCCTGATCGCCCCTGCCTTCCCGGTTCAGGACCTCGGCCTGCTGCCTGAAGGTGTCGAGCTGCTGTGATGAGAACAACTCGCTGTCGGTTTTTTCGATCAGCGCGATATCTCTCTGGTATTTCTCGCTGCCGGTGAACTGGAAGGCGGTGGAATCATAGTGGACGCTGTCCAGGGTAAACCCGTGTTGGCAGGCGAGTTGCTCGAGGCTGCCGGCGCTGTGCAGGTAGAGGTGGCGGGGCGCGTCCAACTGTACCCAGTGCTCCGCGTAGTGTTCCCATGCCCACGAGGACGAAAGCGGTACCCGGATCAGGAGACTGCCACCGCCCTTCAGCAGATCGGCAGCCGCGGTAAAGGTCCGGTGCTGGTTCGGGATGTGCTCCAGGCTGTGATGCATCATCACCAGATCGAAGCCCTTGTGCTTGTCGCTGTCGCCGGCGATATCCCAGATCTGGTCTTTATAGATCTGCACCCCGCAGGGGTAGGTGATGGGTTCATCGATAAAGGGATCTACACCTTCAAGGCGCCTGAAGACCTTTTTATCCAGTTTCAGCAACAGCTTGCCCGCCCCGCAACCGACATCCAGTATCCGCTGTCTGCTGTCCAGCTGCAGGACGTCGAGCCACGGTGGCAGGCTGGGTTTGCGTAAAAAGAACAGCAGCGCCGACTTCAATCTGTCCCCGCCCAATACCGCATTCAGCTTCATCTCTCGCAGCGTGGCCTCGATGCGGCCATGGCGGTGCAGCTTCCTGATGTGCATGGAGTAGTACTGCGCGGGGTAGTAGCGGCCGATATCATCCGGGATAGTGCGTATCTGCAGGCAGGCGCAGGCCGGACAGCGTTGATACTGAAATTCGTCCCGGGTGCCGAAATACATCTCCTTGACAGTGTAGAAGGTGCTATCGAGCGCCGCGCCGCAAACCCTGCAATTGTCTACCACGGGTACCGCCTTATTGGTTGAGTCATCAGCCGCCAGTATACGGCATGCTAGCGATGGATATTATTTGACATAGTTTATGCCGATATATAAAGTCTCAGAAATTTTTGCATCAGGGCAAGAGGTCAGAGTACATGAAAACCAGGTTGACAGAATTGTTGGGTATCGAGACACCGATCGTGTGTGGCGGCATGATGCGGGTGGGAACGGCGGAGCTGGCAGCTGCGGCCTCCAATGCCGGTGCGCTGGGGGTGATGACCGCACTGACACAGCCGACGCTGGAAGGGCTGCGCGCCGAGATCGAAAAATGCCGTTCACTGACCAGTAAGCCCTTCGGTGTCAACGTGACGGTGGGCGTGGTCACGACCGAGATCAACTACGACGATATTGTGGATGTCATCATCGACAGTGGTGTGAAAATCGTCGAGACGGCAGGGCGCAGCCCCGAACCCTTCATGGAGCGTTTCAAGTCCGCCGGTATCAAGGTGATCCACAAATGCGTCGCGGTCAGGCATGCACTGAAAGCCGAGCGCATCGGTGTCGATGTGGTCAGCATCGACGGCTTTGAGTGCGCCGGCCACCCGGGTGAGCAGGATGTGGGCGGCCTGGTGCTGTTCCCGGCGGCGGCGCAGGCGCTGAAAATCCCGGTGCTGGCCTCCGGCGGTATTGCCGATGGACGCGGCCTGGCCGCTGCCCTGGCGCTGGGCTGTGAAGGTATCAATATGGGCTCGCGATTCCTGGTGACCCAGGAGGCACCTATTCACGAGGGCATCAAGCAGAAGATTGTCGAGATGGACGAGAACCAGACGCGCCTGATCTTCCGCAGCTATAAGAATACTGCGCGGGTTTATCGCAACAGCGTGGCGGACAAGGTCGCGGAACTGGAGGCCGAGGGCGCCGATTTCGGCAAGGTGCACCATCTGGTATCCGGTGCCAACCAGGAGAAGGCCTGGTCGACGGGCGACATCGAGGCCGGTATGGTCACGGTGGGTATGAGCGGCGGCCTGATCAATGACATTCCCACCTGCGAAGAACTGGTGAAAACGATTGTTGCAGATGCGCGCGCCATTATTAACGATCGTCTCGCCGCCATCGCTGCAGACTGACAGCGCCCTGGCAAACGCCGCACCGCATTCCACCGCAGAGGTCAGCTATGAAGAAGATCATTGTTTACTCGCTGGTGGGTATTGCGGTGCTGGCTGCGGTCGTCTGGTTCAATCGCGTCGATGCAATGCTGGCGCTGCTCAAGTTCAGGTCCGAGCGGGAGTTTGTGGTCGCGCCCAATCGCGCCATACCCTGGGAGCAGGGGCCGGCTGTCGCGCCACAACCGCGTTCGCAACAACCGCCCAATATCATCCTGATACTGGCCGATGACCTCGGCTACAACGACCTCTCCACATTTGGTGGCGGGGTGGCCGGCGGGCGGGTGAGAACGCCGGGTATCGACAGTATCGCCGAGCAGGGTGCGGTGTTCATGCAATCCTATGCCGGCAACGCCACCTGTGCGCCCTCGCGGGCAATGATTATGACCGGGCGCTACCCGACGCGCACCGGCTTTGAATTTACGCCCACGCCCTCCGGCATGGGGCCGGTGGTGGCTATGGTCGCCGACAGCATGGACACCGGCTTGCCGGCGGCCCGGTTCAATGAAGCCGGCGCTGCCGGGGCGCCGCCCTACGAGGAGCAGGGCCTGCCCAGCGCCGAGGTCACGGTGGCGGAGGTATTGCGCGACAGGGGGTACCACACAGCGCATATCGGCAAATGGCATCTCGGTCGCAGCGAGGGCTTCGCACCGATTGACCAGGGCTTCGATGAAAGCCTGCTGATGGCCAGCGGCCTGTACCTGCCGGAGGACGACCCCGAGGTGGTGAATGCGAAACTGGATTTTGACCCCATTGATCGCTTTCTCTGGGCCAGGATGGAGTATGCGGCATCGTTCAACAATCGCGGTGACGAGCGGTTCGAGCCGGGCGGTTACCTGACCGACTACTGGACCGATGAAGCCATCGCGATGATCAAAGCCAACCGCAATCGCCCGTTCTTCCTCTATCTGGCGCACTGGGGTGTACACACGCCACTGCAGGCGACCCGTGAGGACTACGAGGCGGTGGGTGATATCCAGCCGCATCACCTGCGCGTTTACGCGGCCATGATCCGCGCGCTGGATCGCAGTGTCAGCCGTATCATCGAGGCGCTGGAGGACGAGGGCCTGGCCGACAACACGCTGGTGATCTTTTCCAGTGATAACGGCGGCCCCGGCTATATCGGCCTGCCCGACATCAACGCTCCCTTTCGCGGCTGGAAGTTGAGCAACTTCGAGGGTGGGCTGAGAGTGCCGCTGTTTGTTAAATGGCCGCAGCGTATCGCGCCGCATACAGTGGTGGAGACGCCGGTTGCCCATATCGACCTGATGCCGACAATCGTCGCGGCCGCCGGGGCCGAGCCGCCCCCGGGTGTGGTTATCGACGGCCGCGATATCCTGCCGCTGGCCACCGGCGAGGGTGTCGAGCGCTGGGATCGCGATACGCTGTTCTGGCAGAGTGGCTACTACCGTGCGGTGCGCCGCGGCGACTGGAAGTTGCAGGTGTCGGAGAATCCGGACAGGGCCTGGCTGTACAATCTGGCGGATGACCCCACTGAGCAGCATAACCTGGCGGAGCAGCGCACCGATAAACGCGACGAGTTGATGGCGCTGCTGGATGCGCACCGGCGATCCGCGCGCAAACCCCTGTACCCGTATGTTGTGGAAATGCCGGTTGCCGTCGATAAGACTCTGGCCGAACCTTTCGAGGCGGGTGACGAGTACATTTATTGGCCCAACTGAGCAGCTCGGGCCAGCGCCGCCCGTCACCTTCCTCCGGGAATCCACGGATGCACATGAGGACAGATCGGGACGCCGACAGAACAGCACTATCAGTGCCAATACAATTGCCGGCCGTCACCGGCGTCGAGCACATGTTGTTCCAACACTGAATTCAAACGTTAACCAGAGGGCGATGATTTTGACTGGCAAGCCGATAAAAAACCGTGTTACCGAAATGACGGGCACCGACTACCCGATCATACAGGCCCCGATGGGCTGGATTGCCCGCGCGCAGCTGGCATCCGCCGTCAGCAATGCCGGTGGCCTGGGCATTATCGAGACCTCTTCGGGGGAGTTCGACAATATCAAGGCCGAGGTCGAGAAAATGCGCGAGCTGACCGACAAACCGTTCGGCATGAATGTGGCGCTGTCCTATGTCAAGGGCACCAATGTCATCGACTTCGTGATTGAGCAGGGCATCAAGTTCGTCACCACCTCCTCGGGCAGCCCGAAAGTGTGTACCGAGGCGTTCCAGCAGGCCGGTATCAAAGTATTTCATGTCGTGCCGACACTGGAGATGGCGCTGAAGGCGATTGACTGTGGCGTGGACGGGCTGGTGGTGGAAGGTGGTGAGGGCGGCGGTTTCAAAAATCCCAGCCCGGTTGCCAGCATGGTGTTGCTGCCGCTGATCCGCTCCCGGGTGGATGTCCCCATCATCGCCGCCGGCGGCATCTGTGACGGTCTGTCCATGGCGGGTGCCTTTGCAATGGGCGCGGAGGGTGTGCAGATGGGGACACGCATGCTGTCCTGCTCCGATTCGCCGGTACACGGCAACTGGAAAGAGGCAGTCGTTGCCGCGCGGGAGACCGATACCGTATTCCTCAACCAGCAGTCGCGTCCGGCGCTGCGCGCACTGCGTACAGCGCGCACTGCCGAGCTTGAGCCCTTGGGCAAGTTCGACCTGGCGGAGCATATGGCCAATCTGCAGGCACTGTATTTCGGCGGTGATATGGAGGCGGCGATTCCGCTGTCCGGCCAGGTGGCGGGTCGCATCGACAGGATTATGAGCGCGCGTGACATCATCGCCGGGACCATGGCGGAATTCGAGCGTGTGATGCAAGGGCTGGCGACACAGTACGCATCCTGATACCAGCCGCGTGTTGCGATCTTGCCGCGCGCGGATGTTTTCCGGCGCGGTGCCAGATGCGGTGACGATGAAGCGCACCGCGCATTGTCGATTGCTGTGGACGTTTTGATGTGTATACTGCCGCTATGCCCATTGCAAAACGTCATGTCTTTCCCGCTACGCACGCTTCCGCGCGTGTGGGCGGCCGTATCTTCGCCTTCCTCTCCACTGGCGGCTAGATCACTCCCGATTTAGTCGCCAGCCACTAAAACACCTGTTGCCGTATTTTTTTCCTGAGAGGAATTCCCATGCTATCCCCACGTTCCGTGCTGATCGGTCGGCGCGATCTCGACCGTCTGGACACCCTGATCCACAACCGTACCCCGAGCGAAACCAGCCTGCTCTATGAAGAGTTGGATGCCGCTATTGTCGTGGAAGACGATCTGCTGCCCGACGATGTTGTGCGTATGAACACGACCATCCGCTTTGTCGATCTCGACACCAGTGTGGAGTCAACGGTCGAACTGGTCTATCCGCATGAACTACAGGGCGACGCCGGCCGTGTGTCGATACTGGCGCCGGTGGGCGCTGCGCTGATCGGCTTGCGCGTTGGGGAGACCATCGAGTGGCCTTTGCCAAATGGCAAGCACAGGCACCTGAAGGTGATGGCTGTCGGGGAGGCCTGATGGCCCCGGGCCTCCTCATCCAAACAGCGGGGGCTTCAGGCTGGCAGGCCGCTCCCCGTGGTGTTGCGGCTGGCATCGCGTTTCACGGTGTGCCTTCAGGATACTCCGCAGAAACCGATACGGCCTCCCAGGCCTGCAGGCGTTGCTGGATGCCTGTGAGTCGTTCGCGGTAGGCCTGCAGCAGCCCGGCACCCAGTACCAGTTGTGCGGGTGGGTTTTCCATGGTGGCGAGGTCGACAAAAACCTGTGCCGCGCGCACCGGGTCACCCGGCTGTTTGCCGTCGATGGCCGCGATCATATCGAGGCGACTGCCGACGGACTCAGCGTAATCGTCGATACGCGTGGCGCTGCGCTGCATCGAGCGACCGGACCAGTCCGTGCGAAACGCCCCGGGCTGCACGGTTATCACGTCGATGCCCAGCTCCGACACCTCCTTGCCCAGCGCTTCCATCACGCCCTCCAGCGCGTGCTTGGAGGCACTGTAAAAGCCGGTGCCGGGATTCGCCATCAGGCCGGCCTGCGAGGAGTTGTTGATAATGCGTCCCCGGCGTCGCTGGCGAAAGTAGGGCAGTACCAATCGTGTCATCGCCAAAGTGGCGAAAAAATTGGTTTCAAACATCGCGCGGAACGCGTCCTCCTCGCCTTCTTCAATGGCGGCGACATAGCCGTAGCCGGCATTGTTTACCAGTACGTCGAGCCGGCCGAAGTGGTCCAGGGTTGCCTGCAGGGCAGTCTCCCGCTGTGCCGCGTCGGTGATGTCCAGCGGTACGGCCAGTGCGCGACCGGGGTACTCCCGGCATAGATCCGCAACCGACTCTGTGCGGCGGGCTGTCACCGCCACTTTCGCCCCGCGCTGCAGCGCGCACAGGGCAATCTCCCGTCCAAAGCCGGTGGAGCAGCCGGTGATCAGCCATACGGACTCGGTTATCGGTGTCATCGGCCCGCCTCCCCGGCGATACGCCAGGCGTAGCTGCTGGCGCGCTCGTCCAGTTGCTGCCTGCGCTGTTGCGGCGATACCTTCCGGCACCCCGACGGCAGCGACTGTTGCAGTTGCGCCAATGTGGTGAGTCGGGATTTGACGCCAAAGGAAGCGCCTGGTGCGCCGCCTTCAAATTCAGCCCAGCGCAGGGTGAGAATGCCCTCGGGCATATCCGTCGGATCCAGCCAGTTGTGAACGCCTGGATCCTGCAGTGACACCACGAATGTATAGCTGCCATCGTCGTTGGCGACCGCCTGGTGTTTGTTCAGGCTGCCGTTGCGATGGACAATTTCGTTCGAGGTACCCCAGATATTGGTGATCGGCGCGATAAAATAGTCGGCCCCTCCCATGTCGACATCCAGCACGATGGCGCTGTGCGTATCGGGCAGTGCGAAGTGGCCCATGATGTAGATCTGCCCGCGCAGGGCGCCGTCGCTCTCGCGATCGATCACAAAGTCGAATTCGTTCACCGGCCTGTCCAGTGCCTGCCGGTTCCAGCGCGTGGTGTTCGTCGCCCACTTGTGCATGTAATCCTTGATGCGGTCCAGTTGTTCGCGCTCGGAAAAAGGGGGGCGTGACGGCGTGTCGCCGAGTCGCTCAATACTCAGTTCATTGGCGCGATCCTGTGCCCAGTCAAAAATCACATCGCGAATATAGAATTCGTGTGCCTCGGGCCCGCTCTGGATGTGATTGCTGCGGCCCTCTGAGGGCGAGCTGTCGACAGTGATTTCAAAGTAGCCCTGTTCATCGACGACCAGTTCGTGGCCGGACAGCAGGCCTACCGTTTGCATCACGGGGCTCCAGAGCGTGAAGTAGTTCTCCACCAGCCTGCGCGCGCCGACGCGGCCGCGGATAAGGTAGCGCTCCTCACCGCTGATCGGTATTACCCGGTAGACGCTGTCGGGGTTGTCGATGCCCCAGCGGCTGCCCGGTATGTTAACGCCATCGAGCGTATGGGGCAGGCGGGTGATGGTCACGACCTTGGGATAGAGCGGGTCCTGGTTCAGTGCCCATACCACGGCCCCGAACATCACCTCCTCGAAAGCGGCGTCAAAGCAGCTGCGCATGACGTCGCCGGGTTTGGCGAGATCCAGCCAGTAGTCGCGAACCTCCCTGCGGGCGGCCTCAATCTCGTGATGGTGGTAGTAATCCAGTGCCAGTCGCTCATGGGCGCGCTGTTCTGGCGTATCGATAGGATTGTGCGGATGACTCATTATGTTATCCCCCGGCCCGTTGCATCAGCGGGTCGTTATTATTCGAGCAAGTACAGGGCGTACTGCATGAGAAAAATACTAAAGTAGGGATATGGAAAATGAAAGCGCCCGCCGACAATGCTGCGCGCTGGTACGCGGGTGGATACCGGTGCACTGCAGCGGTTGCCGGTCGGCTAAACCCGTTTAATCGACAAACGCACGCCGGTACTCGGCGAAATCCCGCGCCAGGCCCTCGCGGTTGAACCCGAACTGCTCCAGCGTGTAGTGGTGCGGTGCGCGGTCATCGCGCCGGTTATCCGCAAGCCACTGTGCCATCGCCCTGCGGGTGTCCCGGTCCGGTGACATTGCAAGCCGGGCGTAGATCCCCTCTACCGCAGGCAGCGGGCGCCGGGCGGTATCGCTGTACTGTACATCGATGAACTGCGCCGGGTTCCCTGCTCTGACCTGCAGCGCGCGCCGCAGGCTGTTGGCGAACTTGTCGCTCCAGTGGCGGCCCAGCACGACGGGATCAATTGCATCACTGCCCATTTTGCCCAGCGCGTAATTCATGCTGCACAGCGACGGAATGGTCTGCAGTGGGTCGCGGTGCGTCATGATCACCGTGGCCCCGGGAAACACTGCCAGGAGAATCTCGAGGTGGTGCAGATGATGTGGTGTCTTCAGCAGCCAGCGCTCACCGGAGAGGCCCTGGCGCCGCTTCTGCCACTGCAGGAATTGCAGCAGGCGGTACAGGTACCGGTAGCCGGGCGTGTTGTCGTGCTCGTTCAGCCAGCGTGCATAGCCGGGAAGGTGGGCAAAGGACTCCGGCACGGTGCTGTAGAAACTGTGTTCGAGCAGCATGACATCCTCGTCGGCCGCGCAGGCCTCGAGCGGGTGTATGGCGGAGAGTCCGGGGCTCGCCGCCAGCATCTGCCGCACCTCCTCCTGTGCCAGCGGAATACGGCTGTCGTCGCCACTGAAATCATGGTCGGGCGCCGGCGCGGGGTAGCGTGTCTCGTACCACAGCGGTGCCAGGAAGCGCTTGTCGCAGGCCAGCAGCCGGTGCAGCAGCGTGGTGCCGGTGCGCATCAGGCCTACGATCACGACCGGCGCGACAATCTGCTCTTCCAGTATCTGCGGATGCCGTTGAATCCAGTGTTCAACCAGCAGGCGGTTCGCCAGCAGTTCCACGATACGCGTGAACTGTCCGAAACGGCCGGCACGGGACAGCGCCGCCTCTTCGTTCAGCGAATGCAGCAGGGCCTGTAACGGTTGCAGGAAGTCGTCGTCACCAAAGTCCTGTTGCACGGCTTTCGCACGGGCAGCGGCCAGTATGGCGGGCAGTTCCAGGGTGACGTCAGGTATCTGTGTTGCTTGCATGGCGGATCAGGGTTGGCCCAAATCACGCAGTAAACACGATCCGGGGAGCCTTGGGAAGGCTCCCCGCGATAGATCAAGGCAGTTCAGTGGTGCCCATCAGGTCGCGGTCGATTTCGCGGGCAGCTTCACGGCCCTCGTTAATCGCCCGCACTACCAGGTCCTGTCCGCGGCGACAGTCGGCGGCGGCGTACACCTTGGGTACACTGGTGCGGTAGTCCTGCTTGGTCGCACGGAAATTGCCGCGCTCGTCGATGTCCATGCCCAGCGACTCGTTGATATAGTGCTCGGGTTGCAGGAAGCCCAGTGACAACATGATCAGATCCGCCTCCCAGGTCTTCTCGCTGCCGGGGATCTCCTTGATATTTTCATCGACGTTGACCGTGACGACGCCTGTCAGGTTGCCGTCCGCATCCTTCAGGAACTCCTTGCTCATGATGGAGTAGACGCGGGGGTCGTCGCCGTACACTTGCGCAGCCTCGGCGTGTGCGTAATCGACGCGGTAGATCCGCGGCCACAGCGGCCACGGGTTGTTGTCGGCGCGCTCGGCCGGCGGTTTCGGCAACAGCTCGAAATTCACCAGTGATTTGCAACCGTGTCGCAGCGAGGTGCCGATGCAGTCGGCGCCGGTATCGCCGCCGCCGATGACAATTACGCGCTTGTCCTTGGCAGAGATATAAGCGCCATCCTCCAGGCCGGAATCCAGCAGGCTCTTGGTATTGGCGGTGAGGAATTCCATCGCCATGTGGATACCCTTGGCATCGCGCCCCGGAATCGGCAGGTCGCGCGCCAGTGTGGCGCCGGTGGCCAGCAGCACGGCATCGTTGTCGGCGATCAGCTTGGCGGGATCGACGTCTTTACCGACGTCGGCATTGACGATGAACTCCACACCTGCGTCGCGCATCAGCTGTATACGGCGCTCAACGATGCTCTTGTCGAGTTTCATATTGGGTATGCCGTACATCAGCAGCCCGCCCAGCCTGTCAGCGCGCTCGTACACTGTGACCTTGTGGCCGGCTGTGTTCAGCTGTTCCGCCGCAGCGAGGCCACAGGGCCCGGAGCCGATAACCGCGACACGTTTGCCGGTGCTGTCAGCCGTCGCCCGCGGCTTGACCCAGCCCTCGTCAAAACCGCGATCAATAATCGCCGCCTCGATGTTCTTGATGGTCACCGCAGGGCTGGTAATGCCCAGTACACAGGCGCCTTCACAGGGTGCGGGACAGACACGGCCGGTGAACTCCGGAAAGTTATTGGTGCTGTGCAGGCGGTCCAGCGCATCGCGCCAGCGACCGTTGTACACCAGGTCGTTCCACTCGGGGATAAGGTTGTACACGGGGCAGCCGTTGTTCGATTGACAGAACGGCACGCCGCAGTCCATACAGCGGGCGCCCTGTGTTTTCAGGTGCTCCTCGTCGTGCGGTGTGTAAATCTCATCGAAGTCAACCAGGCGCACCGCGGGGTCGCGATAGGGCTCAGTCTTGCGATCGTACTCTTTAAATCCGGTAGGTTTTCCCATAATCAATAATCTTCCTACGAACCGACTGCTGCGGTTATGACTTCAGCGGCTGACATTTCTTGAAGAACCCGTTTGTAATCAGTCGGCATGACTTTTACGAACCTGGCGAGTTCCGCTTCCCAGTTGCCCAGAATATGCTCTGCGACATTGGAGCCCGTGTATTTGTGGTGATTCTCGATCAGGCGACGCAATTCGTCGATATCGGCATCAGCCTCCACGCTTTCGAGCTCGAAGGTCTCGGCGTTACACATGCGTTCGAAGGTGCCGTCCTTGTCCCAGACATATGCGATACCGCCGCTCATGCCGGCGCCGAAATTGCGACCGGTTTTACCCAGAATCACAACCCGGCCACCCGTCATGTACTCGCAGCCGTGGTCACCGACACCCTCCACAACGGCGCTGGCACCACTGTTACGCACGCAAAAGCGCTCAGCGGCGATGCCGTTGAAGTAGGATTCGCCGGAGGTGGCACCGTACATGACGACGTTGCCGATCAGCACATTGTCCTCTGGCTTGAAGCTGCTGGACTTGGGCGGATAGACCACGATCTTGCCGCCGGACATGCCTTTGCCGACATAGTCGTTGCAGTCCCCTTCCACTTCCAGGGTGATGCCCTTGGCCAGCCAGGCGCCGAGACTCTGGCCGGCGGAGCCCTTCAGCTTGATGTTGATGGTATCTTCCGGCAGCAGCTTGCCCTTGGTGGCCTTGGCGACTTCATGTGACAGCATGGTGCCGACCACGCGGTTGATGTTGATGATATCGCTTTCGATATGCACTTTTTCCCCGCGCAGCAGTGCCGGTTGCGCCTGCTCGATCAGGACGTTGTCCAGCGCCTTGTCCAGCGCGTGATCCTGCTCGATGGTCTGGTAGACCTCGGTACCCTCGTACACAATCTCCGCTGGTGTCAGGATGCTGCTGAAGTCCAGGCCGCGCGCTTTCCAGTGATCGATGGCATCGCGCGTTTTCAGCAGGTCGACACGGCCGACCATCTCATTGATGGTGCGAAGCCCCAGTTGCGCCATGATCTGCCGCAGTTCCTCTGCGACCATGAAGAAGTAGTTCACCACGTGCTCCGGCTTGCCGGCGAACTTTTTGCGCAGCTCCGGATCCTGCGTCGCGATACCGACAGGGCAGGTGTTGAGGTGGCATTTGCGCATCATGATGCAGCCCAGTGTCACCAGTGGCGCAGTGGCGAAACCGATCTCCTCGGCGCCCAGCAACAGGGCCATGGCGACATCGCGCCCGGTCTTGATCTGCCCGTCTGTCTGCAGCACCACGCGCGAACGCAGGTTGTTTTTCACCAGCGTCTGGTGCGTTTCAGCGATGCCCAGTTCCCACGGCAGACCGGCGTGCTTGATCGACGTCAGCGGCGATGCGCCGGTGCCGCCATCGTGTCCGGCAATCACCAGGTGATCGGCTTTCGCCTTGGTCACACCGGCGGCGATAGTACCCACGCCGATCTCGGAGCCGAGTTTGACACTGACACGAGCGCCGGGGTTGGCATTTTTCAGGTCGTGGATCAGCTGGGCGATATCCTCAATGGAATAGATATCGTGGTGTGGTGGCGGACTGATCAGGCCGACACCCGGTGTGGAGTGGCGGATGGAGGCAATGATCTGGTCCACTTTGCCGCCGGGCAGCTCACCGCCCTCACCGGGCTTGGCGCCCTGTACGATCTTGATCTGCAACTCATCGGCGTTGGCCAGGTACCAGATAGTGACCCCGAAACGGCCGGATGCAACCTGCTTGATCGCGGAGCGCTTGGAATCGCCATTCGCCATCGGCTCAAAACGCAGCACATCTTCGCCGCCTTCGCCGGTGTTGGACTTGCCGCCGATGCGGTTCATCGCGACAGCCAGTGTCTCATGGCTCTCAGCCGAGATGGAGCCGTAGCTCATTGCACCGGTGCAGAAGCGCTTCACAATCTCCGAGGCAGGTTCAACCTCGGCGATATCGCAGGGCTCAGCGACTTCCCTAAAATCCATCAGCCCGCGGAATGTGGCGCGGCGTGTGGACTCGGAGTTCGCATGATTGGCGAACTTCCAGTAGGCGTCCTCACTGTTGGTGCGTGTAGCCACCTGCAGGTTGGCAATTGTCTCCGGATCCCACATGTGGCCGTCACCGCCGCGACGCCAGTGGAAATCGCCGGGGTTGGGCAGTACCGCAACCTGGTGCTGGTCGCGCACGGGATATCCGATCTCGTGGCGCTGCTTCATCTCCTCAAACAGTGTCGCGAAGTTGACACCCTGCACACGACTGGTGGTGCCGACAAAGCAGCGATCAATGATTTCATCGGCGAGACCCACCGCCTCGAAAATCTGCGCGCCTTTGTAGGACTGCAGCGTCGAGATACCCATTTTCGCCATCACCTTCAGCATACCCTTGGCGACGCCCTTCTTGTAGGCGGCGACAATCGAGGTGCTGTTGGGGAACTTTTTCTTGTCCAGCAAACCGTCCTGCAGTGCCTGCCAGATGGACTCGAAGGCCACATAGGGGTTGATGGCATCGGCGCCGTAACCGACCAACAGGCAGTGGTGGTGCACTTCACGCGCCTCACCGGTCTCCAGGATGATGCCGATGCGGGTGCGCTCGTGACGTGCCACCAGGTGGTGGTGTACCGCGCCGCAGGTGACCAGCGAGCTGAGCGCCATGCGCGAAGCGCTGATATTCCGGTCGGAGAGGATAATAAAGGAGTAGCCGTCCCTGATCGCCTCGGACGCCTCGGCACAGACACGGTCCAGCGCCGCCAGCATGCCGTCAGCGCCGCTGTCTTTCTCGAACGTCATATCGATGGTCTTGGTTTTCCAGCCATCGCGGTTGAGGTTCTTGATGTTGGCGAGTTCGTCATTGGAGATCACCGGGTGATGCAACTCCAGCCGGTGTACGTGTTGCGGCGTCGTCTCCAGCAGGTTCGCCTCCGGCCCGATAAAACAGGTCAGGGACATCACCACCTCTTCCCGGATCGAGTCGATCGGCGGATTGGTGATCTGCGCGAACAGCTGCTTGAAGTAGTCGAAAATCATGCGCGATTTGTCAGACAAACAGGCCAGGGCGCTGTCGTTACCCATTGATCCCAGCGGATCGCGGGCTTCCGTCACCATGGGCAGCAACATGAACTGCATGGTCTCGATGGTGTAGCCGAAGGACTGCATGCGCTGCAACAGCGTTTCCGGCTCGTAGTCGAGTTCGGCGTGATCGGGCGGCAGGTCGGACAGCTCCAGCTTCTGCTCCTCGAGCCACTGGCCATACGGGCGCTTCCTGGCGAACTCCATCTTCAGTTCTTCGTCCGGTACCAGGCGTCCGGCGTAGAAATCCACCAGGAACATCTTGCCCGGTTGCAGGCGGCCTTTTTCCTTCACGTTTTCAGGCGCTACCGGCAGTACGCCGACCTCGGAGGCCATGATGACTTTGTCGTCATGGGTCAGGTAGTAGCGTGACGGGCGCAGCCCGTTGCGATCCAGCACCGCGCCGATGTAATGGCCGTCGGTGAACACGATGGAGGCCGGGCCATCCCAGGGCTCCATCAGCGAGGAGTGGTACTCGTAGAAGTCGCGCTTTTCCTTGGGCATGTTGACGTCAGATTGCCACGCTTCGGGCACCATCATCATGATGGATTCCTGCAGCGTGCGGCCCGACATCAGCAGAAATTCCAGCACGTTGTCGAAGGAGCCGGAATCAGAGTAATTGGGTTCGCAGATCGGGAACAGGTCCTTGATCTTGTCACCCATGCGGTCACTGCGGGCGACACCCTGGCGCGCCGTCATCCAGTTCTTGTTGCCGCGCAGGGTGTTGATCTCACCGTTGTGGCTCATGAACCGCTTGGGCTGCGCCCGGTCCCAGGACGGGAAGGTGTTGGTGGAGAAGCGCGAGTGCACCATCGCCAGGTGGCTCTCGTAGTCCTCGTCTTCCAGGTCGGGGTAGAACGGGAACAGCTGCGCCGGCGTCAGCATGCCTTTATAGACGATAATCCTGGAGTTCAGGCTGCAGGTGTAGATGAGTTCATCGGGATACGATGCCTTCGCGGAGGCGAGGAACTTTTTCCGTGCCAGGTAGAGCGAGAGATCGAAAGCGTGGTCGTCGGACTTCTCGCCGCCGACAATGATCTGCTCGATGAAGGGCATGGCATCGCGCGCCGCGGGGCCGATGTTGGCCTCCTCAGGACGGATGGGGACTTCACGGAATCCCAGCAGGGTGAGCCCCTCTGCTTCGACGGCGGCGGTGAAACGCCCTTTCAGGTCGGCGCGTTTCTCAGCGTCGTGCGGCAGGAACACGTTGCCGACGGCGTAGGCGCCCACTTCGGGCAGGCTGAAACCCTGTTCGGCCGCGACCTTCTGCATGAATTTGTGCGGGATGGCCGTCATGATCCCGGCGCCGTCACCGGTGTTTTCCTCGAAACCACAGCCGCCCCGGTGGTCCATCCGGGAGTTGATATGGTAGGCATCCGTCAGGATCTCATGGCTGGGAATCCCCTTTACATGGGCGACAAAGCCCACACCACAGGAATCCTTCTCGAGGGCGGGGTCGTACAGACCATGCTTGGCGGGAAACCCGATTTTGCCGTCGATTCTCTTGTTCATCATGCTTTCAACTCATTTGGTGATGCGGTATCAAACAACCAGCTTACAACGCCCGGCAAAAAACAATCGCTCAAGGCGGTGCAGCACCGGAGGCTTGGGCTTCTCGGTCGGCTACCAACTAAAGCGGTATTAATGCACATTTTGAGCGGGGCGCAGACAATACCATTGGGAGATTGAATGTCAAGAGGAGGGCGTGGCGAGGCAGGCCTTAATTTCCCTTAAAGTATTGTATTTAAACACTATTGTTGTTGAACGGCAGCGAGAGATTTTCCGGCAGGAGGGGGTTAAATCCGTCAGCAGCGGGGTATCTGCCGCTGGCGGGGCCAGCGGCGGACACCCGGGATGTTGCCGACAACAGCGGTCTGCGACACCGCACGCCGCAGCGTGCGCTCACGGTTGGCCGCCTCAGTTGCGGCGTCGACGAAAGGCCAGGCCGACGAGGCCGAGACTGAACAGCGCCAGTGTGCCGGGGACCGGCACCTCGAATCGCACCCAGTCGAAATCCCAGTCGCGCTCAGCGCCCAGCGCCAGCCGGATATCGACATAGCTGGTGGCGAAGAACGTTTTCTGGAACAGCGCGGTACCGCTCGCGACACTGGTGCCACCCGTGTGAATGGTATCGCCTGAAACCACAGGGTGGGATGTGGCCCCGGTCGCGATATCGTCGATCCGGGTCTCAAAGAACGCCAGGCCGTTCGCCAGGTTGGAGAAGTCCAGCGTCACTGAGCCGAAACCGGTTGAGTTGAAGATCACATAGGGCGCCAGTTGCCCGACGCGGCCCGGCGTCTGCTGCGCGTAGTTCAGCGCGTTGGTGCTGTTCGGGGTCCAGTTGAATGTATTGCTTTGCGGATCGCCGGTGATCGGGGCTGCCTGTACCGCGTTCACAAATCCCAGGGACAGCACACAGGTTGCGGCTGTGGCAAACAGGCGCAGTCCTTTCATCGGTGTTTTTGTTGCCAGGTAAGCATCTTTTATCATTGTCTTAGCTCCGAATATCAAAGGTTGAAATCAGACAGAGCTTAAACGGGCCTGACGAGTACCCGTTACCGCCAGAGGCTCCTTGATGAAAGGACTGCAAATTTCGTACCAATACCGGCTGCTGAATAAAAAGATGTTTTGTATCCTATAGTTACAGCACACGTGCACCCGGGGTGCAGCAGTTTGGGCGCGCTGACAACACGGTATTGTAAAAATACTGGACAGCAGCGGCGAGGCGCCCGGGGGAGATCAAAACAGCGTGTGTCGAACGCGCCCGCCACCAGGGTGGCACCGCGAGCGCCGGCCAGCGGCAGGTGCAGCCGGCGGTACGCAGCTTCAGCTGCAGCTTCAGACAGTGATGCAGATTTTACCGAAGTGCTGCTGCGACTCCTGCAGGCGGAATGCGTCAGCCAACTGCTCCAGATCGAAACTGCGGTCTATGACAGGTTTTATGCCATTGATATTGATCGCGTTTACCATGTCCTGCTGGTGCGAGCGCGAACCCACGGTAATACCGCTGATCACGGCATTTTTCTGGAACAGCTCCGCTGTGGGCACGTCTCCCTGGAAGCCGGTGAGCACACCGATCATTGAAATGTGCCCGCCCATGGCCACCGCGCGAACCGATTGCGGCAGCGTGCCGGAGCCGCCCACTTCCACAATCACATCAGCGCCGCCGCCAGCGGTGATTTCCAGCACTTTGTCACCCCAGTTTTCACACTCGCGGTAGTTGATGAGTTGGTCTGCTCCCAGCGCCCTGAGTCGTTCCAGCTTGTCATTCGAAGACGAGGTCGCGATGACATGGCAGCCCGCAGCCTTGGCGAACTGCAGTGCGAATACCGACACGCCGCCGCTGCCCTGTACCAGTACGGTATCGCCGGGCTTGACCCGGGCCTCCACCATCAGCGCGCGCCAGGCGGTCAGGGCAGCACAGGGCAGTGTGGCCGCCTGTTCAAAGGTGTAGTCCGCCGGCATCAGCGTAAACGCCGAGGCGGCCATGGTCACCGTCTCTGCCGCAAAACCATCGACATTGTCTCCGGGCACACCGCTGACTTTTGCGAGGCTGTTGGCGCGGCCATCGGCCCAGTGCGGGAAAAAGCAGGAGATCACCTTGTCGCCGGGCTTGAATTCCGTGACACCCGCACCCACGGCTTCCACGACGCCCGCACCGTCTGACATCGGGATACGGCCGTCATCGGTGGCGATGAGGCCGAGCGCCACTACATAGTCGTGAAAATTGAGTGAGCTGGCATGATTGCGGATCCGCACTTCGCCGCACTGTGGCTCTGCGATCTCTATTGCGGCCGGTTTCAGGTTGTCCAGCCCGCCGGGCTTGCTCAGTTTGATTGCGCGCACTGTGTTCTCCATGGTTTGTGATTGTATTGCCGGCACCGGCCGGGACTGCGGCTAGACAGTCCGCCGGGCATGCCGGTAGATCGGTTCTCAGCGAGACCAAAGCCTAGTTGATTTTGCCAGCCAGTGCATCGAATAGTTGAGGAGCACCGGGTGTGCGGCCGTGATGGCGTAACTTGATGAACCGGGGCGCCGCCGTTGCGCAGCAGCCAGCCGGAGTGGGAGGGTAGTTAATGATAGCCCCCGTGGGCGGGGGCTCTGTCGCTGTGCCGGTATCGGTCAGGCCGGCTTGCGGCGCGACCAGGCGAGTCCGGCGAGGCCCAGGCCGAACAGCGCAAACGTGGCTGGAACCGGCACCGTTTCCAGACTGGCGTTATCAAAGGCCAGTGTGTCGAAGGTATTGTTGGAGAACCAGCCGTAGCGGTTGCCACCCACGACACTGGCCGTCAGGTCGGCAGGGTTGCCCAGCGTCCAGGAGTGTATCAGGGCCCCCCCGAACGCGAGAATGCTGAGGTCGACATTCAACGCCCCGGCGTTGTCATAGAAGTGGTGTTCAAACGTGTACCACCCGCTGGTGTCGATCGCGATAGGGTCCCTGGCGGGATTCTTGGGAATGTCGATACCGGGGTCCGCGTTGTTGCTGGCACTGATGATGAAGCGGTCCGTTCCCGCCCCTGGCCCATCGGTATCGCTGCTGTCGTAGAACCCGGTGTTGAAGATGAAGTCACGGAGGTGGGTGCCGGAGACGTTGTTTATTGCCGAGCTATAGTCGACCCGTGAGTCATGTGCCACTCCGCCATCGACGTCCAGGTAGATGTCGAGTGAGGTTGTGTACTCCTGGAAGGCGACCGGGCCGGCATTGCCAAAATTATAGCCGCCCCAGTTGCCGGCTGTACCGTATTCGTTTGCCGGAATGTTCACTTTACCCGCCTCGGCGTGATAGCTGCCGGAGGCGGAGGTGATGCCGTTGGTACCGGATGCGACGCGGGTGGCGTCCCAGGTGCCACCGAGCGCATCCCAGCCCGACAGGTCTGTTTCAAAGCCATTGGAATACAATGCGGCTGCGGTTGCGGGGGTGGTCAGGGCAAGCGGGATTGCGCAGGCGCATGCGGCGCCCAATAGTCTTAGTGGTTTCATTGTGAATCGATCTCCTTATCACGTTTTATTCGTCCGGGCGCTGTGAACAAAAACGACCGCTGCTTTGTAATCCAGGGTTGGGCGTTACAGCGGCCCGTCCACTGGACTGGTTAAAGCAATAAAAATGCCAATATAGGAAAAAAGACTTTATTTCAGTAAGATGGCGGTGCGGTCGAGCAAGAGTGGGGGGTAAGGCATCGCGCTGGTCCGCTATTGCGGTGCGCAGTGTAAAGAAACGCGACAGCGGGCAGTGCCTCGCTTCAGGCAAAAGCAGACCCTTAGTGCCAAGCCGTGGAAGTTTTAGTTATTTGTCAGTGTGTTAGGCATTGTCGGCGTGCTGTAAAAATAAGTGACGTCGGAAGATTAGCCTCCTGCAACTGCCCCGTTACCTGTGCGCTGGCGGGGGCGGTCTAAGGCTTGCCGTCCAACCGGTCGATCAGGGCGGCGGCCCCCGGGATATCCGCGAACGGGATGCCGGCATCGAGCAGGGGTTGCAGCACCAGCCTGGCTTCGTTCTCCAGGCCGCTATCGGCGAGCGCGACCGCGAGATGAACCCGGAAACTGACATTCTCGGGTGCGCGGGCAACGACTTCCTGCAGCAGTTGCGTGCCGCGGTCTGTCAGGCCGGTCTCCACCAGCAGCCAGCCATACAAATGTTTGGCATACACGTCCTCTGGATCCAGCTCGTAGGCCTCCTGGGCTGTCTTCAGGTCACGTCTGTCACCCAGGTCATGATAGCTGCCTGCCAGCCTCACCAGCACGGGTATATTGCGCGGTTCGCTGCGCGCGATCACTTCGTACTGTTCGACTGCGCGCTCCGCGTGCCCCTGGCGCACGGCCTCGTCTGCCCACGCCAGTCGTGCAATGTTGTCATCCGGGTGGTCCGCCAGCCACTCCGCCATGATCTGTTCAGCGTTTGCGGTCTGCCCGGCGCGGGCCAGTGCGGTATAGTAGCGCGACAGCGAGGTCGAATTTTTATGGGTGGCGTAGGCCTGGCCCAGCATGTCCGAGGCCAGCGGGTAATTCTCGCTGTCCATCAGCATCTGCCCCTTTACCAAATAGCCCATACCGGATTCCGGATGGTTCTGGATCAGGCGGTCAGCCAACTCCAGCACCGCATCCCGGTTGCCTCGCTGGCGCTCCATCATCGCGAGTTTCACCAGTGCGCGAGCACTGTCCGGGTCAATCTCCAGTAATCGCTGCAAGGCGGCATAGGCGGCGGCAGGATTTCCATTGGCTTCATGCGCATCGACCATCCGCCATTTGATCGTCAGGTTGGCGGGGTTTGCCGCTTCCAGCTGGTCAAGCAGCGCCAGGCTCTCGTCAGTATTGCCCGCCTGCAGGTTTGCATTCGCCAGCAAGTACTGCGCAACGGGGTGATCCGGGATCAATTTATTGATCTCCCGGCTGACTGCCAGCGCCCTGTCGGTGTCACCCTGCTGCAGGTAGAGGTCGGCGAGTACGAGGCGCGGCTGCAGTGCCGTCTTTTGGGCGGAACGGATCTTTTCCAGCCGGGCGACAGCACCCCGTGTGTCGCCCTTCTCCAGCGCCTCCTGTGCCAGCCACAGCTGTGCTGTTGTATTGTCCGCATCCCGCGCCAGCAATGCCTCGATACGCTGCGTGGCCAGCAGTTCGCTGCCGCTGTTCATCTGTGTCCGCGCCAGTGCGAGATCGGCCAGGCTGAATCCCGGTTCCAGTTCGAGTGCGCGCTCATAGAATTGCCCGGCGGTCACGCTGTCGCCGGACAGGTCGAGCACCGAGCCGTGGAGGTACTGTACCTGCGCATCATCGGGCCATTGCGCCATCAGGGCAGTGCTGGCGGCGAGAGCCTGGTCGAAGTCCCCCGCCCGCAACTGCGCAATGGCCAGCAGCATTTGTGTTTCCATTTTATCGGGCGCGTGTGCTGCCAACAGCTCCAGCCTGGAAATCGCTTCATCGGTGGCGCCGCTGTTCAGGTTGTCCAGTGCGACACGTGTCGCCGAGGTCACAGAGCCGAGTTTGAAGAACAGGGACTGATAGCCTTTGGCGCGAGAGGTGTCACCCATTGCCGTATAGGCACTTGCCAGAATCGCGGCAATTTCCGGATCCCGGCGGGACTGCTCGATCAGTGGCTCCAGCAACTCTACCGCCTGCTTGGGCGAACCCCTCTCGTTCAGTATGGCCGCCAGTTGCCTGCGCCCCAGCACGCTGTCCGGTGCAAGTCGATGAAACAGGTTGAGGTACTCCAGTGCCAGCTCCTGGTTTCCCATTGCGTAGTACACTTCGCCCATCAGCAGGATGCTCATGGCGTGGTCGGGTTCGTAATCCAATACCACCTTGAGTGCGTCCAGTGCCTGCACATACTGTTGCGTCTGCTTGGCGTACAGCGCGCGGACGTAGGCGCTCATAGGGTCGGAGGGGAATTTGCTGGCCAACAGGGCAGCGGGCTGCCGCGCGTCATCCAGTTGATTGCTGGCGATCAGCGTCCGCACCAGCCCGGAGAGGGCATAGATATTGTCCGGCCCCAGCTCGACCGCCCCTTCGAAGGAGATGCGGGCGTCCTTCATATTGCCCCGCGAGAGTTCCAGTTCCCCTCTCAGTATCCAGGTTTCCGGTTGGTCCAGCCCATTGGCCAGGGCGCGCTCAATGTCTTCTTCGGAGAGTCCGGCCAGGTCGGCGCCCAGCCCGGACTCCACCAAACCCTTCTTCGCCTCGCCGTTGTGCGGGTTCAGCCGCAGGGCCTTCTGGAATGCCGCCACTGCGTCCTGCAGCGTGCCGACACGCAGCAGCGACCAGCCACGCAGCACTTCCCAGGCGGAGGCGCTGATATCGGAATCGCCATCCGACCACTCTTCGTACAGTTTCAGCACGCCTTTGTAATCGCGCACCAGCAATTTGGAACGGGCCAGCGCCAGCACCATGTCGGGGTTGCGGTACCCCAGGTCGTAGGCTTCCTGCATGTAGTCCGTGGCGTCGGCAGTCTGGTTCATCTGCAGGTAGGTGTCCCCCATGATCCAGCGCAGTTCGCCGTCGCGGGGGTTATCCCTGATGACATGCTTTAACTCGGTGATCGTGGAGGCGTAGTTCTGCTGTGCCAGAAACTCCATTGCCCTGGCGTGGTGGTCCACCGGCACCAGATAGCGCCAACCGAGGAAAGCGCCTGTGCCGACCGCGATCAGGACAATGAAGGCCAGAAATAGTTTCAGGCCGGTGTAACTCGGCGGTTCAGGCCAATCGCCATACCCGTCGTCGATACCCAGTTCATCATCCTCGATGTTGTTGTTATGTGCGCGCATAAAAAAACCGGAACCCGGAACGTCCTTGCTCTCTGCGCACAATGTATCCAATCGCTCGCAGGTAGACCACTATAACTGTGTGGATTGGGATGGATATCACGCGCTGCAGCTCGCCAGTGTGTCGATGGTATTCATCCGGGAAAACGGCGCTTCGGTGCCGGTTCGGCTCACTGTGCCACAACACGGGAACGACTCGGGTCACAACGAGGTTATTGTAGTGAGGCCAGCAGCTGCTCCGCTTCCGCACGTTCCTCAAAGGCGGGACTGTCCCCACCCAGCACCGCATTGAGCAGTTCAATTGCCGCGCCTTTATTGCCCAGGCGCGCTTCAATCATCGCCTGGTGATACAGCAGGTTGGGGTTGCGCGGTGATGCAGCCACTGCGCGCTTGATATACCGCAGCGCCTCCTGGTGATTCCCGGCCTGTGACTCCACGATTGCTACGGTGTCCAGTATCTCGGCCTTGTCGGGGTCGGCGGCCACCGCCAGCCTGGCGAACCTCAGTGATTCCGCCGGGTCCTTGTCCCGCAGATACCAGGCAAGATTGTTGAGGGCGGCCGCATTTTGCGGTTGCACCTTGATCACTTCACGGAACTGGTCGAGGGCCTCTGCAGTGCGGCCCGCGTTTGTCAATTGTGTCGCCAGCGCCATGCGAGCCTCCACATCCCCCGGGTTTTTTGACACCCAGGCCTGTACGGTCTGCAGCGACTCCTGCTGCTCGCCCGTCATGTACAGATAGCCGGCCAGTTCGAGCATCGACTCCGTGGTGGGTGCGGTCTCCAGTACTTTGCGGAAAAGTTCGGTGACTTTCGCCGGGTCGCCGTCGCGCTGCGCGGCCAGTGCTTGCAGGCGCAGTACATCCGGTGCATCAGGTGCCAGTTTCTTCAATCTTTCCATGTAGTGGTCAAACAGCGATGCATTGCCGTCAGCCCAGGCCAGCCTGGCCAGTGATATCAGCGCGGGCGCAAAGTTTTCATCCAGTTCCTCTGCGCGCTTCAACTCTGCTCTTGCCTGTTCCAGGTTTCCAGCGCCCGCGGCCGCTCTTGCCAGCAGGTGGTGGGTGACAGCGGTGTCGGGCTCCAGCTGCAAAAGTTGTTCGAGGTTGTACTGCGCCTTGTCGTACTGTGATTCGGCGATTTGGGCGATCGCCAGTAGGCGCAGCACCTCGGGGGACTGCTGCTGCAACTCTGACAGGGAGGCAAACAGCGCTGGAATCCTGCCCGGGGTGTTTTCCCAGATGTAATACCTCGCCAACATCAATCGGGGCTCCAGTGCATCGGGATGGGCCTCAATGGCGTACTGCAGCTGTGCCACCATTTCGTCCTCCCTGCCGGGCTCGGCAGACAGCGCCGCCAGGTGCAGCAGGGTCGGCAGGTAGTCCGGCCTCTCTTTCAGCACCGCCTGGTAGTAGGCCCGACTGGCGGACGTGTTGCCCCGCTCCTGTTCGATTCTGGCCAGGGCGTGGTTTGCCGCCGGGTCGCCTGGCGCCAGCGACAGCGCCTGCTTGAATGCGGCGATGGCCTCATCGAGCTGGTCGTTGGCGAGATACTTCTGCCCGAGTACTGTGTAGGCCTGAACGCTTTCTGGGTGGCGCTTTACATAGTCCTGTGCCGCGGCAATGGCGCCCGCGATGTCCTCGGAATCATTGATGTTCTGCAGCTTGAAAAAGTCGGCTTGCTCCAGCGATGGGTCCAGTGCCAGCGCCGCTTCAAACTGGCGATTGGCGGCCTCGTGCTGGCCGTCAAAGAGTAACCCTGCCCCCAGCTCGAAGTGGGCTATGGCGGACTCCGGCGCAGTCTGCTGCAGGGTTTTCAGTATTTTCAGTGCCTGGTCGGTTTTACCATCCTGCATCAGGGCCTTGGCCATGATGTTCAGCGCAAGCCGGTCTGACGGGTCGGCATCCAATACCGGGCGCAGTGCTTGCTGCGCCTCGCCTGCACGGGAGTTTTTCAGGTACAGGCTCGCCAGCAGGATGCGCCCTGGTGCGAAATTGGGATTCAGCGTCACCTGCCGCTCGGACTGCCTCAAAGCCTCCGCTTCATTTCCCTCTGCAACATAGGCGCCGGACAGGTAAAACAAAACCAGTGGATACTGCTCAGCGACGGGCTCGGCGATCGTCAGGGCATCAATGCAGTTGGCATAGTTACCGTTGAGGAAGTCCAGTGAGCCCTGCAGGTAATTGGTCATCGGGTGCTTCGGTGCGGTTTCGAGCAGGAATTCAATATCCGGTGTCACGTCCTCCAACTGCCGCAGTTCCAGGTTGAGAAGACCGCGCTTGAGCCGGTCTTCCTTGCTCTCTGGAGACAGCTCTATCGCCTGCGAGAAGGCCGCCACCGCCTGGGGGAGTTGCTGCCGGGTCGCCAGCAAATCGCCTTTCAGGCTCCAGGCGTCGCGCCGCTCGGGGTGCTCGCCCAGTACGCGCTCTATAAGTGCCAGCGCAGCGTCCAAATCGCCGGATGCGCCCAGCATTCGCGCTTCCGCAAGCTGTACCTCCGGGTCCTCCGCGTGTGATTCGGACGCTTTTGCGATGAAGGTGTCCGCCGTCCAGATATCGCCTTGGCCCAATGTCGCCAGCGCCTGTTGCGCCTGCAACTGGGCGGTTGCCTGAGGGGACAGGCCGGCGGTTGACAGCGCCATCACTCCCTCCAGGTCTCCTTTGCTGAGCAGCGCCTTGGCCAGTGCGGGAAATACCTCATTGGGATTCCAGCCCAGTTCCTTGGCGCGCTCCAGTTCCTTGGCAGCGGCCATCATGCTGCCGGTTTCGAGGTAGGCTTTGCCCAGCAGCCAGCGGGCGCGCGGCAGTGTTTCCTGCTTTTCATTGGCCGCCGCCAGCGCATTTTTCAACTCGATGATCGCCTCGGCGTAGTTCTGCTCTGCCAGCAGCTGCTCCGCCCGGGCCATATAGTCGGCGCTGCTGGTGTCATCGCCACAGGCTGTCATCGCTAAAAAGCAGGCCACCAGGATGAAACGCTGCAAGCAGGCAAGTGATGGAATTCTTGTTATTGGCATCGCTGCTCCCCGATTTGAATGTGTTCATTCCAAAACATGTTCATTGCCGTCCAGGCACTACTTTACATTGCGAGATCGCATACGGTGGTGCTCTGTATGAACATCACCATAGTCGCGTTTTGAGAATGGTGTCAACCGAATAGAAGGGCTGCCTGCCGTGGACTAATCCGCAGTGGCTGCACGGCGGCGACTGCCGGTTTCTGTCCCGGGGGTTTCTCCGCTCGGCTGCTACAGCAGGCCTGTCTGCGGGCACTGAAACGTCAGTTTTTTTTACATCCGGCCCGTTGTTATGACAGCGGGTATCGGTAGCCCCTTGATAAAATGGATATAAAAAACCTTGGTATAAAACTTGCTTCCCTAACGGGCGCAAGCAGCTGAGCAGGAGCTTGCACAATAATATAAACGCTCAAGGAGAAAGGTATGGAATACCGTTTGCTAGCAACGTCCGGCGTGCTGTTCGCCGCCGTCGGCCTCGCCGCACCCACCAGCGCCGCCGTCGTCAACTCATTTGCCCCGTTTACACCCACGCCCACCGCAGGGGTCTGGTTTGAGAGTGGTGTGCTAGGGACCGGCACCGCCAGTGTGGTCAGCCTCGCAGGAGAGGGCGGCAACCTCGAGAACAACCAGCCACTGCCCGTCGGCGCCGCTCGATTGACAACCGGCTTTGACAACGGCGACAAGGCGGAGGTCGCGGTGGTGGATGCCTACGGCAATGCGCGTGCGCTGTTTTCGGATTCCTTCAGCCTGGACTATTCGTACTACAAACAGGATGTCGGGAATGCGTTTGCCGCGCCTTCCATCAAGCTGACCTTGCGCAGTGCCGTTTGTAATTCGGGAGACTGCTTCGGTACATTGATCTATGAACCGAGCTGGAATCAATCCGGTTCTGAGGGAAGTTCAACGGCGGTGCCCACGGATGACTGGGAGTCGGTGTCGATCACCGCAGACAGCGGCCTGTTCTGGTGGAACGGGGGCTTCGGGCAGACAAACTCATCCGGTGGTCCGCCATTGAAAACCCTGACGGACTGGATGGCCGCCTTCGACAGCGATTTTGACAGCGCTGACCTGCTGGCTTTGAGCATGGGCGTTGGCACGTATAACCAGGGCCAGGATACCTACTTTGACGATGTCAGTATCAGTGGCAATGGCTATTCCGCATCCTACGACTTCGAGCCCGCTGCCGATGTCCCGGTGCCCTCTACACTGCTGCTGGTCGCCATCGGTGCGCTCGCCGGTGTTTCCGCCCGCAGGAGGCCGGCGCGGTAACGACCGGTTTCGAGTGTTGTTCGGCTGGCCGGGTTGCGGTGGGGCAGTCCGGCCGCCTCCCGGCCTCGGCAGATATTGTGGTTTCCCTGCTGTTCTGTCGCTGTCACTGTAGCGATCGCCGCAGTTGCTCCGCTTCCTCCTGCTCGGCAAAGGCTGGATTGTCGTCGCCAAGGATGCTTTCGAGGATTCCAACGGCGGCCGTTGTATTACCAGCCCGCGCTTCGATCATGGCGTGGTGGTAGCGCAGCGTCGGGTTGTCGGGCGCCTCCGTCACCGCGCGTTTTATATGCCGCAGCGCCTCCTGCTGATTGCCGGCATCCGACTCAATCAGCGCCAGTGTGTCCAGTGTCTGGGGCTGGCCCGGGTTCGTGGTCACGGCGCGCCGGGCGAATTCCAGTGCCTCCCGCGGTTGTGTCTCTCGCAGATGCCAGGCGAGGTTGTTGAGGGCAGCTGTGTTCTTCGGTTCCAGCTTCAATACTTCACGGTATTCCTGTAGTGCGAGCGCGTCCTGTTCCAGATACATCAGCAGGTCGGCCAGTGCCATGCGTGCCCGGGTGTCAGAGGGGTGATCTGACACCCAGTCCTGTATCAGTTGCAGTGCTTCCTCGCTGTTATCGGACCGGTACAGGTAGCCGGCCAGTTCCAGCACCGCGGTGGTGCTCGGCGCGGTCGCAAGCACCTGTCGGCTCAGTTCGATGGCGCGCACGGGATCGTTGTCTCGCTGCGCTGCGGCCGCCTGCAAGCGCAATACATCCGGGGCGCCGGCCGCCAGGGTCTGCAATTTTTCCACATAGGTGTCGAACACCGACATATCACCCTCGACCCAGGCCAGTCTGGCAAGTGATACGAGGGTGGGCGCGAAATCGTCGTCCAATGCCAGCGCGCGCTTGAATCCGGCTTTCGCCTTGTCTGTTTCGCCAGCGCCTGCCGCAGCCGTTGCGAGCAGGTGGTGCGCCAGCGCGGTATCGGGTTTCATCGCAATCAGTTGTTCAAGGTTGTAGAGCGCCATGCCGTATTGCTGTTCGGCCAGCTGCGACATTGCCATCAGGCGCAATACCTCCGGTGCCTGCTGTTGTAACTCGGACAGCGATGCGAATAGTGCAGGAATTTTGGCGGGCGTGTTTTTCCACAGGTAGTAACGGGCCAGCATTAGTCTAGGCTCCAGTGCCTCCGGGTGCGCCTCGATGGCAAACTGCAACTGCGTCACCACGTCCGCCTCGTCGCCGCGCTCTGCCGCCAGCAATGCCATATGCAGCAGGGTGGGCAGGTAGTTGGGCCGCTCAGCCAGTACCGCCTGGTAGCGGGCGTCGCTCGCTGCCGTGTCTCCGGCGAGCTGTGCGATCTCTGCCAGGCCGTGATTGGCAGCGGGATCTCCCGGCGCCAATGCCAGGGCTTTGTTAAACGCTGCGGTTGCGCTGTCGAGCTGCTCGTCGGCGAGATACATCTGCCCCAGCAGTGAGTGGGCCTGTGTGCTCTGCGGATGGCGCTCCGCATAGTCCTGCGCGGCGGCAATAGCGCCCTTGTGATCCTGTGCATCGCTCAGGTTGAGTACCTGTAGAATATCTGCCTGTTCCAGCGAGGGATCCAGTGCGAGCGCCGCTTCCAACTGCCGGTTGGCCGCCTCGCTCTCGCCGCTCAATACCAGGCCGGCGCCAAGATTGAAGTTGGCGACGGCGGAATCCGGCGCTATCTGCTGCAGGGTTTGCAGCATTCTCAGCGCCTGGTCGGTTTTCCCGTCGAGTAACAGCGCCTTTGCCATGAGGTTCAGTGCCCGGGTGTCCGTCGGGTCCGCATCCAGCACCGGGAGCAGTGTGCGCTGGGCATCCGTCGCCCTTGAACTTTTTATGTAGATATTCGCCAGCAGGATGCGACCCGGTACAAAGCTGGGATTCCAGTCGACTTGTTGCTCTGCCTGCCTCAGTGCTTCCGCCTTGTTCCCCTGGGCCAGGTGGGCACCGGCAAGATAGAACAAAATTAACGGGTATCGATCCGCAACCGGCTCTGCTGTGGCCAGGGCGGTGATACTGTCGGCGTAATTGCCGCTGTGAAAATAGAGCAGTCCCTGCAGGAAATGTGTCATGGGGTGGTTAGGGGCCACCTCCAGCAGGAAGTCTGCATCGGGCTTCACCGCATCCAGCTGTTGCAAATGCAGGTGGATCAGGGCGCGTTTGAGGCGGTCATCGGGCCTGTCGGGTGATAGCTCGATAGACTTGTCAAACGCTGCCAGTGCTTCCGGCAGCTTCTTCTGCTTGCTCAGCAGGTCGCCTTTCAGGCTCCAGGCCTCGCGTTCTTCAGGGCGGGACGCCAGCAGGTGATTCAGTGTGGCGAGGGCGCCATCGACATCACCTGATGCGCTCGACATGCGCGCTTCAGCAATGAGCACATCTGTGTCATCCGAGTTCATCCCAACCGCGGTTGCGATATAGGTGTCCGCTGTCCAGATATCACCTTGCCCCAGTTGCGCCAGGGCCTGCTGCGCTCGCAGTCGGGCATCGGCATTCGAGTCCAGGCCCGCTGGGGAGAGCGCCAGCACCTTGTCCAGCTCGCCCTGGTGGAGCAGGGCCTTGGCCAGCGCTGGCAGCACGTCATTGGGGTTCCACCCCAGTTCCCTGGCCAGCTCAAGTTCCTTGGCTGCGGCCATCATATTACCGGTTTCCAGGTAGGATTTCCCCAACATCCAGCGGGCGCGGGGCAGCGTTTCCTGTGCCTCATTGGCGTTGCCCAGCGCGTTTTTGAGTTCGATGATCGCGTCAGCGTAGTCTTCAGCCTGGAAGTGTTGTTCCGCGCGGTCCATGTACTCTGTGCCGGTGGTGCTTTCGCTGCAGGCCACCGCTGCGAAAATACAGCCGGCAAGCGCCAGCCGCAGTAGATTGCCAGAGAGTGAGTGTTTTATTTCAGGCATGACGGTTTCCTGTGGGGAGGGCATTGCTGGACCAGCTATAACCGTACTCCAACGGTGCCATAAAGCAAAAAGGCGGCCCTGCGGCCGCCTGATGATCCGTTGTGGCGCTGTGGGTTTGTGTTCAGTGCTTGCGGCGCCGTGCAGCCAGCAGTAACAGGCCGAGTCCCAGGGCCGGCAGGGTGCCGGGTACAGGGACCTCTACCGGAGAGGTCGTGATTACTGCCGCGTAGTTGAAAGTGGTGTTTCGACCCTCCGGTGTCACAAAGCCCAGGCAGCCGGGGGCTGCGCCGGCAGATGCGCAGGCAGCATTGGACAGGGGCTGCAGGCCGTTCGTCTGCTCGAAGAAGCTGATGAAGTACTGGACAGGACCGGGGCCGCCCGGTTGCTCCAGATCATACGTGAAAGGAAAGTTCAGCGAGTTCTGGTCGATGACAAAGATATCACCGCAGCCGTTGCTGTTGACACCGACGCCCCACGCGCCACCGTCTGCGCAGATGGCATCGCTGTTCGGGGACTCAAAAAAATCGATCAGGAAATCCAGGCTGGTTTGTGGCAGCGAGGTGTCGCTGGGCGTGAGTGGCGTCAGTGTCAGGGTGGATCGCAAAGTGACCTTGTCCAACGAGGTGCCGGTGATCGGCTGGTTTCGGTGGGTGATGGTCATATTGGCGACAGGGGGACCGTTTGTATCCACGGCGGTGTTCGGCAGATTGCCGATATCCAGGCCGCTTAGACCTGAGCCCGTGCTGGTGCCCCAGTTCATTGTTGATACGTTGCAGCTCCCGCCAGAGCCGGTAAACTGCGCGGTTCCGCAAAGGAACTCGCCGTGTACATCGACCGTCCACTGGTCCACGATACCATTGGCCAGGGTGGCATGCGTGCTGGCGGATGTGGCGATGGCGGCGGCGGCAGCCAGATACGTGAGGTTTTTGCGAATAGAGTCAGCTGTGATTTTCATGAGAGGAAGTGCTCCATAATATAGATATGTCAGACGGGTTCCGTTTTGCCCACTGCGTCACATTTAGCATGTTTCGTGCCCGTATTTAAATTCACTTTTAAATACAATGTGATACAAGAATTTCTGGGAACTGGCTGGCGATTAAAAACTATACTTTGTAAATAAACCTGACACGGGGACCGACCATCCCGCGCGAGTCTGGAGACCCTATTCATACTTTTCTCCCGTCGCGCGTTGGCGTCGAGGGCAATTCGCAATACAGTAGGCTCAGACCTGCGGGAGGGGGACGATGAAAACAGGAGAGGCGTTACAGTGCCTGGCAGTGATCGCCGCATCGTGGTGGCTGGCCGGCTTCGCACACGCCGCCGTCGATAGCGACGCTGCGGACGACAGTCGTGTAGGAGAGCGTGCAAAGTCGGTCGGGCAACATCGCGGCGGCTGCATCGATTTGAATGAAGGGTGCAGTGCACTGATGGTGAACTACACCGGCAATTCGGTGCAGTTTTCGCTGTTTCGTCGCGACAGTTCGCCTGTCAATGCCCAGGTGCCCGACCTGGTGGTGTCAGCACAGCCTGGTGATGCACCGTTTCCCGCGGTCTCTTCAGCCGAAGGTGAGGGCGTCGCTGCAGACAGCGATGAAGAATCCCTTGTGATTGATTTCCTGCAGGGCTTCGAGGCCAGGGATGACACCGCTGGTGACGAGACGGAATTTGCCGGTTATGACGAGGTGACAGCTGAAATCAGTGCCTTCCACACCTGGAGCTCAGCCGCGGCGGCGTCCCTGTCTGCAGACCAGAGTCAGCCCGGTTCTGATGGCCCCGTGATGGCGGGCCAAACGGGCGGTCGATGGACGACCTTTTGGGACTTCCGGTCCGTTTATCAATGGGAGGTCGAGGAAGATGTCATGGACGACGGTGCGTACGATGTGTCGCAAGTGGCCCTGAGTAATATTTACCTGTCGCCAAAAGTCAGTTCTTCCAGTGATCCGGAAATCGTTGTTTGTGAGTTGAATGACCCGGATAACTGCCGGCCCCTGTCTGATTGAAAACAGTCCGCGCGAGTAGGCGGGTTGGGTTCATGCGTGTTGGCGTTTCCGGTTTGGAACAGTTGCCTTCTGTCGGCACTGGCTTAGGCCGTATCGATGCGGATAAGTCCGCCGGTCACGCCGAAGTGAATCCATTGGCTGGCGACCGGTTGACCTGTGGCACGCACGATACCCTCGGCGTAGGCCTGTAACTGCCCTGAATATCCCAGTGCAATCTCCTCCCAGTCCGATCGCGCACGGGGCGACGCCTTGTGGTCAATCACTACAAACCCTTCCTCGGTTTGCAGTAGCAGATCGATCCAGCCGTTGACGAGCTGGCCGTGCGCATTGGTGTAGCAGATCGGGTACTCGGCATGCATGGTGACAGGGCGGAAATGCTGCTCTATTGCCGCCAGCAGGCGCGCGGTGCAGTCCTCGGCCATCGCCACGGACAGCGTATTGTCCAGGCCGTAGTCGTGCAGGATCCTGGCGGTGGCCTGTTGTCCTGAAACGGCCGATGCAATCACGGCGTGCAGTGCCGAACCCAGTTGGTCGGGTTCATACTCGCCGCTGATCTGCAGCCGATCCCCGAGTTCAATCACCTCACTGACCCGCGCGCTTTCACTGGGCAGCAGCGCTGAAGGATTCAGCCGCAATGGCAGCTTGAGGGCCGGGTTGGCCGTGCTGCTGAGCCATTGCGGTCGGTAGGCTTCCCGCTCGGTGTGGCTGTCACTGGCCACCAGTTCACGCTGCCGACTCGCAATCCCGACGCCATCTGGCAGGCGCAGTGTATCGCCCTCGGGTAGCATCCAGTCGGCCTGCAGGGTATCCATCCACTCGCCACCGCTTTGCCTGGCGTCCAGCGTGATGATCAAGCCGTCTCGCGGGCGGGTCAGTGAGACGTACAGCAGGCGCTTTGCCTCCTGTATTTCCCGGGTCATCGCGGTCTGGCCAGCGGCGCTGTCGGCGATCTGGTCGAGCAGTGCAATGCCGGTGGTGTGTAATCCGGTGAAGGCGGGCCAGTACCGCAGCGTCCGGTTGGCCAGTGGGTCGTCCAGGTCGACAGCCGTCGGTGCGGGCAGTACTGTCAGTCCCCACAGTCGCGGCTTCAGTTTTGCGTCCAGGTCCATGGCGATTACAAGCGGCCACTCCAGACCCTTGGCGCCGTGGTGGGTCACCAACTGGATTGCATCTTCGGTGTCGCCGGTCGCCTGGGTGTCGTCTTCAGTTGCGGCCAACTGGTAGAGCCACAGTACAAGACCGGCGCTGGTGGCGGGTTGGTGCTGCGCGGCGCACTGGTTCATGTAGTCGCCGGCGTGGGCCAGCAGTGCGCTGAGGTTGTTCAGCCGGTGCTGGCTGCGCTGCTCTGTGGGGCCCCAGCGGTAGACATATTCACGGACATTGCCCGCCTCCATCGCGCCGCGCAGTACCTCCAGCGGTGTCAGGAAGTGCAGCCGGCTGCGCAGCGCTTTCAGCGCGGCTAACGGGCCCTGTTCCTCGTCTTCCAGCCAGTGGCTGGAGCGGGCGTCCGGGTCTTCCAGATAGGCCATGCGCCCGGCGATCCAGTCCTCGGGATTCTCACACTGTGTCAGTGTGTGTATCTCGGCGCTGGCCAGCGTGTCCAGCGGGTCTATCAAGCGTCGCAGGCAGGCCAGTGCGAGGCAGCCCTCCGGCGTACTCAGCAGCCCGGGACGCTTGTAGCGAACCGGCAGCCTGGCATCGCTCAGCGCACTGGCGATCTCGCGCAGGTTGTCGTGGGTACGGCACAGTATGGCGATATCGCTGTAGCTGACGGTGCGCGGCTGCTTGCTCTGCTTGTCGATCACGGTGCGATTGTCACGCATCATCTGGCTGATGCCGCTGGCCAGTGCCTGCGCGCGGGTGGATTTGTTGCTGCCGCCCAAACGCCACAATTCCACAGCCGGCTGTGCGGTGAAATCGTCCCTGGCCGGATGCAGGGAAACCTGTTCGGGTTTGAGGGTGTCGGCAAATGCCGGCACAAAGAGGTTGTTGATGTACTGCACCAGGGCGGGGGTGGAGCGCCAGGAGTTCTCCAGAATCTCCGGCGTATTGCCGGCCTCGGTCACGCGATCGACGACTGCCGACATCAGTGTGGGGTCCGCACCGCGGAAGCCGTAGATGGATTGTTTGATATCGCCCACCCAGATCACCTGAGCGGCCAGTTGTGACAGCTTCAGGAACAGCGCCAACTGTATCGGGCTGGTGTCCTGGAACTCATCCACCATCAGCAGCTGCAACTCCTCGCGCAGTGTGTCGCGCACGCCGGGGTGATCGAGCAACTGGTACAGGCGCTGTTCCTGGTCGACAAAATCGATCAGGCCTTTCTGCGTTTTCAGCTGCTGGTAGGCACTGAGGCTGTCGGCGGCAATCGCGAACACCTGTTCGGCGAAGAAGCGGATGTCGCGGTCCAGGCCGGGGTGCCTGTCGTAGTCGATGGCAATGTCAGCGATGGGCTCAGCGAAAGGCCGCGACTTTTTCCCCGGCATTTTCTTGCTGAGCGCGATCCACTCCGGCCAGGTGGCACGCCCCTTGTACAGGCCGGCGCGGATACCGCCTATCAGTGAGAGATAGTCGCGCGTGACCTTGGTGTTGTCAGCGCGGGTGTCAATGCCGTCCATGGCCTGCTCGATGGCGTTCAGCAACAGCCTGTCCAGCTCGCGGTGGCTGGCCTTGGGAAAATGTGCGAGCAATTGATCCGCGCTGTCCTTGCCCAGGTGGCGGATGGCCGCCGGTGACTGGTTGTTGGCGCGCGCGGCATCGGCGATGCTTTTCACTTCGGCGCGCCAGTTCAATTGCATCTGCCGGTCGATAATCTGCAAGCGGTGGCAGGTGGCATTCATCTGCCGTATCAGCAGTGTGTCATCGGCCAGGGCGTGTTCCATGGCCTGGTAGAACAGCGCATCGGCCTGGGTGTCCTCGATGATCTGCTGGTCTGGCGGCAGGCCGGCCTCGAACGCAAAGCGCTGCAGCAGTTCGCCGCAGACGCTGTTCACAGTGCCGATCAGCGCCTGTTCCATCTGGTTCGCTACCTGTAGGTGGCCCGCTTCAATCAGGGCGCTGCGCACTCGCTCTTGCAGTTCGCCTGCGGCCAGCTTGGTGAAGGTGGTGGCGATTACACCGGCGGGCACAACCTTGCCGCTGGAGAGTAAGGCTTCCAGTTTTTGTGTCAGGGAATAGGTCTTGCCACTGCCGGCGCCGGCACTGATGAAGTGAATGGTGCTGCTCATGCATTCTCTCCCCAGCCGGTGAGCGCGCTGTACTCGTTGAAATGGTCGCTGGCTTCGGGCAGTTCGAGGCAGTCCGGGCCGGGCTCGGACTGCTCCGTCGGCTCGGTGTCCGACACGGTGACTTCGACCAGGCCGCGCTCAAACTGTGACCGACGCCAGCGCCAGCTGTTCTCGACGCGCTGCCAGTACCGGGCGGTATCTTCTTCCTCCGCCGGTTCGAGGATGTCTGCATTGGGAAAGAAAGTGTGGTTCAGGCTCAGCAGTGCCGCGTCGACCACGATGAAATAGCTGAGCGCCGGTGGCAGTTCGGCGCCGTTGTCGCGGCGCAGCTGCGCGTAGGTGGCCAGCTGCAGGTAACTGTTGCCGAGCAGCGCGTCGCGCCGGTATTTTTTGCCGCCCCATTTGATATCGATGACCGCCTCGGTACCGTCGGCGCGCCTGGCCAGCAGGTCGATAGACCCATTCAGGCGGCCGCCGGCGAAGCGGCCCTCCTGCCACAGTTCCATCTGCACACTCACCACGGCGGCGGATTGCAGGTGTTCCACCAGTGTGGTGAGTGAATCCTGTGCCTGCGTGATAAAGCGTTCACACTCAGCCTGGCGACCGGCCTCCAGCAGCAGCGCGCCCTCCTGTTGCAGCAGGGGGCGGATGTGCGCCTCGACCCAGTGGTCAATCGTCGCGGTATCGATACTGGCAGTTTGCGGGTGAGCGTTAAAGAACTCCTCGTAAACGCGATGTACGAGATTGCCCTTGAGCTGATTGCCGTCAATGACGTTCGCCAGTGAGCCGGGCCGGATACGCGCGGCATATCGCAGCAGCCACTGGTAGGGGCTGTGAATATAGGCATCGAGACTGGAGTAGGATTCGGCTTCACGCGCCGGCACGGGGGTCGAGGCAGGCAGCTGCCACCAGCGTACCCTGGCGGGCAGGGAGCGCGGCGCCACCGCGTCGCTTGCGACCCCCAGTTGGCCTGCCGTATCGCTGCTGGCGACCTGCAGTGTCGGTAAACCGCGCGAGAGACTGGTGACCTGGTCCCACAGCGGGTGGTGGCGCTCGCTATCGTCGTGCAGCACGAAGGTGCAGCGTTCACGCGCACTGAGCAGCGGGCGCAGCCACGCCTTGCCCAACCATGCCAGTTGTGCGTCCTCTGTTTGCAGGTGGACGCCACCGGTTGCCAGGGCTGCCCGTTCAGCACGGGACCACGGCCAGCGCTGCAGACGGTCGTTGGCCTGGCAATCCCACCAGATCACGTTGTCTACCGTGCAAGCGGCGAAGGCGCCGGCGTGGTCGGCGCGCAGCACCCTCGGCTGTGAGGCGCTGACTTCCGCATCGCGGTCGGCAACCGGGGCGCCGGTGCCGCGCACATCTTCTATCAGGCGTCGCACATTGTCCCGGGTGAGTGGGTCGCGGCCATGTGCTTTCAGGCGCGCTATGGCGCTGACAAATTCCAGCGCCTGGTTCAGCGCAATGTGGTAGAGAGCTTTGCGCGCTGGATCATCACTGGTTTCCCGTGCGCCCTGTAGCCAGTCCGCGACTCGCTGTGCGCGCGTGGCCAGGGTTTCGCTGTCGACGCCGCCCTGTGGGGAGAAGCGCGGCGATTGCAGCCAGTAGTGCAGGCTCTGTTCGACCTGCTTGCGCCGGGTTGCGTCCTCCTGCTCCAGGCTGGCGGCGACAGCAGCCTCCCAGGCCGCGCTGCCAATACCGGGCACATCGGCGACAGTGCGCGCCAGTGGCTCACGGATGCGCGCCGGAATCGGACCCACCGGGTGTGACAGGAACTGGAACAGCGCCGTGGGGTTGAGTGGCTCCCACAGCAATTCGCAGGCCAGCGGCAGGACCTGGAATACCGGGCGCCAGGGCGACAGCGCGGTGAACCCCAGACGCGGGCTGTGCAGTTGTTCCAATGTGTCGTCGAGCAACTCGCCGCGCGCCTGCGCCAGCACGGCCACGGTGGTGTCGGGGGCATCGCGCAACCAGCTCTGGGTGAGCAGGGCGGTGAGCGGGGTGCTCTGCGTCGGTGAGTCCGCGCGCAGTGCGATGACACTGCCATCGCCACTGAGGTCGATTTTCTCGCGGCTGTCCTGCAGCAGGTGCTCCTGCAGGCGACGCAGGTCGGAGCCGGGTCGGCCTTTGGGTATAGCGGGCGCTGCCGCAACAAGTCGCACATTGACGGCCTGTATCAGCTGCTGCCACAGGTAGGGGAAGTCGGGCAGCTCATCGCGCAGTGTGATTGCGCCCAGTGCGATGGGGTGGTCCGGCAGCAGGGCCATGACGCGCTGGATGCGCTGTCCGATGCCGGGCTCCACCACGCTCGCCGCGTGGCGCTCAATGGCGGCCATATCGGCAAGGCGCGCAGGTATCTCTGCGGCAAACGTCCCCTCCCAGCCGGCCAGGTACCACTGGTCGCGCCACTGCAACAGGGTGCGCGCCACCGAGAACGGGTCCGCGCTATAGGATGCATGATAGAAGGCGCCGCTGTGATTGACCTGGTCAATGCAGCCGAGGTACTGGATCAGGCGCGCGGTGAACGATACATCGCGCGAGGGAATACCCAGTTGCGCCTCCAGCAGTCGCAGGAAGCCGCCGGGACCGACCACGACCTGCCCAAGGCTGTCCGCGCGTCGCTCGGGCACGGCGGAATCGCCCTTGATTGCCAGGGTAACCTCAATGTTGCCAATGCCGGCCTGCTCGCCCATGGTCTGTTCGCCCTCCCGGGAGTCTGCTGCCACATGATAGGTGTATCGTGGCGCACTCGCTATCAGCAAGCGCATTTACCTGCGCGTTTACACGACAGGTGGCCGCTTGTCAGAAAGCGCTGGTGTGCTAGGCTTGACGCTGGCCTGCCCGCAGGCCGATAACAATAACAATAGCTGTAAGGGGTCCGATTGTATGTCCCATGGAATAGCCCGAGTACTGGCACTGGCTGCCGCTGTTTCTCTCTCACTACCCGCCCTCGCCCGCGAGGCGGCGCTGACCCTGGAAGAGGTCATAGTCACTGCGCAGAAGCGTGCGCAAAGCCTGCAGGATGTGCCTGTTGCGATCACGGCGATATCACAGGAGACCATGCAGAACCAGAATATCTTCGATGTGCTGGACTTGCAGAAGGCTGTGCCCAGCCTGACCATCATTCGCGGCTACAACCGCGCCAACGGTGTGCCGGTGGTGATTCGCGGTATGGGGACGCTCGGCGCGCAACCGGCTTTCGAAGGCAGTGTCGGCACGTATGTGGACGGCATGTACCGCGCCCGCCCCGGCATGGTGTTGTCGAGCATGCTGGATATCGGCCAGGTGGAGATCCTGCGCGGGCCGCAGGGTACGCTGTTCGGCAAGAACACCACCGCCGGTGCCATTACGATGACCTCGAACGCACCCGCGGCCGAGTTTGGCTACGGCGGGGAAATCACGCTGGGCGATTACGATCGCCAGCGCTTTGTCGGCCATGTCACCGGGCCCTTGAGCGACACGGTATCGGGGCGCCTCGCGGTGCTGTCTGATGAACGCGACGGCTTTACCAAAGCGCTCTATGATCACGATAACTACGACAACCTCAATCAGGAAACCGTGAAGGGCACCCTCGCCTGGAATGCAACGGACAGGCTGAGCCTGAAGCTTATCGCGGATTATTCCGACAGCAATGAAATCTGCTGTTTCGGCAACCCTGTGGGCTACAACCGCGCCGCCAGCCTGGTGCGAGACCCGGCTGTCGGGCTCAACGAGTACTACCTGCAGACTGCCCAGGCCAACTTCAACACCAGTCTCGACCTGTTGGATCTCGATCCGGATGATCGCGAAACCCAGCTCAATTCGCAGCCGAGCAACAAGAATACAGAGAAGGGTGCGGTGTTCGATGTCAGCTGGGACCTGGACGTGGCGGAGCTGCGCTCAATCTCTGGCTACCGCGACTGGAAGTACAACTCCAGGGGGGATTTCGATTTCGGTCCCGTGGACATCGGCAAACTGGAGGAGGACTACAAGGTCGAGAACTACAGCCAGGAATTCAATCTCACCGGTACCTTTGCCGATCTCGGCCTGGTGCAGAGCATTGAGTATGTCGCCGGCCTCTATTATGCGTATGAAGACTTCCAGCAGTACCGCTCCTTCGATGCCGGCAAAGACCAGCAGGGGATCTGGGAGTTGTTCTGGCCGGCGCAGGCCGGGCTGCCAGAGCCAACCCTGCGAGCATTGCTCGGTGGTGGCCAGTGGGCCACCACAGGCCAGGCCATCGGCGAAGTGCTGCACAAACTGGAAACAGAGACCACGGCGGTGTTCGTGCATACCACCATCGCGGTGACAGAGCAGTTTTCGACAATCCTGGGCGTGCGGTATTCCGACGAGGAAAAAACGCTGGACCGCCACAACCTGCTCTATTCCAATGTCAACGACTACGCCGACTACCTGCAGGATTATATGCTCGGGGGCTATTTCCTCGGCGCCAACATCGCAGGCCCCGATATCAACAGCCAGCACTACAGTGATGGTGAGTGGACCTACGACATAAAACTGCAGTATTTCCTGGCCGCAGACACCCAGGTGTACGGTGGCTACACCCGCGGCTTCAAGGCCGGTGGCATCGGCATGGACCCGGAGGCGGGGGGCGGCCAGCCCTCCGGCCAGAATTCCCCTGTGCTGTTCCAGACGTTGGGTATGGGCAATGGCACCGGCTTTGCCGATCCCAATGACGCCACCTACGACCCGGAGTACGTGGACGCCTGGGAAGTCGGTTTGAAAAGCGACTATCTCGATGGCCGCGGCAGGGTTGATGTCGCGCTGTTCTACAACGATATCAAGGACAACCAGTTCTCCATCTTCACGGGGACCGGCTTCACGGTGCTGAACGCGTCCACCGCCGAGGTGAGCGGTGTCGAAGTGGAAAACTATTTTGCCGTCACGCCCAACCTGCGCCTGGGTGTGTCAGTGACCTGGCTGGATTCCGAATACGGTAACGATGTGCCCGCCCCGGCGACATCACCGGCCCCGGCGGGCCGCAACCTGACGTTCGCACCGGACTGGGCGGGTGCCATCAACCTCGAGTATGAGCGCGCCCTGACCGAACAGTTGTCTGGTTTGATCAATGCCAACTGGGCCTACCGCGGCGACCACTATGTGGCCTACGATATACAGGATAAGCAGTCCGCCTACGACCTGCTGGGCTTGCAGGTGGGTGTGCGTACCCCGGATGGTCACTGGGATGTCCGCGCCTGGTGTGACAACTGCCTTGATGAAAGCTATGCCACGTCCTACTTCAACGCGCCGTTTTATTTTGACGACACACTGGCCCAGTACGAGGGCCAGTTCCTGGGGTCGCCGCGAACCTATGGTGTGACCTTGCGAGTGAGTTTTTGAGCCGGCGCTGCAGCGAGTTGTCCCACAGAATGTCGGGGTAATTTTCGCTACTTTTCCCAGTGTATTTTGCCGTTATTAACACAGCTGTGGCTTGTGTTTCGACCCCCCTGTGCATTATCGTTGCCAATCGACCGTTTTTCACTCCTCCTGAAATGTAGAGCCATGCGAATAGTAGCTTCCGTTCTGACCCTGGTGATGTCCGCGCCAGTCTTTTCTGCCACCTATGACCTGCCCTCCGAGCACTTTGATGTCATCGGTTCGGTGACCACGGTGCGTGCCCGGTACGAAGACACGCTGCTGGACATCGCGCGGCGCACGAATATCGGCCAGGACCATATGCAGCGCGTCAACCCGGACGTCGACCGCTGGCTGCCGGGCGATGGCACCATTGTCACCGTGCCCTCACAGCATATCCTGCCGCGCGGTCCGCGCACCGGCCTGGTATTAAACCTGCCTGAAATGCGGATGTACTACTACCCGCCCAAGAAGCCGGGGCAGCCGGCGCAGGTGCAGACCTACCCGATGAGTATCGGGCGCATGGACTGGGCCACACCGCTGGGTGTGACCAAGATCGTTGAGAAAACCAAGAACCCCACCTGGACACCGCCGGAGTCGATCCGCCGGGAGCACGCGGCCAAGGGTGATCCGCTGCCACGAGTGGTTCCCGCCGGCCCCAACAACCCGCTCGGTGAGTACAAGATGCGGCTGGGAATTCCGGGTTACCTGATACACGGCACCAACAAGCCCCAGGGTGTGGGCATGCGGGTCTCCCACGGCTGCATCCGTATGCTGCCGGAGGATATCGAAAAGCTGTTCCCGCAGATTCCGACGGGCACGCCGGTGACTATTGTCAATCAGCCGGTCAAGGCCGGCTGGTACGGCGGCAAGCTGTATCTTGAGGTGCATCCGCCACTGGAGGAATACCCCAATGACAGGGGGGCGATGGTGGAGTATGTGATGCTGGCGCTCGATGATGCGATGGCGCGGCGTGCATCCAGTGCGGCGTTGGACAATCAGCTAATCGATGAGGAACTCAACGTGCAGTCCGGTATACCGGTGATTATCTCTTCGGGGAGTTGAGCAATCGAGGTGCGGTGGGGAAGGTGGTACGGGTAGGGAAAGGAAGGGAGACACCCTAAATCACCGGGGCGATAACATCCAGCTGGATGAGGTCGCCCCGGTAAAGAGGTGCCCGATTTGTTACTTGTTCATGGACTGTTTGAACATACGGTCCATTTTCTCGGAGTTGGCATCGCAGCAAGCTTGAGCAGCGTTAGCTTTTGCCAGTGCCGCTGCTGCATCAGCAGAAGCCTTGTTAGCAGCCGCTTGAGCGCTTTCTACTTGTGCTTTCAGCGTGTCCAGGTCACGAGTAGTGGCACAGCCGGTTACGCCTGTCAGGGCGACCAACATGAACGCTGCTGCAGTGGTTTTGAGCGAGTTACGCATAATCTTGTCCTCTAAGTGGTCAGCCGATAGTCGGCTTATAAAGTATATCCAATTTGAACTGCGCGTCCCTTTTTAAACATCGGGCTTTGCCGTTCGTTTCAGGGCAATGTCGCCAAACCAAGTCGGCGAGCACCTCCAGCGGCTATTTTCAGAGATACCGCGCTTAATCGCAAGAGATTGTTTACCCGACTTTTTCCCGTTCAGCGCACTACTACTTTGGTGCCAACTACCACCCATTTGACCAGTTCAAGCAATTGTTCGTTGGTCAATGCGATGCATCCCTCCGTCCAGTTGACGGTTTCATGGACCTTTATATCGCCGGCGCCCAGCCCGTGGATTCCCAACTGGCCGCCGAGACTGGTGCCCTGTGGCGGCGGCTGCCCGCGGTCCAGTTCGTAGCGCAGCGCCCGGTACTCTTCCACCCCGATGCGCTCATCGAGGAATGCGCGCTCGGTGTGATCCAGGTTGGGGTAATTGATTGCCAGAAACAGCTCGAAACGCTGGCTGGGCCTGATCTCGGTGATAGTGAACTCCCCCAGCGGTGTGGTGCCGTCGTCCCTGCGTTTGGCCAGGGTCGGGCCGCTGCTGCCGATGGCGATGTTCTCGAACACCTGCAACGGGTTCTCACCCTGCATCACCACGAGGCTGAGTTGCTCGGTGTCAACGGCCACCCAGACATCCTCCGGTGCCTGCGCCGCCAGACTGGCCGTCGAGGAGAGGGTGAGGGGCAGCAGCAGGGTGAGTGACAATAACAGGGACAGTGAAAAAGTGCGGTAGTGCTTTGGGGTACAAGAGGGGGACGCGCGAAGATTAAACACCGTTGAGATCCGTGCTGGTAATAATGCCGATGATCATAGCCGGGGGCCGGTGACGATTCAACGGCCATCCTCTGGTAATCTGTCACCCTTTGATGGACTGTCGAGGAGCGCTGAGCGGGTGCAAAAGGTCATGAAAGGTATCGCCCTGAGCCTCGGACTGCTGGCTCTGGCGCTGCTGTGGCTGGGTTGGCAGCTGTACGGGGAAGTGCAGAAGTCACGCAGTGAGGACCCGCTGGTCTGGGAGCAGGACATACAGGCCCTGGAGTCCAGTACCCGCGGCAGCAACGACGATGGCCGCGGCGTCGTCTTCATCGGGAGTTCCAGTATCCGCTTTTGGGACAGCCTGGCCGAGGACATGGCGCCCATCGAGGTAATACAGCACGGCTTTGGCGGTGCGAAGCTCAACGATATCGTCCACTACGCCGGGCGACTCGTGAATGCGTACCAACCGCGCGCGGTGGTCGTGTTTGCCGGCAGCAATGATATCCAACCCGACGCGTCAAAACAGCCGGCGCAACTGCTGGCGAGCTACCAGGCATTCGTCGCCGGGGTGCGCGCCGACCAGCCCGGGGTGCCTATCTACTATATCGGGATTACACCGTCGCCGGCGCGCTGGTCAGTCTGGCCCGTTGCGCAGGCCGCCAATGCACTCATCGAGGCCTGGTCACGGTCACAGCCAAACCTGCACTTCATCGACACCTCGACCGGCCTGTTGGGCAGTGACGGTGAGCCCGATCCTGACAACTATCGCGTTGACGGCCTGCACCTGAGCGGGCAGGGCTACGCGGTCTGGCGCGAGGTCATTCGCAAGCGCCTGCTGGATGAGATCGGTGCCCCCAGCTAACGATCAACGGCTCGATGCGGGGATGAGCCGGCCAGTGCGATACCGGTGAAAGTGATGGCGGGGCTGGCGGCCCGGGTGATTCTGGAGGAGCTGTTGCGGCAAACCCGGTCGTTTGAACCGGACAGCAGTTGCCCGGTCAGGCATGTATCCGGCATCTTTGTCCGGCGTGTTGGCGAACGGCATTTACGGCTGAATTCGGGTTGATAGCAGAGGTCTGTGTTATGAGTTTACGAGCATTACTGGTAGCGGTGATGGTGGTGCCTGCCATCGTTGGCGCCGTGCGCGGGGCGGTCCCGGAGGCCGGTGCCGCCGTCGATGGCAATGGTGAGCGCCCGGCGCAAACGGCGGGGGCGGCGCCGGATCATCGCGGGGGTGCTGGCACAGCCTTCACTGTGACCACGCTGACTGACGAGCTGGACATGCCCTGGAGCTTTGCCTTCATGCCCGATGGCGACATCCTGGTGACGGAGCGCGGTGGCACTGTGCAGCGACTCGACCCCGACAGCGGTCGCCTGGCCCCGATTGCCGGTGTGCCCGAAGTCTTCTATGAGGGGCAGGGCGGGCTGCTGGATATCGCGCTGTCCCCGGATTTTCCCGACACTGGCTGGGTCTACCTGACCTACTCCGCACCGATGGGTGAGGGGCGCTCCACCACGCGCCTGGCGCGTGCGAGGCTGGAGGGGGATGCGCTGCGCGACATCGAGGTGCTGTACACCACCGGGCCGGCACAGGACACCAGGAAGCACTATGGCGGCCGCCTGTTGTTCAGTGACGGGCACCTGTTCATGACCATGGGGGAGCGGGGACAGCGCGAGCTTTCACAGCGACTCGACACGGACCTCGGCAAGGTCCTGCGCTTTAACACGGATGGCAGCATTCCCGCAGACAACCCGTTTGCGGCAACGCCGGGCGCGCGGGCGGCGATATTCACTTACGGGCACCGCAACCCGCAGGGGCTGGACCGGCATCCCCGGACCGGCGAGATCTGGATCACCGAGCACGGCCCGCAGGGTGGGGATGAACTCAATCGCTTGCGGCCGGGTGCCAATTACGGATGGCCGGTGATCACCTATGGGGAGGAGTACGGGGGCGGGAAAATCGGCGAGGGCGTGGCAAAACCGGGCATGGAGCAGCCTGTCTACTACTATGTACCCTCGATTGCGAGCAGCGCACTGGCCTTTTACCACGGGGCCGCCTTTCCCGCGTGGGACGGCGATGCGTTTATCGGCGCCCTGCGCGGCATGCACCTCAACCGCCTCAGTTTCGCAGCGGATGGCCAGGTCAGCGAGCAGCGCCTCCTGTCTGACCTGACCCCGCGCCTGCGGGACGTCAAGCAGGGGCCGGATGGCTTTCTGTATCTGCTCAGCGAGCAGGGCAGCCTGCTGCGGTTGACCCCGGAAGATTAGCCGGGGCGCCACACCCCGGTGCGGTGAGGCAGAACTGCAAATATCCAGCCTGATACCTCTTGTTGCTACAGACTAATAGGGTATAGTCTACTGCACAAATGACATCATTCAGAGGTAATTCGCATGGCCAGTTGTCCGCATTTTGATCTAACCGACCCGCAGACCTATCAGGGCGGTTTGCCGCGCGAGGTTTTCAAATACCTGCGCACCGAACAACCGCTGTACTGGCACGACGATCCGGAAACGGACACCGGGTTCTGGGCGGTGACGCGGCAGAAGGAACTGGATTTCATCTCCAAGAACCCGCTGTTGTTTTCGTCAGCGGAGAAGAGTGCGCTGCCGTGGGAATCTGACCCCGAGCGGGTGGTGCTGATGCGGCAGCAGCTGATCAACATGGATCCGCCGCTGCATCTCAAGTACCGGCGCCTCGTGCGCAACGCCTTCACACCGAAAAAAGTCGACAGCTATGAGGCCCGCTTTCGCGAGGTCGCGCGAAATATCGTCGAGAAAGCGGTACAGGGCGGGGAGTGTGAATTCGTCGAGGATGTGGCAGCGGAATTGCCGTTGATTGCGATCTGTGAATTGATGGGCGTGCCGATCGAGCGTCGCCAGCATCTGTTTGAGTTGACCAATATCATGCTGGGGATGTCGGACCCGGAACTCTCCACCTCCGAGTCCGACGGTGAGAATGCGATGGCGCAGATGTTCTTTCTCGCGCATGAACTGGCACTCGCACACCGCGACAATCCGCAGGATGACATCGTCCATGTACTGCTGAACGGCACGGTGGAGGATGAGCCGCTTACCGATGAAGAGTTCTGTCACTTCTTCCTGATGCTGATCGTCGCGGGCAATGAGACAACGCGGACCGTGACCACCCAGGGCATGCGTCTGTTCATTGAGCACCCCGAGCAGTATCAAATGCTGGTGGAGAATCCGGATTTGCTCGAGGACGCCATTGAAGAGGTGCTGCGGTACGACCCGGCGATTATCGCTTTCCGTCGCACTGCGATGGAGGATGTGGAGCTGGGTGGCCAGACCATCAAGAAGGGCGACAAGGTCAATCTCTACTACTCCGCTGTCAACTCTGACGAAGCCGTGTTCAGTGACGGCGATACGTTCGATATCACCCGCCCGCAGCGCGAGGACGTAAAAAACAATCACCGCGCGTTTGGCATCGGCGAGCATTTCTGCATGGGGTCGCACCTGGCCCGGCTGGAGCTGAAAGTGGTGTTCGAGGAGGTGCTGAAGCGCATCCGCAACCCGCGCTTCAAGGGTGATATCAACTGGCTGCGCTCGAGCTTCATTCACGGTATTAAAAAAATGCCGATTGAGTTCGACGTGGTGTAGCACACCGCTTTGTAGCGCGAGGGCAGTGGAAACTTGACTCAAATCAAGGAAAGGTATTTCACTGGCGTTTTGTAGCCGATTTGAGGTATGAGTTGCTCGCCAGCGGCGCGCATAGTGGCGGAAAATCTCACTGATAAAAGTAGAGGATCCGCCATGAACGCACCCCAACTTACCCAGGCCGAGCAACTGTACAAAGCGGCTCGCAATCTTGTTCCGTCACTGCGTGAGCGCGCCGGGGAAACCGCCAGTCTGGGCCGCCTTCCCGACGCGACAATCAAGGCCATGCAGGAGGCCGGTTTTTTCCGCATCATGCAGCCCGCGCGTTACGGCGGCTATGAGCTCGATCCGGAAGTATTCTTCAGGGTGCAGATGATCCTTGCCGGTGGCTGTATGTCCACCGCCTGGGTGCTGGGCGTGGTCGCCATCCACAACTGGCAGTTGGGCCTGCTGGATGACCGTGCGCAGCGGGACGTCTGGGGCGAAGACGACTCCACGCTGATCTCCTCCTCCTATATGCCAGTGGGCAAAGTGGAGCATGTGGACGGCGGTTACCGGCTGTCGGGGCACTGGGGCTTTTCCTCCGGCTCCAAACACTGCAAGTGGGCTTTTCTCGGTGCCATGGTGCCGCCAAAAACGGCGGGTGAAGCCCATGACTACCGCACATTCCTGGTGCCGCTCGGTGATTACAGGGTTGTCGATAACTGGAATGTCAGCGGTCTTGAAGGTACCGGCAGCCACGACATCGTGATCGACAGCGCGTTTGTGCCGGAGTACCGCACACACCGGGCGATTCACGGCTTTGAATGCAACAGTCCGGGCAACGCGGTGAACAGCCACTACACATTCCGCCTGCCTTTCGGGCAGATATTTGTCCGCGCCGTCTCCTCTTCCAGTATCGGCTGCCTGCAGGGTGTCATCGATAACTATATCGCAGTGAACAAGGACCGTGTGGGTCTGAACGACGGCAACAAGATTGCCAGGGACCCGGATGCGCAGATGGCGCTTGCCGGTGCAGTTGCCACTGTGGATGAGTGCCAGACCATGATGTTCCGGGATTTGGATGCGCTGGTGGCCGCGGCAAAGTCGGGTGCTGCCCTGCCAACACAAGAGCGTATCAAAATGCGTTTCAACGCGGCCCTGGTGGCCCGCAAATGCACCGACGCAATTAACCAGATGTTCATCTCCTGCGGTGCGCAGGGCATATTCCGCGACCATCCGCTGAACCGGGCGTGGCTGGACATCAATGCCGGTCGCACGCATGTCGCCAACAACCCGTTCAAGTTCGGCCGCAACCTCGGCGGCGTGATGATGGGCGCAGAGAACCTGGATTTCTTTTTGTAGCCTGCACGCAGGCCTGCCTGTCGCCGGCTGCCGTGCACCCGTAATAGAGACAGTCCCTGAAAAAGGAGAGCGCAATATGACAGCAATAGAAAAAGCCAGTTCAACCAGGCGGGAACCTTATGTCATCCGTGCCGAAGAGCGCCCCGAGCGCTATGCCCGTGGCTGGTATGTGGTAGGTGATGCCGGGAGTGTGAGCCACAAGCCGCGCGAGTTGAAAGTATTCGGCACCAAACTGGTGGCCTACCGCGGGAAGCAGGATAACGAAGTGCATATCCTGGATGCCTACTGCCCGCATATGGGCGGGGATCTCTGCGGCGGTGAGGTGCATGAAAACTCTGTCGTCTGCCCCTTCCACAAGTGGAGCTGGGGGAGCGATGGTGTCTGCGATGATATCCCGTACGCCAAAAAGATACCGGATAAAGCAGTGATAAAGTCCTGGCCGACACTGGAGAAGAACGGGTTGGTATTTGTCTGGCAGGATCCGGAGGGCAATGCGCCGATACCCGAGCAGGAGCCGGCGCGACAGGAGGATTGCTACAGCGATGAGTGGACGGACTGGCAGATGGCGGCGATACCGATCAAATCGCTGGGCCGGGAGCTGGTAGATAATATGGCCGATATGGCGCATTTTGGCCCTATTCACTACTCGACAGTGAAGTCATTCCGCAACACGATGGAAGGGCACAAGTTTGTGCAGTACATGGTCGGCGGCCACCAGATCCTCACCGAGGGCGATGGTGCGCTTATCACCAGCGTCGCCACCTATGAGGGCCCGGCTTATATGACCACCACGATGACCGGGTTGATGGATGGACATCCCATGACGACACACCTGCTGGTAAGTCATATTCCGGTGGACATGAACAATTTCATTATCAATTTCGGCGTGATGATGAAAAAAGACCCGAATGTATCGGAGGCGGGTAATCGCGCGATGGTGGAGGAGTACACCGAGCGGAATATCGAGTCCTTTCACCAGGATGTGGCGATCTGGAACAACAAGTGCATCATCGACAATCCACTGATGTGCGACGGCGATGGCCCGATACACCTGGTACGCAAATGGTACAGCCAGTTTATGACGGATGTGGCCGAGATCCGCGAGGACCAGGTGCGTGCGCGCGAACATGTGACCGTCGAGGGTCCCAGCGTGGAGGACGTGATCGCCGCGATGGCCTAGCGGCCGCTTGCAGCTCAGTTGCGGGTCAGCAGGTAGGTAATCGCCTCGCTGAGCGCATCGCACTCGAGTTTGACAGCCTTTTTTGTTTTCACGCTGCGCGGGTTGATCTCATCCACCATGCCGCGCAGTGTGGCAAAGAGCAGGTGGCGCGCGGTATCGCTCTGCCGCGGCTCCTGGATGGTGTCTTCGAACAGGGCATGCCACAGCTGTGATGTCTTTTTTGCCCAGCGCGTCAGTTGCTTCTGCCCGTTGATGCTGGAGGACTCATCCTTGCCGGCGTTGCGCAGTATCGCGATGCTCACCCGGTACTCTTTCCTGCTGAACAGCTTCCACAGCACGTCGATCAGCTGCCGGACCCGCGGTTGCAGCCCTTCGCCCTGCAGTTCCGTGGTCTCCAGGGTGTTGGTGAAGTCATCAAAAATATAGTCGATCACGGCCTGTAGCAGACCGTCCTTGTCGCCAAAGTGATACTGCAATACCCCCCAGCTGTAGCCGGCTTCCTCCGCGATACGGTTGGTGTGCGCGGCGTGAAAGCCGTCGCGATAAATGCAGTCGATGGCAGCGAGGATCACCTTTTTGCGGGTGGCCTCGCGTTTGCTGGGTTTCGGGCTGTTACTCATCGTTGGATCCGCGGGTGATACGCCTGACAACGTTGCCACTTTAAAATAGTGGCAACTATAAAAATATGGATATATATTGGTGACCGCAGCATTATATACCCGAGTTCCTGCAGCAGGTGACACTTTGAACAATAAAAAATTACCGGCGCTCAGTCGCCTCCAGTTGGCGCAGCTGGGCCGCGAATACATGTTGTGCGCACAGTTCAACAGCAGAACGGGTTACGCGGCCCTGCGCATCAACCATGGCGACGAGGCGTACAAAGCCGTGGCGATCGAGAACTGGCTGGGTGCAAGCCCGGTTTACACGCGCCGTATGCAGCGAGCGATGGGTTTTGAGGGCGGTACCGATGTCGCGACTATTTTCAAGGGGCTGCAACTCGAATGCGGCTTTACCCACCAGTACTTTGATGTGCACTTCGAAGCCAGCGCCGCGGACAGGGGCCGGTTCTGGCTCGATCGCTGCGGCGCACTGCTGGAGACGGAGCCGCGAGGTGCTGACGCGGTAAAGGTGATGTGCCACGATATTGAGGATCCCACCTTTAACGCCACGGCGGTGGCGACCAATGCACGCGCCCGCATGATACCTGTGCACAGGCCGCCCCGGGTGCCAGCCGACCGCGAGCCGCACTGCGAGTGGAATGTGCTGATTGACCCGGCCGCCGACGCCCTGCCCGAGCCCGCTGCCGCGGTGGTGTTGGGCGATACCCTGCTGGCGAAGGTGGCAATCGAGCGGCCACAGGGATTGGAGGCCGGGGGACTGGACGACTACTCCGGCCCGCTGTTCGAGCAACTGCAGTTGGAGCAGTTGTCGCGCTCGGCGCTGGTGGTGGTCTGCGGTGAGTTGGCCGTGCAAGTGCACCTGCTGGTTGCGGGCCTGATGGCCGCGGTTGCACAGCGTTACGGCGACGCCGCCGCACATGCCGTCGGGGAGTTCCAGATGACGGGCAGCAGCTGGGTGATGAGTCATCGGCTCAGTGCGTGGCTGGGCTGTGAAGGCACCGGCATAGACGGCATTCTGGCGGTGCTGGAGGTACACCCTGCCTTCCAGCCGGACGTCTACTGGTCCATCGCGGTGACACGTCTGGGCCCGCAGCGCGCGCGTCTGGAGTTGCTGGACTGCCCGGCGACCGAGGAGAACCTGCCCTATGGTTGGTACACACTGCTGAAACAGGGCAGGACAGGGGGCCTGGACGGCCTGGTGAAAGGCGTGGATCGCCGCGCACGGATTGTCCAGAGCGAAGCGGGTGGCCGTGCCTGGGAGATTGTGCTCGACGAAGCGCCTGTGGCAGACGAAGAGCCGCTGGCAGTGCAGGTGGCGAAGGGTACCGTGCTGTACCAGACTAAACTTCAAGACCATATCCAACTTCTGCAGCTTTGACGCCAGTCAAACAGCGGCGGTGCGGCCGTTGCCTGTGGTAGTGTGCCTGTCAACCACACAGGCACACGGACACGAAAAACTATGAAGACCATCAGTTTGCTATTGCTCGGCATTTTGTCGCTGGCAGCGCCCGCGCTGGCAGGCGCTGGTGGCAAGCCGGCAACGGTGTACTCGCCCGGTGGCTGGCCGACCCTGCACCAGGACCCCGGGAACCGGCGCTCCGTCGATACCGATATCCGGCCGCGCGAATACCGCTACTGGCAGGCGCTGGCTGGTGCGACGGTGCTGACGGCGCCGGTGACCAGTCCCGACGGCCAGCAGATTTACGTGACGACAGGCCTGCCGGCCGGCAACAGCAATCTGCACGCGTTCTCCATCACAGGGACTGCGCTGTGGCAGGCTGAACCCTGGCGCAGTCCGCGCGAGGGTGTCGATGCCTGCGCCATTCTGTCGAGCCCGATAGTCGACGACCAGGGGGATATCTACCTCAGCGATTGCAACCAGGTGTTCGCGTTCCGGCCCAGCGGTGCTGTGAAATGGGTGGTTGACCTGCCCCCGCTGCAGCACGGCGACTGGGTCGCAGCGGGTGACCACGCGGTGAACGCGTTCACCACGGCGGCTTTTACCGCTGACGGCAAGCTGGTGGGTGTCACCAATTTCGGTGATGTGCTGGTCATGGACCGCGAGACCGGCAGGACACTGAACAGCCCCTATCGACTGCCCGGCGTGTTGCCGCCCTACGCCACGGCGGAGCCCATGCCTGACAGTGTGTTCGGCAATGGCCTGATGGACCCGGCATTCCGGGAGTGGTCGTGGCAGTTGATTTTCGGCGGCAGCATGCGCTCTGCCAATACGCCGGCGGTGGCGGCCAGCGGCCGGCTCTACATCGTCGGCAGCGGCGCCGAGGAGGGCCTTGGCGCGCTGTACGCACTGGATGTGGTGCCAGCCGCAGGCGGGCTGCGTGTCGAAGAGGCGTTTGTAACCAGCATCGGCCTCGGCAGTGGTTCCAGCCCGGCGCTGTCACCGGATGAGAGTCGTGTCTATGTCAGCGATGAGGAAGGCTGGTTCTACAGCATTGACGCCAACACCGGCGCCATCGCCTGGAAAGTGAAAACAAAGGCGGCCGCCGGCGCCGCCGCGGTCGGCCGCGACGGTATGATCTACGCACTGCAGGCCCGGGCGCCGGCGGTGGTGGCTATCGACCCGCAGGGGACTGTCCTGTGGCAGAGCGATTTCTCCGATCTCATACCGCCGGAGCTGCCTTCATCACTGCTGTTCGGTGAGCCAGTGGCGGCGGGAAACGGCAATCCCACTGTGGCGGCAAACGCGGTGCTGGTGCCGGTTGTATACGGTTACACCGTGCCCGTGCTGGGGTTCACCGCACCGGTGCGTTCGGTGGTGGCCGCGCTCGACCTTCAGACGGGGCGTGCCGTTCACGACGTGGTCACACTGCCCGGTGATTCCAGTGGAATCACGGCGGTGCTCCCCGACGGCACCATCGTCAGCAGTATCGGCGATGCGCTGACTTCCGCGATCAATCCGCTGCAGCCGGTAATGAATCTCCTGCTGCCGGACGAACTGGAAATGATGGGGTCTACAGGCGGTATCCAGGTGGCGATACCGGTCAGGGATTAGGCGATGGGCCGGTACCGTCGCGCGAGGGCTGTCACCCGCGCTATGAAAAGGCCGCTCCGCGCCCTGTTGCTGCTGGCCGCTTGCGGCCTGCTTGCCGCCTGTAATGAGATGCAGTATTACCGACAGTCCGTGCAGGGGCAGTTTGATATCTGGCGCCAGGCCGAGGATATCGAGACCGTGTTGTCTGGCGACACGCTGGATGCGCAGGTGGCCGACAAGCTGAGACTGGTGTTGCAGGCGCGTGCGTTTGCCGGCGACACACTCGACCTGTCCTTCAACGACAGCTATACCCGGTACGTGGATCTCAAGCGCGATTATGTTGTCAGCAACCTGTATGCGGCTGACGAGTTTTCAACGCAGTTGTATACCTGGTGCTACCCCGTCATCGGCTGTGCCAATTACCGGGGCTATTTTGACCAGCAGATGTTGAGCCGCGACCGGGAACAGCTGGATGGCGAGGGCTATGACACCTATGTCGGGGGCGTGACAGCGTATTCCACACTGGGGTGGTTTGAGGACCCGGTTCTCAGCACGTTTCTCGGCCTGCCGGATTACCGGCTAGTGGGGCTGATCTTTCATGAGCTGGCGCATCAACAACTGTATATTGGCGGCGATACGGCGTTTAACGAATCGTTTGCGACTGCTGTCGAGGAAGCGGGGCTGGAGCAGTTTTACGGCGACGGCGAGGATGCGGGTGAGTTGCAGCAGTACCGGCGCTATCGCGAGCGGGTGGCGGCGGTGGTCGAGATGGCGGCAGAGGCGCGGCAGCAGCTGGACAGGCTGTATCGCCAGCCACTGTCGGACGCCAGCAAACGCCGGCAGAAAGTGCGGATTCTCGCGCAGCTCCAGCGGCAGATCACAGCGCTTACCGGTACCGGAGGCGCCGGGTTCAACAATGCCAGGCTGGGCGCGATGGGTGCCTATCACCAGTACGTGCCGGCCTTTCTGAATATACTGCGCAGCCACCGACGGCACTACCCCGGCTTCTACGCCCATGTACAAAAGCTGGGCCAGCTGGATGCCGCTGCGCGCGAGCGATGTCTCGCCCTGTGGTCCGGCTATACCGGCCCGGAGAGCACGCCAATCCCGACGCCCTGCGGGCGATGAGTATTCGCAGTCTTTGCGGGCAGCCCTGTGCCGGCAGCGGCCTGGCTGCACTGTGGCGCGGCGTGAGCGCCACGGATTGTGCGGTGGTCAGCGCGGCAGGAAAGCCCTGGCGAAGGTCTCTATGCGTCGTTTCTTGTCGTCGATGCTGGACAGCGCTGTGCGGCCGTCCTCTGCCAGGAAGTTGCAGCCGTTGACCATGGTCACACCGGCGGCTTCCAGTCGTTCATGTGTGCCGTCGCCCGGGTTCCTGACGCCCGTCCACACCTCAAAGGGCTTATCCTCGACACCCTGTTCCCTGCGGACGGCCGCCAGTGTGTCCAGCAGCGGGTATATCTCAGCCTCCTCGTGGGACGTGGCCATCCAGCCATCGAAACGGCAGGCGCGGCGCATGGCTGCCGGTGCGTAACCACCGATCATGATGGGCAGTGGACTCGCGAGGCCCGGCGACATCGTCACCGGCGGTATGTCGTAGTACTCCCCATGGAACTCTGTCATCTCGCCGGACAGCAGGCCGGGAATGATCTGCAGCATCTCGTCTGCCCGCCTGCCACGGGTGTGGAAGTCCTGCCCGGTCATTTCGAATTCGGCCTTTTGCCAGCCCACACCCGCCCCCAGTGTGACCCTGTTGTTGGACAATACGGCGGCGGTGGAGAGGGCCTTGGCGGCGCTCAGTGGGTCGCGCAGCGGCAGTATGTAGATGGTGGAGAGGAAGTGCAGGCGCGTGGTGGCCTGCGCCAGCGCGGCGGTGACGACCCAGGGATCCGGCCAGTGTGTGTCCGGGTTCCAGAAAATATTGCCGCTGTCGCGATAGAGGTATTCGTCGACCTGGTCTTTGGTAGTGACCAGGTGGTCGCCGTAGGAGACGCCGTGAAATCCCAGGTCTTCGCAGAAGCGAGCCAGTTCCACCATTTGATCCATTTCCACGAAGGCGAGTGACTGCCAGAACTTCATCTGTGATTCCTCAATCCCTGGCGCAGCGGTGCATTGGCAGCGGCTGCTGCGCTGAAAACCAGTGTGTTATGGGCGTTGCATACCGCGTGCCCAGGCCGCTTGCGGCTGCCATGTTTTATAGTTGAAACTATATAATATCTCGGCTATTGTACCCTGTCTGGCAGGATTTCAATAATCGAAGTACAGAAGTGACAGAGGGTAGCGATATGTCCGCGTTCAGTCGTGCAGAGATGGAAGAGATGATGAACCGCTGGCTGGCGGTCAATCACAAGGCAGAGCAGGAGGGCAACTGGCGTCATCTGGCTGACTTTTATACCGAGGATTGCCTGTACGGCTGGGATACACCCAATGGCAAGTATGAATTCAGGGGGCGTGAGACTATCCGCGAGACCTGTGTCGGGGCTGCCATGGATCCCTACAGGGGTTGGACCTATCCGTATGACAAGATGGTGATCGACGAGACACGCGGTACGGCGATGGCGACATGGTGGCAGACCCCGCCGGGCGCGCCGGTGCGGGAGGATGGTTCCCCCATGCGGGTGATCGGCGCATCCTATTTCAAGTATGGCGGCAACTACCAGTGGAGTGAGCAGTTGGACTTGTACGACTACGCCACTATTACCAACCTGATAAAGGAGTGCGTGGAGAAGGGCATTCTCAAGGAGATGCCGGTGATGTCCAGCCAGCAGGTCGCAGACGGGGACAAACAATGAGTGAAAGCGCTGCAGCTGTCCTGAAACTACCGCCCAGGGTCAGTGGTGAAAAGCCCGGTGTCGGGCACATGGAGGAGTTCGGCGAGAATTTCGCGCGTTTCCTGATGCGCTGTAATGCGGAGTGTGGCGAGCTTGCAGAGTTCAATATGGGCGGGCAACAGACGGTGTTGATGAGTGGGCCAGAGGCGCAGGAGGCTTTCCTGAAAACACTGGACGGCAAGCTCAGTCGCGCCGCGGCCTACCAGGCCACTGTGCCGGTATTCGGCAGGGGCGTGATTTTTGATGCGCCGCCGGAGAAAATGAAAACGCAGCTGAAGATCCAGGTGGACGCGCTGCGCTACCAGAACATGAAGCACTACTCGACGATTATTTCCCAGGAGGTCGAGGACTGGGTGGCAGACTGGGGCGACGAGGGCGAACTCGACTTTCTCGACGAGTTCCTGCGCCTGACCCTGCATACCGCCACCCACTGCCTGTTGGGGGCGGATTTCCGCTACCAGCTGACAGAGGAGTTCCGGGAGCTGTATCACGCGCTGGAAAAGGGCCTGCAGGCGATTGCGTTTGTCGATCCCTATATGCAGCAGCCCATTTTTGAAGCGCGCGACAAGGCCCGCGAGCGACTGCAGGAACTGATCGGAGGCATTATTGCACAGCGGCGCGCCCAAAGCGGGGTCGAGTACGGAGACGCGCTGGAAACGTTCATGGCGGGTACCTATGCCGACGGCAGTCACCTGACTGATAACGAAATCACCGGGCTGGTTATTGCGACCATGTTCGCGGGTCACCACACCAGCTCCGGCACGGCGACCTGGACGCTGACGGAACTTGCGCGACAGAAGCCCTATGCCGAAGAAGTGCGGCAGGAATTGCAGGCGCTGTTCGGTGACGGCGCTCCCATCACATTTGAATCACTGCGTGAAATCCCGCGTCTGGAAAGGTTTATCGAAGAGGTGCTGCGATTGCATCCGCCCCTGATCCTGCTGATGCGGCGTGTCATCGAGGATATCGACTACAAGGGCACCCTGATTGAAGCCGGGAAAACCGTGGCCATCTCCACCTACGGGTCCCACCGCAATACCGACTACTTCCCCGACCCGGAGCGGTTTGACCCGCACCGTCCGAAGCCGGACACACTGTATGCCTACATACCGTTCGGCGGTGGGCCGCACAAGTGTGCCGGCAACGCGTTTGCGATGATGCAACTGAAGGCAATTTTCGCAGCACTGCTGCCGCGCTATGAATTCGAGCTGGTCGATCCGGATGACAGGTATCAGGATGATTTTTCGGCAATGGTATTGAAACCCAGCGGGCCGTGCCGCCTGCGCTACCGTAAGCGATCCTGAGGCGGGGACAGTGGCGATGAAAGTGATTGTTGACCTGGCGCTCTGCCAGGGGCATAGCGTCTGTCTCGGCGAGGCGCCCGAGGTGTTCGATGTTGTCGAGCAGGACGACGGCTATCCGCAGGTCAAAGTGCTGCTGGAGAACCCGCCCCAGACGTTGCGCGACAAAGTCATGAAGGCGGCGCGCTACTGTCCCAATAATGTCATCACTGTCGTGGACGAGTAGGGAATGCGGGCTTGAAAGTACTGATCACAGGTGGAACCGGCTTTGTGGGCTCGCACGTCTGCCGCCAGTTGCTGTCGGCGGGCCACACAGTGCGTTTGCTGGTGCGCAGTGCGGCCAGGGCAGCCAGTTACTACCGGGATCTGGGCGAGGGCAGCCCGGAATTTGTCATCGGCGACGTCACTGACATTGATTCGGTTCGCGCGAGCCTGCAGGACTGCGACGCCGTGGTTCACGCAGCGGCTGCCACGCCGATGCAGGCAGGCTCCGTCGAGCAGTTGTTTGCCGTGAATGTCGGCGGCGTCAGGCATGTCGTCGGCACGGCTCTGGAATTGGGAATACAGCGCATTGTCTGTATCTCCAGTATCACCGCGATCTTCAATCCCGACCCGGCCCGCGTCACCGCGGATGCCCCACTGGTAAAATCAAGGCTGCCCTACGGCCAGAGTAAAGTCGAGGCGGAGCGCTATCTGCGTGAACTGCAACAGCAGCAGGCCCCGGTCTCCATTGTGTATCCGGGCGGCGTCATCGGGCCCGATGATCCGGGCTTCTCTGATTCATTCAAGGCCCTGAAGCACCGCATGGAGAACGGCTTCCGCATCTTTGGCGATGGCGGTATCCAGTATGTGGATGTGCGTGACCTCGCGGCGCTGGTCTGCTCGCTGGTGCTCACTGGGGGCAGCGGCAGGTTCCTGGTGCCGGGTGTGTACAGCACATGGACGGCACTGGCAGATACCATCGAGTCCGTCTCGGGCTGCCGCTTGCAGCGCATCCCCGCCCAGGGCTGGAAGCTGCGCCTTGTGGGTCGCCTGACCGATATTGTGAGGTTGTTCAAGTCGGTCGACAGCCCGATCTCGGCTGAGACCATGCGCTATGCCACACTGTGGCCGAACATCCGCAATTCGCCAGCGCTGGCCGAGCGCGGGTTGGCGCTGCGCAGCAGCCGCGAGACATTTTCCGACGCGATAGCATGGATGGTGAAGGCCGGCCATATCGCGCCCTCGCTGTGCCCGGGTATCACTGTCCATGAATGAATCATCGTCAGGACTGCAGGGTAGACCCTTTTACTTCGATGATCATGAGGTGGGCGCCGAGCACGCGGCAGGTTCCTATGCCGTGACGGCGCAGCAGATCATTGAGTTCGCCCGGCAGTGGGACCCCCAGCCCTGGCACATCGACGAGGTGGCGGCCAAAGCGTCGCACTTCGGTGGCCTGACGGCCTGTTCAGCACACATTTTTTCGATTTTCTGTATCACCAGCCAGCGCTGGCAAAGTGGTGTGGTACAGCAGGCTGTCGCCGGCCTGGGCTTTGATGAAATGCGTATGCACAAGCCGGTCTACGCGGGCGATACCCTGCGCTGCTTCTCGATGGTTGATACCGCCAGGCTGTCGCGCAGCCGGCCGGGTTGCGGCGTCGTGATCTACCACACCTACCTGGTGAACCAACACGACGAGCGTGTATTCAGTATCAAGGCGTCCACGTTGATGGCGAGGGACCCCGCGAGGTCCGGTTGATCGGTGCCGGTTGCCGGCAGGTATGGGCAGAGTGCCGGCAGAAATAAGAATAACAGTGAAGGTGTGAACTGATGATGAAACGACTTCGTCCGCATCGCAGGTTGATCACAGCGGCGGCAGTAGTTCTTGGTCACGCTGGCGGCGCGCTGGCAGCTCCCGCGTTGGAAGAGATCCTGGTCACTGCGGAAAAGCGTGTCGAGTCGCTGCAGGATGTGCCGATCTCTATCGTCGCCTTCAACCAGGAAAAGCTGGAAAACCTCGGCATCTCGGATATCAAGGATCTGGCGGCCCAGGTGCCCAATGTGCAGATTGGTGAGTTCACCGGCTCGGCGACCACGGTGCGCCTGTTCATTCGCGGGGTCGGCCAGGGTGATGTGCAGGTGACGCAGGATCCATCAGTGGCGCTGTACATGGACGGTGTCTATATCGGCTCCTCTGTCGGCACCGCGTTCGAGACTGCTGACTTGCAGCGCATCGAGGTATTGCGCGGCCCCCAGGGCACACTGTACGGGCGCAACGCCACCGGCGGGGCCATCAACATTATCACGCGCGAGGCTGACCCCGGCGCACTGCGGGTCAAGCAGAGCTTCAACGTCGGGAACCTCGACCTGTTTCGATCCACCAGCCTCGTCAACGTGCCGATACGGGATGTCGCTGCCGTGAAACTCGCCTACACCACCTACAATCGCGACGGCTGGGTGGACAATCTGGGCAACGGGGAGGATTTCGGCAAGGAGGATCGCGAGACGTTCACCGGCGATTTTCACTGGGATATCGGCGACTCGCAGGAGCTTAACTATCAGTACGGGCAGAGTGCTATCAAGGATACCTCGCGTCTGTCCCAGACGCTGGGCTTCGACCCCGATGCCCCTGTGGCCTACGTGATCCGATACCAGAATCCCGCCGTCGACGCCAACGGCATTCCGGTGGAAGCCACCTCGGATCGGCTGGAGCACGCGACGTCTTTCGACGAGCAGCAGCAGGGTGATGTCCAGATTCACGCGCATACCCTGAACTATGCGTGGGAGGCCAGCGATACGCTGACCATCAAATCCATCACCGGTTATCGCGACGTCAATGCCTTTACCCAGAATTCCCAGGTGCCCTCCGCTTCACTGCTGGGCCAGTACTCCATCACCAATGGCCTGATGCGCACATCCTTCAACCAGTTCACGCAGGAGTTGCAACTGATCGGGGACGCGGATGCGCTCAGTTGGGTAGGCGGCCTGTTTTATTATGAGGATGAATCCGAAGAGCACAATGACGGCAACAGCAACGGCTCCGAAGCGATCCCGCCGGGGCAGCTTGTGGATTACACCTCGACAAAGAACCGGTCGCTGGCGGCCTACGGCCAGTTGACCTGGACGCCGCCACAGTTGGGAGACAGCTGGCATTTCACAGTCGGGGCGCGCTACTCCGATGATCACCGCAAGGCGTACCGCGATAATAACAGGGTGTCCTATGGCTTTGCCGGTACCCCTGTCAGTATTCCCGCGTTTCAGGCGAACTACGACAAGAGCTTCTCCAAGTTCAATCCGGCGTTCACTGTGGACTATGACCTCGATCCGTTCTCCAATGTCTACGCAAAGGTCGTTACCGCGTACAAGTCCGGTGGTACAAGCCAGCGCTCGACCAATGTGGTGAACTTCGAGCAGGGCTTTGACGCGGAGGAGCTCACCTCCTACGAAGTGGGCTACAAAGGGGATATGGCGGATAGCCGGGTGCGCCTCAATGCTGCGGTTTTCTACATGGATTACGGTGACTACCAGCAGAGCGTACCGACCGGGAACAACCCCGGCGAGCGCGATTTCGTGAATATCGACAATGCCGATATCAAGGGGCTGGAGCTGGAACTCACGGCAGCGTTCACCGAGCAGCTGACGGGCAATATCAGCTATGGCTACCTGAACTCCAGTTTCGGTCCGGAGGCAATCACCTACCTCGGTCTCGATGCGAGTGCGCCCGGCGGGCTGTCAGCCAGAACTGACCGGTTGACAGACGACCTGGCGCTTGCGCCCAAACACAGCGCCACCGTTTCACTGGATTACAGTCGTCAGGTGTCATTCGGCCTGCTCACCGCCAATATCAATGCCCAGTATCAAAGCAAGGCAAATTCGGGTGTGGTCGAGCCCTCCGGGACGCTCGACAAACGGACGTTGCTCGGTGCGACACTGAGTCTTTCGGAGATACGGCCAGGCGGTGACTACGGTGCCTTGAAAGTGCTGTTATGGGGCAAAAACCTGACCGACGAGGAATACTTTGTGGGCAATATCCGCCAGACGGCCTTCGACGATCTCGGTTTTGTCGACGGCGTTGCAACATTCGGTGACCCCCGTACCTATGGTATTACCCTGGAGTACGAGTTCCTGCGCTAGGCAGCAGGTGCCGTGTGGGTGCTGCGTCGGGCTGTTTTGCTGTTGCCGTGGTGGGGGCGCTCCCGCAGTGGATCAGCCGGGCTCGACAAAACATCGAAAAAAACGAACATTTAGTCACATAAATTCGTATTGTCAGGGTGTGTTCAGCGACTATCCTAGCCCCCTTTCACTGATCACGGGGAAATTGCATGTCGCGCACCGCTCTGGACCACGCTGGCAGGTTGTCTATCGCAGGCTGGAGGGGGTTGTGATGGCCCGGCTGGGTATCGTCGGCAGTGGGCAGCTCGCGCTGTATCTCACTGAGGCCGCACATACGCTGGGCGTTGAGGTCGCGGTACTGTCGCAACCCGGTGATGCGCCCGCCCTGGCGATCGCAGACCGGGCATTTGTCGCAGCGGCGGACGATGTGGCGGTAGCCGAGGAGTTCCTGGCCAGTTGCGATGTGGTGACCTTTGACAAAGAGGATATCCCTGAAGCGGTGCTGGGTAAAATCCTCGAAAGCGAGCAGCGGGGAGACTGTGTGGTGCGCCCCGGTGTGGCCGTGCTGCGATTGCTGAAGGACAAGGCATGCCAGAAACAATGGCTGGTGAACAATGGATTGCCGACACTGCCCTACAGGGTGTTGACCGGGGCTGTGGACTCGGTGGACAGCCTGACGCGGGAGTTTGGTGACGCGGTGGTGCAAAAATCGCGATCGGGTGGCTATGACGGGCGTGGCGTGCAAATACTCGCGCCCCTTGAGACTGCCGGGCAACTGTGGGATACCGGCAGCATAGTTGAGCCCTATCTCCCGGGTGCTCACGAAGTCGCCGTGATTGTGGGCCGCGCAGCCAGCGGTGCCATGGAAGTGTTCCCCCCTGTGAGTATGGAGTTTGATTCCAGCCTCAATGCGGTCCATACCGTGGTCATGCCTGCGATCCTGGCGCCGGAACTCTGTTCGCAAGCACAGGCGCTGGCCCGCACCGCGATAGAGAAACTGGACGGTGTCGGGGTGTTTGCTGTCGAGATGTTTGTCACCGCCGCAGGTGAACTGTTGATCAACGAGATTTCGCCGCGCGTGCACAACTCGGGGCATATCACGCTGGACGCATGCAATGTGTCGCAGTTTGAACAGCATGTGCGCGCAGTAGTCGGGCTGCCACTGGTGCCTGTCTGTCTCGAACAGCCGGGTGTGATGCTCAACATTCTCGAGGAGGCGGAAACCCCTTTGCGCTATCCCGCCGCACCGGTGGTCAAGGCCCTGCCTGATTCTGGCGCAAAGGCCTACTGGTATGGTAAAACGCCCGGACGACCGGGGCGGAAGATGGGGCATATCAACGCCGTTGGCCCGACGCTCGCAGAAGCCACGGAGCATGCGCGCGCGGCGCTGGTCCGGCTTGGCAATAACGATATGGGAGCAGCGGCATGACAGCGATGGTCGGCATAATCATGGGCAGCGATTCCGACCTGCAGGTTATGCGGGCGGCCGCTGAGCGGCTGCAGGCGTTTGGCGTTCCTTACGAGATCGATATCGTCAGCGCCCACCGCACCCCGGACAAGTTACATGACTACGCCAGGACCGCCGAGCAGCGGGGCCTGAAAGTCATCATTGCCGGCGCGGGCGGCGCTGCTCACCTGCCCGGAATGGTGGCGGCGCTCAGTGTACTCCCGGTCATCGGTGTTCCCATCAGTGCGACCAAACTGGAGGGCATGGACGCGCTGCTGTCTATCGTGCAGATGCCAGCCGGCGTGCCGGTGGCTACCGTGGCTATCGACAACGCGGCAAACGCCGCCATCCTGGCGGTACAGATGATTGCGACCGGTGATCCCGGCCTGCGTGAACGCCTGCATGTATTCAAGACGGAAATGGGCGACGCGGTGTTGGAAAAAGCGTCGAAATTGCGCGGCGTGACGTCCGGGGACTCAGACCAGTAGCTGTCTGCGCGCGGCCTCGATAATGCGAAGTGCCGCCGGGTGTTTCAGTTTGCGCTCTGGCGAGATCGCAAAATAGGTCTCCTCCACCCCGCTGGCCCGCCCGATGTAGCGCGCGTGATACATCTGCTCCACCTCCTCGCTGATTGCGGCGGGGGAGGGGAACAGGCCGTTCCCCGATTCGCCAAACGCCTTCATCAGTGCGCTGTCCTCGAATTCCGCCACCAGTCTGGGCGACACCTCGTGCTGTTCAAACCAGTCCTCCAGCGGGCGCCGGATAGGATTGTCCTTGGTCGGCAGCAGGATGGGGGCCTCATCCAGGGACGCCGGGAAATTGCGCTCGTACTGTCGCGTGGCGCCGCGGCGGCCGAAAATCGCGATCTCGCTGGAACCCAGCGCATGACTGAAAGCCTTCACTGACAGACCGGAGGGTACAGGGCGATCCGACAGGATCAGGTCGAGCTGGTGCACGGCCAGCTCGCCCAGCAGGCGCTGCAGTCCTCCCTCACGGCAGACCAGCCTGACCGGCAGCTCGGCATGGAAAACAGGCTGCAGTATACGCGAGGCAATCAGCTTGGGAATGGAGCTGACGACGCCCACTGACAGCAGCGCCGGCGCCACCATCTGCCCCGTTTTGACACGTGAAGCCAGCTCCGCGCCGAGCGAGAATATCTCGTCCGCATACTCGTAGACCATGCGCCCGGTTGCCGTCATGGCGAGACCGCGACCGGCCCGCTGAAACAGCGGTTCACCCACGGCCACCTCGAGCAGCTTCAACTGCCCGCTGATGGTCTGCGGCGTCAGGTGCAGGACCTGCGAGGCCCTGGCGATACTGCCCTCGCGGGCAACCGTCCAGAAATACTGCAGGTGATTGTAATTGAGGTGTCGCACCGTGCTCTCAGCGCCACCGCCGCCCATGGCCCCGCGCTTTCATCGCTTCACATCGCCGCGAAGAAAGCCGGGATATTGGGCTGGTTGTTGCTGCTGCCCAGCCCGCCGTCGATCACAATCTCGGTGCCGGTGATGTAGCTCGCCGCCGGGGAGAGCAGAAAAACGACGAGCTGCGCCACGTCCTCGGGGGTGCCGGCGCGCTGCAGTGGAACGCGTCCCAACCAGTCGTCCAGCAGGCCGTCAATCATTCCTGTGCCGGCTGTCAGTGGCGTGGCGATATAGCCGGGGCAGACCGCCGTGGCGCGAATGCCCTCGGCCGCGTGGTCGAGACCGATGGTGCGCGTCAGGTTGATGACGCCGGCCTTGGCCGCATTGTAGGCGGCAAAACCGTAATCCGCGCGCACGCCGCTGAGGGATGCGATATTGACGATGCTGCCGCCACCGCGCCTGCGCAGAAGCGGAATGGCTGCCCGGCAGGCGTGGAATACGCCGGTCAGGTCGATATTGATGACACTGTGCCACTCCTCGACAGGCATATCTGCCACAGTGCCGAGGCTGCCGATGCCAGCGCTGTTCACGGCGCCATCCAGCCCCCCGAAGGCTGTCTCCGCCAGCTCGCAGGCCGCCTCCAGTTGTTCGAGCCGGGTCACGTCGGTGTGCAGATAGCGCAACTGTGTCGGGAACCGGGCTGCCAGCGCCCCGCCCACCTCATCGTTGAGGTCGGCAATCACGGCCGTGCCCTGATGCGTTGCGATGTACTCCACCACGGCTGCGCCGATACCGGAGGCGCCGCCAGTGACGAGATAGGTTTTACCGGTGAAATCAATGTCCATAATGCGCGCATGCCCCCTCGGCCTGGTGCTGTTGCTGTGGTCCCGGATGTGTGCTGCTCACACCGGCTGCTGGATATCGCTGATACTCGGGCCGATGCGCGCGGCGGTCTGCTCCATCAACTGGCGGTCAAAGCCGAACACGTCGATGGCTTTCTCGCCCAGTATGCTGCGGATTTCACTCTCCTGCACTGCGTGGAATGTCTCACGCAGTTTGTGCATGGTGTTGGGCCAGGTGCCCTCCATATGCGGGTAGTCCGACCCCCACATCAGCTTGTCGACGCCGATCGCATGGCGACTGCCGATCTCATGCGGTGCCAGGAAGGAGGCGCCGATAAAGCAGTTGCGCTGGAAGTACTCCTGCGGGGTCAGCGATAAATCTTTCATGAAATGTGCAAATATCGGGTTGTCGATCTTGAACTTGAGTACTCTCAGCGTTTCCAGAATCCAGGCGCAGCCGGTTTCAGTGAACACCATTTTCAGCTTGGGGTGACGTTCGAATGCGCCCGACCACAGCAGTGCGGTAAAAGGGCGGTGCGCCCACATATCCACCTCACTGATGAACATCATGGTGGCGTTGGGCACGTCGCCGTAGTCCGGCGACCAACCGGAGTGGGTGTGGATAGGCATATCCAGTTCTTCGCAGACACTCCACAGCGGTTCATAGTGCCGGTAATCGTGATAAAAGGGATTGGGGCCGGTGCTGGTGGGGAGCAGTACGCCACCGAACAGACCGCGTTTATGGGCGTCGCGGACCTCGTTCACTGCCACCTGGATATCGTCCACGTTGATGATGGCGACGCCGGCGTGGCGACCGGGATTTTTGCTGCACATATCGGCCAGCCAGAGATTGTAGGCGCGATTGCCGACCAGGCTCTGCTCCGGTGTCACCTCGTGGCGGTACTGCATCAGGCCGGCACCGAACGGCGCCATCTGCGGAAACACGATTTCTCCGGCAATACCATCGGCCTCCAGTTCCTGCAGCCGGATGTCGGGTTCGTATTCGCCGCGGCGCGGCGCGATCATGCTGTCGGGGTCGCAGAGGTAATCCCAGAGCTCGGCATCGGTGGCGCGGGCCGCGCTGGACGCCGCTGTGGGATCCATGCGGCCCGCGCCCTGGTCGCCGGAACGGGCGTTGAATTCCTGCGCCGCTTCCTGGTCGAAAAACGTCCCCATGCGTTTCATCATTTCACGCGCATACTGCAGCCACCAGGCATCAGCCGCCGCGTGAAATTCTTTCGGCATGTAGGGTTTGTAGCCTTCGGGCAGCGCGCCAGCATGACAATCGGAGCTGATCATTACCACATTGGACATGTTTTTCTCCCTCGCGTTTCGTTGAGTGTCCAGCAGTGTATTTGAGCGGCGAGCGAGATAGCAAGTTGCCGTCAGCGCGTCTTCGACAGCATGCTGTACCGAAACGATAATTCTTTGCAGATATGAGGCAAATCCATGGGTGTTGCAGCGCCTGCGCACCCGCGCTGCCGAGACGATGGACAGTGTTGTGCGAAAATCGCTGGAGCTGCGCGCAGTCGGTTTGCTGATGCCGAAGATCTGGCCGTGCAACCGTTTTGTCGGGCGCTGAGCCGGGCTCGCGCAGTGACGGTCCCGGGCGCCGGCTCAGTCATCGCCAGCCGTTACTGCGGCCCGGAATCGCGCAGGAAAGTCAGCGCTTTGTTATCCCCGGCGTACAGGCGCAAGGTGGCACCGTTGATAGTGAAGGTGGATACCGCGCCAAGCCGTTCCAGAAAGATGCGCTCTGCGGCCATGGCGTCTGTTGGCCCCGCCATCATGGTACTCGCACCGAGGATAAAGCTGATACGTCCTGTCAGGGGGGCTGTCTTGAGCCGGGCGCGATAGCGATTCACGCCGCTGAAACCCGCCACGGTGCCATCCGGCATCACCTGCAGCGTGGCTGCATTATCCTGGGACTCAGCCCTTATGCCGTCAACGGCGACCAGTGTCCAGCTGCCCAGTAGGCCGGCGAAATCCCCGCTCACCACGTTTTCCGTCGGCAGTATGTTTTCCTGGGCCGCGTCGACGACCACACCCGGCTCGGTGTCCACAGCCGGTCCGGTCGCCGTGGGGGCCGCATAAGACGCTGTCGCCACTGCCAGCAGGCCCCAGCAGAGTCCGGGCAGGGTTTTTCGCGCGCTGTGCAGCATCATGGGCCTCAGTGTTGTTGCGGGTCGGATGGGGTTCAAGATTGGGTACAGAGTATAATCGCGGCGGGTGGTCGGGTGCCAGATGCGGGGGAGCGATCGCCAGCAGCACGACGGGAAAGACCCGGCTGTCAGGCGCTGTGGTCTTGGGTGCGCGCTGCATGTCGCCAGTTGTAAAGAAAGGTGACGTTGCCGGATGAGCGGTTCAACTGCCGTGTGTGCCCGCTGTGGTATCCGCGTTCGCATCTGAGTGGGGCTCCCGCCACATCAGCCATACCGGGGGGGCAGAGGCGGCAAAACGGATTTGTTGCAGCACCTTGAAGCCGTGGCCCTCATAGAACGGGAGGTTTTCCGCCTTGGAGTTTTCCAGATAGGCGGGAATGCCCTCCATATCACAGCGCTGTAGCAGCGGTTTGATCAGTGCAGTGCCCAGTCCGCGGCCTTTGTTGCCCGGCGTGACACCGATGGCAAAGAGGTAGTAGTGCGGTGTCTTGGGGTGGTATTTCTCGGTCTTGGCGCCGCTGAGCAGCATGCGGTACACGCCTTTCAGCCCGCCGAGTTTCATGATTTTCACCACATTGGAGAGTGTGACCGGCCAGTTCAGCTTCTGGTCCGGCCCCAGCCAGGATGCCGCGCCGCGTCCCTGGGGATCCAGGTAGGTGAGCCGGTGGGGGATCAATACCGGCAGGGTTATCTCGAAGAACGGTTGCACCGAGGGCGGGTGGTTGCAGGTCCAGTTGATGACAGGGTCATCCGCGAAGGCCTCGGCAATGACGCGAATGGCCTGGTCGGTGTTGGTGGCATCTACGGGCGTAAAATTCATAGCGGAAAGACGTCCTGGCTGCACTGGTTTGCCCGGGGCAATTTAGCACAATTGCCGCCGCTTCTGCATCGTACTTCTCGGTGCGGCCAAATTGCAGGCCGCGTCCGTCGCTGGAGGACTCGCCGTGATTGCGCAGGTCAAATGCAGTCAGCAGCCTATTGGTGTTCCACTGCGCGTGCCGCCGCCGCACTATACGACTCTCTTTGCCACGGACAGGCCGGAGTGCCGGACAGGAGGGTGTATGCGGAGGCGACAGGGAAAGGGCAGGGAAGAAGACGCTCCATCGGCGCCCGCCACGGGAGCGGCGAGACCGCGGGCGCACAGGAAGCGGGACGCGCAGCGGGGTGCCGCGCCGACAATCGAGATAGAGGTCAGCGATGCTGATTACCGCACACTGCACATGCCCTGCGATGCGCTGGAGGAGGGTGCTGGCAGCGAGCCAGGGCACTGACCCCGGGCTGCTGCGGCAAACAGGCGTCAGCCCTGCGGCGTGATCGCGTTGACGTGGTCCAGCGCTTCGCTGTATTCGTTCAGCAGGCGGAACACAATATCGCGACAGGATTCAACCGTGTTGATCTGCCCGACGACCTGCCCGATCGGGTTGAAGGCCACTTTCTGGCAGTCGCCGCTGCCCGCGTAGCGGTGCGTGCGCCGCACGGCGTCGAAGGTCAGGTAGCCCTGCAGGGGCATCGGCAGCGGGTCGGGAGTGTCGGCCCGCTCCCAGGCTTCGGTCCACTCGTTCTTGAGCATGCGGGCGGTCTTGCCAGTGAACGAGCGAGAGCGCACGGTGTCTTCCGAGGTGGCCTTCATGTACGACTCGCGCTGTGCGGGTTCGGCGTTGGCCTCCTCGGAGTTCAGCCACATCGACCCCATCCAGACGCCGGCGACCCCCATGCTCATCGCGGCCAGTATCTGGCGGCCGTTGCCGATACCACCCGCTGCCAGCACCGGCAGCGGGGCGACGGCGTCGACCATTTGCGGCCACAGGATCATGGAGGTCACTTCACCGGCGTGACCGCCGCCTTCCGAGCCCTGGCAGACGATAAAATCCAGTCCCGCCTTCTTGTGGTTGATGCCGTGCTTGAGCCGGCCGGCCAGTGCGCCGATCAGGCGGCCGGAATCATGGACCTGCTTGATGATGTCGTCCGGGGGCGTGCCCAGCGCGTTGACGATCATGCGGCATTTTGGGCGGGTCAGCGCCTCGTCCACCAGCAGTTGCGCCTGCACGGCCGAGAAGCTGAGGCTGACCTCATCGTCCTGGTCTGGCCATTCCGGCACGCCCGCATCGGAGAGCAATTTGCTGACAAACTCCCGGTGTTGCTGGGGAATGGCGTCCTGCAACATCGCGACGAGCTCTTCCGGGCTGGTCTTGTCCATTCCCTCATACTTTTGGGGGATGGCGGTGTCGACACCGTAGATGTGGTCGCCGATATGCGCGTCAATCCAGTCCAGTTCCTCTTTCAGTTTCGCGGGAGAGAACCCGACCGCGCCGAGTACGCCGATGCCGCCGGCCTTGCTTACCGCCACGACCACGTCGCGGCAGTGGGTGAAGGCGAATATGGGGACGTCAATCCCCAGTTGCTTACAAAATTCAGTTTGCATGATGTGCCTCTTCTGTCCGTTTTGTCTGCAAAGACTTCTTGACCGTCGCCACAGTAGCCGACTTGAGAAGGTGATTGAATGGTGAAAGAGGCCGGTAAAACTAGCAAATGTTGACGTCTGCCCTCGCTCGCACTGCCGCATACCCTGGTGCGGCTGGCGCGCGAATAATTGTGAAAATTGGTCATCTGACGGGGGCGTTATTTCAGTCAAATTTTGTTATAAACGGCAGATCACACTATAAAGGCCGATTCTGGCGCTTATTTCGGAGATCAGCAGGCATGAAAAACACCCTGAAAGGCTGCGCGGTGGCAGCGGCGATGTTGGGCGCGGGCAGCGTATCGGCCGGGGGGCTGTGGTTGAACGAGTACGGCGACTTCGCCGGCGGCCGGGCTGCGGCCGGAGCGTCTGCCGGGACCGACGAGGCGATGACCATCGCCTACAACCCGGCCAGCCTGTCGCGCCTGCAGGGAAGCCAGTTGTTTGTCTCCGGGGGTGCCTATATCGGGACCCTGAAGTTCGATACCAAGTACAGCAACCCGCGCAATGGCTACAACGACGGCGATGACGCCGGCAAGGTGGCGCCGGCGGCGGCGATGGCCTATGTCAACGATCTCGGGTCAGACAAGTGGAGCGCCGGTGTGTTTCTCGGCGGTTTGTCCGGCTCCGGTATGAACTACTCGGACGACTGGGTGGGCCGCTACCAGGCGACCAACGTATCACTGATGCTGATGGCGCTGGCGCCATCGGTTTCCTACCAGGTGACCGACAAACTCTCGGTGGGCGTGACGGCACAGGCGATCTACGCTGACCTGACCCTGGAGATGGCCCTTCCCAGACTCGACCCGAACCTGCCGGATGGCAAGGGCAAACTCGACGGTGACGATGTCAAACCCGGTTTCAACCTGGGCGCTATGTATGAGCTCTCCCCCCGCACCCGCTTCGGCGTTTTCTACCAAAGCCATGTGGATATCGAGTTCGATGGCGACTTGAAAGGCAGTATTCCGCTGGTCAATATTGATCCCGGCTCATCCCTGGGGCGCGATGTCTCCACCGATACCAAGATGGATTTTGCCCAGTACGCGCGATTCAGCGTGCACCAGCAGATGAGTGATCGCTGGAGTGTGGATTTTACCGTGGGCTGGGACGACTGGAGTTCGCTGGGCAATGTGCTGGTCTCTACCCAGGACGGAGCCGCGGGTATCCCCACCCAGTGGAAAGACACCTATCACTACGCCTGGGGCGCGCAGTACAAACTCAATGAGGACTGGGACCTCACCGGCGGCGTGGCCTATGACTCCAGTCCGGTCGACTCCGAAGACCGCAACGCCCAGTTGCCGGTTGACCGGCAGATACGTTACGCGAGCGGTGCGCGGTACAAGGTCAGGGACGGATTGACTGTGGGCGGTTACCTGATGTACATGGACCTGGGTAAGGCGCGCATCACTGGAACTCGCTTTGGTGGTGATTACAAAGCCAATGATGTGCTGCAGATTGCCGTGAACGCGAACTGGTCCTTCTAGCCACAGCTACCACTTGTAGCCGAGGCCCAGCACCCACTCCATGTCGTATTTCTTGCCGTCGAGCGCGCTCAGCCCGGAGCGCTTGTAGTCCAGCCGGACCTCGGCGATGAGACCCTCGTACAGCGGTACCGTCACCCCGGTCTTCGATTGGAACAGATAGCCATCGGAGATCGAGAACACCCAGCCGAGGTCTCCCGAGTGGGTCATCGCGATGCCGCGCCAGGGCGTCTGCCAGGACGCGGTCCACTGTGCGGCGGCGCCGGGTTTCATCTCAGGGTTGTCGTCGTTGTAGTAGTAATACATCTCCATCGGCCCGCCCTGCAGGCTGAGGGTGAGGTTCTCCGCCGGGGTGAAATCGCGACCCTTGCCGCCGCCTACCGCATACACTTCGTTGAGTGCTTCAAATTTGTCGCGGTAGTAGCGCGTGCGCGCAAACCAGTACCAGCCGTTTTCCCGCAGCCAGTCGTACTGGTAGTTGGCATCGGCATCGTCGTCCGTGGTGTCGCCGTCGGAGGTCTCGTAGTCGACAGTGAGACTGACCTTGTGTCGGTGCGTGGGGCGCAGCCACAGCGCGGACAGGTCGATATCGAGCTCTTCCGAGGGGTTGGCGCCGCGGTCGATGTCCAGCGAAACCGTGACTTTACCCGAGTTGCTGGTGGCGGGCGGCAGGCTGTGCAGGTCGGCAAAGACGACCGGCTGTGCAGCCTGCTCTGCGCAATCCAGTGACCAGTGGCTGTTGTTCACCGCGACCAGGCAATCCGTCTGCGGCGGCTGGTGTGCGGCTACCTCGACCGGAATCCGGCTGCTGGTGTGCAGGGCGATGACATCGCTCTTCGACACCGCAACGTCGCCGATCAGATCCGCTTTCCAGACCAGCGTTTTGGCGCTGATGCTGGACAACTCCCCCGGCAGTACCGCGCCATTGGCGAGGCGCAATTCGCCGGCGCCGGCACTGCAGGCAAAGCCCAGTAGCAACAGGGTGAAGAGTGTTCTCAGCATGGTGATGCACCTTTGTAAACGGTTCGGTCAGCCCGCATTGAGGGTATGCGACTGACGGTATCTGTGGGTCGCGCCGGGCTAGTCAGAGCGCAGTGCCTCGATCGGATCAAGAGCGGCGGCGTTCATCGCCGGCGATATGCCCGCTGCCAGCCCCACCCCGCAACTGAGCGCCAACGACGCCAGCATATACAGTGGCTGCAGGCTGATCGGCAGGCCGGGGGCGAAGGTGCCAAGTGCCACTACGAGCACCGCCACCAGGCCCAACCCCAGCAGTCCCCCCATCGCCGACAACAACACGGCTTCGCCGAGAAATATCCAGAGTACCTGCTGGCGTGTGCAGCCCACGGCGCGCAGCAGGCCGATCTCCCCGGTGCGCTCTTTCAGCGCGGTTGTCATGATGGTGAGTACCCCGACGCCGCCGACGACCAGCGCCACGCCGCCCAGTGCGCCGACCGCCATTTTCAGCATCGACATTATCCTGTCCAGTGTGGAGAGCATATCCTGCTGTGTAAACAGCGTGAAATCCTCGTCACCGTGACGCCGGATCAGCAGCGCCCTGACGCGCTCGCGCATATCCTCCGAGGTGGTGGTTTCCCTGAACACCACATCGATCTCCATCAGGCTCTCCTTATTGAACATCTGCATTGCGAGGTCAGCCGGGATATAGATCGCGTCATCGAGGTCGAAGCCCAGCAACTGCCCCTTGCGCTCCATTACGCCGATGACGCGAAAGCGGGTGCCGCCGACGCGGACATAGCTGCCAAGCGCGTTGCGGTTGCGAAACAACTCCTCCCTGACACGGGCGCCAATCACGGCAAAATACCGCGAGTTCTCCAGCTCGCCCGGTGGCAGGAAACGACCCTGCGCGACATTGAAGCGCCACGCGCGGTCCATGTCCGGCCCGACGCCGATGACATCGGTGTCGCGGCTGTATCGCCCCGCTTCAATCTTCGCTGTGCCCTGTATCACTGGCACCACGGCATCCACATGCGGCAGCTTCTGCAGGTGTGTGGCGTCGGCCAGCGACAGTGGGCGAATCGTTGTCAGCAAGCCGGCGATGCCGGCGGTGGTGGTTCTACCGGGGGTGACTGCGATGATACGCGTCCCAAACTGCGAGAAGCTGTCCATCAGGTACACGCGTACACCCTCCCCGATAGAGGTGAGCAGCGTGACAGCCGCAATGCCGATGCTGATACCTAGGGCGGTCAGCAGGCTGCGCAGGCGAGCTGTTGTCACGGCGTGGAACACCCAGCGCAGCCAGTCACTCAACAACATGGTCTGTCACTTTTTGCCGAGGGCATCAACCGGCTCCATATTTGCGGCCTGTTGCGCCGGCAGCCAGGCGAACAGCAGCGCGGTTCCTACCGCCAGTGCGAGCGATGCCCACAGTGCCCAGGCGGGGGTGGCGAACGGCACGTCGGGATAGAGTTGCCGGCCGACCAGCACCAGCAGTTGTCCGGCCACAATGCCCAGCACCGCGCCAGCGGCGGCGACAAGGCCGGCCTCGGTGAGAAACAGTGTCCGCACCTGGGAGGCGGGGGCGCCCAGCGCCTTCAGCAGGCCGATTTCGGCAGTGCGCTGTTTCACTGACATCAGCGTCACATTCATCACCAGTATGCCCGACACCACCAGGCTGATCGCACCGATGCCCGCCACGCCCAGCGTCATCACCCGCAGTATGCTGTCAAAGGTGGAAAGCATCGCATCCGGGCTGATCAGAGTGACGTCCAGGTCGCCGTTGTGCAGCGCCTGCATCTGTTTTTCGATCGCACTCTTGACGGTCTCCACCTGGTGGTTCTCCCTCACCTTCAGCATGACCCGAAACAGACCGTGTACATTGAATACGGCCTGCGCGGAGGCCACCGGAATGAAGACGGCTTCGCTGAGGTCGGCGCCGAAGGAATCACCGGTGCCCGCCAGTACCCCGACGACGCGGAAACGGTAGTCGTGCAGTCGTATCCACTGCCCCACGGCGCGGCCGCTGTCGAACAGGGCCTCTTTCAGGGTCTGGCCGATCACGGCGACCTGCATGCCCTCGCCGAGTGCGAGCTCGGGCAGTGGGCTGCCCTGCGCAATCGCGAGGTCCCGCAGGGGAAAGAAAGCGGCGGTGGTGCCGATCACCATGCTGTCGCGCTCACGGGCGTTGAACGAGACCGGGCCATTGCCCAACACCATGGGCGCCAGTGCCGTGATACCGGGAACCGCCCGCTGCAGCACCTCCATCTCCTCCAGTGTGATGGCGTGCGCGGCAACCCCTGTCATCGGCGGCATGCCGCCGGTGGTTTCCTTCCTGCCGGGGATCATCACCACGGTATCTTTGCCGAGGTAGGCGAACTCGCCCAGCACATAGCCGCGCGCTCCCTCGCCCAGCGCCGTCAGCACAATCACCGCCGCGACCCCAAGGCTGACGGCAGTCAGCAGCATACTGCTGCGAAAGCGCTGGCGGCGCAGGGCGAGCAGGCTGAAGCGCAACAGATCGAATAGCCGCACCGTCAGGCCGCTTCTTCATCGTTGAGGTCGCTGTCGACAGCGCCGTCCACCATGCGAATGCGCCGTGTCGCGCGCTCGCCCATGCTGAGGTCGTGCGTGACAACCAACAGGGTGATGCCCTCGCGGTTCAGTGTCTCCAAAATCTCGGTGACCTCTTTGCCGGAACGCGAATCGAGGTTGCCGGTGGGCTCGTCGGCCAGCAGGATGGCTGGCTTCATCACTATGGAGCGCCCGATGGCGACGCGTTGTCGCTCGCCGCCAGACAACTGGTTCGGGAGGTGGTGCGCGCGTCCGGCAATACCAAGTTTATCCAGGATGCCGGCCACCAGCGGGTGGCGCTCTCGGGCGGGCACCCCGGCCAGCATCAGGGGCATCTCCACATTCTCCCTGGCGGTGAGTCGCGCAATCAAATGGTAGGACTGGAACACAAACCCGATCTGTTCCCGGCGCAGGCGGGCGCGTTCATTCTCATCGAGTGTCCCGGTATCGACGCCGTTGAGCGAGTAGCGTCCGCTGTCGGGGCGATCCAGCAGCCCCAGCATATTCAGCAGGGTGGATTTGCCGGAACCGGAAGGCCCCATGACGGATACATACTCGCCCTGCCCGATCTGCAGGGTGATGTTGTTCAGCGCGTGTACCGTGCTGTCTCCGAGCGTGAATGTCTTGTTGACGCCGCAGATATCAATCATCCCGTGGCACCACCTCCAGGCCGTCGGCAAGGCCGGGGACATCCAGTGACAGCACGATTTCATCGCCCGGTTGCAGGTTGGCTGTCACTTCGGTGAAGTTCCAGTTGCGCAGCCCTGTGTCGATAGACAGTAACTCCAGTGTCCCGGTGACGCGGTTGTAGCGATAGACCTCGTCATTGTCCATCACGGCTTCGGTCGGGATGCGCACCACATCCGGGTGTGTGTCCAGAATGATATCGATGTCCGCACTGTAGCCGACCAGCAGTCGCTCGCGCACGGCCGGGTCGTCAAACACCACATCGACCTCCACCGTGCGCGCCTGCTTTTCAAGGTCCAGCACATAGGGAGCGATGCGGTCCAGGGTGCCGGCAAAGGTCTCGCCGCGAAAAGCGTCGAGGTTGATGCGCGCGGGCAGGCCGCGCTGCAACGCGCCGGCATCCACCTCATCGATGGGCGCGGTCACGTACAGGCAGCTGTAGTCGATCAGGTCGACCGCCGGCGGCGTGGCAACACCGGGTGGGGAGGGGGTGACGTATTCGCCGACCTCGCCGTTGATCTCGGCGACGATGCCGGCAAACGGTGCGCGCAGGAAGGTTTCGTCCAGTAGCACATTGTTGATCTCCAGGTTGGCCGCGGCAACCTGCTCCTCATCGCGTGCCGCCTGACAGGCAAAGGCACTGCCCTGGGCCTTGGTGCGGCCGAGCTCGGTGGCTTCCCTGGAGGCCAGCTTTCTAGCCAGCAGTGTGTCCAGGCGGGTCGCTTCGCGCTGCGCATTCTCGGATTCCACGCAGATTTTCTCGGCGCTGTGGCGCGCGGACTGCAACCTGGCGCTGGCCTGGGCCTGCATCGCCCTGCGATCCTTGTTCCACAGGGACAGCAGTACCTGCCCGCTTTCGACCCGGTCACCCTCGTCGACCAGCAGGGAGTCGACCCTGCCACCGCTCGGCATGGACAGTTTCGAGCGACGGCAGGCTTCAACCGTACCGGCACGGGTATTGGAGACGGTTTTCTCCACAGTACCCCGCGCCACCGTATGCAGCAGGACCTGGGCCGGCGGTTGCCTGCCCATGAACCAGATCGCCAGCACCGCCACGGCGACAATGATCAGTAGAGCGATGACTTTTCTCACTCGCGAGTGACCCCCGTCAGCAAAGCGTGCCCCATTATGCGGCGTGCGCCCGACATTTTCGACGATTTATGTCAAGGCTTGCGGTGGGCGGGCGATCGGGGGCAGAGGTATCCGGGCGTGAGAAAGTCCGCGAGCCTCACTGGATACTGCACGCGTCAGCGATTATATTGCTGCCCTTGACCGTCTATCTGAATTTACCAACCACGGAGTATCGCTATGGGCAGGGCCTATCAGAATCGCAAGGAGTCGATGGCTAAAACGTCTGATATGAAAGCGCGGGTTTACAGCCGCTATGCGCGTGAAATCTACGTGTCAGCCAAATCCGGGGGGGTGGATCCCACCGCGAACCTGTCACTGCGCAGTGTCATTGAGCGGGCAAAGCGCGCCCAGGTGCCGGCCCATGTCATTGAGAAGGCACTGGACAAGGCGCGCGGTGTGGGTGGTGAGGATTTCGCCACGGCACGTTATGAGGGCTTCGGCCCGGGTGGCAGCGCGGTCATTGTCGACTGCCTCACCGATAATCCAAACCGCACTTTCGGCGATGTCCGCCAGTGCTTTAACAAGACCAAATGCAAACTCGGTTCCCCCGGCAGTGTCAGTCACCTGTTCGATCACAGCGCGATCCTGGTGTTTGCCGGTGACGATGAAGAGGCGGCACTGGAGGCGCTGGTGATGGCCGATGTCGATGTTGCCGATATCGAATGTGACGACGGCAAGATTACGGTGTTCGCCCCGCATACCGATTACTTCAAGGCAAAGCAGGCGCTGCAGGATGCGTTTGAGGGTATTGAGTTTGAGGTGGACGATATCCAGTTCGTACCGCAGGCGAGTGTGGCGCTCAGTGACGAGGAGCAGGGCGTGCTGGAAACCCTTGTCGATATGCTCGATTATTTGGAGGATGTCCAGAACGTCTACCACAACGCCGGGTGACGCCTGACGGTGAGGGTGTTATATTTCCACGTACTGGCGCTGTGCCTGTCTTTTCCAGGACACAGTGCCGCCCTTGGCCCAACTGGATACACTATGGAGATGTTTATGAAGACTAAGAAATTGCTAGGTTCACTGTCCCTTGCCCTGGTGACTGTTGCTCTGGTCGGTTGTGGCGAAGAGAAAAAGCAGGAAGCTGAGCAATCAGTGAAAGAAGCGGCTGCCACTGTCACCGAGAAAACCAAGGAAGCCGCAAGTTCAGTCGGTGATATGGCGAAGAGCGCTTACAGCGAAACCAAGGAAGCCGCCAGCGATGCCTATGATGCGACAGCCAAAGCTGCCGATAAGGCTGCGGACGCCACCTCTGATGCCGCCAGCGATGCTTACGATGCCACCAAGGATGCCGCCGGTGATGCTTACGATGCCACCAAAGACGCGGCCAGCGACGCAGCGGATTCCGCCAGTGACATGGCTGACGACGCTACCGACAGCGTGAAAGACGCAGCTGACAAGGCCGGTGATATGGCCGGTGACGCCGCCGACAGTGTCAAGGATGCCGCCAGCGACGCCGCTGACAGCGCCGGTGATATGGCTGACGATGCCACGGATGACGTCAAGGATGCCGCCAAGGCAACCGCTGATTCAGCCAAGAAAGCTGCAGAGAAAGCGAAAAAGGCAATGGAAAACTAGCGTTGCAAACGGGCACCGCACTGCCGCTGGCAGCGCGGTGCCCGGTCTGTTCCGCCCTTCAGGCGTGAACTATGCGAAAGTCTGCTGCAGGAGTTCGAACGAGCGCTTGCGGTCCTCCAGGTAATACATGTTGGTAACGGCCATAATCTCGTCAGCCTGATGCAGCGCGGCGAGTTCTTCAATGCGCTGCCTGACCTGTTCCGGTGTACCGGAGGCGCGGCTGTTTTCACGGCTGGCAATAAAGGCCTGCTCATGCGGCCCCACCGGGTAATTCAACGCCTCCTGCGGCGTCAGTGACTGGCCATTCGACTGGCCGGTGAAAAAGCGAAACAGATTCAGGTCATAGGTCAGTTGCAAGGCGCTGGCCTGCTCTTCCGTGTCTGCACAGAATACACTCAGGGTCAGGATCGCGTAGGGCTGTGGCTGGAGCGCACTCGGTTGGAAATGCGATTTATAGAGCCCGATCAACCTGCTGTCCGCCTGCGGGTTGATAAAAAGCCCCAGGTTGTACGGCAGGCCGCGCTGTGCCGCCAGCACGGCGCTGTCGGGGCTGGAGCCCAGCATCCACAGCGGCAGGTCGGGTGGCGGCCGGGGGCTGACAACCGGGCGGGCAGAGTCTGACCACAGGTATTCACTGAGTTTCGCCGTGAGTGCCGGGAAGGCCTCGAACTTCGGGCGCCCGTCAGTGGCCAGCGCGACCGCAGTGGACATATCCGCCCCCGGTGCCCGACCGATACCGAGGTCGACGCGGCCCGGGTAGAGGTTGGCCAGCAGCGAGAATACCTCGGCAATTTTATAGGGGCTGTAGTGCGGTAACATGATGCCGCCGGAACCGATGCGGATACTCCTTGTCGCAGCTCCCACTGCCGCCAGCAATACCTCCGGTGCGCTGCCGGCCACCGACGGGAAAGCGTGGTGCTCAGACACCCAGAAGCGCTTGTAGCCGAGTTGTTCACACCACTGCGCCATCTGCAGCGTTTCCTGCAGCGCTGCGCCCACCTGTTCGGGCGAGCGCGCCAGCGATTGATCCAGTACCGACAGTGCCAGCGCCATCAGCCTATGGCCCCTGCAGGTTCAGTGCATTGAGATCCACCTTTGTCCACGCTTCCCCGTTGAGGGCGCGACGGTAGCCGAATTCAAACAGCGCAGACATATAAGACGGATCGAAAAGTTCTTCGGCGGGGTCAGCGGGCGCTGTCCCCGGTATCCAGGTGAGCTCCAGGTCGACGCCGTCGCGCTGGGTTATGGCTGCAATTCTGAACGCATCGCCAATGCCCTGCGTCCGGATGAGCGACTCCACCGAGCGGGCGCCGATATTCGTCAGGCGCGCCTTCACCGGTTTATAAGCGGGTTGCAACCGGGAGTTGCGAATAACATAGGCTGTCGGTGTGCCCTTGATGTCCAGTTGTTGGTGCAGTTTGGAAAAGTTGGTGCGGGTCGGATAGAGGAACATCTGCGCCGAGGTGCCACCGTCCACATGCATTTCATCGTAGGTTTGGCCGTCCGGGGTTTGTACTTTGATATAGGCGGGCGGGAACACACCTGGAATGGACGCCGATGCCAGCAGGATCTGGCGGATGAGTTTGCCGGCATCGGGGTGATCGCTGTTGGCGATACGCCCGATGTTCCAGATCACCGGGCGACCGGCATCCAGGTCTGTGGTGGCAATGCTCAGTATCCGGCCTTTGCGGTACTCGGCGGCTATTTCCGCGATCATCTCATCCGTCACATACTCCTGCAGCATGGCCATCAGTGGCGCATTGTCAGTGACAGAGTCTCCGCGAATAATGGAAAAAACACCGCGCCGGAAAAAAATACGCGAACTGTCCAGCGTGGTGTAGAGCAGTTTGAGCTGGTCGTCGTATTTCTCTCCGAGAAATGCAAATGGCGCGGTCAGTGCGCCGGTGCTGACGCCTGTGACCATCGTGAATTGCGGCCGCGTGCCAAGCGCGCTCCAGCCCACCAGCACGCCCGCCCCGTAGGCACCGTCGGCGCCACCTCCGGAAATCGCCAGGTAGTTGTGCTCGGTATGCATGATGCCGCTGAAATCGCGCTGCAGTGCTTCCGGGTCAGACGGCAGCATGGAGGCCTGCTGCCCGTCCGACTGGTGATCGCCCCATATGCGCAGGTCCTGCCTGCCCAGTACGCTGACCTGGGTGTACTGGTCGGCCGGTACGGGGTTGCGCAATATGGCCGAGCAGGCGCTCAACATCACGCAGCAGGTGAAGAGCAGCAGGGCGCGGTATGTGGCGGTGGTCGTCGACATGGAGCGCGATCATCGCACGCTATCGCGCAGGTGCCAAGTTACATGGGGCTGCCGAGAGCATCGGGTGGTAATATGCGGCGATGGAATTTCTCTCAACCTGGCAACAACCCTTGCTGTGGGCCAGCGGGCTATCGCTGCTTGCAGTGGTTGCGACCCTTATCGCCGTACCCTGGATCGTGGTCCGTTTGCCCCACGATTATTTCAGTCGCGAGGACCGGGTGGCTTGGCGCACGTCGCCAGGCCGGCCGATAGTGGTGCTGGTGCTGGGCGTGCTGAAAAGCCTGCTGGGGTTCTTGTTAATTGTCCTGGGGCTGATCATGCTGTTGACGCCGGGGCAGGGCATACTCACCGTGCTGATCGGCTTCCTGCTGATGGATTTTCCCGGCAAATACCGGGTAGAGCGCTGGCTGGTGTTGCGCCCCGGTGTGTTGCGGGGGCTGAACTGGCTGCGGCAGCGGCGAGGGCACCAGCCGTTTGATGTGCCCGGTGGCAGCCGGCAGCCGGAATAGTAGGGCTTGCCAGTCGGCCTGTTTGCGTTATCCTGAGAACATCCTTTTCGATTGTCACCTATGAGGTTTCACTATATGCGTGCAAAGAACTTTTTCCGGGCTGCTGTCGCCGCACTATCCGTGTGCCTACTTTCAAGTGCTGCCGTCGCCCAGGGCGAGGGCACGCAGACCGGCTGGCTGGAACTGGTGAAAGGCTCCCGCGATGATACCGTTGGTGCCGAACTGGTGAATATTGAAGACGGTGATACCGCCGACACGCAGAAAATTACGCTGGCCATCCCCAAGGCTTCAGTGGTGAACCGCAATGACATCGAGGAGGTCGTGGTGATCGGGCAGCGGCCACCCGCACCGGAGAAGCCGAAGCCGGTAAAATTTTCCTATGAGTGGGTGTCGGATTACGACAATGACAACTATGGCCTGGTCATTCACCTGGGCAAGGACACCAACTGGCCCATCCGGCTGTACCTCAACTCCGCCCCCGGGTTTATCGATTAGCGCCCGTTGCCGGCGGGCTTGCGGCGCAACGCAGGCAGCGCAGAGGCTGGTGGGCAAATCACCCGGCCTACAGCCAGGAACACCCGATGCTGGCGACGGTAATTTTTGGCGGCAGCCGAAACTCAATACTGCTGGATGAGCCCGCCGCGCTGCTGGCGGGCCATGCGGTGCCAGGCGGGGAGAGGGTGAGTCCATCCGGTTCGGCTTTCAGCGCGCCGGCTACACGGTTCAAGCGGGACTCCTTGCGGCGCGGCTTGTCGGCGCCGGGCTTGTCACTGAGGTATTTCCCACCCAATTGCACGCCGCACTGCAGGAAGGCAAACCGCTGCGTATCGCGCGCGTTGGCCGCCGTGGCCATGACCGTGATCAAGAGTGCAAAAACGAATTTATTCATGGTGCAATCCCGGCCTTACAGAACGTCACGCTTCAAATCTAGTCCGGGTTGAGATGTTATTCACGTTTTTAGCGTGTAAATAATTTACACATTCCTTTTGGTTATAGCTTGTCAGCAGTCGGGGTTATAGCCTGTCCGCTATGCCGGGCCGAAACGGCACCGACGCGTCCGTCCGGCATGGGTTGGTCGATCTAAAATACTATAAGCGCTTGACTCGAAAAGAACGCATCCTTATAGTACCGCCCCTCACGCGCCTGTAGCTCAGCTGGATAGAGTACCTGGCTACGAACCAGGCGGTCGCACGTTCGAATCGTGCCAGGCGCGCCAATAAAATCAAAGGGTTAGCCTAAATTCAGTGCTAGCCCTTTTTTACTTCTGCGATTTTTTCCTTCCTGCACCCACACTGCACCCACATTTTCATGTGGTATGGCATGGCTCGGCTCTACACAGTTAACGGGGATAACTGCTTAGGTAATAGCCGGTATGCCGCTTCCAAGATAAAATGCGGGTGCCTCGCTTACCTGCCTGCCGCTGCTGAAATTCCCGCCCCTTATATCCCGATCATTGGTTGTGTTTCTTGCGCTCACACTTCGATACTATTTGGAGAAGGCCCGAGGGAGCGAAGGCCAGGTAACTATTGCCTAGTTATCGCAGTGCTTTGACCAACGGTTTCGCAAAATGGAGGTGTGCAGATCAATGAATGTTGATACCGAATCTGAATCACTGGATCAATACGGAGCAAATAGTGGGGTAGAGGAAAGCCCAGCTACTCGCAGAAACCGTTTGTGCGCCATGGCGCAATTAAAGGCCTCTCGATGGCGAAGTACCCTTCCAACATATGTAGCTTCACGCGATGAGCTGGAACGAATTACCGACGCATTTCGAGCGACATTAGCGACAGAAGAGGCTTTGGAGCCATACATAATGCCAATATACATTTTTCGCCTCGTCTTTGAGAGCGAGATGATCCGGGCGAAGACAAGCAACAATTTCCGCGTTCAGCATCAAGCTGAACAGTTATTTGAAAATACTAAAGTCCTGATCAGCTGTTTTATAACGGGTACTTGGCCTATGGGGACTTTTATTTTTGCGGGAGATAGCGTGCAGAATTCTCTTGGAAAAGGCCTGTCACCGGCCCGTCGGACCACGCCGGTTTCTCTTCAGCATGATGCAGATATTGAAAGAGCGTTACGAGAACTGGGTGTAGACCCATTAAATCTCCCCACTCATCAAGAGTCAGGCCGCCCGGGCTTGAAATCACAAGTCAAAGCCAAGCTGTCTAACTTCACGGATGCCTCATTTGACCATGCTTGGAAGAGGGCAAGGCGCAGGTCAAAAGAGGCCCAGATGGGGGGGGAGATATAGTGGGCAAATAACCAAGGGCAATGGCCGGGGGCAAAAATTGCCCTATTGCCCCCACTTTTTTCCTGCACCTTCGGTTTGGCACAATGACTCCAGTTAAAACCAATATGGAGTTGTGCCATGGAAAGGCCGCCAGCCAAAACCAGTTATGCCGATGCTTCGAAAATCCTGATTCGCTTGCCGGAAGTGATGGAAATTATCCCCTACAGCCGCAGCACGCTGTACGCGCTAATTTCGATCGGAGTTTTTCCGGCGCCAGTCAAGCTGCAGTGGGGGAGGGCCAGTGCCTGGATTTTAGCGGAGGTCCTGGAGCACGCAGAATCCCTGATTGCTCAGCGGAACCGCTCAGTGCAAGAGGGGGTGTGAACCATGGGTGGAAACTGCTTCGCACTGGGGCAGGGTGCCGGTCGCTACAGCTATTCTACTCTGGCCACCACCCGCGACCCTTCGCGGATGTCATGCCCTAGAGGCGTGGCTTTCTGCAGGTTTAGTAGATACGACCTCGGTGGCGTAAGGGAATTCGCACGAGCCGGTTATCCAGGGTAGGGCTAGAAATTCGAATACAAAGACTCACAAGGATGTGAATTATGAATGATAGTACCCGCAGGAATTCATCAATAGAAATTGAGGATTTCACTGGTCTACAACAGGAACCTCCGCAAACACCAGATAGAGTGGCCAAGTTGGCGAACGCCATTTGGGAGATGGCCTCTCCGGTCGAGATTATGAATCCCTCGACGCATGAGCACGACTTCATCGGACTCGAGTTGCGCCAGTACCAAACTGCACTTTTGATGCCGGTTCGTGGCGCAGAGGGAGATATATCTAATTTGTTTAGAGTTTATCCTGATGGCGGCGTATGGCTGCTAGGAGCCGGGAAGGTTGATTTGGGTGGTTCGAAATGATTATTCGCCGAGATCCCTGTTTTGTCGGTATTCCTGCGTACTACGTCGATGATGATGGCACGCCGCTCATCAATGATCGTGGTGACCTCGCCACTGAAGCGGATGTTGATATTGTCCTCTATCGCTCGGATGTTTCCCGCGAACTGGACCGCCTGCTTATGCAAATGTGCTCCTTCCTCCGTGCTCGTGGCGAACGCTTGACGCAGTTGGAGCTGAATGGAGAACTCGGTGCCTTCCAGCGTTTACGGAAGGGGGAGGCATAGTAATGGGGCGTATTCGTACTATCAAGCCAGAGTTCTTCCTGCATGAGGGTCTGTTCGATCTCGAGCAAGAATCACAGCTCCCGGTGCGTCTGGCTTTTGCAGGGCTCTGGTGCCAGTGTGACCGAGAGGGTCGATTTAAGTGGCAACCGCGGAAGCTGAAGGTCACAATTCTACCGTACGACGAAATAGACTTTGCACGCGTGCTCGACGCGTTGACTACGCGTGGGTTCGTCCAAAAATACACCGTTGATTCGGTTGAATATGGACATATTCCGAGCTTTTCAGACCATCAGGTTGTCAACAACAGGGAAAGAGCATCGGTCTACCCTGATCCCAGTAATGACAAGGGATTGACGCGTGAACAGCGCGATGAGCACGCGTCAAGCACCCGTGCATCGATAAACTTGCAGGAAGGGAAGGGAAGGGAACAAGTTAACCCGGCCTCGAAAAGCGAGTCCGGCTATGTGTTCGAGGGGCAGACTATCAAGCTCAAACGCGATGATTACGAGAAGTGCATAGCCCAGTATCCCCACCTCGATATTGACGAGCAGTTGTCGCAGCTCGACTTAGAGTTGCAGGGCAAGCGCAAGTGGTTCATGGAAATGCACTCGAAGTTGAACTACCGCAATAAGACACCTACTCATCAACGGTCTTATTATGGTGCAGAGGAGCACGTTATATGAACATTCAGCGATTCGATGATCACCAGTACAACGACAAAACCCTGCTTGAGTTTCTTGGAGAGCAGGAGTCCCAGAACATCGCCTGGGGAGATGCTTACGCAGACGAGTTGCTGGACCATTTTGACAGTGGTCAGGAATTGACTGGTGCCAAACTGCCGTGGGCCAAGACTCATGACCTGATCCGCTTTCGTTCAGGTGAGGTCTCGATTCACGCCGGTATGAATGGCCACCGCAAGTCCATGGTGTGTGGACAGATTATGCAGTGGTTCGCACTGCAGGGTGAACCGGCCGGGATCATGAGCTTTGAGATGCCGGTGAGGGATACCCAGAAGCGCATGTGCCAGCAGGCCGCCGGCTCACTCGACCCATCTCCCGGGTTTATCTCAGACTGGGCGCACTGGAACCACCTTAACCTTGCATACTACGACAAGTTGGATACCACTCCCTCTGGTCGTGTGTTGGGGGCCCTATACTTCATGGCAGGGTCTTGGGGCTGTAAGCATGTCCTGATTGATTCTCTTACCAAATGTGGACTCCCCTATGGTGAGCGTGGGGCAGAGAAGGACTTTATTGATGCATTGTGTGCTACGGCCAAGGCATTTCAGATTCACATCCATTTAGTTTGCCATGTCCGTAAGCCAGACAGACAGGGCGAGGAACATATCCCTACCAAGTTTGACGTTCGCGGGGCAGGGGAGCTTACTGACCTTGTGCATAATGTGATTATCCACTGGGCCGATAAAAGGAAGGTTAACCTCCAAAAGGCGCTTGCAGGAAAAAAGGAGCTAAGTCAGGCGGAAATGGAGTACTTAGAAAAACGTCCAGACCAAAGATTTGTGATCGCCAAGCAACGAAATGGTGAGTTTGAAGGCACTATCGGTCTGAGCTTTGGTAAAGGGCTGCAGTTCAACCAGGGCCAACAATTGTCGTTCCAGTTTAATTCAGATAGAGCACGAGTCATCTAACGATATTCCCGAGAAGCCAAGCTGCTATTCAGAGGTGTACCAGTTAGAAAAATCTGTAAATGTGATAGAACTTTGAGTCCGCAGGAAGCGGAAGGATCAGATTTCAACCACCAGTAAGTCAGAAGGCGTTGCTGGTATTTGTGGGGTATCTGCCCTATCAGTTTTGCGGTTACATTTTGATTAGGGAGCTGGGTATGAAAAGCGAACTAGCCGCAGTGACAGTTGCACGCAACAATCGATAAGGGGCTACATCAGTGAGAGAATATGACTATCCGAGCTGGGAAGACTGCAGCAAGAGAAAACTAACAGCTAAGCAAGTACGGTTTGTTCAAGAGTACTTGATTGATCTCAATGCTACACAAGCCGCAATTCGCGCGGGGTATAGCTCCAAAACAGCTGCCGCGATTGGCAGCGAAAACCTTAGAAAACCAGATATTGCTGCGTGTATCAGTGGGAAGATAGCTGCCCGATCGGAAAGGTTGCGTATTGACGCTGATTACGTCCTCAACCGCTTAGTAGCTGAAGTTGAAGCTGACATGGTGGATCTATACGACGACAATAATAGACTGCGACCTGTCCATCAGTGGCCACCTGTTTGGCGCCAGGGGCTCGTGTCCAGCTTGGATGTGCAGGAAATATTTGCTGGCCGAGGAGACGAGAGACAACACGTTGGCTGCACCACTAAAATCAGATTCTCCGAACGGGCACAGCGACTCATATCTATTGGGAAGCATGTAAATGTCCAAGCATTCAAGGAAAATATCGGCTTGGATGGGGCCTTGTCGTTAGAGGCATTTGTGCTGGCTAAAGCCAAAGATCGGGAGGAACGTGAAGAGCGGAATGACGGCACGAGTTAGAAAGCTAAATAGTCTGGTCGATACGATTGACCGTTAGCGGTTTACTGCGATTTTCGGTAGGGACCGGTTCAAAGCGAGCGTTGGCCCGATATGATATGTCGAGTAGTTTTAACTGCCCAAGAATAAACTAGTTGGAGAGCCTGTTATGAGAAAGCTAGACGGACATTACCGAGAGAACAGCTATGACTATTCGATAAAAGTCGGGGATGGCAGCATTTATATAAAGCCGCAAGCTGGCGGTTTGAAGATCACCGCACACCCGAGCGTAGAGAGTGCTTTGGCTGAGTTATTGGGGGAGCCCACCGGGCGAGAATCGCCTGAGTCATCAGATTACGCCGAGTGGTTTATATCGAAGTGACGACCTGTTGACCAGTTCCGATGGATTTTTAGCGCTTGGTAGTTTTACCCCTAATGTCCGGCGCTTGGCGTAGGCGGCAATACTCGCTTTAGACCTGGCTATGACCGGTGCTGGGTAGTATTGCGATTGTCGAATTGCGCTATTTTTCAGATTTGTTTGAGGGTCTGAAGACTTATCCTAGACCTAAGTAAAATAGTCGTAGTCTTCCCAAAAATTTCTTGCAGAGCGTCCCAGTTACAATGCTCAACAAGCGAGCCCTGCCAATCCCATTCGATATTCGTCTCCATGATTTGGGTGAGGAACTTAGTCTACCGTACCAAGTTAATCGGGCTCTGGCGTGGTGGATAGCGGCGGAGATCATTCGCCGTCACCCGGAGGAGGTACGAGTAATCGAGACCCATCCGGTCGGAGGGCAGTACGACTGCGTGTCGCTGTATCGCAGAGACGCTGACGATTCATTGATTGCACATATGAATCTCGAGGGGCACATCAGACACAAGCCTTGGTTTGAAGGTTCTGGAGGTGAGCCGGATTCTCCGGTGATTGATCCACGTTTCAGTTGGCTTGAGGTGCTGGCTGCCGAGGATCGAAGACAGAACGTTATCAAAGCGTTGGAAAGCGTGTGTGGGCTTACGAGTCCGAAAAAGACCCCGCCGACGGTGACGAAATCTATCGGGCCGAGGCTAATAGCGCGATTCGCAAGTGCATTAGCTTTTACGTCCCGTACTTGGCATATACGCAATGCTTTTCACGACAGCTCTGGGTTGTGCTCGGGCGTAAACAATTGGGTTCGTGACATGAAGGGGCCAAGATATGAAACTCTAGAGAGATCTACTTGGACAACCTCACTACCGATACTGGTTCGTGCTTGACCATGAGCATAGACCAGCTGCGGTGGTAGATGTCGATCAGGGCGTTGCCTGGAGACGCGAGCAACCCGGCATAGCCTATGACCTTATAGAGCTTTATGCTGAGCATGAGTCACAGATCGATAGGGTGATGGCCGATGTTTTCCCAGCAGTGGAGTGATACGGGTTATAGTTGGCTTTTTACTATTAGCCTAGCTTTGATTCGGAGGTGGCCAAAATTGCTGCCCGTTAAGAATCGTAGGTTTAGTCTGCTATCATCTACGAACGGTCTTTAGCGTTCTGAACTTTCAGACATGAAAAAGCCCACAGAAGTGGGCTTGCGCTAGAAGTCATGTTTCAGCTTTCTTGACCTTTGAGATGCCCATCGATCCTTCTTTGCCGGCGCGAAGTGTATCAAGCTCACTGGCTGACAGTGAACAGCGCGTCAGAATAGAAGGGGCTGAGAAAATATGCCTACAAATATGATGGTTCATACTAATCAATAACTGCAGCATTAACATAACCCGCACTTTGAGTAGCATAACTAAAGTGAAGGATATATGTACCCGCTGCCGGAACTATGAAGTCAAGATTCTCTCCACAGATACCATCAACTCGGACCATATTTTCGTTGTAGACATGAATTTGCGTATCATAGCTACTTGGGATTGGTCCGGTACCAAGGTTTGAGCTGCACCGAGATTTTTGGATAGTTGACAGTGGCTCGTCAAGCTGGACATTTATAATAAGCCGGGCACCTGCTGAGACAGTTAATTTATAATAATTATAGAAAGTGTTTTTTGAGATCGGGTTTTGAGTTCCCGGTAGCAATGTTTTCGGATTGTTCGGTGAGCCAGCGGTTCCTGTTGGGGTGTTCACTGCCGAGCTTCCCATAACTGAAGCTATATAGAATACACCAGGAGAATTCGTAGGATATTCAAATTGGAATAAATACTGTCCAGTCTCAGGTGTAATAAAGGTAAGATTCTCTCCACAGATACCATCAACTCGAGCCATATTTTCGTTGTAGACATGAATCTGCGTATCGTAGTTGCTTGGAGTTTGGCCGGTGCCAGGGCTTGAGGCGCACCGGGATTTTTGGGTAGTCGACAGTGGAGTACTCAGTGCAGTGTGAATAATTATTCTTTCATTCTTTTGAGCCGTGTAGTGATAGTAATTAAAAAAGCTATTCGCGGATACTTGGTTTGTTGTGCTAAAGCTCATTGGGTTTGGAGAGTCCGGCGCGCCGGTTGAACAGTTTTGGTCTGAATTAATCGGACAAACATCATCAGCATCCAGTATCCCATCGTTGTCATCATCTTCATCCAACTCATTGCGCACACCATCATCATCGGTATCAATGCCTACATCCCTGAAAATTGGCATGACATACATCGAATCAAACAGTGCGAGAATCGCTGATGCATAAGGGTTGTCAGCAAGATCAATCAAACAAGCCGGTTTGGTGGAGTTGGCGCACTGGAAATCACCTCCATCAGACCACTTTTCAAACTCATAACCAGGGCTGGGTAGGGCGGTAAACGAATCACTGAACGGTAAACTCGTTACTTCAAATTCACAAACGCTAGATTCTGTACAATTTCGGACTCCGGAATGTGATTGCACAGTGCCGCCCGACGGCACTATGACTGTGACCTTGCAGCCTGTGATCAAGGCTGCTAAATAGAGGATGAGTAGTGTCTTTTTGGTGAATCCGTTCATACCTTCACTTCCCTGCTGAAATTTTTTTTGCATATTACTCGCAAGATACAAGCCAAGCCAATATCCATGGAGTATGTAGATCAGTATTTTTGGGTTTACTGAAAACTGAAAATTAAGCTGATGATCAGCGTATGTTTCATGGAGGTTACAACGGGCTTTTGTTACCCGATTACTGAATCGGTAGGGTTCTACCCCACTTTTGTAAAAAATGTCAGTAAAAGTGGTGTAGAACCCGTGGCTCCATAACTTTGCTTCGCTAGATGAGGCTAGGCAGGCATTGTGAGCGTGGTTCCGTTACTACAACGAGCAGCGTCCCCATCCGACCCTGGATATGAAAACGCTCCGGGAAACTTACAAAGTGTCGGCGTAAGTGTGCAGGTCTAGCCGGGTCATTACTGAGCAGGGCTTGGCTCGGCTGAGCTCACCTGGGCAGGGCAGGACGGGGCGCTGAAATGGGGTTTCTAAAGAATTACAAATGCGTTACATTGTAACGAGTATCTTTTGAGGAGATTGGGGTTTGAGTCCAAAGAAGTCAGCAACATTGAATTTGCGGATAGATCCGTTCCTGAAAGAGGCCGTCCGGGAAGCAGCCCTTCGAGATTCCCGGAGTATCGCCAACATGGTTGAAGTGCTAATTCGGAAGCATTGCGAGGAAGTGGGCATTTCCATCCCGGAACAACAACCCCTATTTAGTGAAGAATATGATGGACGAGAGGACGCTCAAAGCACTCGTAAGCGCCGGCGCGGTTAAGCGAGTCCGTATCATCGGGGATGGGGCTTTGTTCCATGTAGAGGCAGATACGCCCACTGGTGCGGTTGCTGCGATGACGTTGAAGGGTGCTCCCAAGACCTGGCGCTCACTGGATGCTGCTGCAAAGTGGGTCAGACGATTAGGTGTGGGTACGGCCCAAGTTGAGCTGGCCCGATGGCAGCCCAGGCAAGTCAGCATGAGGCTATAGAGGTGGAGAAGTACGATAACGATCGAACTGACCCGGCGCGGGGAGAACGAATTGAGTCCGGGCGGTGCTGCTGGCATTGCCGTTATTACATCAGGCCGAGCGTGGAACTTGTGATTGACGGAGCTGTAACAGCAATCTGTACGATAGATCGGCAAGAAGGCATTTACCCGAACTCGATGTATCTTTCGCCGGGTGATCGTCCGAGGGAGCCATCGGAGCATTGTGATCGTTTTGAAGTGGATTATCCTACGAAGTGAGTACACGAGTTTCGCGTTCTCTTTTGCCGATTCCGCGACAGCCGCTTCAGGACAAGCTATCACCGCTCCTGAGTAGAAAGCCGGTCGTGGCGGTGACCCTGATAGACGCCGAGGCTGGTTCTCTTTCCACTTCTAAGCGGACGGCCCTCATAGCATTTGTCGCACGCATAGAAAAAAAGGCCAGTGAGTGTCTTCTGTCGAAGTACACAGTGTCGTCATGGCATTTACGTGACAAGGCTTCAAGAAATCCCAGCCGGAATGATTTGAAGAGTCTAAACGTTTCCCTGGCGCTGTTTAGTAACTTCTAGTCGGCGCAGTTGAGAGACCACCAACGTGATGGATTCTAGTCCCTATATGTTATTCTTCAGCAGTTGCAGCAACTTTTGCCAGTGCGGTGGGTCGATAGGAAAGAAAGTGCCAACTCTGCCGCCACCTAGGCCAGAGGACGCGACGATTTCTTTTACCTCTGTGTTATCAAGCTTTAGGGGAGACTCAGACATAGCAATATATACATCCCTAGGCATAGAAAATGTCAGCTCGGTTACTTCACCTGTACCTGGGTCTTGTGTCACGGTGTCTATGGCGGCAGCGAGTGTAAGCTGATACGGCTTCACGTGCCTAGAGGTATCGCGCTGAGTCAGTCTTGCCTTTTTTCCATGATAAAACACGACTCCATCGCCTGAGTTAAGCTGCGCGAACTTGCTATAGGGCTTCCCCCAAATAGGCGAGTAAACTTTCATGATGCCCTTGTGGACACTGGCTTCTTGCTTCACGTCATCTAAGAAGTCGTCCACATATCCCCAGTGCGAGCCTGTAACAACCCCCTGTGGAGCATTGAGACAAAATATCCAACCCTTGCGGGTGTCCCAGAGTGCTTCGCTTTTTGCCATTCTAGTCTCCAATACGTCTCCATGTTGCCCCCAATTTTACAACCTAATGTTTGGTCAAAACATTAGGACCAACTTCATGTGCGACTAACTATGGGCTTCTCCCGTTGATATTAATGGTTATCGCCATTGTGAAGCAATGCTTATGGGCAGTTCCAAGAACTCACAATTGGGACCTGCCTGAAAATGCGATCTGTATATCCATACAGTGCTGCAATCATGAGCTTACTTGGATAGATTGGCAGCCTATGTTTCGCGGCGGGCGATCAAATGTGTTCGAGTTCTCAATTTCAAACACAAACACGTATTACGTGTACTCTACTGATTTTCTGTGACATACAGTCAGCGCAAAATAGGGTTTAACCCCGCAACCAATTATTGAGTACGAGTAGGTTTTCGGTGTGATTACTTACAGTCACAAATATTCATTAGCACGTTAAAGCATTTGAAGAGAACAATGGAATGTTCCGACCCAGAAATTCAAGAGACAAAACGTCAATAGTTGTTCCGTTTGAACACTGCCTTGCAAAGACATTCGCCGTAGAAAACGGGGTAGTCCCTGGTCGCTCAGTTAAAGAGCATTGTCAGATTGTTGGCGAAATTGCCCGGGCACTTATCGCACGCCAACCTGAAGCCCTACGCGTCAGTCTTTATCCACACAACGCACATCTGGTTGCCGCTGCCCACGACATCGGCAAGGTCTGCCCTACCTTCTATGAAAAGTTACGCCACGCTTGTTCTCCGGCGTCAGATGGCCTTATAGCACTCGAGAACATTAATCCGAAATTAGAATCTAGCTGGGGCGGGCATGCCGGCGTAAGTCAACTTACGGCTAAGGCACTAGGCGTTCCAATGTTTATTCCTGAGATTCTGGGTCAACACCATGGCTTTTCTCCACCGGTAGCCGGGTTGCGAGCAGGGGATGATAATTTCGGGGGTGCGCTCTGGCAGAAAGAACGCGAGCGGCTTGTAGAAATGCTCAAGATGACTCTGGACGCCGACTGGCCGGTGATCACATCATTAGCCCAGGCGCGTCTTCTGGCTGGCCTGACTTCGGTTTCAGACTGGATTGGATCTGGTGAGTTTTTTGAGGATCCGTCTCTGCCGTGGCAAGACAGTATCAACAAGGCACTGGATAGCGCTGGCTTCATTCCGCCAGGTTACAAGCCGGGTATGTCATTCAAGTCGGTGTTTGGTTTTGATGCGCGCCCTGCGCAGCAACAACTGATAGAGCAGGTCGTCGGATCAGGTGTGTATGTTCTGGAAGCACCGATGGGTCTCGGTAAGACCGAGGCGGCATTATATGCCGCTTACCGTTTGCTGGAAGCCGGACAGGCCAGCGGCATCTATTTTGCACTGCCTACCCAGCTTACTTCTAACAAAATCTATGACCGCTTCAATGATTTCCTTAAACACGTGCTGTCACCGGACTATCCCCATCGCTCCTTGCTCTTACATGCTAACGCTTGGTTGCTGGAAACAGACATGGGAGAAGATGGTCGGCCCGGTGGTTCCTGGTTCAGTCAGGCGAAACGTGGCTTGCTTGCGCCTTTTGCCGTCGGCACCATTGACCAGGCACTGATGGCTGCAATGAACGTCAAGCATGGCTTTGTACGGGCCTTCGGTTTGGCTGGCAAGGTGGTGATTCTGGATGAGGTCCATACCTACGATGCCTATACCGGCACTTTACTGGATGCTTTGGTCACTTTGTTGCGTGAGCTGGGCTGTACCGTGATTATTCTCAGCGCAACGCTCAGCCAATCTCGTCGGCAACAGTTACTCGGGTGTGGGCTGGATAGCAATGAATATCCACTGATCACCGCGTGCCCGAACGCACAAGCGCCGCGTGAAGTTCCGGTGGAAAGTGAGCCAGGGAATGAGGTGAGCATCTTGTTGCTGGATAGCGATCAGATTGCTGTAGACGAGGCTTTACAGCGAGCTGAGCAAGGTCAACAGGTGCTATGGATTGAGAATACCGTGCCGCAAGCGCAGGAGCGATACCTTGATTTGGCAGCGCGCGCCAGCGAGCTAGGTATAGTCTGTGGCCTGTTACATTCGCGTTATACACAGCAACAGCGGCAGAGCAATGAAGCGCGTTGGGTCGAGAGCTACGGAAAGCAGGGGCACCCAGATCGAGGCCAAGCTGGACGGATACTGATTGGCACACAAGTGCTAGAGCAGTCGCTAGATATTGATGCCGACTTTCTTGTCTCGCGTTTCGCACCGACAGATATGCTATTGCAACGTCTCGGTCGGCTATGGCGGCACTCCGACACTCCTCGGAATGAGTATAGTCGCTGTGATGCATGGCTGCTTGCGCCGAAACTGGACGACGCCATCGAACAGCCTCAGCAGGCGTTCGGCCACAGTGCTTTAGTCTACAGTCCGTATCTTTTGTGTCGCAGCTTAGAGGTCTGGAGGTTACGCAAGAGCGTGTGTTTGCCCCAAGATATTCGTGCGTTGATCGAACAGACCTATTGCGAACGTTTGGAAGTGGATGCCATGGCGCGATGGCTTAAGGAGCTGGATGATGGCACGCCACGGCGTAAGGGGCGTTGGGCGTTGAGTCAACTCGCGCGTATCACGCTCGCCGATAGCGGGCAGACCCTACCTGAGAATAAGGCGCAGACACGTTACAGTGAAGCTGAAAGACTTGATGTGTTGCTGCTACGCGATCTAGCGTGGTGTAGACAAGAGCAGATGAGCAAGTTGACTTTGCTGGATGGAAGAATTCTATATTTGCCCAAACTCCGCACGCAACGGACGCGAGGCCAGTGGCGAGAGCTTAGCGCGCAGCTGATGCGTCAGATAGTGGCTGTGCCAATTCAGGATGCGCCTTTGCCATTACCGCTAACTACGTTGGAGAATTTTTGTCTCCAACACTGCTTTTACCTTGGCAATCCACTTTCCGACGAGGCATTGCTACGCGTTGCGCTGGTGGAAAAAAGCGGTCGACTACGGGGCGTGTACGATGGGCCACTACATGAGAAACACGTACTGGAATATCGCAATGATCTGGGCTATCGAGTCATCAAACTTTAGAGAAGGACGAAATGGATAACCGATTTAACCTCATTGATGAAGACTGGATTCCAGTCGCCGACCACGGGCGGGTCAGTTTGGGTAAACTGTTCAGCAATGCACATTACCGTAGTCTTGGCGGAAACCCAGTACAGAAAATAGCGATATTTAAGTTGCTATTGGCTATCGCCCAAGCGGCAGCGACCCCGAAAGACGATGGCGAGTGGCTGGCCCTCGGCGCAGAAGGGCTTGCGCAACGTTGCCTAGCCTATCTACAGAAATGGCATTCGCGTTTCTACCTTTATGGCGAGAGCCCGTTTCTACAGATACCAGCGATTGCTGCGGCGAGAGTTCAACAGTTCGGTGCGGTGATGGCAGAGGTGTCCACTGGAAACACTACTGTGCTGAACCAGGGACAAGTAGAGCGAGAGTTAGATGAAGCTGATAGGGCGGTTTTACTACTGACACTAATGGGCTTTGCTCTATCGGGTAAAAAGACCGACAACAGCGTGGTACTGACTGCAGGCTATGCCGGTAAGCGCAACAGTAAGGGCAAGGCGTCAACTGGCAAGCCGGGACCTAGCGTTGCTCATATGGGCCTATTGCATACATTTCTCATCGGTAAAAGTCTACAACAAAGTGTGTGGCTAAATTTGTTAACCCAACAACAAGTAGGTCAGATGAAAATCTATTCTGCAGGGGTGGGTATTGCACCCTGGGAGAAAATGCCGGCGGGAGAGGATTGTCTGGTAGCCAGAACTCTGCGCGATTCATTAATTGGTCGACTATTGCCATTGAGTAGATTTTGTTTGTTAACAGACGATGGGATGCATTACTCAGAAGGAATAGCACACGCCGGCTATAAGGATGGGATGGTGGATCCAAGCATGGCGGTCAATTATTCAGGTACTGACCCCAAGGCGCTTTGGGTGGATCCAGAAAAACGACCATGGCGAGCATTAACTGCCCTTCTGGGGTTTATCCAGCAATCTGAGGGTCACAGCTTTCAATGTTGGCAGGTGCGTTGCAGTCTTGATCGCGCACGGGATCAGGTCAAGCTATTTGCTCTCTGGTCCGGCGGGCTACGCGTCAGCAGTAATGCTGGCGAACAATATGTTTCGGGCACAGATGACTTCGTTGAATCAGAAATCTGGCTGCATAGCGATATGCTCGGGCAATCCTGGTTTACCCATCTTAAGCACGAAATGGATGCGCTGGAAGATCTGGCGAGGAACCTTTATGGACGGGTAATGGGCTATTACAAGGAATTGACTGTAGACGGCGGGAAATGGGCGCCCCAGGCCACCAACTTGTTCTGGCAGTTGTGCGAGCGCAACTTCCAACAACTTGTTGATCACTGCGACCAGAGTGGGCCTGCCAAGGCCGAGCGACGTAAATTGCGCAGGCGTTTTTCTGGCTACGCGCATCAAGCGTATAACCTGTCTTGTCCACGAGATACGGCCCGCCAACTTAGCGCCTGGGCTAAGCAGAAACCGAACAACAGCATTTATCTGAGACAGGAGATTTAGTACCGTGAGTGAAAAAAAATCTGTTGCAGCGCAACACCGTGAGTCGGGGTTCGTGGAAGCCGTAATTACCCGTTGCCTTTCCGACAAGGGTTTGTCTGCACGCTTGCGGCGCGCAGACAACCCGGCAACTGAATATCAGAGCTGGGACCTTCTCGGTCGCATGGGCATTGATCTGGAAAATGACAACCAACGCCTACCATTTGTTACTGTGGCCGCTGCAATCGCCAAAACCAAGGCTGAAAAAAATGGCAGACTAAGCTTAGGTAGCGCACTTGCAGCCTGTTACGAAGACGGCAACAAAAGCGACCAGGCGACCGCTCGGCTGCGCCGCTTACTTGCCTGTAATGAATTGGAAGAGCTTTGCCGTATTTTGCGCCCAATGCTTGCATTGATCGACAGTAAGGTAGATCAAACTCTCGATTTTACTCGTCTTCTTATACAGTTGCGAAAGTTTGGCTATAACGCCCAGAGTATAAAAGCGCAGTGGGCCCAAGAGTTTTACAGTCAGGCGCTTGCTTCGGTGGAGGCGGCAGTATGACATTGTTCGCGAGTGTGCTTCAGCTTGATCGTAAGGCAGTCAAGGAACTGCGTATTACCGATGCATACTCATTGCATCGTGTTGTTTACAGTCTGTATGAAAATGTACGCGATACAGCAGACAAGGCTTGCAGTACTCCAAGCGGTATACTTTATGCTGATCAAGGGGGCGATCACCGTGGGCGAAGAATTCTCATGCTAGCTGATCGTATGCCCGCTTCGACTGTGGAGGGCCAGTATGGCAATGTGCAGAGCAAGCTGATCCCGGATAGCTTTCTTCAGCACATCCACTACCGTTTTAGGGTTATCGTCAACCCAACCAGACGTGACAGCGCCAGCCGTAAGCTGATCCCCGTGCGGAGCCGCGACTCCATTTCCGACTGGTTTTCACAGCGCGCCGAACAGAGTTGGGGCTTCCATCCGGTCGCCGAGCAGTTGCAGGTCGATCGTGTTGAAGTTTTGCAGTTTACTGACAAACAGAAGCGTTCGGTGACTATAGCTCAAGCACATGTTCAGGGCATGTTGAGCGTGCTTGACCCATTACAGTTTCAGAATAGTTTTGTTCGTGGCATCGGCCGCGCTCGCTCCTACGGCTGCGGCTTGCTGCAGATCGTCCCTGTTATCGAAAACCCCTTTACCTGAAAAAGGAATTTGCTCATGACCATTCGTAATCATTTTTCAAATACCCGCATTGAATTCCACATCCTGCAGTCCTTCCCGGTGACCTGTCTAAATCGTGATGATGTTGGCGCGCCCAAAAGCGCCATCGTTGGCGGGGTGACGCGTGCCAGAGTCAGCTCTCAGTGTTGGAAACGCCAAGTACGACTGGCTATGCAGGATTTTGGGATCAAGCTTGGTGTGAGGACGAAGAAATCTGGCGACATGTTCTCTCAAGCCTGTCGCGCTAAGGGCGCAAGTGAGGAGCAGGCTGCTGCGTGCGGCCAATTCATGGCCAAACAACTGAGTGAAGATACATTGCTCTTCATCAGTGGCAGCGAGGCGGACGCATTTGCAGACTATGCCCTCGAGATCGGGTTCGATGCAGCTAAGATCAAGGATAAGGAACTGGCCAAAATCGCAAAGAAGGCACTAACACCGTCGGTGGACGCGCTGGATATTGCGCTATTCGGCCGTATGGTCGCCAAGGCAGCCGATATGAACGTCGAGGCAGCAGCTTCGTTCGCTCATGCTATATCGACCCACAAGGTCAGCAACGAAGTGGAGTTTTTTACTGCCCTTGATGATCTGCAAACCGAGCCGGGCTCAGCGCACATGGGTAGCCTTGAATTCAATTCGGCCACTTATTACCGCTATGTGAGCCTCGATTTGGGACAACTTGTGCATACATTGGGTGAAGATGGATTAGCTCAGGCTGTCGAGGCGTTTGTCAAGGCACTGTTCGTTGCAGTACCAAATGCCCGCCAGACCACCCAATCTGGCGCCAGTCCTTGGGAGTTTGCGCGAGTATTTGTTCGGAGCGGGCAGCGTTTGCAGGTGCCGTTCGAAACTTCGGTAAGAGCAACTCAAGGAGGTTATCTGGAGGCAAGTATTACGGAGTTAAAGTCTTATCTTGATAAAAAGGAAAAGCTCACTGGCTCTCTGTTTGGCAAGATCGCCTGTTATGACTGGGGTGAGAATGAGGCGTTCAATATTGACGACCTAATTGCCGCTCTGCAAGACCACACCATACACAGTGAGGTACACCATGACTGACCGCTATCTTTTGCTGTGGCTGGAGGCACCACTTCAGTCATGGGGGCATGATTCCCGCTTCGGTCGGCGTGACAGTTTAGACTTCCCCACTAAGTCGGGTGTGCTGGGTTTGCTCTGTTGTGCGCGCGGCGCTTCAGGAGAGCAGACCGAGTGGCTACACCATTGGGCCGAGCGTGATCTGCAGGTGCGCGCTTATGTGCGTCAAGACAGGCAGGGCTTGCCATTGCAGCGCTTGCCTCTGTTGCGCGACTTCAACATGGTTGGTAGCGGCTATGATGATCAGGACCCATGGGCGAGCATGCTGATACCGAAAACGAGCACGGGCAAGAAGGCCGTTGGCGGTGGGGCCAAAATGACATATCGCTACTACATACAGGACATGGCCTATGCTGTCGCTTTGCAAGGGTCGCAGGATGAGCTGGAAACGCTTGCCAATGCACTCGCCAACCCGGTTTGGGACCTTTACCTCGGGCGCAAAACCTGTGTGCCCACTGAATTCATCGTTCAGGGCGTACATTCCGATGAAAAGACGGCCTTTGCAGTCGCTGATGAGTTGGCAGTCAGCAAGGGGCGCATCCTATCTTTTCGGGTTCTACAGGGCGAGCACAAGGGCGAGGTGTTGACCCTGAATGACGTGCCGCTGCAGTTTGGCGAGCGTAAGAAATACCGTGATCGACGGGTAACTATTCAGGGCACGGAGTAGTGATATGCCCATAGGCCAAAGATTGTTCGTCAAGGTGACGCGCGACTCCCTGCCTCAGGTAAAGGACAAGTATCCGTTTCTTTATCTGGAGCGCGGCAGGCTGGAGATCGATGGCAGCAGTGTTAAGTGGATCGATTCCGAGGCGAATGTTGTTCCACTGCCCGTGGCGACTTTGAACGCTTTACTTCTTGGTCCTGGGAGTACGATTACTCACGATGCCGTCAAGACTGTGACTGCTGCTAATTGTGCAGTTTGTTGGGTGGGAGAAGACTGTCTTCTATTCTACGCTGCAGGCTTTCTACCAACGGCCGACACGCGCAACCTCAAGGCGCAACTTTCTCTGTCCACTAATCCCCAGACTTCGGTGGAGGTGGCGCGACGCATGTTTTCTCGACGTTTTCCGGATGCAGATCTGTGTGGAAAGACGTTAAAGGAAATGATGGGCATGGAAGGGCACAGGGTGCGATCCCTGTACCAGAATAAAGCTGAGGAATATCAGGTCGGTTGGAAGGGGCGCAAGTTCACACCCGGGAAGTTTGAGTTTGGCGACATCACGAATCAAGTCATGACTGCTAGCAACGCTGCACTTTACGGCATTCTCTGTTCCGCCGTGCATAGCATGGGTTATTCCCCACAGATTGGATTTATCCACTCAGGCAGCCCGTTGCCTTTTGTCTATGATCTTGCGGATCTCTACAAGGAGTATCTCTGCATCGATCTAGCCTTCGCGCTTACTCGGGATATGGCCGGCCATTATGACAAACATAAGGTGTCGTCTACGTTTCGTGAGAGAGTAATAGAAATGAACTTGCTTGCCCGGTTGGCTGAAGATATACCAGAAATGCTCGGAGGAAAACTTGCTCGTCGTTCTCGCAAATGAGCTGCCGCCTGCCGTGCGGGGACGTATGAAACTCTGGTTTGTCGAACCCAGAGCGAATGTGTTTGTTTCGGGAATCAAGGACTCAGTGGCCACTACAGTGATCGACTATTTATACAAATATTGCTCACCCGAATCTGGCATCGTAATCTTTCGCTCGCTACCAGGGCCTCCGGGTTACGAAATTCGTACGATAGGCCCGACTAGAAAGCCGCTAACGATCATCTCCGGCTTGCAGTTAATTGTTGAAACACTGAAAACCGAATAACCCCCGGATGTTGTACTTCAGCCGGCGCTCTTTAACAATTTGTTGGTGTCTTCCCCACACACGTGGGGGTGTTTCTCAGATATCCAGATAGCGCCACAGAAGAAGATCGTCTTCCCCACACACGTGGGGGTGTTTCTGCTTTGCCCGTATCCAGCCCCCTCGTTATACAGTCTTCCCCACACACGTGGGGGTGTTTCCTCTGCTTTAAGCTGACGCTCTGTGTAGTAGCGGTCTTCCCCACACACGTGGGGGTGTTTCCATAGTCTGTAATGCTTGGGCGCACGTCGAGCGGTCTTCCCCACACACGTGGGGGTGTTTCTGCATAGGCGTACCGGAGTCGATGATATGGGGGGTCTTCCCCACACACGTGGGGGTGTTTCCAACACTATATCGCCCCGGTGCAAGGGAACCTTGTCTTCCCCACACACGTGGGGGTGTTTCCAATGTCGGCACTGGCCCCTGGGGCGGCGGAATAGTCTTCCCCACACACGTGGGGGTGTTTCCGTGCTGCCGAAAAAATACCGGCTGGCATTGTAGTCTTCCCCACACACGTGGGGGTGTTTCTGAGGACGAGGATATCAAGGCCATGCGCGAATTGTCTTCCCCACACACGTGGGGGTGTTTCGAACTACAGCCGGGATGCGTGGGTATCCAGTGCGTCTTCCCCACACACGTGGGGGTGTTTC
>JAGRIE010000090.1 GCA_020443425.1 Halioglobus sp.
CCCAGGCTACCGCCGGTGACTATGGCCACTTTACCTTCAAATCGCTTTTTCATAATGCTTACATCCTATGCTTGCAGCTATGGTTAATGAGCCAGTGCCAGCGTCGCCGAGCCCATCACGTGCGGGCCCTGCCTATTCATGCCGCTGAACTCGACGCCCACAATACATTCACCTTCGTCGTGCTCCACTGCAGATACCCGGCCCTGCAGGGTCATGGTGTCGCCGGGAGTATTTGGAGCCATCAGTTTAAACTGTATACGTCGCAGACGACTGCCGGGACCGGCCCAGTCACTCAGGTAACGGGCCGACAAGCCGCTGGTGGTCAGGATATTCATAAAAATATCCGGCATACCGGCCTCCCGGGCGGCCGGCACATTATGGTGCACCGGTATAAAGTCCTGGGTCGCAATTGCCCCCGCCACAATGAGCTTATGGGTGATGGGAATAACCAGCGCGGGCAGCACATCGCCCACATTGAGCTGGGCGCAGTCCAGATCTTTGAAATCCGGCTGCCAGGTGCTTTGCGGCGCCGGCGTGGGTTTGACAGCCGGGTTTTCCGTCCGCTCAGCCGTCGGCTCACCGTTCGTTTGGTACTGGAAATAGGTTATGAGGGCCTCGGCAAACAGTTGATCATTCTGATCCAGGTACTCGACCCGCTCGGTAAAGAAATGCCCCT
>JAGRIE010000091.1 GCA_020443425.1 Halioglobus sp.
TCCAACGGTTCTGATAGGTGCCGGGCGCTGGCCGACGCTGACCACCGAAGCGGTTGCGCTTGCCTCGGGAGGCGACCGCAGGGTAATCGGTGTCTATGCGTTTCTGCAGATGTTTCTTCCCTTTGCGGGCTTCGCGATTGCAGCCCTTGTTCCGGCGGCCATGTTTGCCAACCGCCGGGCGATGCGCGCCTGAGCGCCGGAGTTCGCCCGCATGACGCAAGCTGCCTCTCTCAGACTGGAAAAGGTGCGCCTTGGCCTGGATGGCCGAACCCTGCTTGATCTCGACTGCACGGTCGCACCAGGCGAAATCCTGACGCTCATGGGGCCTTCCGGTTCCGGCAAATCCAGCCTGCTGGCGTTTGTGGCCGGATTTCTCCCACCTGCGTTCGAGGCGTACGGCCACGTCTGGCTGAACGGAGACGAGATCACCGCGCTCCCGGCGGAACGGCGCAGGGTCGGGCTGATGTTTCAGGATCCGCTGCTGTTTCCGCACATGAGCGTCGGCGCAAACCTTGCCTTCGCGCTTTCCCGGGAGGCTGCGAAGCCAAAACCGGAACGCGCCAGGCTGGTTGAGGAGGCGCTGGCCGAGGCCGGGCTTGCGGGCTTTTCGGATCGCGACCCGGCGACGCTTTCCGGTGGCCAGCAATCTCGTGTTGCGCTGATGCGGGTCCTGTTG
>JAGRIE010000092.1 GCA_020443425.1 Halioglobus sp.
GCAGGCGACGGTAGCTGCCGATGCTGCGTTCGAATTGCTCATCCAGCCAATCGGCGAAGCGTCCCTGGTCCTGGTGTGCGGTCAGGACCCGGGAGCACATCATGGGACTCAGGGTTAGCGCCACCAGGCCGGACATCAGCACCGCGCCCGCCAGGGTCAGGGCGAACTCGCTGAACAGGGCACCCGTCAGGCCGCCGATAAAGGCGATAGGGGCATATACCGCAGCCAGGGTCAGGGTCATGGCGACTACTGGCCAAGCCACCTCCCTGGCACCCAGTAGCGCGGCATCCAGCGGGCTGGCGCCCTCCTCGATGTGCCGGTGTACGTTCTCCACCACGACGATGGCGTCGTCCACCACCAGCCCTATGGCGATAACCATGGCCAGCAGAGTCAGCAGGTTGAGGCTGAACCCCAGCATCAACACCAGGAAGAGCACCCCTGTCAGCGACAGGGGTATAGTCACCAGCGGTATCAGAACCACCCGCAGCGAACCCAGGAACAGGAAAATAACCAGCACCACGATGAGCGCGGCCTCCACCAGCGTGGTGGCGACTTCCTTCAGTGCCGCCTCGATAGCCAGGGTGGAGTCCCAACTGGCCTGCAGTTCCATATCCGCAGGCAGGCTGGCACTTATGCGCGGCATGGCCGCCTTGACGGCGCGCGCGACCTCCAGG
>JAGRIE010000093.1 GCA_020443425.1 Halioglobus sp.
ACCCAAAAACAAGTCCGGTGGCGCCCTGGGGGGCACCCGGGCGACCGGCTGGGACATGTCAGCCGCGGGCATGGCGGCGGTCTGGGCCACCGAGAACACCCGCCAGGGCGTGTTCGACGCCATGCACAGGCGCGAGGTCTATGCCACCACGGGGCCGCGCATCAGCGTGCGTATGTTTGCCGGTTGGGACTTCGCCCCGGAAGACGCGGCATCCCCGGACCTGGCCGCCATCGGTTACGCCGGGGGCGTGCCCATGGGCGGCGAATTGTCGGGCCCGGCGGCGGGGGCCGGGCCGCGTTTCCTGGTCAGCGCCATGAAAGATCCCGCGGGCGCCAACCTGGATCGCATCCAGGTCATCAAGGGCTGGGTGGATGCCCGGGGCAGCAGCCACGAGAAGATTTTCAACGTCGCCTGGTCGGGCGACCGCGAGCTGGCAGCGGATGGCTCCCTGCCTGCCGTGGGCAACACCGTGGACCCGGCCACCGCCAGTTACAGCAACGACATCGGTGCCGCCCAACTGGCAGTGGTCTGGGAGGATCCGGAATTCAATCCGGCCCAGGGCGCGTTCTACTATGTGCGTATCCTGCAGATACCCACCCCCCGCCACTCCCAGTACGACGCGGTGGCACTGGGCCTGGAGCAGGCCGATGACTTTCCGGCCGCCATCCAGGAG
>JAGRIE010000094.1 GCA_020443425.1 Halioglobus sp.
TCGATCGAAATATCCCGGCGCCGGTAACGCTCGATAATGGCGGTTTCGAAGGTCTGTTTGCGCAGCTTGGGCACCTTCACTTCGACCTCGCCGGCTTTGGTGTGAAGCTTGCGCTTGTAATTGCCGGCGCGCGTATCAACGCGATCCGGGGAGTGCTCATAGCGCTGGGCATTGCACATCTCGTCGGCCTCAGCGTCCAGCATGGCATTCAGGGTTTCCTCCACGGTTCCCCGGACCATCTCATCCAGGTGGCCGCGGATCTCGCTCTCATCGATTCGAATAACCTTGCTCAATGGCTTTGTGCTATCGTTCATATGGGTGGTCCTTTTTGGTTCGTTACTGTGGTTTGGCGATTACAGTTTTAACAAACCGGGGCCACCCCCTTCAAAAAAATGTGCGAAGAAAATTTTACGTTATCGTGCATACCTTGTTGTGATGGACTCCTCGAGCCTTCAATTTGCGGAATCGATGACAAAGGCGTACCTGAGCTTTCCACGCGATATCGACAACTTCCTTGGGTTGACCAATCTGTCGCGGCTGTAGTGTTTCGCCTAGCCGGGCGGGAAATCGATAGTTCCAGGCGGCTTCGACGAGCATTCGGCGGACATGATGACTACTTACATGGTCAAATTTGCATCCTCTATAGAGGCGGCCATAATTATTTGATT
>JAGRIE010000095.1 GCA_020443425.1 Halioglobus sp.
GCCCTCCCGAGCACCGAGCAGTTCGACGACGTGACCGCACAATTCCACCGACTCCAGCATCCGCCCAGCGCCGATTTCACCACAAGCCTGTTCGCCGACTCCCGGTCCCCAGATGTGTACGCCGCGCCGCGCCAGCAGCCGGCAGTTGTCCTGGGTCGCGACGTTTTGCCACATCAGCCGATTCATCGCCGGCGCCACCGCAATCGGCTGGTCGGTGGCCAGACACAGCGTGCTGAGCAAGTCGTTGGCCATGCCGTGGGCCAGTCGGGCGAGGAAGTCGGCGGTGGCCGGCGCGATGAGGATCAGGTCGGCCCAGCGCGCCAGTTCGATATGGCCCATGCCGGCTTCGGCGTGGGTGTCGAGCAAGTCGACCCGAGCCGGCTGGCCGGATACCGCCTGAAAGGTCAGCGGGGCGACGAAAGCAGTGGCGGCGGGCGTCATGGCGACTTGCACCTCGGCACCCGCCTCGCGCAGCCGGCGGGTCAGGTCGGCGCTCTTGTAGGCGGCGATACCGCCGGTGACGCCCAGCAGAATGCGTTTCTTGGCCAGAGGTTGCAGCATGGCGAAACTCCGCGCGATGGGGGAAATCGCGGCAAGCTTAGCGCAGCTTGAACAGGTACAGAAGCAGGAGAGAGCAGGGTTGTTCAGGCAAGCGGAGATAAAAAGG
>JAGRIE010000096.1 GCA_020443425.1 Halioglobus sp.
CTGCGGCCCAACAAAGTGCGCAGTGCGCGCTGCTGCTGCAGCAGGGATTCCTCAAACTCCGCCAAACTCGCTTTTTCGCTGGCCAGCAAGCTGCGTGCGCTGGTCAGGTCATCGAGGCTGCCGGTGCCATTGCGATAGCGTTGTATGATGAATTGTTCATTGCTGGCCAAAGCTGCGATGCGTTTCTTCTGGATGGCAATGGTTTGCTGTTGTGCAGTCAGGCCCAGCCATGCGGTCATCACCTGCGCTGCCAGCGTATCCCGTGCCGCCTGATACAGCTGCTGTTGTTGCTGAACATCCATGCCCGCCGCGCGACTGCGATCGCTGAGGCTCTGCCACAGGTCCAGCTGCCAGCTCACAGTCAAGCTGCTGTTGAAGTTGGACCCTGTATTCTCGGTGTTACTGCCGCTGAATCCCAGATCAAGCTGCGGGAGTTGTGCGCCGAACGCCTGTCGCCACTGTGCCTCATAAATTTGCACCGACAGCATGGTTTGCTGCAGGTTGGGGTTGGCCTGTAGCGCTTCGCCCACCAGCGCATCCAACTCCTCGCTGTTGATCAGGCCGTTCAACGCGAGGGCCGGTACGGTCTCGGGCGCAGACCAGCTCGCGGCATGCTCACGCTCGGATAGCGCCTGCTGCTGGAAGTTCGGCGTTGTATCGTTCA
>JAGRIE010000097.1 GCA_020443425.1 Halioglobus sp.
TGCCCATCGCGTCGGCCACCGCCGGGTCGGCATCCGGGCCCATGCCGGCGGCGATCAGGCCCAGCTTGGCGAGGATCTCCCACTCGTCAGGATGGCCGTCCGCCGGCGCCAACGGCGCGTCGCTGTAGTTGGCCACGTTGCGCACGGCGAACTGCAGCAGCAGCAGGTCGTAGTGGCCGCGCTCCAGCTGCGACGGCGGCGGCAGGATCACGTCGGCGTGGCGGGTGGTCTCGTTGAGGTAGATGTCCACGCTGACCATGAAGTCCAGTTGCTGCAGGGCGTCGTCCAGTTGGTGGCTGTGGGGGGTGCTGAGCACCGGGTTGCCGGCCACGGTGATGAGCGCGCGGATGCGGTCCTCGCCCGCGCCGGTGATCTCCTCGGCCAGCGCCGCCGCGGGGTACTCGCCCATCACCTCCGGCAGGCCGCGCACCTTGGTGGCGCCCCGGCCCACGGTGAAGCCCTTGCCCCGGCCGGGCGTGCCCCGCGTGGAGGCGCCGCCGGCCACCGGCGTGGGAAACATCGCCCCGCCGGGCCGGTCCAGGTTGCCGGTGACCAGGTTGACCACGTCGATCAGCCACGACGTGACCGTGCCGAACTCCGTGGTGGTGGTGCCGATGCGGCCGTAGACGCTGCCACCGCCGGTCCGGCCGGCGTCCACCAGCC
>JAGRIE010000098.1 GCA_020443425.1 Halioglobus sp.
GCCATCCAGCGAGCCGTCACGCTGAGCCAGCCACGCATTGAGCCGCGTCACCTTGCCCGCGTGATAGGACGGCACGCCGCGGGGCTCGCCGGTGTACACGCCGTCCACGGTCTCTCCCTCGCAGGCGATGAGATCTTCGACCCCCAGCAGCGCGGCGATCGGCCGGGTGATGAATTCGTTGGTGGCTGTGATGATCAGTAGCTCGTGCCCGCGCCGCCGGTGGTCCGCCAGCAGCTGCTCGGCCTTGGGCAGTAAGATTGGCATGATCTTGCTGGCCATGAAGTCCCGGTGCCAGGCATCCAGCTGCGCCCGGGAATGGCCCACCAGAGTAGACAGGGCGAAGCGCAGGTAGGCGTCGATATCCAGGGTGCCAGCCTTGTAGTCCCGGTAGAACTGCTCATTGCGGGCGGCAAAATCCTCCCCATCGACCAGGCCGCGTTCACACACGAACTGACCCCACAGATTGTCACTGTCGCCACCCAGCAGGGTATTGTCGAGGTCGAAGATAGCCAGTGTCACACTCACAAGCCTCCGTTCAGGGGCGGCCAGCATAGCCCGGGTGCCGTAGTGAGTAAATTTCTCAGGCGCCCTAAATTTTGTAACAATAGCCTGTCTCACAATCAGTACGACACCTAGACGTGATCGATTCTGACGGCTTCAGTG
>JAGRIE010000099.1 GCA_020443425.1 Halioglobus sp.
GCCTTCGACACCGGCTATGCGGCCGATCATCTCTATCAGGTCCTTGCTGCGCATATTGGCCGCGGTGTTGGTCAGGCAGTAAGACTCGCCGATGCGACCTTTTTCCATGGCCAGGATATGCCCGCGGGCCACATCGCGGACATCCACCAGGCAGACGCCGCCCTGCCACCAGTTCTTTGCCTTGCCCCGTAATACCTGCAGGATTACGCTCCCTGTTGGCGTCGGCCCCCGGTCGCCAGGCCCGAAAGGCAGGCCGGGCAACACCATGGTCGCGGGCAAGCCCCTGCTCACCAGGCCCTTGACCACCTGGTGGGCAATATACTTGGACATGATGTACTCGCTGGCCCAGGGCCAGGAGTTGAACGGGGTTTCCTCATTGGACATTTCTCCCGGGTTGATGCCGATGGCGGCGATGGAGCTGGTGTAGACGACCTTCTCAAGATCTGCCCTGATCGCTTCCTTCATCAAAGCCTCGGTACCCTGCACATTGATCTTGTAGTGCAAATCGGGATCCCTGGTCCACACCGCAAACAGCGCGGCGAGGTGGTACATCCGCTCCACCCCCTTCAGGGCCGGTGCGAATGTCGAAGGATCCAGCAGGTTGCCCTCGACAAACTCCACATCCATGCCGTCCAGTGGCGAACGGTCCTCGCCAGGCATAA
>JAGRIE010000009.1 GCA_020443425.1 Halioglobus sp.
CCAGTCGGATGAAGTCTGCGAGGTCAGCTACAAGGATCGCGGCGGCAAGTACCAGGGCCAGCGCGGCGTCACCCTGCCCAGGGCCTGATCAGCACCGGTTCCGCGGCGCCGGTGTCACCGCGCGGCGGCTAATCAGACATCCCACCAGTGTAATCGATACCGGTTGCCGGCAGCGGTTGGCCATCCAGCGTCGCGCCACCGTCGTGCAGGGCCAGTCGTCCCTCCGCCAACCAGCGCGCCGCCAGCGGGTAGATGGCGTGTTCCTGCACAGCGACCCTGGCAGCCAGGCTGTCAGCGGTGTCGCCGCGCTCAATCGGTACGCGCACCTGCAGCACCGGTGGCCCGCCGTCCAGTTCCTGGGTCACGAAATGCACGGTTGCCCCGGCCTCTGTGTCGCCGGCGTCCAGCGCGCGCTGGTGGGTCTTCAGGCCGGGGTATTTCGGCAGCAGGGACGGGTGTATGTTCAGCAGGCGGCCCAGGTAGGGTTTGATCAGCACCGGGGTCAGGATGCGCATAAAACCGGCCAGGATGACCAGGTCAATATCACTGCTGTGCAGCGCATCCACCAGGGCCTGGTCGAAGGCCTCGCGGCTCGGGTAGTCGCGGTGATCGATACTCAGTGTGGCAATGCCGGCGCGCTCGGCCCGCTGCAGACCGGCGGCAGCGGGGTTGTTGCTGATAACGAGGGTGATTCGGGCGGGCAGCTGGCCGGCGTCGCAGGCATCGATAAAGGCCTGCAGATTGGAGCCGCGACCGGAGATCAGTACCGCCAGGCTGGGTGGTGCCGGCTGGCTCACGACAGCAGCTCGACCCGGTTCTCTCCCTGCGCTATGCGACCGATCTCCCAGGCCTCGTGACCCGTTGTATTCAGCAGGTAGAGGGCCCGGCTGACATCCTCGGGCGCCAGGCACAGCACCATGCCCACGCCGCAGTTAAAAGTTCTGTACATCTCGGTGGTGTCGACATTGCCCTGCGCCTGCAGCCACTTGAACACGGCCGGCCACTCCCAGCTGCAGGTGTCGATCTGCGCATTGCAGTCGCCGGGCAGCACGCGCGGCAGGTTTTCCAGCAGCCCGCCGCCGGTGATGTGGGACAGTGCCTTGACCTTGACTTCGGCGAACAGCGACAGCAGTGCCTTCACATAAATCGTGGTGGGGGTGAGCAGGGCCTGGCCCAGCGTGGTGTCGCCGAGCGGTTGTTGCAGGTCCGCATTGCTGACCTCGATAATTTTGCGTATCAATGAATAGCCGTTGGAGTGGGGGCCGCTGCTGGCGACACCGAGCAGTACATCCCCTTCGACCACGCTGCTGCCGTCGATGATCTCGGATTTCTCCACCACACCGACACAAAAGCCCGCCAGGTCGTAGTCCTCGCCGTGATACATACCCGGCATTTCGGCGGTCTCGCCACCGACCAGTGCGCAGCCGGCGAGTTCACAGCCCCTGCCGATACCGGCGACAACGTCGGCGGCCGTGTCCACGTTCAGCGCGCCGGTGGCGTAGTAATCGAGGAAGAACAGCGGCTCGGCGCCTGCGACCACAAGGTCATTCACGCACATTGCGACCAGGTCGATACCAATCGTGTCGTGGATGCCCATGTCCATCGCCAGGCGCAGTTTCGTGCCGACGCCATCGGTACCCGACACCAGCACCGGCTGACGGTAGCCGACGGGAATCTCGCACAGCGCACCGAAGCCGCCCAGCCCACCCAGTACCTCGGGTCGCGCGGTACGTGCAGACACGCCCTTGATGCGTTCAATCAGGGCGTTACCGGCGTCGATATTGACACCCGCATCCTTGTAGCTCAGCGCAGTCTTGCCGTTGTCGTCACTCATCAGGTGGCATCCAGTCAGTGTTTTACTCGGGGGTGAGGGCCGGTATTTTATCGTGCATGCCGGGCAAGCGCACTCCTGAATTGTGGATTGCGGCCCTCGCGGGTCAAATTTATTGTCCCGGAGGCAGCTGCCCATCCGCGATCCCGCCTGCGGTCCCCCGCACTATGCCCGGCGGCCCCCAGTGCTGCTACAATGCGCGCTTGCCAATGACTCTGGGAGAAGGCTGTGAAAAAAACATGCGTGGCGTTGATATGGGCCTGGCTGGTGCTGGCTTCGGCGCAGGCGGCTGTGGCAGATGTAGTCCCGGACCTGTATGCGGCGAGTGTCCCGGTGACTGAGCAGAGTTCCACAGTGCTGGATGCCGCCTCCAAAGAGGCCATGGCTGAGGTGCTGGTGAAAGTTTCCGGCTCGAAGAATGTACTGCAGTACCCCTCCATCGCAGCGGCGCTGAAAGATGCGCGCAGCCATGTCCAGCAGTACTCCTATGTGCGCGGCAAACCGCCCGCGCCACCGCTGTCACTGCGCTTTGAATTTGACGGCAACTATATCACCGAGCTGGTGACTGATTCCGGGGCGCCGCTGTGGACGGCCAATCGGCCGGCGGTGCTGGCCTGGGTGGTGATCGAGGATGAGCAGGGCAGGCATTTTATCAACCAGGAGACCTCGCCGGACGAGGCGCAGTGGCTGGTAGAGGCGTTTGCCCGGCGCGGTGTGCCGGTGCAGATACCGGTGTTTGATCTCACGGATACGGCGGCGATCAGCACCGATGATGTGTGGTCGCTGGATGCCTTTGCGATACAGGGCGCATCCGGTCGCTACAACGTGCAGGAGGTGGTGGCGGGACGCCTGGCGGTATCAGACACCGGGCAGTCACCGGGCGACTGGAGCTATTTTCGCCAGGGCGAGCGCATCAACCGCTCCGTCACCGTGCCGGACCTGCCCGCGTTCCTGAGCAGTGGTGTCAATATTGTCGCAGCAGATATGGCGTCGCGCTACGCCGTCGCTCCCACCAGCGGCTCGGGCGGCGGTCTGAGCCTGGCCATCACCGGTGTCACCAATTACAGTGACTACGCGGCGATCGCCAACTGGCTGCAAAAACTGGAACTGGTTGACTATGTGAATCTTGAACGCGTCCAGGGCGAGCGGATTGAATTTCGGGTACAGGCGAAAACCGATGCCGCGCAACTGGCGGCCATCATCGACCTCAATGACCGGTTGACGCCGGTGCCGACGCTGGGCGATACCCAGCAGTTGAGCTACCAGTGGCGATGACCGGTCCCGGGTGCAAAGCCGCAGCTGACACGAATCAACATCAGTTGCCGCTGCCAGTGCACCTGCGTGATGATGCGACGCTGGATAACTTTCTGGCCCTGCCCAGGGCGCGCCCGCTGATTGACGCCCTGCGTTCGCAAATGCAGCCCGGCGGGGAAGCCTTCATTTATCTCTACGGTGCCAGTGGTACCGGGAAATCCCACCTGTTGCACGCGAGCTGCCACGACACTTCGGTGGCAACACTGTACCTGCCGCTGGCACAGTTGCGCGAGTATCCGGCGGTGGAGGTATTGCAGGGGGTGGAGCAGTCCCAGCGAATCTGCCTCGACGATATCCACACCGTGCTGGGTGATGCCGATTGGGAGCGGGCGCTGTTCAACCTGTACAACAGCATCCGCCAGCGCGGCCATCACCTTGTCGTGGCTGCGGATGCCGCCCCGCGCGCGCTGTCGGTACAGCTGCCAGACCTGCACTCGCGGCTGTCCTCGGGGGTGGTGTTCCAGCTGGCAGAGGGCGGCGACGAGGACAAGGCTGCGATCCTGCAGTTTCGCGCAATGCGCAGGGGCCTGACGCTGTCTCCCGGTGTCGCCACGTTCATTGTGAGCCGGGCGCCCCGCGCCATGGAGCAGCTGCTGGGGGTGCTGGACCAGCTGGACGAGGCCTCCCTGGCGCAACAGCGCGCGCTGTCCATTCCTTTTGTTAAACAGGCGTTGGGGTGGTGAGGCCCGGGTGCCGTCGCGACCTCGCCGCGACGGCGTGTACCGGCACTTACAGCAGATGGAAACTGTCGGCGTCCAGCTGGCAGGGAAAGCTCTCCCGGTAGCGCAGTAACGCCGCGCCGTGCAGCTCTGCCTGCAGGGCGCCGTGGGCGTCCAGCGCATCTGCGAGCACAGTGCCATCGGCTGCGACGGCCAGGCTGTCGCCGCTGTAATCCAGCCCTCTGGCGTCCGCACCGATGCGGTTGACGCCCACCACGCAGGCGAGATTTTCAATGGCCCGGGCAACCAGCAGCTGGCGCCAGTGGTGGCGGCGCGGAGCCGGCCAGTTGGCGACATACAGCGCCAGGTCGTAGTCCTCGCGATTGCGACTGAACACCGGGAAGCGCAGGTCGTAGCAGACCTGCAACAGGATGCGCCAGTCGCGCCACTGCACCACGCTGCGCTGTTGTCCCGGCTGGTAGCGCTCGTGTTCGCCCGCCATGCGGAACAGGTGGCGCTTGTCGTAGTACTGTACGTCGCCGTCCGGTGTGGCGAACAGCATGCGGTTGTAGACACCACTCGCGACCCTGACGGCGATGCTGCCGGTGACGGCGCAATCGCAGTGCCGCGCCTGCTCCACCATCCACGCCTCGGTGGCGCCACCGGGTGTCTCGGCATTCGCCAGCGCATTCATGGAGAACCCGGTGGTGAACATTTCCGGCAGCACGATCAGGTCCGTGCGACCTTGCAGCCCTGCGATGATCTCGCCGATCTGCTGCCGGTTGTCCGCGGGCTGCTCCCACACGAGTTTGCACTGCACCAGGGTAACATTCAGATTTCGCATAGTCGCTCAGCTGCTTGCAGCAGCACCTCATCACTTTTGGCAAAGCAGAAACGCAGGTAGTGCTGGTCCGGCGGCTCATCGTAGAACACGGAGACAGGGATGGAGGCAATCCCGTGTTCTCGAGTCCAGTCCGTGGCCAGTTGCTGGTCCGCCACCGGTGTAATCGCACTGTAGTCCAGCAGTTGGAAATACGTTCCGGCACTGGGCGCAACCCTGAAGCGGGAACCGGCCAGCGCATCGCAGAACAGATCCCGCTTGCGCTGGTAGAACGCCGCGAGGGTGCCGGCGTAACCGGGCTCGGCCGCCATGAAGTCGGCGACCGCCAGCTGCACCGGTGTCACCGCCACAAAGCAGACAAACTGGTGCACCTTGCGCAGCTCCGCCGTCAGTGCCGGGGGAGCCACGCAGTACCCGGTCTTCCAGCCCGTGACGCTGAAGGTCTTGCCGAACGAGAACAGGGCAAAGCTGCGCTGGCGCAACGCCGGGAACTGCAGGGCGCTGTGATGCTGTCGGCCATCGTAGATCAGGTGTTCGTAGACCTCATCACTGACTACCAGAAGATTGTGGCGCTCTGCCAGTGCCTCTAACTGGCGCATGTCATCGCTCGACAGCGCCGCGCCGCTGGGGTTGTGCGGTGAGTTCACCACAATCAGCCGCGTGCGCGATGTCACCGCAGCCGCCACCCGCTGCCAGTCGACCCCGAAGTTGTGCGCGGTCAGTGGGACATGGATGGCGCGCCCTCCTGCCAGCGCAATGGCGGGTTCATAGCTGTCGTAGCAGGGGTCCAGAACGATCACCTCATCGCCGCTGCGCACGCAGGCTGTGATAGCGCAGTAAATACCCTCGGTGGCGCCGGGAACCACGGTGATTTCACTGTCGGGATCACAGCTCACACCCCGGTACCGAAGCAGCTGTGCGGCGATCTGTTCGCGCAGTGCCGGCAGCCCCGCCATTGGGGCGTACTGGTTGTGCCCGTTCATCACGTGCCTGGCCATGGCCTCCAACAGCGCCTGTGGTGCGTCAAAATCCGGGAAGCCCTGCGACAGGTTCAGGGCCTTGTGTTCGCTTGCCAGCGCCGACATACGGGTGAAAATGGTGGTGCCGACCCGGGGCAGCTTAGAGTCGATCATCATTCACCCCGCCATACCGGCACCGCCGAATATCCCGGGAGTGTTCGCGCATGCCGCATCAGCTCTCTTTCTGGCCCAGGTTCGCGTGCAATACTGCGCCGTTGATCACCGGGTTGTGGTGGGCCCAGCGGACAAGCTCCGCGATTTCCTCCGGTTCGATGAAACGGGCGAAACTGTTCATGCCGGCTATCGCCTCTGCCACTGCCGGGTCAGTCCCGAGATGGGTGCGCAGCATTTCGGTGTCTGTGAAACCCGGGCAGATCATCGCTGTGTGTATACCACTGCCCATCAGGTCCTGGCAGGTGGCGCGCATCATGCCCAGCTGGGCGTGCTTGCTGACCACGTAGCTGAACGAGTTCTGCACCGCCTTTTCAGCCAGTGTGGAGCCCACATAGAGCACGCTGGAAGACGCGGGCATCAGCGGCAACAGGCGCTGGTTCAGGCTGTTGATGGCGATGACATTGGTTGCCAGCACCTGCTCGAGGCTGCCGCTGTCGCAGTCGTTGGCTCTGTCCTTGCGCATCTGGCTGGCATTGTGCACCAGCGCGACTTCAGTGGCCTGTTTGAGCGTCGCCTCCAGGGCGTCGATGCAGCGATCGATCGAGTCCGCGCTTGCCAGGTCGCAGGCGAGGTTGGTCACGCCCTCGATGGGGCAGGCGCGTCGCGCCAGGTTGCTCACCGCAAAGCCCTCGTCGAGGAAGGCCTGGGCGGTAGCGCAGCCGATACCCACGCTGGCGCCAGTGATAATGGCTACTTTCATAGTGAAGGTCCTTGCAGCGGCTGCTGTGCCGCTGCACTGTGAGGTGTTTTAACGCAACTGGAAGGCTCCGCGATTTCTTCATCGACGTCAAGTTGCGGCTTGGTTAAACTGGCGCTATGGAACAATTGACAACTTTGTATATCGACAAGGAAAGCCACAAGTTTTCCGCCGCCCATTACACGATTTTTTCGGCGACTGAGCGGGAGCGTCTGCACGGGCATAACTATTCTGTGTCGGCGAAAATAGTCGCGCCGATGGGGCACAATGGCTTTTCGGCGGATTACAACGTCTACAAGAATCGACTCGCGGCACTGTGCGACGCGCTGGATGAATATATGTTGCTTGCCGGCGCCTCACCGTACCAGCAGATTACCGAGGAGGGTGCGTGTTATCGCGTCAGCTATGCCGGTGAACAGATGCTGTTCCTGTGCAGCGATACGCTGGTGCTGCCCATACGTAACGCCACTGTCGAGGAGTTCTCCAGCTACCTGCTGCAGCGTCTGTTGGAAGACAGCCGTGCCGACGACCTGCGTGAGGTTGAACTGTGTGTCGCCTCGGGCCCGGGGCAAAAGGGCTGTGCCAGCTGGCGCCGCGACTGAAGCGGCAAGCAGCCCCCCGGTCGCATCTATTCCCTCGCGGCAGGTTCTCGGGCAGTGAGCAGTGGCGCCCGCTCTATGCGCAGTGTTTCACGCACCCCGGCCCGCAACCGGGTGACGCTGATAGGGGTGTTTTTTGAGCCGTACAGCGCGACCTCGTTGAGCAGGCTGCACACGGTTTCAAAATCGGGTTTGCTGGTGTCCCTGCCGTCGATTTCAAGCAATTGGTCTCCCAGCGCAAGGCCGGCTTTCTCCCCTGAACTACCGCGCCACAGTGCGCCCACTACGAGCTCGCCATCGCGTAACTGCGGTGCGAAGCCGTAGGTTGGGAAGTCATTGTAGAGCGCGCTGACAGGGTCGCGCGGTTCCAGGTAGAGAGCATTGTTGTGCCAGTCCAGCGTCACGCGGAAATGGCGCAGGAAATCTATCCCGACGTGAAAGTCCGACACCGAGGGGCCGGTGAAGACAGGGAAGTCCCGCAGTCGCAGCGTACCCATGCGGAGTTCGCGCACCCGGGTAATATGGACTTCGGACGAGGTATGGCCGAACACTGTGGATGACGCTTGCCCCGTTTCCGTCGGCGCCGTCTCCGGAATCCGGTCACCGGCGCGTTCCAGCGTGGCGCTCGGGATTGCGATGGAACCGTTGAACCCGAGATCGATAAGCAGGGAGACCTCACTGCTGTCACTGACGCCAACCGCAATGCGCGGCGATCCGGCGGCATCCGCGCGGGTGAACGGGATCCTGATGGCGTTATCCATCGAGCCCAGTGAGGCCAGTGAATCGGTCATGGTGATGTTCTGTGAAGCAAAGTCGATCTGCCAGATGGCGGCCTGCAACAGGCTGGCTCCCATCAGGCCTGACCTGGACAGGCAGGCGAGTTGATCCGGTGGTTCGACCCAGTCTACGACTGCTCCGACGCCGCGAAAGGACACCCCGGCAATCCTGATGTCCGGAATCTGCACCACCGGCACCTGGCGATGGCCGCCCTCCGGCCCGGCCAGGCCAATACTCGCCAGCGGCTCCAGCCCGAGTTCATCGACCAGTGACGAGGCGATCGTCATCGGCGCACCAGAGTCGAGAATAAAGGTGTCCACATCTGGCGAGCTGTCCACTGAGGTATCCAACTGGATGGTGTTCTGGGTCAGCCTGAACCCCGCAGTGACCCTGAAATCGCGCTCTGCTGTCGCCGCGCCAGCGAGCAGTGTTTCCGCCGTCGGTCCCGCATGGCCCGGCGCTGCCGCGTCCCCGTCGGCTCGCAGTCCGTTGGGGGCCAGCATTCCCCCCACGGCGAGGGCCACTGCGGTGGCGACGCAGGCCAGGCTCGATGGCCGCCCGGCAGCCCGGCAGACGTAATCAGATGTAGACAATGGGTGTTCTCCAGAGTGACACGAAACGGTCAACCGCAAGCGCGAGCCTCGTGACGGATATGACAACAGGTAACTATTGGTTGTTCTGCAATGGCCAGAACATCAGTGCGCAGCAGCCCTGAGATACCCGATTGGGTAGGATGTATCCGCTGGCACCTTCGGCGACCTATGCTAGGCTTGAGCAGGATTGAAAGCAATAAAAATAATTTTTGGAGCCACGGCTATGAGCATGAGTAAAAAACTGAGCGCGGAGTTTATCGGTACGTTCTGGTTGGTGCTGGGAGGGTGTGGCAGTGCCGTCCTTGCGGCCGGCTTTCCAGAGCTGGGTATCGGGTTTTTGGGTGTGTCGCTGGCGTTCGGCCTCACTGTGCTGACAATGGCTTTTGCGATAGGGCATATCTCGGGTTGTCATATCAACCCGGCGGTGTCTGTGGGACTGTGGGTTGGCGGTCGGTTTCCCGCCTCTGAGCTGCTGCCGTATGTGCTGGCCCAGGTGCTCGGGGGGATTGCCGGTGCGGCAATCCTGTATGTCATCGCCACAGGGCAGCCCGGCTTTGAGCTGGGTGGGTTTGCCTCCAACGGTTATGGCGAGCACTCACCGGGCGGGTACAGCCTGACCGCGGCGCTGGTGACCGAGGTGGTGATGACGTTCATGTTCCTGCTGATAATACTGGGCGCGACGGACAAGCGGGCTCCCGTTGGCCTGGCGCCGGTTGCCATTGGCCTCGGCCTGACGCTGGTTCACCTGTTCAGTGTCCCTGTCACCAATGCCTCGGTGAACCCCGCGCGCAGCACTGGCGTGGCACTGTTCCAGGGCGGCTGGGCTGTCTCCCAGTTATGGCTGTTCTGGATTGCGCCTATTATTGGTGCTGCGCTCGCCGGGCTCGCCTACAAATGGCTGGGCAGTGAAGACTAACCCCTGATCCCGCAGTGCCGCAGCAGAGGTTCGATACTCGGCTCGCGGCCCCGGAACGCCACAAATACGTCCATGGGCTCTCGGGAACCGCCGACTTCGAGCACCTGCGCCCTGAAGTCAGCGCCGGTTGCCGCGTTGAAAATACCCTCCTCCTCGAAACGGGAAAAGGCGTCCGCCGACAGCACTTCGGCCCATTTGTAGCTGTAGTATCCCGCCGCGTAGCCGCCGGCAAATATGTGTGAAAAGGCATTCTGGAAGCGATTGAAAGGAGGCAGGGTGACCACCCCCACCTGTTGGCGCACATCGTCCAGCAGGCCCTGTACGGAGTCGAAACTGCCACTGCCCCACTCGCTGTGCAGGCGAAAGTCAAAGAGCGAGAACTCCAGTTGCCGCACCATCATCATGCCGGATTGGAAGTTGCGCGCGGCCAGCAGTTTGTCCAGCAGCGCTTCCGGTAGCGGCTCGCCGGTCTCGTAGTGGCCTGAAATGAACGCCAGTGCCTCTCGCTCCCAGCACCAGTTTTCCAGAAACTGGCTGGGCAGTTCCACCGCGTCCCAGGCCACGCCATTGATACCGGATACCGCGGCAACCGTCTGTTTCGTCAGCATATGGTGCAGCCCGTGACCGAACTCGTGAAACAGGGTGGTGAGTTCAGTGTGGGTCAGCAGTGACGGTTTATCACCTACCGGCGGGGTGAAATTGCACACCAGGTAGGCGACGGGAATCTGCAGGCCAGCACTGGACTGGCGTCGCACCCGACAGGTGTCCATCCAGGCACCGCCGCGCTTGTTGGCCCGGGCGTACAGGTCCAGGTAGAAGCGGGCGACAACCTCCTCGCCGCGCAGCAGCTCGAACAGTTTGACACTGGGGTGGTAGTTGTCAAAGGCATCGACCTCCCGGACGTCGACCCCGTAGAGCCGCCTGACGACCTCAAACAGGCCCAATAACACCCGATTGGCCGGCAGGTAGGGGCGGATATCCTCCTGCGACACCTGGTAGCGGTTTTGGCGCAGCTTCTCACTGTAGTAACTGACATCCCAGGCTTGCAATGACGACTCGCTGCCCTGCTGCCTGGCGAAATCCTCGAGTTCACGGAACTCAGCCTCCGCCTGCGGCAGGGACTGCGTCGCCAGCTGTTGCAGGAACTCCATCACCGCGTCCGGTGTGTCCGCCATCTTGGTCGCCAGTGACAGCTCGGCATAGTTGTCAAAGCCCAGCAGTTTCGCCAGCTCCGTGCGCAGTTCCATGATTTCTGTGATGAGTGCGGAGTTGTCCCACTGTCCCGCGTGAGGCCCCTGGTCCGAGGCCCTCGTGCAGTTGGCGGTGTATACCTCTTCCCGCAGCGCGCGGTTGTCACAGTAGTTGAGTACCGGGGACAGGGAGGGGAACTCCAGGTTGATCAGGTAGCCCTCCAGCCCGGCCTGTTCCGCCGCGTGTTGTGCACTGGCGAGCGCGGTCTCAGGCAGCCCGCTGAGTTCTTCCCGTGTCACCTGTTTTGACCAGGCGTTGGTGGCATCCAGCACATTTTCGCCGAAGCTGCTGCCGAGTTTGGACAGGCGCTGGCGGAGTTCTCCATAGTGTTTTTTCTTGTTCGCTGGCAATGCCACACCGGCCAGCCGGAAGTCGCGCAGCGCGTGCTCTATCGCCTTGCGCTGTGCCGTGTCCAGGGCGGGGAAGTCATCGCTGTCTGCAATCTGTTGGTAGGCTGCACACAGGGCGCTGTGCTGGCCCATCCAGGTGCCGTATTCCGACAACAGCGGCAGGCATGCGTTGTACGCCTCGCGCAGCGCATCGCTATTGACGACGCTGTTCAGGTGCGAGACAGGCGACCACGCTCGCGACAGTTCGTCGTCCAGATCCTCCATCGGTTGCAGCAGGTTCTCCCAGGAGTAGTGTTCAGTACTCGCCAGCAATTCGCCAATACGCTGTTTGTTGCGCTCAATCAGCTGTCGGATAGCCGGCTCCACATGCGCCGGTTCTATCCGGGAAAAGGGCGGTAGCGAATGTGGCTCAAGCAGTGGGTTGGACATATAGCGAGGTTCCTTGTGGGTGCCAGTGCGCGATAGTACCCGAAACTTGCGGATGACAATAATCCAGTTTAAAACAAACCACTGCGGAGTGTGATATCGTGATTCGCTATGCGGCTCACTGCTGACACCCATGAAGAGCAGCAGCCAGGCCGCTCTCCCGCAGCAGTCCTGACTGTCCCGGTGTGCGCATTGATCAGCGCATTGCCGCAGCTCCAGCGGGAGACCGGGCGCCGCGCTGCACAGGAATGTTGTATCGATGAGTTTGAATAATGAAGGCCCCCACTTCCTCGCAAGCGCGGCATCCAGCCTGGCAAAACTGGCCCTGTTGTCCTCGTTCACAGGGGCTGGTATCGGTCTCGTTATCGGCTGCTTCCGGGTGCTGCTGGCACAGATGGACACTGCTCGTACGGACACGATCCTGTGGGCCCACCAGTGGCCGGTGCTGGGGTTTGTGCTGGTGTGCACGACGGTTGGGCTGATGACCGCTTTCGCTGCCTGGCTGGTGCAGCGTTCCGGGCAGCCCGCAGCGGGCAGTGGTATACCCCATGTGGAGGCAGTGATAGAGGGCAAACTCCCCGCCGCCCCCATTTTACTGGCGCCCGTCAAATTCATTGGCGGCCTGTTTGCCATGGGGGGTGGTCTGGCGCTCGGACGGGAAGGGCCCAGTGTACAGATCGGCGCCAACCTCGCTGAGTTCTGGGGCAAGGTGTTCCGACTGCCGACCACGGACCGCATCGCATTGTTAGCGGCGGGCGCCGGTGCCGGACTGTCGGTGGCATTCAATGCCCCGATCGCCGGTGCGGTTTTTGTGCTGGAAGAACTGGTTCGACGATTTGATACCCGCATAGCGATTGCCGCGCTCGGTGCCTCCAGTTCTGCGATTGCAGTGGCATCGATCTTCCTCGGGATGCAGCCTGATTTCGACGTGGCGACCCTGCCCAATCCCGATGCCTGGACCGGCCCCGTCTTCGCCCTGCTGGGTATCGTGGCCGGGCTGGCTGGCGTCGCCTACAACCGGTTGATTATCGGCACCTGTGCGCTGGCGGACGGCATGACCCGGTGGCGGCCTGAGGTCCGGGCACTCTGCATAGGCGCGCTGGTGGGAGCGGTGGCCTGGTTTGCTCCGCACCTGGTCGGAGGTGGCGATACGATTACCCAGCAGGCGCTGGTCGGCGGTATCGGGCTGACGGCGCTGCCGTTGATATTCGCCGTGCGTTTCCTCCTTGGGCCGCTGTCCTATGCCGCCGGCACGCCGGGTGGACTGTTCGCACCCATACTCGCTCTGGGAGCGTGCCTGGGGCTGGCATTTGGACTCCTGTGCCAGCAGTTTGTCGCTGATTTCGGGGCCACGCCGGTTACCTTCGCCATCGCCGGTATGGCCGCCTTCCTGACGGCCACAGTCCGTGCGCCTGTGACGGGAATCGTTCTGATCTTTGAGATGACAGGCGCTTTCAACCAGGCACTGCCCATGCTCTGGGCCTGCTTTGCGGCGATGGTCGTGCCCACCCTGATGGGTAACCCACCGATTTATGACACCATGAAGGCCCGTACCATCGGTGTCGCCAGGACGATGGCGTAGATAGCGGCTGTTGCAGTTTCCGGGTGTTGCGAGGACATGACAGGTATGTATGAAACTCTGGCGGTGCTCGCCCTGTTTGTATTGATCTACAGTTCCGTAGCCGGCGCCGTAGAGCGCACCCGGATCAGTGGCCCGATTGTGTATACCTGTTTTGGGCTGTTGATCGGCCCGGCGGGGTTTGACCTGCTCGCGTGGGACACGGATCGGGAACTGGTCCGCGGCCTGGCCGAGGTGACACTCGCGCTGGTGTTGTTCACCGACGCCGCCGGTGCCGATGTCGGGGTGTTGAAAAAAACCAGCGGTGTACCCGCCCGGCTGCTGCTCATCGGTTTGCCGCTGACGATAGCACTGGGTTTCGGTATCGGGACTGTGCTGTTCGATAACCTGTCCCTGCTGGGAATCGCGGTGCTGGCAACCATGCTGGCCCCGACCGATGCCGCCCTCGGCAAGGCCGTGGTAACCAACGAGGCCGTGCCCGATGAGATTCGCCAGAGCCTGAATGTGGAAAGTGGCCTCAATGACGGTATCTGTGTGCCGGTACTGCTTCTGTTTCTCACGCTGGCCCTCGACAAGGCCGGTGACGGAGGTCCGCTATTGCTGGCTGTGCAACTGGTTGTCGAGGAGATCGGTATCGGTCTCGCTGTCGGCCTGTTACTGACGTTTCCCGCGATCAGGTTGCTGCAAATTGCCCATCACCGGCAGTGGCTGACCCGCAGTTGGGTACAGGTACCGATCATCGCGTTGGCGCTCAGCTGCTTTGCCGTTGCACAGTATCTCGGTGGCAGTGGTTTTATCGCCGCTTTCAGCGGCGGCCTGCTGATGGCCTTCATGGACAGGCATCTCCCCACAGCCGTAAAGGACGAGTACCTGCTCGCTTCCGAGGGAACGGGCGATACACTGGCGCTGATCACGTGGGTGATTTTCGGGTCGGCAGTGGTGGGGCAGGCGTTGGGGCATTTCAGCTGGCCGATACTGTTATACGCCGGCCTGAGCCTGACCGTGATCCGCATGCTGCCGGTGTTCTTGTCGCTGGCAGGCAGCGGTATGGATACCGAGGGGAAGCTGTTCATCGGCTGGTTCGGCCCGCGCGGCCTCGCCAGTATTGTGTTTGTCGTGCTGGTGGTCAACAGCGGGTTGCCGGACGGCGGCGCACTCGCGATGACCGTGGTATGCACTATTGTGCTGAGTGTTCTCGGGCACGGGGTAACGGCCAACCCCTGGGCAAGGGCATTCGCCAGTCGCCATTCCTGACGCCGGAGATCGTCGGGCGGGGCGGCGGTACTCATTGTGGCGCGCTCCTTTGGCCGCCTCGCACCGCATGCGGGAACAGCGCGACCAGCCTCGGCGCCGAACTGGGTATACGGGCCTCAGTCAGTGGTCTTTTTTTTCCTCAGTGGTGCAAAGCCATCGTTTGCCGGACTTGGCACGGCGGTCGATTTGGCCCGCCGTTTCCCGACATTCTTCTGGTTGCGCACGCGCTTCTTGCTTTTGTCTGTCGCCGTTTTCTTTGGTTTTTTGTGGCTGCTGGCAGCCTTACCGGAGGACTTCAGCTTGCGGGGGCCGTTGTATTTCGCTTTCAGGCCGGGCAGGGCGCGTCGCTCAAACCGCAGTGCAAGATAGCGTTCAATACTGACTGTCAGGTTCCACTCAGTTGCACTGGCCAGTGACACAGCGAGTCCGCGTGCGCCGGCGCGCCCGGTGCGCCCGGTGCGGTGCAGGTAGTTGTCGCCGCTGTAGGGAATATCGTAATTGATCACCAGGTCGATACCGCTGACATCAATGCCGCGGGCGGCGAGGTCGCTGGCGCAGACGATGGTGACCTTGCCCTCGTGGAACTGGTGCATCACCTGTTTCCGCTCTTCAGTGGTCATCTCTCCGTGCAGCGCAGCGCAGCGCAGCTTGTGGTACTTGAGCAGATTGGCCAGACGCGTCGCTGTATTGCGCTTGTTGGCAAACACCAGCGCGCGGGTGAAGCCGCCCTGTTCCAGCAGTGCCGCCAGCAGCTTGTCCTTGTGCTGCTGGCTGTCGGCGAGAATCAACTGGTGATCAATACTGCTGTGAGGCTGTCGCACCTGGCCCACGGTGATGGTCCGGGGTGACTGTAACAACGTCGCCGCGATGGCGCCCACGCCGCGGTGCGACAGCGTCGCGGACAGCAGCAGTACCTGCTTCCCCGGCGGGCAGTGTTCAGCAATCTTCACCACGTCATCGCGGAAGCCCATATCCAGCATGCGGTCCGCTTCATCCAGCACCAGTGTCTGCAGGTTGCTCAAGTCTGCGCTGCGCTTCTGGCAGTGTTCCAGCAGGCGGCCCGGCGTGGCCACCACAATTTCAGGGTCCTTGCGCAGCTGCGCTTTCTGGTATTTGAAGTCGGCGCCCCCGGTGATGGCCACGGCCTTCACCGGCGACAGCGCCAGCAGTTCGCGACACTGTTTCAGTACCTGGCGCGCGAGTTCGCGGGTGGGTACCAGAATCAGCGCCAGGGTCCCGGCATTCCTGGCGGTTTCGCTGGCGAGTATTTTCTGTGCCAGCGGTATCAGGTAGGCCAGGGTCTTGCCGCTGCCCGTTTCGGCGCTGACCAGCAAGTCGGCGCCCTCCAGTGCGGGAGGCACCGTCAATTGCTGCACGTCCGTGGCGGTGGTTAACGCGAGCGCATCAAGGCCCAGGCGCAGGTGACGATCAAGCTGTAAGTCTTCGAACACGTTTTTGCGCTCCGCTGGTATCTCGATGGAAATTCGGTTTGCTGTGGCTGAACAACCCTGGCAACTGCAGGCCGGGGCTGCCGGTTTGGTGAAGAATTGCCGCCGGGACGGCAATCTGTGCCCCCTGATGTCGGCGATGCTGCAAATTCCGGGGTATTATATCCCCGGATTGCACGCAGGGTACATCGGCAGCAGAAAGACTGTGCCGACACCGGGCCGTGTGCCTGGAAAACAGCGGAGACAGTGTGATGGTAAAGGCAGTCAGAATATACGAGGCGGGCGGGCCGGAGGTCATGCAGTGGGAGGAGGTCGCACTCGATGCCCCGGGCCCTGGCATGGTCACGGTGGAAAACCGGGCGATCGGACTTAACTACATTGATACCTATCACCGCAGCGGCCTGTACCCGCTCGCGCTGCCCAGCGGTATTGGTGTAGAGGGGGCCGGGCAGGTGTCTGCGGTGGGCGCGGGAGTGGATTTGCAGGTGGGTGACCGCGTGGCATACTGCTCCGCGGGACTGGGCGCCTATGCGCAGGCGCTCAACCTGCCCGCGTCCAGGCTGGTGAAAATCCCCGACGGCATCGACTTTGAACAGGCCGCAGCCTGCCTGTTGAAAGGGCAGACCACCGAGTACCTGTTGCAGCGGACTTACCCCTTGCGCGCGGGGGAGACCTGCCTGTTTCACGCAGCGGCCGGCGGTGTGGGGACAATTTTTGGTCAGTGGGCGAAGAGTATCGGCGCAACAGTCATCGGTACCGTGGGTTCAGAGGAGAAGGCTGCCCAGGCCCTTGCGCACGGTTTTACCCATGTGATCAATTACCGCACAGAAGATGTGGTGCAGCGTGTGCTCGACATCACCCACGGCGAGAAAGTGCCGGTGGTGTACGACGGTGTCGGTCGGGATACCTTCGATATATCACTGGACTGTTTGCAGACGCGCGGGCTGATGGTGAGTTTCGGCAATGCCTCGGGCGCTCCTGCACCACTGGACCTGCAGGTATTGGCCAACAAGGGTTCACTCTTTATCACGCGGCCCACGATGGTCTCCTACACACTCACCCAGCAGGAACTGCAGCAGTCATCAGATGCTTTATTTGACCGGGTCCTCGGTGGAGTGGTGCATGTTGAGATCAATCAGCGCTATGCGCTGTCAGACGTACAGCAGGCGCACCGGGATCTCGAGGGTCGCAAGACCACCGGCTCAACCGTACTGATGCCGTGACGGGAGGAATCGAAGTGTCGTTGCAGATACAGCCAGTGGTGCTGTCGGGGCAGGTGGTGCGGCTGGAGCCGCTCACTCCGGCGCACTCGCAGGGGCTTTACAACCGCGGGCGAGTAAAGGCTGACTGGGCCTACCTGCCGCGCAGCTGCTTTGTCGACCAGGCGGATACGCGGCACTGGATTGACGAGGCATTGAACACCCCGGGACACATGCCGTTTGCCATTGTCGATGTCGCCAGGGGCAGGGCGGTGGGCAGCACACGGTATATGAATATCCGGCCTGAACACCGCTCACTGGAGATCGGCTGGACCTGGCTGGGCCAGGAGTGGCAGCGAACTGCGGTCAACACTGAGGCGAAGTTGTTGCTGCTGTCACACGCGTTCGACCGCCTCGGTTGCGTGCGGGTGGAATTCAAGACCGATACCCGCAACGAGCGGTCACAGCGGGCGCTGGCAAGAATCGGCGCCAAACGGGAGGGAGTGATGCGCAATCACATGATAGTGCAGAACAACTACCTGCGTGATTCGGTCTACTTCAGTGTGATTGCCGCAGAATGGCCCGAGGTGAAAAGCCACCTCAAGGCCCTGTTGGCTGGCGATGCCGCGCCGGCTTGATCAGCTCACCGTGGCCTGCACCGTCTCGCTGTCGGAGAAGTGCCCCGCGAACAGTGCGGAGGTCAGGTAGCGTTCGCCGGAATCTGGCAGGATCGCGACAATCATCTTCCCCCGGTGTTCCGGCTGCTGTGACAGCCGGTGGGCTGCGGCCATCGCTGCACCCGAGGAGATGCCCGCCAGGATGCCCTCTCGCTGCATCAGTTGATGCGCCCATTCGATCGCTTCATCGCTGGTGACCTGCTCGACCTGGTCGACCATGTCCAGGTCCAGGTTCCTGGGCACAAATCCCGCACCGATACCCTGGATCTTGTGCGGTGCGTGACGCGGTTCCTCACCGGCTTTCGCCGCTGTAATCATAGTGGACGTGTCTGGCTCAACGGCGACGCTGAGCACGTTCTTGCCACGGGTAATTTTCAGGTGACGGGAAATCCCGGTGATCGTGCCGCCGGTGCCGACGCCCGAGACGAGGATGTCGATACCGCCATCGGTATCCTCCCAGATTTCCGGCCCGGTGGTCTGTTCATGGACATCCGGGTTGGCGGGATTCTCGAACTGGTGGGGCCCCCAGTACTTGCCGGGTTCGGAGGCGATAATTTCCTCCGCTTTGGCAATCGCTGCGGGTATGCCTTTGCTGCCATCAGTAAGGACCACCTGGGCGCCCAGTGACTTCATCAGCATGCGACGCTCCAGGCTCATGGTATTGGGCATGACCAGGGTGCAGCCGTAACCTTTCGCCGCCGCGACAAAGGCCAGTGCTATCCCGGTATTGCCGCTGGTGGGTTCGACAATGGTCATGCCGGGCTTCAGGCTGCCGTCGCGTTCGGCAGCGCTGACCATGCTGGCGCCGATACGGCATTTGACGGACATGGCCGGGTTGCGATTCTCCAGTTTGACGTAGATATTGCCATCGCTGATATGGTTGATTTTGACCAGCGGTGTGCCGCCAGTGGTCTCGGCGTTGTCGCTGTAGAGTTTGCTCATAGTGAATGCCTGTCTGCTCGCTGGATGGGTTTATCAGAGTGTTATCAGATTAGTATTGTCGGGCCCCAGTGTCCAACCGCAGGGAACAACGCCCGGCGGCGGCACGGCGCAAAAAAAATTCATTGCGGCGGGAACTTTTCCCCGCGCGCTGCGTCCTAAGAGACACAGTCGGTGTATGTGCGCGCTGTCAGGCGAGTGTACACCATTGGTGTAATACCGTGTTCCATCCAGGTCTCATATTTCCCGCGTTGTCAGAAACGCTCGCCGGTCCTTTGGGCCGGCTTTTTTTTTGTTCACCTTTCAGCCTGCTGGGTGGCCTGTACCAGCGATTCCAGCGTCTGCGGCCCGATCAGTGTCTCCATCAGGTCGCCCTGCGGATTCAGCACAAACGTGGTTGGCAGTACCACCGGCCGCGCCTGTCCCAGCTGCGCCGCCGGGTCCTGCGCCAGGCTGGTGAATGTGACGCCCAGTTGCTGTCGCTGCTGTTCCAGTTCGTCGCCGGTGGCGCCGTCATAATTGACCCCGAGCACGGTGACATCGGGGTACTCGCTATCCAGTGTGTTCAGCTCCGGGATCTCCTCAATGCAAGGCTTGCACCACTGCGCCCAGTAGTTGATCACCACCCACTGTCCGCGCAGCTGTTGCAGGGCGTCCTGGGGTGAGGCGGCGGTGTCCGTGCGCTGCCCACAGGCGGCCACGGTTATTGCGAGAAGACACAAAATCAGGTTTTTCACTGTTCAAATAATTCCGCGAGGTTGGTGTTTAGCAATTGGCGTTGATCCCTGCGCTGGTCGAGCAGCAGGGTGTAGGCGGAGCGCTGCCAGTCACTGTCCAGCGCCAGCTCCTGCCCTTCCAGGGACTGCTCATTCTCCACCCATTCTTTCAACTGCCACAGTGGCACGGTATGAAGATCCCTGCACAACAGGTAGTGACCCTTGGCGTTCTCCGTGATGAGTTTTTCGCGCAGGAAGATATCGCGCAGTATGCCCCAGGTCACACTGTCGAGCCCGCTGATGATCTCGTGGCGTCGCTTCAGCAGCTCCAGTTCGCGAACCGCCTCGCCAGTCTGCTGTTTTTGCCAGAATACCGAGAGTACCTCAAGGGCCTTGATAACTATCGGGCGCTTGGCCTGGTCATCACTTTCGTAGGCAGACAGGCTGTGGACCAGGATGCCACCCATCAGGACGATATTCCACGACAGGTATATCCACAGCAAGAACAGGGGTACAGCGGCAAATGCACCGTAGATAAATGTGTAGTTGGAGCCCACCACCAGTTTGGTGAACAGGCCGCGTGCAGCGTGGAATGCCAGCGTGGTGAACAGGCCGCCCACCAACGCGTGTTTGAAAGGCACCGGGCAATTGGGCACAGCGGCGTATATGAGGCTGAATCCGATCAGGCTCAGCACCAGCGGCGAGGCCTGCACCAGGTAGGCCTTGACGCCGAGGATATCGAGGCTGTCGAGCACATGGGCGGCGGATGATAGGTAAGTGCTGAGGCCGAGCGCGAGGCCGATGGTCACCGGTGTCAGGGTCAGCACAGCCCAGTACAGCAGGAAGCTGGACAGTGGGCTGCGGTTCTCTCGCGCGCGCCAGATGTTGTTGAAGGCGTGCTCGATGTTGCGCAGCATGATGATCGCGGTGACCAGCAGGAAGCCGATACCGGGGCCGGTCAGGTTTTTCGCCTGCTGGGAAAACTCATTCAGGTACTGCTCGATATTCGCGCTGCTCTGCGGCACCAGGTGCTCAAACAGCAGTGCCTGCATCTGTTCCTCCGCGCCCTGGAACGCGGGGATGGCGGATGCCATGGTGTACAGCACGGTCAGCAGCGGTACCAGCGCGAACAGGCTCATATAGGTCAGGGCAGCGGCATTTTCCGAACAGCGATCCGCGAGGAAGCGCGTGACGAGGTAGCGGATGCGGCGTCCCGCTTCGCCGAATGTGGGTGTGGGAAACTTCATGCCGGCATTATGGCATGAACTGCCAGCCCCCTGCATAGAGATAACAGGTCCGCACTTTGGGGCGATACCCGGTCCGGCGCAGCGAGACAGGGCCAAAGGTTTGTTATACTCTGCCGCGATTCACCGGCTTCCAACACCACAGCGGAATGTAGATATGAGTGCAGTAACCATTTACCACAACCCCCGATGTTCCAAGTCGCGCAATACCCTGGCGCTGTTGCAGGAAAACGGCGTAGAGCCGGAGATCGTGCTCTATCTGGAGACCCCGCCCGACAGCACCCTGATCAAGGCGCTGTTGAAAAAGCTGGGCATTTCCGCCGCAGAACTGGTGCGCCGTGGCGAGGCCGACTACAAGGCCAGTGGCCTGGACAAGGACTCCAGTGAAGCCGATATCATCGCGGCGATGGCCAGGCACCCCAAGCTGATTGAGCGTCCCATCGTAGTCCGCGGCGGCAAAGCGGTGCTGGGCCGGCCTCCTGAGAACGCACTGGCGCTGCTCGACTGATGGCGCAACCCTATGTGCTGGTCCTGTACTACTCCAGGCAGGGTGCCACCGCCGGGATGGCGCAGCATATTGCACGCGGTGTGGAACTGGTCGCCGGCGTGAGTGCCCGCCTGCGCACCGTGCCGGCAATCTCGGCAAACTGCGAGCAGACCGAGGAGGATATCCCCGCCGAGGGCCCGCTGTATTGCGAACTGGCTGACCTGCGAGATTGCGCCGGGCTGGTGCTGGGCAGCCCGACCCGCTTCGGGAATATGGCCGCACCGATGAAATATTTCCTGGATCAAACGTCTTCGCTGTGGCTCAGTGGTGCAATGATCGACAAGCCCGCCGCTGTGTTCACCTCGACCTCCAGTCTGCACGGCGGCCAGGAATCGACACTGCTCAGTATGCTGTTGCCCCTGCTGCACCACGGCATGCTCATCGCCGGGCTACCCTACAGTGAGCCCGGCTTGATGACGACCGGTTCGGGCGGAACGCCCTATGGTGCATCACACTGGGCCGGCAGTGACAACAAGCGGCCGCTGGATGACACCGAGGTGAGCCTGTGCCGGGCTCTCGGCCAGCGGGTGGCGCGCCTTGCCACGCGAGTCGGCCCGTGAGCGCCTCGCTGCGCTCGACCGCAGCCCGGCTGACGTGGCTGAGCTGGCTGGTGCTGCTGCTGCAGCAGGCTGTGGATGCAGGAATCCACCAGGCACCCTGGTTTATCTGGGTGCTGAAGTTGCTGCCCCTGTTGCTGTTCCTGCCCGGTATGCTGAAAGACAATTTGCGCAGTTTTATCTGGTTGTGTTTCGTCTGTCTGGGGTATTTTCTGGTGCTGGTGCAGCGCATTTTCGCACAGCCCGACAGCGCGCTGGTGATCCTTGGTTTGATTGCCGTCGTGGTACTTTTTAATGCCGCCATGTTGTACGTGCGCTGGCGCGCTCGCGAGCTGCGTGAGGCGCCGGTGTCTCAATCCGGTAGTGGAGATCAGGTATGAGTAAACCGTCGCTGTTGCGTCGCATATTGGCAGGAATATGGCGAGCCATCACCCGTATCAGGTTGGCGATGTCAAACATCCTGTTCCTGGTGATGATCGCACTTATCTACTTCGTTTATATCGGGGGCACGCCGGAGCCGCTGCCCGAGAAAGCCGCACTGCTGCTGAACGTGAGTGGCAGGGTCGTCGACCAGCGATCGGAGATCAATCCGCTGCAGGCGCTGATGGTGCAGCCCTCGCCAGCCAGTCACGAGGTACTGCTGCGCGACCTGATCGAGTCTATCGATTACGCGGCCAGCGACCCCGCGATCAATTCGCTGGTAATGGAACTGGACAACCTCGTTTACGTGGGCATCAGCAAAACGCAGGAAATCCTCCCCGCACTGGAGCGCTTTCGCGCTGCGGGCAAGCCCATTATTGCGATCGGTGACTACTACACACAGGATCAATACCTGCTCGCCAGCTACGCGGATACGGTGATCTCGCATCCGATGGGCGGCGTGGCGCTGGAGGGATACAGCAACTACAACAATTACTTCCGCCAGGCGCTGGAAAAGCTCTCGGTGGATGTCCATATCTTTCGCGCCGGCGACCACAAGTCGGCGGTGGAGCCATTTATCCGCGATGATATGTCGCCGGGGGAGAAGCGCGTCACCCGGCGCTGGCTGGACAACCTGTGGGGGCAGTACACGCGGTTGGTGGAGAGCCAGCGCAAGCTGCCCCCCGGCGCGGTGGATGACTTCGTCAACCATTACGCCGAGCGGCTGCTCAGCGAGGGAGGGGATGCGGCGCAGGCAGCACTGAAAGCCGGGCTGGTGGATGAATTGCTGGGCCGCCGCGAGGGCAATGAGTACCTGGTGGAACTGGTCGGTGCAAGCAATGACGACGGGCTGTACGAGGCGATCGAGTTCGAGCGCTATGTGGCGCGCAAGCGGCCGCTGGAATTGGGCGGCACCGAGGCCGATCGCGTCGCGGTGATCACTGCTGAGGGCAATATTGTGCCCGGTGACCAGCCCCCCGGCACAATTGGTGGCGACTCCCTGGCGCGCCTGATTCGCGGCGCGGTGGAGGCGGACGGCGTCAAGGCCATTGTGCTGCGGGTCGATAGCGGCGGCGGCAGTATGTTCGCCTCGGAGATCATCCGGCAGCAACTGTTGCACGCACAGGGAATGGGGATCCCCGTAGTGGTATCCATGGGGGCTGTGGCGGCCTCCGGTGGCTACTATATCGCGGCCGAGGCGGATGAAATCTGGGCCACGCCCGCGACAATCACCGGCAGTATCGGCGTTTTCGCCGTGTTTCCGACCTTTGAGAACCTGTTACAGCGCGTAGGTATCTACACCGACGGCGTTGGTACCACGGAGTTGGCCGGCTCGCTGCGCGCCGACAGGAACCTGAGTCCCGAGGTGGTGACTGCGCTGAACAGCAATGTGGATTTTGCCTACAGGAGCTTTCTGGATATTGTGGCACAGGGTCGCGGTATGAGCCTGGCGCAGGTCAAGCCGCTGGCTGAGGGCCGTGTCTGGTGTGCGGAGGATGCGCTGGATTCCGGGCTGATCGACAATGTCGGCAGCCTGCAGGACGCGATCGCCGCGGCGGCGAAGCTTGCCAATGTGAGCGACTATGAGATCGAGTATGTCGAACCGCCGCTGTCGCCGCGCGATATGCTGATGAAACAACTGGCCAAAAGTGTCGGCAGCCTCGATCTCCATGTCTGGGGTGGCGATGGTCTGAGCGTGGCGCTGTCGGGACTGTTGGGGCCAGTGCGCGAGGCGGTAGGGGAGCTGGGTGCATTACAGGACCCGGCTAACCTCTATATGCGGTGTATCAGTTGCGGGGCGATTCGCTAGCCGTCGCTGTCAGCTCTGCGCCACCGCGTCGCCCGATGAGTTTTCCCTGCCTGCCCGCCAGCTGGCGAGGTCTTCCAGGATCATGTAGAGGCAGGGAATCAGCAGCAGCGTAATCACGGTAGCGAACACGATGCCATAGGCCAGCGAGATGGCCATTGGGACCAGCATCTCCGCCTGGGCGGTGCGCTCGGACAGCATCGGGATCAGTCCGAAAAACGTCGTCAGCGAAGTCAGCAGAATGGCCCGGAAGCGCCGCGTTCCGGCGTCGATCACGGCGTTGAAACGGTCGACGCCATCGGCGATAGCCTTGTTGACGAAGTCCACCAGGATCAGGCTGTCATTGACCACGACACCACTCAGGGCGATTACACCCATCAGCGACATCATGCTCAGCGGGTAGCCGGATACCCAGTGGCCGAAGATCGCCCCAATCATGCCAAACGGGATCACCCCCATGATGATCAGCGGTTGTAGATACGATTTGGTCGGGATGGCCAGCAGCGCGTAGATACCGAACAGGGCCAGTGGAAACCCTACCATCATACTGACTGCCATCTTGGACTCTTCCTCGGCCATGCCGGAAATGGCGTAGCGCAGCCCCGGGTATTTCTTCTGCAGGGCCGGCAGTACATTGGCCTCTATATCGGCGATGACCTTGTCGGGTTCGACCTCCCGCTTGTTCGCCTCGGCGGTGATCTCCGCGGCGCGCTGGTAGTTGATGCGGGTCGCCTTCAGCAGACCCTGCTTCACCTCAAGGCGTGCCACTGTCTCAAACGGCACCTCGTCGCCGGACGGGGTGCGGATAAACATATTGTTCAGGCTGTTGACGTTTTCCCTGTCTGTTTTCGGGTAGCGCACCATGACCTTGATTTCATCGATGCCGCGCTGCACACGCTGTGCCTCGGCCCCGTAAAACGCGTGCCGCACCTGGCTGCCGAGGTCATAGCGCGTGATGCCCAGTGACTCCGCCTCCGGTAACAACTCCAGGTGGAATTCGTCGGCGGTGTCGCTGACGCCATTGCGGATATCGTAGATGCCGGTGTAGTGGCCCATCGCCTCTTCCAGGTCTGTCGCCGCCTCGCGCAGGGTGTCGATATCCTTGTGCATCAGGTCAAAGGCGATTGAGGGACCCATCTGGGGGCCGTCGGCGCTGCGGATGGCGAACACCTCCGCGCCGTGAATCCGGCCAACCTCCTGGCGCCACATCTCCTGCACATCGCGGGTGCTGATGGTGCGTTCGTCCTCTTTGGTCAGTTCGACGTCGATACGGCCGTTGATGCGGTCGTAGCCATAGGTGGCCATGTGGTTAAGCAGGCGCTCGTCTGTCCCGCTCTCGCGGCGGTAGCGCTCCTCCATGGTGTGGAACGCCGCTGCAATTTTGGCCACGGCTTCCAGCGTTCGCGCTTCGGCAGCGCCTTCGGCCATGCGCAATTCAACCTGCAGGAACTCGCCGGGGGTGTCGGGAGACAGCACTGTGCGTACCGCGCCGCCGGCCAGCAATCCGCAGGACAGGATCAACAGTGAGATGAAGAACGCCAGGGTCACATAGCGATTGCTGACACACTTGATCATGAAGGGTTTGTAGCGGTACATCACGAAATGGTAGAGCAGCCAGTTCACTTCTTCCTGCACGCGGTCGATGCGCAGCAACAGCCGATTTTTAGTGGGTTTGCTGTGCGCGAGGTGCGCCGGGAGAATCCACTTGGACTCCACCAGCGAAAAACACAGGCAGAGGATCACAACCCAGCCGCAGGCTGCGGGAAAGGCACCGAACACACCCTGTACAAACAGTGTGGGCAAAAACGCCATAATTGTGGTGAGCACCCCGAATGTGGCCGGGGTGGAGACGCGATAGACGCCGCGCACCACACTCTCTACGCTGTGCCCGGATTTCTCCTGCTCGCTGTATGCACTCTCTCCCATGATGATCGCGTCATCGACGACGATACCGAGCACCAGAATGAAGCCAAAAATACTGATCATGTCCAGGCTGGCGTGGATGTAGGGGGTGTTGATCATCGCCATTGCGCCGAGGAAGCACACCGGTATTCCCATCATGACCCAGAACGCCAGTTTGATCTCCAGAAACAGGGCCAGGATGATGAAGACCAGCAGCGCACCCATCGCCAGGTTTTTCACCATCATGCCGAGGCGGCCCTCGAGGTAGTAGGTGGCGTCATTCCAGACATCCAGCGTGACACCCTGTGGCAGATGCCCGGTGCGCTCTGCGACGAAGGCCTTGGCGGCATCGGCGGTTTCGATAATGTCCTGGGTGCCCATCGCAAACACATTGATACCGAGTGAGTAGACACCGTTGAATGCGGCAAAGCCAGCTGCGTCGACGAAGCCGTCCGCCACTGTGGCGATATCGCCCAGCAACAGGCGCGTGCCGTCCGGCCAGGTCTTCAGGACAATGCTCTCGAACTCCTGCTGGTTGTAGGCCTGGCCTGTGGTGCGCAGCATGATTTCGCCGTTCTCTGTGCGCACGGAGCCGGCGGGCAGATCCAGTGAGGACGCGGAGATGATATTGGCAACGTCGCCCAGGGTGAGGTGGTACTCGCGCAGCAGCGGTTCGGATATCTCGATCGCTATTTCGTAGTCGCGGGCGCCGACCACCGTAGCGCCGGAGATTTCCGGATAGGTAAGCAACTCGCGTCGGATATCGTCAGCCAGTGATTTCAGGCTGCGCTCGTCGATGTCGCCGGACAGCTGCAGGGTCAGCGCCGGGAACATGACCTCGGGCTGGCTGACGATAGGCTTTTCGGCTTCCTGCGGAAAATGCTGTATGCCGTCAATCCGGTTGCGGATGTCGGCCATCAATTTGGTGAGGTCCACACCGTCGCGCGGGTCGATCATGATTCGCGCACCGGATTCGAAGGAGTCGGATTCGACGCGCTTGATGCCCTCGACGTCGTTGATGGCCTCCTCAATTTTCAGCACCACGCCCTGTTCAACCTCCTCGGGTGCCGCGCCGGGGTAGGCCACATTGATAAAAATCACTTCGATTTCAATGGCGGGAAACATTGCGCGCTGTATCGTGAACGCTGAGCCCAGGCCCACCACGATAATAATCAGCATCAGCAGGTTGGAGGCGACCGGGTTGTGCGCGAACCAGGCGATAATCCCTTTCTTGTTGGGCGGCTGGTGCATCAGCCGCCCTCGCCGTTACTTTCTGCAGGCTCAACCGCGGCGGTCACTTTATCCACTTTCTTGGTGTCCGGCAGTGATTTCGGGCGGCCGTGTTGGTCCAGCTGGTTGGTCGGTGTGCTGGATTGTATCTGTACTTCGGAGCTGTCGAAGGAGCTGTCCAGTGTCGTCAGCGACACCCTGTCACCATTGTCCAGACCATCGCTGACGTAGACGACGTCGCCGCCCGTGCGCAGCAGGGTCACCTGGCGATTGCGCAGGTGGCCGCTGTCGTCCACCACCCACAGGTTATTGCCGGCGCGCATGACAAAGCGGGGCAGTGTCACGATGTCGGCCAGTTCCCGGCCCTCTATGTTGGCATTGACGAACGTGCCGATCCTGAGTGGCTCGGTTCCCGGTTTGTGCCGGGCGTAGGGATCCTTGATGCGCGCGACTGCATAGAGCACACGGGAGCGCTCGTCGAACACACCTTCGGTGCGGTGCAGTTGCGCTGTCCAGTGCTTTACCTCACCGCCGACATCGGTGTAGAGATCAATCGGTGAGCCGTCGTTGGTGCCCTCCAGGCCGGGAAGCTCCAGATAAGCCAGCTTGTTCTGCGGGATGGGCAGACGGATTTCGGCATACTCCACGGAGAAGATATCCGCCAGCGGACTGCCGGCCGCGACAAACTGCCCCAGTTCGACATGCTTGTCCCGGATCAGCGCGTCATAGGGCGCCCGGATGCGGGTCCGTTCGAGGTTGTCGCGGGCAGTGTTGAGGTCCGCCTGCGCCGCCAGCATCTGCGACTGCGCCTGTTCCAGCTGTGGCTTGCGCAGGTAGAGATCCTTTGCCTCCTGGCTGCGCTGGCTGCCTGTGGGGAGTTTCTGCCACTCCCTCTCCGCGACCTGGGCCCGGCCTTTTTCCTGGGCGAGGTTGCTCTGGGCCGACTTCAGGGCGGCCTCCGCGCGCAGCAGGTTGGTCTCGTAATCGCGGGGGTCGATGCGCAGCATCACCTCGCCCTTGGTGACGAAACCGCCGACGGCGAACGAGGGCGAGACCTCGATGATACGCCCGTTAACCTCGGACAGGATGGAGGTCTCCTGCATCGGGGACACCGTGCCCTGGGCCTGCACTTCAATGCGCAGGTTTTCCTTGACCACTTCAGCGACGTCGACGGAGACCGGTTGGTGAGCGGGTTCGGCGATACTGGCAGGGGGGCGATTCAGGTACAGCAGCGTGGTGATACCGGTTGCGACCGCCAGCAGCACAACTGAGACCAGAACTTGCTTTTTTCTTGAGATCACAATAGCTACCAGAATGAGTGCGTGAGAATTGGACGCCGAAGACACACCAGAGGCAGACCACCAAGCTTCAAGGGGCGCAGTTATACCATATTTCGCCGCCTGAAAACTGTTAAATACTGGTAATGAACATCCGCGGTTCATCCCTGAATCTGCGGTCAAAGTCGCGTTTTCCGATGGTATAGTGTCGGTCGTTTCCAAATCAGTGGACAGAGAGCTATGACAACGATATTTGAAAATCCGGCGGCGCTGCTGGCCGCCGTGGGCCAGCATCTGGGTTACAGCGAGTGGGAGGAGATTGACCAGCAGCGCATCGATTGTTTTGCCGACGCCACCGGTGATCACCAGTGGATCCATGTGGACCCTGTTAAGGCGGCTGCGGGGCCGTTTGGCAAGACGATTGCCCACGGTTATCTCACCCTGTCGATGGCCAACCTGTTCCTGCCGCAAATCATGCGTGTCGAGAACACCTCCATGGGGGTCAACTACGGTTGTGAGAAGGTGCGATTTCCGGCGGCGGTGCCGGTGGGGAGCAGGATCCGCGGCGGCGGCGAAATCCTCAGCGCCGAGGAGGTCAAGGGCGGCGTGCAGGTCGTGGTGCGCATGACGATCGAGATCGAGGGGGGTGACCGCCCCGCGTGTGTGCTCGATACCATCAGCCGCTTTTTCCCCTGATATTCCGGGGCGTTCCGGTGACCGGCCCAGACCCGACAGGCAGTGGCAGTAGACTGCGCCATTTCGTAGTAGAAGAGGTATTTGCGTGCTCGAGACCAGTGATATTGTAGAGCCGGTATATCCCGCGGCCACGGTGGTGTTGCTGCGCGACGGCAGCGCTGGCCTGGAGGCGCTGCTGGTTCAGCGCAACAAAACGGTCCAGCATATGGGCGGTATGTGGGTGTTTCCGGGCGGCAAAGTCGACGAGGCAGACTATCCCGGGGATCGCGATGCGTATCGCGCCGCCGTCAATGCGGCAATCCGTGAGACCCGCGAGGAAGCCGGGCTGGATATCAGCGCCGAGCAGCTGGTGTACCTGTCCCACTGGACGACGCCGGAAGGAGCCAAACGGCGTTTTGCCACCTGGTTTTTCCTCGCCATCCTGGAGGACGGCCAGCAGGTGGTGGTCGACGGCGGAGAGATATCGCTGCACCGCTGGCTCAGTCCGGTCACCGCGCTGCGCGAGGCGGCGGACGACGATCACCCGCTGCGCCTGATGCCGCCGACCTATGTCAGCCTCGCTGACATCGCCGATTGCGACAGCTGTGCACAGGCCCGGGAACGCATGGGGAACCGCGATGCGGTAATGTACGTCCCGCGTATGGTCGGTATCGACAATGGCATCTGCTTCCTGTACGAGGGCGATGCGGGGTATGAGCAGCTTGCAATCGATGCCGAAGGGGGGCGCCACCGTCTCTATATGATCGACAATCACCTGAAGTATATCCGGCAGGCCTGAAGGTGCGCAGGGGATAGCAGTGACGAAAGACATCACCGAAACCGGCGTCACCCGACGCGGCCTGCTGCGGGGGCTCACTGCTACGGCGGCGGCAACCGTCGCGGCCGGCGCAGCGGCGCTGCCGAGTTCTGCGATCAAAGCCTGGGATATGCATACCGGTGTGCTGGTGATCGGCTCCGGCGCGGCCGGGGTCAGTGCAGCCATTGAGGCGCGGATGGCGGGTGCGAATGTGCTGCTGATTGAGTCGCTGTCACAGTTTGGCGGCTCCTCGGCGATGTCCGGTGGTGTGGTCTACGCCGGCGGTGGCACTGCGCTGCAGCGGGCACTGAAGGTGGAGGACAGCGTCGAGCAGATGTACCGCTTCATCTCGCTGGTCGGTGGCGTACACCCGCCACTGGACAAGATCCAGCTCTACTGCGAGGGCAGTGTCGAGCATTTTGACTGGCTGCTGGCACAGGGGATTCCCTATACCGACAAGCTCACGCTGGCCAAGGGGCTGCCGATGGGCGATGAGTCACTGTATTTCTCTGGCACCGAACAGGCGTGGCCGGCGCGCGAACTGGCGGTGCCGGCGCCTCGCGGGCATGTCCCCGGCATCGACGGTATGAATGGCGGGCGGCGGCTGATGCAGGCGCTGTTGTCGCAGGCGCGGGCGCTCGGGGTGAAGCTGCAGGGCCGGGTGCGCGCCCAGCGCCTGGTGACGGAGAGCGATGGCCGTATTGCCGGAGTGATCGTCACCCTCGATGGCGAGGAGCGCGCGATTGCCGTGCGCCGTGGCGTGGTGCTGGCCTGCGGTGGTTTTATCCACAACCGGGCGATGCTCAGGCGCTATGCGCCGCAGTTATACGACTGCTCGGTGCCGTGGGGCAATGCCGATGACCACGGTGACGGTATCAATATGGGGATTGGTGTCGGTGCCGCGGCCCTGCGGATGAACGAGGGTTTCGCCATCGCTCCCATCTATCCGCCGGAGTATGTCCTGTCCGGCATCCTGGTGAACGCCTCCGGGCAGCGGTTTATTTCGGAGGAGTCCTACCACGGCGTGCTCGGGGATGCCATCGCGTATCACCAGCAGGGGCGCGCCTGGCTGATCACCGACCGCGACAGCAGTTTCACCTTCCACCAGGACAATTTCCTGCCGGTGGCCGAGGCCAATACGATAGGTGACATCGCCGCGCAACTGGCGTTTCCCCGCGGTGCGCTGCAGCATACCGTGGCTTACTACAACCTGCACGCTGCCAATGGTGAGGACCCGATGTTCCGCAAGAGTCGCGCCTATCTGCGACCGCTGCAGGGGCCGCCGTATACGGCCTGGGATCTGTCGACGGCACAGGCCTTTTTCCCCGCGCATACGTTCGGCGGCCTGCATACCACCGTCGATGGCGAGGTGCTGAACAGTTTCGATGACACGATTCCCGGCCTTTACGCGGCGGGCAGGAACACGGCGGGGATACCGACGGCACCCTACATCGCCAGTGGGTTGTCAGTGGGTGACTGTACGTTTTTCGGTCGGCGCGCGGGCCGTGCGGCAGCGGTGGGGGTGGCGGCGTGAGCCGGTTTCGCGTGGCGCTGTTACTGGCTGCAGGGCTGCTGGTCGGGGTGCCGTCGATGGCGCAGCAGACCATGCCCCCGGGCGATCCGGACCGGGGCAGGCTGGTGTTCGGCCCCTGCCGCACCTGTCACTATGCGGAGGCCGCGATGGGGCACAATAACGGCCCGAACCTGCACCGAATATTCGGCAAGGTGGTGGGTAAGCAGCCCGGGTTTGACTATTACTCCGAGGCGTTCAGGCAGGCCCGCTTTGTGTGGACGCCGGAGTTGATGTTTGTGTGGCTGGAGAACCCGATGGCGAAGTTCCCCGACTCCACGATGATGAGCCTGGGCGTGCCCGATGCACAGCAGCGGGCGGATTTGATCGCCTTCCTGAAACAGGCCTCGGTGCGGGAGCCCTGAGCGGCCCGCCGCCGGCTTATTTTTTCACAATCACCGAGCTGCCGTGGCCGAACAGGCCCTGGTTGGCGGTGATGCCGACTTTCGCACCCTGCACCTGGCGGTCGCCCGCCTGGCCGCGCAACTGCCAGGTCAGCTCGCAGACCTGCGACAGCGCCTGGGCCGGCACGGCTTCACCGAAGCAGGCCAGACCGCCGGAGACGTTCACCGGTATTCTGCCACCCAGTGCGGTGTCGCCGGCGCGCAGCAGCGCTGCGGCTTCGCCCCGGGGGGCCAGTTGCAGATCTTCTATCCAGTCCAACTCCAGCGCGGTGGACAGGTCGTACACCTCGGCCAGATCGATATCGGAGGGGCCGAGTCCCGCTTCCTCATAGGCCTTGACCGGCAAGCTGGCGCGGTAGGCCTGCGCCTCGACACCGGCTGCCGCCGCCGAATCCGTGGCGATATCGGGCATTTCTACCACGCTGCTGGCGAAGGTCGGGGTCACGGTGGAGATGGCCGCCACCCGCGGTGCATCGCCCTTGCCGATCTTGCGGGCGTATTCCAGGCTGGACACAATAATGGCCGCGCCGCCGTCGCTGGTGGCACAGATGTCCATCAGGCGCAGCGGGTCGGCGACCATGGCCGATGCCGCGACATCCTCGGCTGAGAAGCACTTGCGATAGCGCGCCCTCGGGTTTTTGCTGCCGACGCGGGAGTTCTTGACCTTGACCGCGGCAAAGTCTTCCAGCGTGTCACCGTAGAGGTCCATTCGCCGCCGCGCGTACAACGCGAAATACGTCGGGTTGGTGATGCCCAGGTAGAAACGCACCCAGTCCGGGTCTTCCGGGCGGTAGCCGCCAGCGGGGGCGAGGAAGCCTTTCGGCGTGGTATCGGCACCGACTACCAGCGCCACTTCGCACTCGCCGGAAAGGATTTTATTGCGCGCCGCTGCCAGTGCCTGCGAGCCGGATGCGCAGGCGGCGTAGGAGGTATTGACCTCCGCGCCCTGCCAGCCCAGCGCCTGTGCGAAAGTGGCGCCGGCGACATAGCCGGGATAACCACAGCGGATGGTGGCGCCGCCGGACACGAATGAGATGTCCTGCCAGGGCACACCGGCGTCGGCCAGCGCCTCGCGGGCCGCGGCGACGCCGTACTGTACAAAATTGTGACCCCATTTGCCCCAGGGGTGCATGCCGACGCCGAGAATGGCAATTTCTTTGGACATAACGTGTTGCTCCAGATTCTGTCGGCGACTACTGCGCCAGGGGTTGCCATTTCCAGGTGACCTTGATGTCGTCGTCGGTCTCGTGCAGGGCTTCCAGCACCAGTTCCATCGGCATCCCGACCTTCAGGTCTTCCACCGATACGCCCTCGACGACCTGCCCGAGCACCACCATCTGCTCCTGCTCCAGCTGCACGGCCGCAATCGCGTAGGGCTGGAAGGGCTCCTGTGCAACAAACGGTGCCGGCGGCTTGTAACAGGCGTTGGTGTAGCTCCAGATCGTGCCGGTTCGGCTCAACTCGACCTCGCGGAAATCGGTGCTGTCACAGTTCGGGTTGCGGCAGTAGTCATTCTGCTTGGGGAAAAAATAGGTGCCGCAATGCTCGCACTGCGTGCCGATCAAATGCGGTTTTGCCGCCATGGTGTGCCAGCCTTCGATGGCGGGGACCTGTGGTTTCTGGCTCATGATTGACTCCCGGAAAAAACGTTGCACAGGGTACTACTGCTCGCCGGACACAGGCAAGGGCGCATTCTGTCGTGCCGGGACAAGCGCTGTCGGGTCTACTATGCCAGACCTGTGCTTGCCCTGCCGCGGGACTTTGGGCACAGTGCAGCCATGTGCGGCCGCTTCAATGTCATCGATACGCCCGGGCTGCAGCAGCTGCTGCGGCAGCTGGGTGTCGACCTGTCCCTGCCGGAGGCGGTGAACGTGGCGCCGACCGAGCAGGTGCCCCTGGTCCGGGCGGGCGAGCGGGGGTGCGCGGTGGACACGGCGCGGTGGTGGCTGACACCCTCCTGGGCCAGGGAGGTGAGCCAGGCCTACGCCATGTTCAATGCGCGCAGTGAAACGCTGGCCAAGAGCCCGGCTTTCCGGGGCCCTTTCCGGCGCCAGCGCGGCCTGGTGCCGATGACCAGTTTTATCGAGTGGCGCACCGAGCACGGCAGCAAGCAGCCCTGGTTGATCACCAATGAGCAGCAGGCGCTCGCCGTAGCGGCGCTGTGGGACGTCTGGGAGGGCGGTGATGCGCCGCTGTTATCCTGTACGCTGGTGACGACAGCGGCGGCGCCGGCTTTCGAACCCTGGCACAGCCGTATGCCGGTCCTCCTCGCCGCGGATGAGATAGCGCGATGGCTGGATAACCGGCACGCCATTGCCCCCGATGACGGCATATTCCGCAGTGAACTGAAGGTGCCGCTGCTGCTGGCACCGCTGCCGCGGGCGGTGAGCAATGCCCGCAACAAGGACCCGGCGGCTATGGCGGGGCAGGGCGAGCCGGTGCGCCTGGCGGGGCAGTAGCGGGGCGCTGGCGGTGTCTGGCGTGAGGCCGAAGCCTGAAAGTTGCGCGCAGCGGTATTAAAAATTGGCCGGCGGGCACATTCTGCCGGCCACAACACTGGTAGAAATCGCCGGCACTGGTCAGAATCGTGACACCTCACAATGCGATATAACAGGATTGACTATGCGTACATATGCAATGACAGGCGGCGCCACCGGCATCGGCGCGCAATTGCGGCAACAGCTGCTGGACGATGGCCACACCGTGATTTCAGTGGATATCAAGGAGGGCGATGTTGTGGCCGACCTGTCCACGGCGGAGGGGCGACAGGCGGCGATTGAGGGTGTGCGCGCACTGGCGCCGGATGGCCTCGACGGCTTCATACCCTGTGCCGGTCTGCCGCCGGTGGCTAAGCCGCTGTCGCTGATCACCGGGGTGAACTACTTCGCCGTGATTGCGACCGTGCAGGGCCTGCGCGATCTGCTGGAGAAGAAGCGGGGCAGTGTGCTGTTTGTGTCCTCCAACTCCGCGCCCATGGTTGCCAGCGACGATCCTTATGTCGCCGCCTGCCTGGCGGGGGATGAGGATGCGGCCTGCAGCGACATCGAAGGCCGCGATGGCCACACCGCCTATGCGGGTTCCAAACGCGCGCTCACCCTGTGGATGCGCCGGCATGTGGTGGAGTACGCCGCCGCCGGCGTGCGTCTCAATGCGGTGGCGCCCGGCATCACCATGACACCGCTCACCGAGCGCGTATACGCCGATGCCGAGCTCGGCAGTGTGATGAAAGAGTTTGGCGACTCGGTCCCGGTCGGGAGGACCGCCCAGCCCGCTGATATCGCCAATGTCATGCGGTTCATGTTGAGTGACGCCGCCAGTTATGTCTGCGGTTCAATCTTTTTCGTCGATGGCGGCTCTGACGCCATGCTGCGCCCGGACGATTTCTAGCGGGCGACGGGTGGCCACCCCGCAACCTGCGGGACGCCGCTAGTTCGCCGCGCCGGGATCGCCCTGTGTCGATCGGATGGCGCCGGCGATCACATCGCTGAGTTGGTACAGCAGATCGCTGTACGCTGCGGCCACCTGTGCCGCTTCGGTGTCACCCGCCGGCAGCGGCGACTGCAGTTTACTGATGCGCCGCTGCACCGTCTCCGAGCTCGCCGGGTGGTAGACCAGCCACTCCGCGGTCAGCGACACCTGCTGATCGGCGGCCTCCAGCTGCAAAATGTTGACCTTGACCCCGTACTCGGGTGCACGTTTGGGATGCCAGGGGAAATACTGCACGTCCTGGGTGTTCAGTAGTCCCGTCAGGTTCAGTACCACCACTCGCTGGATGCCGTCGGCCAGCGGTTCCGCCCACAGGTCGAGGCTGGCGACCTGCAGGGCATTGCCCGCGCGGTTGTACACCATGCTTTTGCGGTTCAGGTATTCGGGGACGACGATCGGGCCCACGCCCACCGAGGGCGATTCACTCACGGTGACCGGGAAATCGTGCGCGGTCAGCAGGTAGTAGTGGTTGGCGGGGCTGCTGCCGCAGCCCGTGAGCAGTAATGCCATTGCCAACACCGGGGCCAGTGACAGGATATTCTTGGTCATCATTCTTCTCCGCTCTTGCCCCGAATCAGTGACTCGGGTTGTGCTTCCAGTGTGTTCGCCAGCGATTGCAGGGAGCGGCCGGCACGGGTCATTTCCTGCAGCGCCAAATTCAGCTGGTACAGCGTGGCAGAATCCGGTGACACCAGCCCGTCGATACCGGACATGCCCTGTTCGAACGCCGCGATCGCACTGTTGAGTGTCTTCAGGTTGCCCTCGACGAGCGCGGTGAGCTTGGGCAGCTGGCTGTTGGCCGAGGCCACCGTTTGGGCTGTCTCATCCAGTACGGTGTTCAGTTTGGGTCCGGTGCTTGCCAACTGCTCCTTCATCTGCGCGCTCAACTCGCGCACGGAATCGAGTGTGCTGGTGAGGTGCGCAGGCAGGTTCTGGAACTCCTTGCTGTTGATCAGGGTATTGACGCCGTTGCTGATGCTCTCCAGCTCATCGGTGAGCTTGGAGATATCGATGTCCTGCAGTTTTTTGGTAATGCGCTCCAGATCGGTGGGCACGGTGGGGAGCTGGAGATAGGGCGAATCGATATCGACCAGGTTCAGTGCGCTCTGGGGATAAAAATCCAGCTCGATATACAGCAGCCCGGTGAGCAGGCTCTGGCTGTTGAGCTGCGCGCGCATGCCACGTGAGATCAGTTCCTCGGTGAGGTCGACATCGGCAATACCCTTGCGATGGATGTTCTCCGCATCAAAATTTGCCTCCACCTGCATGATGACATTGGTTTTTGACGAGTCCAGTATCAGGTCGATGTCGGTGACCTCGCCGACCTTTACCCCGCGCAGTGCCATCGGTGCCCCGATATTGAGCCCTTTCACCGATCCGTCGAATACCATGACGACCTTTTCCTTGCTGCCAAACCCCGAGCCCAGCAGGAACAGCAGGGTCACGAGAAGGATGAGGCTGGCGCCGATAACAAAAGCGCCGATGGCGACAGTTTGTGGTTTTTCACTCATGGCTTGTCCTCAATGTCGGCTGCAGCGCTGCGGGTCAGGAACTGCCTCACTACCGGTACGGTACTGTGGTCTCGCAGCTCTGCCGGATCGCCATAGGCGATCATGGTATGGGTGATGTTATCCAGGTACACCGAGTTGTTCGCAATCGCAAAAATACTGGGCAGCTCATGGGTGACCATGACGACCGTGGCGCCCATGGACTCCTTGATCTGCACGATGAGCTCATCCAGCAGACGCGAACTGATAGGGTCCAGTCCGGCGGAGGGCTCATCAAAAAACAGTATCTGCGGATCCAGCGCTATCGCACGGGCCAGCGCGGCACGCTTTCGCATACCGCCGCTGATCTCCGATGGGTAGTAGGACTGATACCCGGCGAGGCCCACCAAGGCGAGTTTATAGGCGACAATATCCCTGATCTCGGCGCGCGTGTAGCGGGTGTAGAGCTCCAGCGGCAGGGTGATGTTCTCCGCCAGGGTCATGGCGCTGAACAGGCCGCCGGATTGGTAGGTGATGCCCCAACGCTGGCGCATCGCACCCTGTTCCGCCTCGCTGGCCTGGAAAAAGCTGTCGCCGCTGTACAGAATGTCGCCGGTGCTGGGCCGCAGCAATCCCAGCATATGCTTCAGCAGCGTGCTTTTACCGCAGCCGCTGCCGCCCATGATCACGAAGATGTCGCCCTGGTTGATCGTGAAATTGAGGTCGCTCTGTATCACCGAGGCGCCGTACGCCATGGTCAGTTCACGGACTTCAATATGCGGTGGCTGCGGGCTTGCGTCTGTCATATGTGCAGGTGCTGGAAAATAATATTGATCGCTGCATCCGCGACGATCAGGTAGACGATGGCAGTGACCACCGCGTTGGTGGCAGCCTGTCCTACCGCGGCGGAACTCCTGCCGGAGTTGATCCCGGCACGACAGCCGGCGACGGCAATGAGTACGGCGAACACCAGCGCCTTGAGCAGGCCGACGGCGATATGGGAGAAGCTCAGCGCGGTCTCGCCCTGGATAATGTACTGGACTGGCGCGATGCCCATGCCGCCGGCGACGATGCCGCCGCCGATGATGCCCAGCAGGTCGGCGTAAAGAGTCAGCAGCGGCATGATCACAATCAGCGCCAGCATGCGCGGCAACACCAGGAACTCAACCGGGGATATGCCCATCGTGGTGATGGCATCGATCTCCTCGTTGGTCTGCATGGTGCCGAGCTGGGCGGCGTAGGCGGCCCCGGTGCGACCGGCCATCACCACCGCGGTCATCAATACGCCCATTTCCCGCAGCATACCGATGACGACGAGGTTGGCAACGTAGATTTCCGCGCCGAATTGTTTCAGCTGTACCGCCCCCAGATACGCCAGGATCATGCCCACCAGCACACTGGTCAGGGAAATGATGCCAAACGCGTGCGGCCCGGCCTGGTAGCAGAAATTCATGAAGTCGACAAAGCGTGTATTGGCCTTGCCGCGCACCAGTCGCGTCATTGCGACCGTGACTTCACCGGTGAAGGCCAGTGACTCCTGCAGGTGTTCCCAGGCTTCGCGCAGCAGTCGCTGTGGATTGAGCTGGGACAGCCACGAAGTGCGCGCCTTCGCGGGCTCGGTGCGCGGCTCCACGGCGGTGGCCACCGCCAGCAGTTGCTCGATACCGGAGGGCATATTGCGGGTTTCAAATACGGTGCCCTGCGCCTTGCAGCAATCGTGGCACTGCAGCAGGAAGCTCATCAGCATTGAATCCCAGTGACCCAGCGAGGAGCCGTCAGCCGTCAGATGAGTCAGGTGACGGCTGGCGAGCTCGGATCGCAGGCCGCTGAAGCCCGCAGGATGTTGCCCCTGCTCCCAATCCCCGGAGAGCACCAGCGCCGCAGTGTCCTGTTCTTCTTGTTGTAGTGTGTACTCGGGTGGCTGAGAGCTCATGGAGCGTCGCTGGTCAGTGCATTACAAAGTATTTAGTCTACCGGCTGCTCGGGGCAAATACCATGTGTTACTCAAATCGCTCGGGCGGACGACTTGCGTCGATGATGTCGTACGCTTTCCGGTAGATCTCCACGACCGGCGTCTCATTGCCCACCTCCCTGCGCCTGGCGATCATGGTGATCGGGAACAGGTAGTTGTCACTGTCATGGTCGCGCAGCGCCCGACTGCGTCCCTGGCGGTCTTCATAGATGACCCAGTGCATGCCCAGGTCTGCCGCCAGCAGGTCGCCCATGATGACGCCCATGGCCTGCAGTTCCCTGACCTGGTCGCCCCGCACCAGCTGTCGGTCCAGCAGTGTTTGCAGCAGGTCGAGGTCGCGTTCGCGGTCGCCGCTGAACTGCCGGCCGAGATTGTTTGCCGCCAGCTCCTGCAGCAGCTGTCGCTGCTGCTCCATGTACTGCAGGTCGAGTTTGGACGGCTCGCTGATGGCGACAGCCTCCTCCGCGAGGCCCGGGACGGACACCCACCCGGCGCAGAGCAACAGCGCCATGCCAATGATCTTTCTGATAGTCATAATGCCTCCTTCCTGAAAAGGTCTGTGTTGATGGGGCAGTATCGCCGCATCGTTCATTTTAGCCTACAAGGTTGTTATCCTGCCGCTGTCATGGATAATGGCGGGCTTTCCCCCGGCGAGCGCGGGTGCCCAGCTTGCGCCCAACACTCAAGATGCGGAGACAGTCAATGATTACCGGCAGTATTGTCGCCCTGGTCACCCCCATGCTGGCCGATGGCAGTGTCGATTGGGCCGCTTTGGAGCGGCTGCTGGACCTGCACCTGGCCGCGGGCACCGCTGCGATCGGTGCCGTGGGCACTACAGGCGAGAGCGCCACGCTCAATGTCCGTGAACACTGCGATGTGATCAGCTTCTGTGTCCGCTACTGCGCCGGGCGAATGCCGGTGATCGCCGGCACCGGCGCCAATTCCACCCGCGAGGCAATTGAGTTGACCGGGTCGGCGGCCGCCGCGGGTGCCGATGCCTGCCTGCTGGTGACACCCTACTACAATCGCCCCACCCAGCGCGGCCTGTACGAGCATTACAAGGCCATTAACGACGCTGTGGCCGTGCCCCAGATTCTCTATAATGTACCCGCTCGCACCGCGGTCGATATGAGCAATGACACTGTGCTGCGCCTCGCCGAGCTGGAGAACATTGTCGGCATCAAGGATGCCACCGGCGATCACGCCCGCGGGGTGGACCTGATCCAGCGCTGTGGTGACAGGCTCGCTGTCTACTCCGGCGATGACCCCACCGCGATGGAATTAATACTGGCCGGCGGCAGTGGTAATATCTCCGTCACCGCTAATGTGGCGCCCGCGCTGATGGCGCAGTTGTGCGCGCTGGCGCTGGCGGGAGACCGGGTTGGGGCAGAGGTGATCAACCAGCGGCTGGCGCCGCTGAACAAAGCCCTGTTCCTGGAGCCGAACCCGATTCCTGTCAAATGGGCACTGTTCCATCGCGGCCTGATCGGGGAGGGGATACGCCTGCCCCTGACGACCCTGGACGAGCGCTATCACGCCCAGGTTATCGATGCCCTTGAGTCTGCAGGAGTTTGATGTTTATGCGAAGTAATGTCGTGCAAATTGTGTTGGTCAGCGCCCTGCTGCTCTCGAGTTCCGGGTGCGGCTATATTTTTGGCGATGAAGGTGTTTTTCGCGACCGCTCCGAGGATTACAAACAGGCGCCGGAGACTGCACCGATCGTGGTGCCCGAGGGCATGAACAGTGTGCCGCTGCGCGAAATCTACGTGATACCCCCGGTGGAGGATAAATTCCTGGCGCAGGGAGAGTTTGAAGTGCCGCGGCCGACACCGCTGTCCGCCGGTGCCGGCGCCGAAGTGGTGCGTATCCAGAAGCTGGGCGATGCCAGTTGGGCGCTGATCGGCATTGCGCCGGGGCAGGTGTGGCCCCAGGTGCGAAATTTCATGTCGGCCTCCGGCATGCAGGTCGCCCGCGCCGATGCCCAGGCCGGTATTATGGAGACCAACTGGCTGACGGTTGAGGGCGAGCCGCTGGCGAGCCGGTTCCGCTTCCGCATAGAGCAGGGTGTTCAGCGCGGCACCAGTGAATTGCACGTACTGCAGATGCAGCAGACGGGGGGCAGTAACGCCTGGCCCGAGACATCCGATGATCCGGCACAGGCCGCTGAAATGTTGCAGGCCGTTTCGCAGTTCATGGCCGACAGTGCCGATTCGGCGCCGGTGTCCATGATCGCCGAGCAGGGTATCAGCGCGGGCGGCAAAATCTCGATGCTGGAAACGCCGGATGGCACCAGCTATCTGGAGCTGGAGTTGCCGTACGACCGCGCCTGGGCGTCGCTGGGTCGGGCGCTGGAGGAGGCCTCGTTCCAGATAACCGATAAGGATCGCAGCAGCGGTACTTACTATGTACTGTTTACCGGCGAAGCCGAGGCGAAGGAGCAGAGCTGGTGGGGTTCACTGTGGAACAGTGACGATGACAAGCCGATGGTCGGCGAGGCATTTGTCATCACGGTGGCAGCGTTGTCGAAAGACTCGGTGAGCATCCACCTGCGCCCGCAGGACGGCAGTTTCCCGTTTGACAATCGCGATGGCCAGGAACTGTTGTCCATGATCAAGGGCAATATTGACTGAGCGGTAGGTTCGGCGGAGGACTGCGGGCAAGTGCAATTCGCCTCCCTGGGCTCGGGTAGCAAGGGCAATGCCACGCTGGTTCGAGCGGGCGATACGCTGGTCATGATCGACTGCGGCTTCTCCCTGCGTGAAACCGTGCGCCGCCTGGAGCGCCTCGGTATCGACCCGCAGCAGCTCGACGCGATCCTGGTGACGCACGAGCACTCCGATCACAGCAGCGGCGTCGCCGCACTGTCCCGCAAATTCCAGATTCCTGTCTACCTCACCCACGGCACCCACAGCACCGGTCGCTGTGATGGCGGTTACCGGCAGTGCCTGTTCAACTGTGAGGACACGGTGGTTATCGGTGAGCTGTCCATCAAGGCGGTGGCCGTGCCGCACGATGCGGTGGAGCCGTGCCAGTACCGGCTCAGCTGTGGCGAGCATACACTGGGCGTACTCACCGACCTCGGCAGTGTCACGCCCCATGTGATCGAGAATTTCCGCAGCTGCCACAGCCTGTTGCTGGAGTTCAATCACGATCTCCCGATGCTGATGGAGGGTCCCTATCCGGCGCACCTGAAACGCCGCGTCGGCGGCGACTGGGGGCATCTCAACAATGAGCAGGCGGCTGACCTGCTGCGGCAGATCGATGGCGCGCAGTTGCGCCATGTGGTGGTGGCCCACATCAGTGAGAAGAACAACAGCCGCTCACAGGCCGAAAGTGCCCTGCTGTCGGTGCTGGACAGTCTCGACAGGGTGATTTTCGCGGAGCAATCCGGCGGCTTTGACTGGCTTGATCTGGCCGCTTCCTGAGTTGCCCCGCTGACACTGGCGCCTTTTTGCCAGAACTGTGAATTCCCTCTCGTTCCTGTCGGCAAATGCCGGGCCCGACTTCACCGCCAGCGCCGCTTGCGATAGCCTGCGCTATCGCGCTTGTTCAGGTGGTATAGGAGGGCTGCAATGTCATTGGCAGTGCTTCGGCAGAATAACGGTTGTCACCTGAGCGAGGCTGCCCGGCCGTGGGCACTGCAGCTTGGGGTTGCCGGACAGATCGAGGTGGCGCAGCGACGGCAGCTGGCCCAGCGGCACCGGGTCGACGACCTTGTTGTCGTCGAGGTACAGCGCTTCCAGCCGCGACAGCGTCGCGAGTTCGACCAGGTTGCGAACCTGGTTGGCGGAGAGGCGCAGCACGGTCAGGCCGGTGAACGTAGAGAGGCCCTCAAGGTTTTCGATACCCGCGAAACTGCAGTCGAGCGTGGTCAGTTGCTGCGCCCCGGTGATTACGCCGTCGTTGATAGCCTGCTCGAGGCAGCCGTTCAGGCCCGGATCGGGCACGGTGAAGTCGCGGAACAGGGGCTTGGGTGCGTAGACCACTTTGTCATTAACCTTGACGTCATAGCCCTGGCAGGCACTGAACAGGAAACACGCTGAAACAATGAACAGGCAAAACAGAAGGTGTGGCATGACAGGTGCTCCTTTTTGACCATGGAATCACGGCAGGTGATGGGATCAATACGCTCAGACGTGGCTACCACGCCAACTGGCACCTATAATGCCAGTAGTCGTGATCTACTTCACTACAACTTTCAGTCCATGGAGGCCTATTTCAGCATGCCAATTTCCAGTGACAAAGGCGGGTCAGGGCAACCGGCTGGCGAGGGCGCGGGCAACAACCCGGAGGCGCCGAACGCCATCAGTATCGTCCAGCGCGGCAACCTCAAGGCGCTGGAAACCACGCTGCGCAGGCAGTGGCGCATGGGCCAGAATATTGTGCTGTGCTGGAGCTCCGACGCGCGCGGCGTGCTGGTTATCTTCGTGCCGCACTATTTCCTCGGCAACTACTGTGCTGACGGCGAGATCACCCCCGAGGAGAGCAAGGCCAACGAGGCCTTCATCCGCGAGCTGATTTCGGGCGAGCGACGCAAGACACGTGAGGAGTTGTTCGCTATCAGCGCACGGCTGGATGTCTCCCCGACGTTTATCAAGCTCGATTCCGCGCTGTCCGAGGAGCCCCAGGTACTGGAGGCGGTTGAGCATGTGATCAAGCGCTACGGCCTCAGCTATGTTGAGAACCGGGCGGTCATCCTGTTCGATATTGTCGATTTCTCGCTCTACACACCGTTTGAACAGGCCAGCCAGCTGAACAGCCTGTCCTATTCCATGAACTCAGCCTACAACAAACTGCTGGCACAGGGCATCGAGATCAATTTCGCGCGCACCACCACTGGCGACGGCTACTACGTCTGGAACCGCGACTTCAGCCCCAGTGCCAACCAGGACCTGTTCGTGTTCATGCTGCTGGTGGTGGCCGATAATACGGTGGCCCAGGTGGCGTCCAAAGGACACACCGTGCCGGTGATCCGCACCGGCTATCACATCGCCGGGCACTACGAGCTGTACCAGGCCGAGGGCGTCAACCCCTCGGTGTTCAGCTATATTGTCGGCGATGTCACCATCGATCTGGCGCGGATGCTGGACCTGGCGCAACCGAACCAGGTGCTGATCGGGGATTTTCACTGTGAACCGGCGCGGTGGGGCTCGAGTGCGGTCAAATCCATCAACGCGGTCTCAGCAGTCACCTTCGTCAATGCCTGCAGTCGCATGCTGCCGGCGCTGGAAGGCATCCTGCTGTCGGGCAAGAGTATCGATGCAATCTCCTGCCGCCTGACAGAGGGGGTCGATGCCGACGGCGAACAGCGGCCGCGACGTTTTCGCATCGTCGACAAACACGGCATGTCGCGCTGCGCCTACAACCTGCAGATAGAAATCGACCTGGCCGGCAGGAACCTGTCGCTCGGCCTGGACCAGAATGAACTGCCGTGTCGCGCGGCGGTGAAACCCGGTGACAGCCAGGGCGGGAAGTCCATCGACGCGGCGCCCAGCGCGGAAGAGTTGTTCGACGACCTGGCCGGTATGCTGAAGAAGACCGTCACCAAGACCATCACCGAGGACTGATCGCTATATGGGGAATATTCAGCGAGCCGGCCATATGGATGTCAGCAATACGGTCGATGTGTCTGACCCGGAACGGGTCGCCGATGCCGTAACCGATATCTTTAGGGTGCTCTACCCGGAGTTCGACCTGTCGCCGCTGTCCGTGCTGTTCCGCGATTTCAGGCGCCTTTACAGCGGCTCCTATCCTGGCTACCGGGCCTGCGATGTCCGCTACCACAACGCCCAGCATGTATTGGACGTGACCCTGGCGATGGCGCGACTGCTGGACGGCTACGAGCGCAACTGCAGCCCGCGTGAGGCGCTGGGGCCGGAAATGGCGATGACTGGCATCGCCGCCGCACTGTTCCACGATTCCGGTTACATCCGGCGCACGCGCGACAGTCGCCACAAGAATGGCGCGGCATATACCCGTGTTCATGTCAGCCGCGGTATCCGCTTCGTCAGCGACTACCTGCCGGGTGTCGGCCTGGATTACATGGTCGGTCCCTGCTCGCGGATACTGCATTTCACCGGCTACGAGGTGGACCCGCGTGATGTGCGGGTGGCGAGTGAGCAGGAGCACCTGCTGGGGAAATTACTGGGGACTGCCGACCTGATTGCGCAGATGGCCGATGTCGAATACGTGCGCAAATGCCGGGATTTCCTCTATGAGGAGTTTGCCGCCGGCGGTCTGGCCGGTGAGGGCTGCGACGCCGGTTACAAGGGCGCTGTCTACCGCTCGCCGGAGCAGTTGCTGGACCAGACGCCGGAATTCATACGGTCTGCGATCGATGTGCGCCTGGACGGGTACTTCAACAGCGTACACCGCTATGCCGCCGATCACTTTGAGGGGCGTCACCTCTACATGGACGCGATCCAGGAGAACTGCCGCACGCTGCTGGCAATGCTGGAGCGTGACAGAAACTGATGCCTGCCGTTTTTCCCCGTGCCCACCGCATCCGGGTCGTTTGAACTGGCGCTGCTGCCAGCCACGACCGCAGACACAGACTACGCGGCCACCCTGGCGCAGCAACTCGGGCTGCCGGCACTGGCTGTGGGTATTGACCCCGTGCACTGCAGTACAGCTGACGCGCTGTTGATTGTCGAGGACGGGGGGCTGCGCCTGCAGCAGACCGGGCGCGCTGCCCCCGGCCCTGTGGTTGTGGACTTCGGCAGCGCCGGGATGCGTCATCGCCGCTATGCCGGCGCCCGTGAAATACTCGGCAGGGCTGTGGGGTTGGGTAAGAAATCCGCGCTGCGGGTGCTGGATGCCACGGCCGGCCTGGGCACCGATGCCTTTGTGCTTGCTGATATGGGCTGTGAGGTGCTGCTGTGCGAGCGCGAACCGGTGATCGCACAGTTGCTGCACAGTGGCCTGCTCGCCGCGGCAGGCAGCAGTGACCCCTGGCTGGCAGGGGTTGTGGCGCGGATGCAATTGTGCCCCGGCGACGCACGGGCGGTGTCGCAGCACCACCTGCAGCAGGGGGTGGACGTGATCTACCTCGACCCGATGTTCCCGCCGCGCCGCAAAAGTGCGGCCGTGAAAAAGGCGATGGCGTTATTCCAGAGCCTGTTGCAGGGCTCCAGCGCCCCGGCTGACGCGGAGGCGCTGCTGCAGTGGGCGCTGTTGCAGGATGCGGCGCGGGTCGTGGTGAAACGGCCCGCCAGGGCGCCCGCGCTCGCCGCACAGTCGCCCTCACATACTATCAGCGGCAAGTCGGTGCGCTATGATGTGTACGTGCAGCGCGGACTGGCGTAGGCGGCAGCTGCGGTGCCGACCGCTGCGCGTGATGCCGGGTGCAAGCCGGGCCGCGACGGCGCCGGGTTTTTAATCATTTGCGGGAGTTTTCATGTCAGGACAAAAAATAACAGCGTTGGTCACCGGCGCATCTTCAGGGCTCGGCGCCGAGTTCTGCCGCCAGCTGGCGGCGCGCTGCGATGTCATCATCGCGGTGGCGAGACGCGGGGAGCGGTTGCTGGCACTGGCCGAGGAACTGGCCGGGACTGTGGAGATGCACTGCCTCGAGGCGGATCTGCAGAGTATCGAAGGGGTGGCCAGGACGATGGAGGCCATCCGCCAGCAGGGGCCGGTGACGATACTGGTGAACAATGCCGGCTTTGGCGCACTGGGACACTTCGACACACTGCCCATAGAGGGCCAGCGCGCGATGATCAACCTGCACATCGATACCAGTGTCACGCTGTGCCGGGCGGCGATACCGTTCATGCGTGAGTGCGGGGGCGGGTCCATTATCAACGTCTCCTCGCTGGCGTCCTTCGTCTCCGGTGAGGGCAGGGCGGTGTACGGTGCCTCCAAGGTGTTTCTGAACTACTACTCCCAGGCCCTGCAGGTCGAGCTGGCCGGCAGCGGGATTGAGGTGCAGGCGCTGTGTCCGGGCTTCACCCGCACCGAGTTCCACGACGGCATGACAAAAGAGACCTTCGATCCCGATCGGGTGCCACCGCAGTTCTGGATGACGAGCGAAGATGTAGTGAGCGCGAGTCTCGAAGCGCTGGGTTCAGGGCAGGTGCTGGTGGTGCCCTCCGAAGCCAGCCGCGAGGTCGCGCGCCGGGGCCTGCAGCAACAGCTAGACAGCCTGCAATAGCAGGCGTGTCATCACACCCTTGTAGATCGCTGCCAGCCGCGGCAGGTCGGCTGCGATGACGTGTTCATCCAGTTTGTGGATGCTGGCATTGATCGGCCCGATCTCCACCAGTTGTGCGCCTGTCGGCGCGATGAAGCGACCGTCTGACGTGCCGCCCGCGGTGGACAGCTCCGGGGGTTGGCCGGTGATCTCCCTGATCGCCGCGACCGCAGCGTCAACCAGTGCGCCACTGGGCGTGAGGAAAGGCTGGCCGCTGAGTTGCCAGTCGATGGCGTAATCCAGCTGGTGCTGCTGCAGGATGTGCTCCGTGCGTGCCTGCAGTTGTTCCTGCGTGACCTCGGTCGAGAAGCGGAAATTGAACACGACCTGTATCTCGCCGGGGATGACATTGGTGGCGCCGGTGCCGCCATTGATATTCGAGATCTGCATCGATGTGGGCGGGAAAAAGTCGTTGCCCTCGTCCCATACCTCCGACGCCAGTGCATGCAGTGCGGGTAGTGCCCGGTGGATGGGGTTGTCGGCCAGCTGGGGGTAGGCGATATGCCCCTGCACACCGCGGATTGTCAGGACCGCGCCAAGCGACCCGCGCCGGCCGTTCTTGATCACGTCGCCCAGTGACCGGGAACTGGACGGCTCGCCCACCACACACCAGTCGATGGCAATGTCCTGCGCCCGCAGGTAGTCGAGTACCTTGACCGTGCCGTCGACGGCCGGCCCCTCCTCGTCGGAGGTGATCAGGAAGCCGATGCGCCCCGTGTGGTCGGGGTGTTCCAGCACGAATTCCTCACAGGCCACCAGCATCGCTGCGAGACTGCCTTTCATATCGGCACTGCCGCGACCGTACAGCACGCCGTCGCGGACCGTGGGCTCGAACGGGGGGGACTGCCACTGCGCCAGCGGGCCCGTGGGGACGACATCTGTGTGCCCGGCGAAGACCAGCAGTGGTCCCCGTTCGCCGCGCTGGGCCCAGAAATTGCTGACCTCGCCAAACGGCAGATCAGTGCAGCGGAAGCCCAGGGCTTGCAGGCGTTCCATCATCAGCGCCTGGCAACCGGCATCCGCGGGCGTGACCGAGGCGCAGCGAATCAGGTCGCAACAGAGTTCCAGTGTCTTTTCCACGTCGCTTACTCGCTGTTGAACTCAGTTGTGTGCGTGCAGTTCCTGGTTCAGTTCCACGGCGCTGCGATTGGTCAGGCACTCGACGGCGCCGGTGCTGGAGTTGCGGCGGAACAGCAGGTCGGACTTGCCGGCCAGGTCGCGGGCCTTGGCGGTCTCCGCCGGCATGCCCTCGGCGTCCAGCAGCGTGACCTTGGTGCCGGCAGTGACGAACAGCCCGGCCTCAACAGTACAGCGGTCGCCGAGCGGAATGCCGATACCGGCATTGGCGCCGATCAGGCACTTCTCGCCCACGGAGATGATGATATTGCCGCCGCCGGACAGTGTGCCCATGGTCGAGCAGCCGCCGCCCAGGTCGGAGCCGGTGCCGACCATCACGCCGGCAGAGATGCGGCCCTCTATCATCCCGGGACCCTCGGTGCCGGCGTTAAAGTTGACGAAGCCCTCGTGCATGATGGTGGTGCCCTCGCCGAGGTAGGCGCCCAGGCGCACGCGCGCGGTGTGGGCGATACGCACGCCGCCCGGTACAACGTAGTTGGTCATTTTCGGGAACTTGTCCACGCAGCTGACTTCCAGCACGTCACCGCGCAGTCTGGCGGCCAGCTGGCGCGCCGGCAACTCCTCGAGATCTATCGCACCCTCGCTGGTCCATGCGACATTGGGCAGGGCGCCGAACACCCCCTCGAGATTGGTGCCGTGAGGTTTCACCAGCCGGTGTGAGAGCAGGTGCAGTTTCAGGTACGCCTCTGGCACACTGCCCGGCGGCAGGTCGTCGCCGAGGAACACCGCCACCACAGGTCGCTCACTGTCGAGCAATTGCGCCGCCAGTTGCGCCTGGGCTTTTTCGCCTGCGGCGGCCAGTGCCGCCTGCAGGGCCGCCAGTTCATCGCGACTGAGCGCGCGGTTGTTGTCGCAGGCCTGCAGGGCTGTCGCCAGCGCCTGTGAGGGGTGCAGTAGTGGTTGCGGGAAGAAGACCTCCAGCCAGTGTCCTTTGCTGTTGTGGGTGCCTACACCCAGGCCAAAGGCAAATGCGCCATCTGTCATACCATCTCCATTGTCAGTGCCACCCCTTCACAGGGTGTGTGCATTAAAAATCTTTGCGTAATTGGCCGCTGAGAAACCAGTATAGCGCTGCTGCCCGGTATCCAGTAGCGGCCGCTTGATCAGTGTCGGTTGCGCCATCACAGCCCTGTGCGCCGACTCGTCATTCATATTTTCGCGCGCGTCCTCACTGAGCGCCTTCCAGCTCTGGCTGCGGCGATTGAGCAGGTTCTGCCAGCCCAGTTCGTCTATCCACATCGCCACCGCATCTGCGTCGAGGCCATCCTCACGGAAGTCGTGAAACTGGTACTCGATATCGTGCAGATCCAGCCACTTGCGTGCTTTTTTCACCGTGTCGCAGTTCTTGATGCCATAGAGTGTAATCACAGCAATTTCCCAGTAGGTGCGTGTTCATTGCAGCCGCGTAGCATAGCAAAGCCGGGCCGGCAATTGTAGCGATGATGGCGTGTCCTGCAGCGCGGGACGGCCTGCCGCACCGCGCTGGTCCACAAACGTTCAGCGCCTGCGTGTGCGGCCGCAATACACCGTGGTGGAGAGGGAGCCGTGCGTAGAGAACTGCCAGTGGATGAGCGGCGAACTACGGCTTGTGGCATTTCTTCGGGTGTTTGCGATTGGGAAAGCAGGTGCGGCAGATTTCGCAGACGCGGCCGTCACAGCCGCGCGCGGTGCAGTACTGGCGGCCGTAGAAAATCATCTGCAGGTGCAGGCGGTTCCAGTACTCGCGGGGGAACAGTCGTTTCAGGTCGCGCTCGGTCTGCACGACATTCCTGCCGCGTGTCAGGCCCCAGCGCTGGGCGAGGCGATGGATGTGGGTGTCCACCGGGAAGGCCGGTTCGCCGAAAGCCTGTGACATGACGACGCTGGCCGTCTTGTGGCCGACGCCGGGCAGCCGCTCAAGCGCCGCCATATCCTGCGGAACCTCACCGCCGTGCTCCTCGAGCAGGATTTCGCTGAGGCGCTTGATCGCTTTCGATTTTTGCGGGGACAGCCCGCAGGGCTGGATGATGGCCTTGATCTGCGACACGTCGAGCGCCGCCATGTCCGCCGGATTGTCGGCGAGTTCAAACAGGGCGGGCGTGACCTTGTTCACGCGCTCGTCGGTGCACTGGGCACTGAGCAGTACCGCCACCAGCAGTGTGAACGGGTCGCGGTGATCCAGCGGCACAGGTGTCTCGGGATACAGCTCCTGCAGACGGTGCAGAATGTAGTCGGCGCGTTCGGCGATCAGCACGGGTATTCCTACAGCAGGCCCAGGCGGTGGACGATACGCTGCGCCGCCTCCACACACTGCTCAGTGGTGGCCACCAGCGCCATGCGCATGCGGTTCTCCCCGGGGTTGATGCCGGCGGCCGCGCGGGCCAGATAGCGGCCAGGCAGTACGGTGACACTCTCGCCGGCGTAGAGCTGCCGGGCGAAGTCGGTATCGGGCACCGGCGTTTCGGGCCAAAGGTAGAAGCCGGCCTGCGGCGCTGCCACATTGAGGTGGCCGTCCAGCTCAGCCAGCACAGCGGCGAATTTATCACGGTATTGCTGCCGGTTCTCTTTTACATGCTGCTCGTCACTCCAGGCGGCGATACTGCCCAGCTGGTGGTGGATCGGCAGCGCGCAACCGTGATAGGTGCGGTACTGCAGGAACGCCCGCAGGATGTCCGCGTCGCCGGCAACGAAGCCAGAGCGCAGCCCCGGCAGGTTGGAGCGTTTCGACAGGCTGTGAAAGACCACGCAGTTGCGAAAATCGCTGTCGCCCATCGCCGCGCAGGCCTGCAGCAGGCCGGGTGGTGGCGCGGCTTCATCGAAGTAGATCTCCGAGTAGCATTCATCGCTGGCAATGATGAAATTGTGCTCGCGCGCCAGCCGGATGATGTCCTGCAGCTGTGCCAGCGGCATCACCGCCCCGGTGGGGTTGCCGGGGCTGCACAGGTAGAGCAGCTGGCAGCGCTGCCACTGCTCCTCCGTGACGCTGGCAAAGTCCGGCAGCCAAGCGGATGCCGCAGTGCAGTTGATAAAGTGCGGGTTGGCGCCCGCGAGCAGCGCGGCCCCCTCGTAGATCTGGTAGAACGGGTTGGGGCTCATTACCAGCGCCTCCGGCCCCGGCGCAATGACGGCCTGGGCAAAGGAGAACAGCGCTTCGCGTGTGCCGCTCACCGGCAGCACCTGGCTTTCGGGATCGACTGAGGGCAGGGCGTAGCGGCGCGTCAGCCACGCCGCGATGGCGCTGCGCAATTCAGGCAGGCCGGCTGTGGTCGGGTAGTTGGCGAGGCGGTGCAGGTTGTCTGCAATCACCTGCAGCACAAAACCGGGCGAGGGGTGCTGCGGCTCGCCGATAGACAGCGCGATCGGCGTTTTGCCGGGCGCTGGCGAGAGGTCTGCAAACAGCTGACCGAGTTTGGTGAAGGGGTAGGGTTCCAATCGTGTCAGGTTAGGGTGCACTATGCGGCCGCCTGTTCATCGAGTTCTTCGCAGATAGTGCGCTGCAGGGCATTGCACAGTTTCGCATCGGTGATCGCCTGCTGTTGGTCGTCGGTGATAAAGAATACGTCCTCCACCCGTTCTCCCAGGGTCTGGATCTTGGCCGCCTGCAGTTCAATGTTGTAGGACACAAAGATTCTCCCGAGTCGCGCCAGCAGGCCGGGCCGGTCCGGGGTGGAGACCTCCAGCACCGAGACGTTTTTGGCCTCGTCCACGTAAATGCGCGTTTCAGTGGGAATGGAAAACGATTTCATCTTGCGCGGTGTGCGCCGCTCCGGGATCGCCACCTTGCCCGCATTGCTGCCGAGCGCTTCACTGAGGTATTCCTTGATATGTGCCAGTCGCGCGTTGTCGTCCGTGATCGGCTGGCCGCTGGAATCGAGCACAAAAAATGTATCCAGGCTCATGTCGTTGGCCGCGTCGTAGATTCGGGCGTCGTGCACGCTGAGATCCAGTTGTTCCAGCGCGGCACAGATTCGGGAGAACAGCTGGGCAGTGCTGCGCGCATGGATAAAGATCTGCGTGGTGTTGGCGACACTGGATTCAGCGGTGTGGCGGATCAGTATCAGCGGTATATCGCGGTGGCGGTGGCCGGCGATGGCCTCGGTGTGCCAGGCAATATCCTCTGTCCGCTCGCGCAGGAAGTAATCCTCGCCGCGACTCTGCCAGAGCTCTTCCACCTCCTCCAGTGTAAAGCCCCGGCCCTCGAGCAGTTCGCTGGAGGCCTGCCGCGCCTGTTGCACCAGTGCCTGTTTGTCCACCGGGTTGTCCAGACCGCGGCGCAGGGCCCTTCTCGTCTCCGTGTACAGTTGACGCAACAGGCTGCCGCGCCAGGCGTTCCACAGCGTGGGGTTGGTGCCGTTGATATCGGCAACCGTCAGTGTCAGCAGGTAATCCAGATGCTCTTCATCGCCCACATGTTCAGCGAACTGCTGGATGACCTCGGGATCGGAAATATCCTTGCGCTGTGACACCGCGGACATCAGCAGGTGATTGCGTACCAGCCACACCACCAGCTCGCTGTCCCTGTCGTCCAGGCCGTGGCGGCGGCAGAAGCGCTCGGCATCCACCGCACCCAGCTCCGAGTGATCACCGCCGCGCCCTTTGCCGATATCGTGATACAGCGCCGCGATATACAGCAGTTCGATCTTGCGCAGGCGCCGTGCCACGCGGCTGGAGACAGGGAATTGATCCTCGATATCCGGCAGCTGGAAGCGGCGGGCATTTTTAATCACTTCCAGGGTGTGGGCATCCACAGTGTAGGCATGGAACAAATCGTGTTGCATCTGGCCCATGATGCGGCCGAACTCCGGCAGGTAGTCGCCGAGAATGCCGTAGCTGGTCATGCGCCGCAGCTGCTTGGTCATCTTGTTCGGGCTGCGCAGAATTTCGAGGAACATGCTCTTGTTCTGTTCATCGTCGCGGAAATCGTCATCGATCAGGTGCCGGTTGTCGCGGATAAGGCGGGTGGTGGGTGCTGTGATACCAATGATGTCCTCGTGCCGGGCACACAACAGGAACACCTCCAGCAGGGCATTGGGCCTCTTGCTGAACAGCGCCTGGTCGCGAACTTCGATATAGCCGTTGCGCACCTGGAACCGCTCGTTCAGGATGCTGACTTCGTCTTCCTTGTCCTGGTGCAGGATGGCCTGGTCGAAGTTCTGGATCAGGACTTCATTCAACTGTCCCAGCGCCAGTGCCCAGCGGTAGTAGGTTTGCATGAACTGCTCCACCGCGAGCTTGTCCCCGTCCTTGAAGCCCCACAGGGCTGCGAGTTCGCGCTGGTGGTCGAACAGCAGGCGGTCCTCCTCGCGATCAGTGATCATGTGCAGTGCGTAGCGCACCTGCCACATGAAATCCCGGCCCTTGGTGAAAATCGCCATCTCTTCCGAGTTCAGGAACTCCTTGGCGGTAATCTGCTCCAGTGATTCGACGCCGAAGTGTCGCTCAGCAATCCAGCCGATGATCTGCAGGTCGCGCAGGCCGCCGGGCGAGCTTTTGACATTCGGTTCAAGGTTGTACTCGGTATCGGCAAATTTGTTGTGGCGGGCGGTCTGTTCCTCCAGCTTGGCTCGAAAAAAATCCCGGCTCGGCCACATTTTGTCCGGCCCTGTCAGTTCGCGTACCTGTTGCATCAGCGCCTCGGGCCCGCGGATGACTCGCGCTTCCATCAGGTTTGTCAGAATGGTGAGATCACCGGCCGCATGCTTGACGCACTCCCTGACGTTGCGGACGCTGTGGCCGATGTTCAGGCCGACATCCCACAGCAGGGTCAGGAAACCGGACACCAGGTCACGGCAGCTGTCGCAGTCCTCTCCCAGCAGGATCAGCAGGTCGATATCTGAATGCGGGTGCAACTCGCCGCGCCCATAGCCACCTACCGCGACCAGTGCCAGTTGCGCGCCTCCCCAGTCGTGACGATCCCAGAGTGCGCCCAGCAATTCGTCCATGAACGCGGCGCGCAGTTTGATCAGGTCTCGCGCCTGGGCCCCGGCGCGGAACTGCTGGTGCAGGTAGCGCGTGGAGGCTGCTATCGCATCCTTGCATGCCTGGATGATGTTCTTGCTCTCCAACTGCGCCCTGAAAGCGGTCGGCTGGAACATCTCGGGTGGCAGCACGGTATTTTTCTCCAGCATCAGGCGCCCAGCCCAACTTCATCGCTGCGACGGGTCAGTACTTCGTGACCGGTCTCGGTAACCAGAATGGTGTGCTCCCACTGTGCCGACAGGCGGCCGTCGCGGGTGGTGACCGTCCAGCCGTCCGCCTTGTTCAGCCGGGTATGGCGCCGCCCCGCGTTGATCATGGGCTCAATGGTGAAGGTCATGCCGGGCTCCAGCACCAGGCCGGTGCCTTTTTTGCCGTAGTGCAGGACCTGCGGCTCCTCGTGAAAAACCTTGCCGATCCCGTGGCCGCAGTACTCGCGAACAACGGAGTAGTAATTTTTTTCCGCCAGCTGCTGTATCGCGTGCCCGATATCGCCCAGCGTGGCGCCGGGTTTTACCAGTTCGATGCCCCGGTACAGGCACTCCTGGGTGATCTCTATCAGGCGACTGGCGTGGCTGGCGACATTACCCACCTGTACCATGATGCTGGAATCGCCGTGGTATTCATCCTTGATCACAGTGACATCGATATTGACGATATCGCCATCCTTGAGCTTTTTTGTATCCGAGGGAATGCCGTGGCAGACCACGTCATTGATGGAGGTGCAGATAGAGCGCGGAAACCCGTGGTAGTTCAGCGGAGCGGGAATGGCGTTTTGCGTACCGGTGATATACTCGTGGCAGATGCGATCCAGCTCCCCGGTAGTCACGCCCACCTGTACATGCGGTACTATCATTTCCAGTACCTCGGCGGTGAGGCGGCCCGCGACACGCATCTTCTCTATTTCATCTGCCGTTTTGATCGATGCTGTCATCGCTAACCTATTGATATGTAAAAGCTAAAAGAAGTGTTCCCAACCCTGGGGAAGGTCGAAGGGGGCATATTCTACCCTATCCACCGCGCAAAAGAATAATCCCGGCGACGCGGCGGGTGCCCCGGGTCTTTTATCCCCGCCGCCGTTGTGGTATAAAGCGCGCCTCTTGCGAACCTGCCGGCTCCATTTTTCGAAATGCGATGGCGCGTTGCAGCGGGAGAAACCCAAACGACACACACATATCAGCACCTGGATCAGGGTGCCTTCCGGTCTTACAGGCCGGTGGGTTTGATGCCAGGGATATGTGGAGGATTAACCCATACAAGGTAACTATTATGTCTCAAGTGCAAGTTAGCATGCGCGACCTGCTTCAGGCGGGCGCTCATTTCGGTCACCAGACCCGCTACTGGAATCCTAAAATGGACCGGTACATCTTTGGTGCCCGCAACAAGATCCATATCATCAACCTCGAGCACACGGTGCCGGCTTTCAACGAAGCGCTGGAACTGGTTGCACGCCTTGCGGCCAGCAAGAACAAGATTCTGTTCGTCGGAACCAAGCGCGCTGCCGGAAAAGTGATCAAAGAGCAGGCGGAGCGCGCGGGCATGCCCTACGTCAACCACCGCTGGCTCGGTGGTATGCTGACCAACTACAAGACCATTCGCGCCTCCATCAAGCGCCTGCGCGATCTCGAAGCGCAGCAGAGCGACGGCACCTTCGAGCGCCTGACCAAGAAAGAAGCCCTGATGCGTACCCGGGATATGGAAAAGCTCGAGCGCAGCATCGGCGGTATCAAGGATATGGGTGGCCTGCCCGATGCGCTGTTTGTCGTGGATGTCGACCACGAGCGTATTGCTATCAGTGAAGCGAACAAGCTCGGTATCCCCGTGATCGGGATTGTCGACACTAACAGCAACCCCGATGGTGTGGACTACATCATCCCGGGTAATGACGATGCAATCCGCGCTGTCAAACTGTATGTGACCGCAGTCGCGGATGCGGCCCTGTACGGCAGAAGCGAAGCCGGTGAAGCCGTGGTCGCGAAGAATGAATTCGTCGAAGAAGCGGCGGCGCCTGCAGCTGAAGCGGCACCCGCGGAAGCAGTGGCTGAAACCGCTGCAGTTGAAGGTTCGGAGTCGTCAACTCCCGCGGCGTAAACTGCCTGGGTTGACGCTGGCCATTGTACGGTCAGGGAGTTTTTACACCCCTGGTATCACAGCCGGGGGTTTTCTTTTTTGGGGCCTGGTTCCCTGGTATTGAATAGGAGGAGTACCAATGTCAGCAGCACTGGTAAAAGAATTGCGCGAGCGCACCGGACTGGGTCTTCTGGAGTGCAAAAAAGCACTGGCGTCAGTCGGCGGCGATGTCGAGTTGGCCATTGAAGAACTGCGCAAGTCCAGCGGCATGAAGGCCGCGAAAAAGGCGGGCAGGACGGCTGCCGACGGTGTGGTTGCCGCGCGTGTCGCAGATGACTGCAGCTACGGCGTGCTGGTGGAAGTGAACAGCGAAACTGACTTCGTCGCGCGCGACGCCGGCTTCCTGGCTTTTGTCGACACAGTGGTCAACGCGGCCTTTGATAAAAAGGAATCGGATGCCGAGGCCTTGATGGCCGGCGAGCTGGAGTCAGCCCGTGAGGCGCTGGTGCAGAAAATCGGCGAAAACATCGGTGTGCGTCGTATCCAGCTGGTGGATACCGAGTCCGGTGTCGTCGGTTCGTACGTGCACAGCAATAACCGCATCGCGGTGCTGGTCAGTCTCAAAGGCGGTGACCAGGATCTGGCGCGGGATGTCGCGATGCACGTTGCGGCGGTAAACCCGCAGGTGGTGTCCGCTGAGGATATGCCGGAAGAGCTGGTCGCCAAGGAGAAGGAGATCTTCATGGCGCAGGCCCAGGAGTCAGGCAAGCCGGCAGAGATTATCGAGAAAATGATCGGTGGCCGCATCAAGAAATTCCTGGCGGAAAACAGCCTGACTGAACAGGCCTTCGTCAAGGATCCCGATGTCACCGTCGGCAAGCTGGTGGCCAGTGCGGGTGCAGAGGTGGTCTCCTTTATCCGCTTTGAGGTCGGTGAGGGCATCGAAGTCGAAAAGGTCGACTTTGCCGACGAGGTCGCTGCGCAGCTGAAAGGTTGATCTGCAGCGCCAGGCGCATTGAATACGGGGCCAAGGCCCCGTTTTTTATGTCCCCGGGGCGCGCACAGCGGCGTTGGTGAGGATTGCGGCAGGGTGCCGCTGCATCATGAAAAGGGCAGGAAATATCAGTCGAAGCCACTAGGGAGATCGACTGATGTCCTGTAAGATACGACCCAGCTTTTGGAGGGAGTTTTATGCCCCAGGTGGCAGGTGATAAAAAGTATAAGCGGATACTGCTCAAGCTCAGTGGTGAGGCGCTTACCGGCAGCGAGAGTTTCGGTATAGATCCCAAGATACTCGATTCGATGGCGCTGGCCATCGGTCAACTGGTGGGAATCGGTGTGCAGGTCGGCCTGGTGGTCGGCGGTGGCAACCTGTTTCGCGGCTCGGCCCTGCAACAGGCCGGTCTGGACCGGGTGACCGGCGATCACATGGGCATGCTGGCCACCGTGATGAACGCGCTGGCCATGCGGGATGCGCTGGAGCGCTCCAATATCGCCACCCAGGCGATGTCAGCGATACCGATGACGGGAGTGGTTGATCACTACGACCGACGCAAGGCGATCCGCGCACTGATGAACGGCGACGTGGTTATTTTCTCTGCCGGCACCGGCAACCCATTCTTCACAACCGATTCGGCAGCCTGTCTGCGTGCAATAGAGATGGACGCCGAGCTGGTGCTCAAGGCAACCAAGGTTGACGGCGTGTACTCTGCCGATCCGATGAAGGATCCTAACGCGGTGAAATACGATCGACTCAGCTACGATGAAGTGCTGGACAAGAAGCTGGAAGTTATGGACTTGACTGCGATCTGCCTGTGTCGCGATCACAAGATGCCGGTGCGTGTGTTCGAGATGGAGAAGCCCGGGGCGCTGCTGAATATTGTCAGGGGTGGCGACGAAGGCACCCTGATCGAATAGTCGGACATAGCGAGGAGATTCAGTATGATCAAAGATATTATGGACGAAGCCACTGAGCGGATGGAAAAGAGCCTGGAGGCTTTGTCGCACAATTTCAACAAGATACGCACAGGGCGGGCGCACCCGAGTTTGCTCGATGGCATCCGGGTGGAGTACTACGGGTCTGATACCCCGCTCAACCAGGTCGCAAATATCAGCGTGGAAGATGCGCGCACACTGTCACTGTCCGTGTGGGACAGAAGCATGACACCGGCGGTCGAGAAAGCCATTTATAAGTCCGACCTCGGGCTGAACCCGGTGACTGCCGGCGAAGTGATCCGCATACCGATGCCCATGCTGACCGAGGAGACCCGCAAGGGGTATACGCGGCAGGCCAGGAATGAGGCGGAGTCGGCCCGAGTCTCGGTGCGCAACGCCAGGCGCGACGCCATGGCGATGCTGAAGGAAATGGTCAAGGAAAAAGAAATTTCGGAAGATGATGAGCGGCGCGGTCAGGACGAAGTCCAGAAATTGACCGACAGCTTCGTCGCCAGGATTGAAAAACTGTTGGCGGAAAAAGAAGCCGACTTGATGCAAATATAGCGTCCGGCTGTGGCTAACCACGAAACTCCGCGTACCCCGGATGAGGGCACCTCGCCGGTCATTCCGCGCCATGTGGCCATTATCATGGACGGCAATAACCGCTGGGCGAAACGCAGGGGCGTGTCCGGTCCGATGGGTCATCGGGCGGGCGTGGAAGCCGTGCGCGGTGTCCTGCGCGCCTGCAAGCACCACGGCGTGGAAGTGCTGACACTGTTCGCGTTCAGCAGCGAAAACTGGGGTCGGCCGCTGCCTGAGGTGCGGGCGCTGCTGGCCTTGTTGTCGCGCTACCTGCGCAACGAAGTCAGGGAGTTGCACAAGGACGGTATCCGCATTCGGTTCATCGGCGAACGCTGCCGCTTCAGCCGGCGCCAGCTGAAGCTGATGGAACAGTCAGAGGCGCTGACCCGCGACAACACCGGTGCCACGGTGGTGATTGCAGTGGATTACGGCGGCCAGTGGGATATCGCCCAGGCCACCCGACGGTTGGCGAGGCAGGTGCTGGAGGGGGCTTTGCAACCGCAGGATATCACCCCGGAGCTGATCGACCGCAATATCTCCATCAGTGACCTGCCGCGGCCGGACCTGTGTATTCGCACAGGGGGCGATGCCCGTATCAGCAATTTCATGCTGTGGCACTTCGCTTACACAGAGCTGTATTTTACCGACACCCTGTGGCCAGACTTCACCGAAATCGAATTTGCCCGCGCGCTGGACGAGTACAGCCAGCGCGAGCGGCGCTTTGGCCTGCGCGAGCCGGATGGTATCGTCGCCGTCGGAGAGATGAATGCTTAAGCAACGCGTTATTACCGCGCTGATCATGGCCGGCCTGTTCCTGGCCGCCATCGCCTACGTGCCGGTACCCGGACTGGCGTTGTTGTTCGGTGTGCTGGTCGCGCTGGGTGCCTGGGAGTGGTCGAACATGGCCGGGTGGCGCCATCCTGTTGCGCGCGGCCTCTACGTGTTGCTGGTGGCCTGCGCGCTGGTGGCGGTTTACGTCTACTGCCGGCTCGGCGAGCAGCCGTCGCGGTTGCAGGTGCAGCCGCTGTTGGGGCTGGCCTGCCTGTGGTGGTCGTTCGCATTGCTTTGGGTGAAGGGCTACCCTGCCAGTGCGGTGTTCTGGCGCACGGTGGTGATACGCAGTGCCATGGGCCTGCTGATTCTGGTGCCCGGCTGGATGGCGGCGGTCTACCTGCTGAGTTTTCCGCCCGGCGGTTTGCTGATGGTGGTGCTGGTCATTGTGGTGGCATCGGCGGATATCGGTGCCTATTTTTCCGGCAAGCAGTTCGGTCGGCATAAGCTGGCCGTACTGGTGAGCCCTGCCAAGACCTGGGAAGGGTTTTGGGGCGGCGTGGCGGCCTGTACACTACTGGCAGTGCTGTTGTGGTACCTGTTGCCTGAACGCGCCGCCCATATCGGTATGGCGTCTGTGGTGGCAGTGATTCTCAGTACTTCGCTGGCCTCGGTGATAGGTGATTTGACGGTGAGTATGGTCAAGCGCGAAAGTGGCGTGAAAGATTCCGGCAGCCTGCTGCCCGGTCACGGTGGTGTGCTGGACCGCCTCGACAGCCTGTGCGCGGCCGCCCCGGTCTTTGCCCTGGGCCTGCTGCTGGCGGGCTGGTGAGCGCGATGAACCGCAGGCGGACAGTCAGTGTGCTGGGTTCCACCGGGTCCATCGGCACCAGTACGCTGGATGTGATCGCCCGTCACCGGGATCGCTTTGAGGTCTACGCGCTGGCTGCACACTCCTCGGTCGATACACTGTTGTCCCAGTGCCTGGAATTCGCGCCGCGCTACGCGGTGATGATGGACGAGGATGCCGCGACGCTGCTGCGCAGCCAATTGCCAGCGCATTCCTGCACGGAAGTGCTGCAGGGGGAGAGCGGCCTGGCGGCAGTGGTGACTGCGGCAGAGGTGGAGGTGGTGATGGCGGCTATCGTCGGCGCCGCCGGGCTGCCGTCAACACTGGCTGCGGCCCAGGCCGGGAAAACCGTGCTGCTGGCCAATAAGGAGTCGCTGGTGATGGGCGGTCACCTGCTGATGCAGGCGGTGAGGGAGTCCGGCGCCCGGTTGCTGCCTATCGATAGCGAACACAATGCCATTTTCCAGTGTATGCCCGTGGATGCGCAGGCGACACCGTCGGACAAAGGGGTCAGCAAGGTACTGCTGACGGCATCGGGCGGGCCCTTCCGGCGTTGGACGCACGCGCAAATGGTCGCCGCCACCCCGGACCAGGCCTGTGCCCATCCCAACTGGTCCATGGGTCGCAAGATCTCTGTGGACTCGGCCAGCCTGATGAACAAGGGACTGGAGTTTATTGAGGCGTGCTGGATCTTCGATCTCGCGCCGCAGCGGGTGGACGTGGTGGTTCATCCGCAGAGTATTATTCATTCCATGGTGCAGTACCTGGACGGCTCGGTGTTGGCTCAATTGGGTAACCCGGATATGCGCACGGCGATAGCCTATGGCCTCGGCTGGCCGGAGCGCCTTGAATCCGGCGTGCCACCGCTCGACCTGATCGCGACGGCACGGCTCGACTTTGAGTCTCCCGACGAGGCGCGCTTCCCCTGCCTGCGTTTGGCGCGCGAGGCAGTCGCGGCGGGCGGTACGTCGATGGCAGTCTGTAACGCCGCCAATGAAGTGGCCGTGGAGGCATTTCTCGACGAGCAGATCCGCTTCACGGATATCCCCGCAGTGATAGAACACACGCTGGAGCATGTGGACAACCTGGAGCCTGTCAATCTGTCGGTGATCGAGGCCGCGGATACCCAGGCGAGGCAGGTCGCGAGCCGCTTCCTCGCCAATTTGCAGCAGACAGTCGGCGCGCTGGGGCGGGTCTGATGGAACTTCTGTATACAATCGCATTGACACTGGCAACCCTGGCGATACTGGTTGCGATCCATGAATTCGGTCATTTCTGGGTGGCGCGGCGCTGCGGGGTGCAGGTGCTGCGTTTCTCCATCGGCTTTGGTACCCGCCTGTATACCTGGCGTGATGCCCAGGGCACCGAATACAGCCTGTCAGCCATTCCCCTCGGCGGCTATGTCAAAATGCTCGACGAGCGCGAGGGCGAGGTTCCCGCCGCCGACTTGCACCGCGCCTTCAACCGCAAGCCGGTACTGCAGAGAATTGCTGTTGTCGGGGCCGGTCCGCTGGCGAACCTGTTGCTGGCGGTAGTGGCCTACTGGTTCCTGTTCATGGCCGGGGAGTCTGGCTATGTCCCGCTGATCAGCGAGGTAGAGCCGGATTCCGTGGCCGCGGTGGCGGGTCTGGAGCCGGGCCAGGAGATTGTCGCTGTGGACGGCGGCGAGACACCGACCTGGCAGGCGCTCAATTTCCGCCTGCTCGACCGTATCGGTGATACCGGCACCATCAAGTTTGCGGTGAAATACCCGGACTCTGATGTGATATACGAGTCTGAGGCGGCCGTTGACCAGTGGCTGTCAGAGCAGGAGCAGCCCGACCTGTTCGGCGGTCTGGGCATCGAACTGTTCACGCCGCCGGTGCCGCCTGTGGTGGGCGAGGTGGTCGACGACAGTCCGGCCGCCGCAATGGGCCTGCTGCCGGGCGACCGGATGTTGAGCGCGGACGGCGTGCCCATGGCGCTGTGGATGGACTGGGTCGATTATGTGCGGGCCCGCCCCGGACAGCCCATCGAGGTGGAGTACCAGCGGGACAGCGATGTCCTGCAAGGTGTGCTGGTGCCCGAGCGTATCGCCGCTGAAGGCGGCGAGGCGTTTGGCCGTGTCGGTGTCGCGGTGGCCATGCCCGAGATGCCGCCGGAACTGCAGCGCTCGTTTTCGCGCGGCCCGCTGGAAGCCCTGGCCGCGGGCGTGGTCCGCACCTGGGACATGTCCGTGTTCACCCTGAAATCGATAAAAAAGATGTTGATGGGGCTAATCTCACCAAAAAACTTGAGTGGGCCAATCACCATTGCTAAAGTGGCGACCGCTTCCGCCAAATCCGGTCTGGAGTCCTATATCAGCTTTCTGGCGCTGCTAAGTGTCAGTCTGGGAATCCTGAATTTGTTGCCGATACCGGTGCTCGATGGAGGGCATCTCTTGTTCTATACAATTGAGCTCTTGGCGGGGCGCCCGGTACCTGAGAAGATACAGTCCGTCGGGTACCAGCTGGGCCTGTTTATGGTGCTCGGGATAATGGTGTTGGCCTTGTATAATGATTTCACACGCCTTTAGGGGTTGCGGTGAACACAAACATAATGGATAGCTGCAACCTGCGGTTTCCAGGGCGATTGGGTAGACTTTGATTAAATACATGCCGAGAGTAATGGCGCTGGTGCTACTGTTAGTCGCACCTTTCGTCGCCGCACAAACCTTTGTGATTTCCGATATCCGTGTGGAGGGCCTGCAGCGCATCTCCGCGGGGACGGTGTTTGCGGCCCTGCCCGTCGCGGTGGGCGATACCGTGGATGAGCGCTCGATCCGGGCCGCCACCCGCAGCCTGTTTGCGACCGGGAATTTCGACGATATCCGCATCGGCCAGGACGGCAGTGTACTGGTGGTGGTGGTGACCGAGCGCCCCAGTATCAGCGAGATCAATATCGAGGGTAACAAGGCAATCGAGACAGAGGCCCTGCTGGAGGGTTTGAAAGGCGCCGGACTCGCCGTCGGCCAGGTATTCCAGCGCTCCACCCTGGAGGGTATGCAGCTCGAGTTGCAGCGCCAGTACGTGTTGCAGGGCCGCTATGACGCGGTGATTGAAACCGAGGTGATTCCCGAGCCGCGCAACCGGGTCACGGTCAATATCGATGTCGACGAAGGCACGGTGGCGGCGATCAAGCACATCAATGTGGTGGGCAATGAAGTCTTTACCGACGAAGAGCTGCAGAGCGAATTTGAACTGCAGACAACCGGCTGGCTGTCGTTCTTCACCAACGATGACAAATACTCCAAGGAAAAACTGACCGGCGATCTCGAGACCCTGACCTCCTATTACATGGACAGGGGCTATCTGGAATTCCGTATCGACTCCACACAGGTCTCGGTGTCACCCAACAAAAAAGAAGTCTACATCACGGCCAACATCACTGAGGGTGAGAAGTTCACCGTCAGTTCGGTCGACCTGTCCGGTGATCTCGTGCTGCCCGAGACGGACCTGCGCCGGTTTTTGCTGATCTCCGAAGGCCAGGTGTTCTCCCAGATCATGGTCACCAATACCGAGGAATACCTGACCCGGCGCCTGGGCGACGAGGGTTACAACTTTGCCAAGGTCACCGGTATCCCCGAGGTCAATGACGAGGACAACACCGTTGCGATGAAGTTTTTCGTCGACCCCGGCAAGCGCACGTATGTGCGGCGTATCAGCTTCAAAGGCAACCTGAAAACGGCCGACGATGTGCTGCGTCGCGAGATGCGCCAAATGGAGAGTGCACCGGCCTCCGCCGCTGCTATTGAGCAGTCGCGGGTGCGGCTGGAGCGTCTCGGCTACTTCAGCAAGGCCACCGTGGAGACGCCCGGGGTGGCAGGTCACGATGACCTGATCGACGTCGACTACACGGTTGAGGAGCAGTCGTCCGGCAGCATTGGCGCCAGTATCGGCTTTGCCCAGGACGCCGGTGTGATCCTGGGCCTGAACCTGCAGCAGGACAATTTCATGGGTACCGGCAAGCGCGTCGGTATCGGCCTGAACTCCTCCAAGTACCAGGATTACTACAACTTCAGCTACACCAACCCCTACTACACCGAGGACGGTGTCAGCCGCGGTTTCAACGTGTTCTATCGCTCGACTGACCTCGACGAGGTCAACGTGGCGAACTACAGCACCAATACCCTGGGTGCGGCCTTGAACTTCGGTTACCCGATCAAGGAGACACAGCGGCTGGGCTTCAGTTTCGGTGTCGCCAATACCGATATCAACACCGGGCAGTATGCGGTGCAGGAGATCGAGGCCAGCCCGCGGCTGCAGAGCGGTGTGAACTGGTTCCAGAGCACGCTGCAGAGCGATGGCACCTATTCCGGCCCCGAAGTCATTCAGCCGATCAGTGACATCGACCCCAACTTCATCGTGCAGCCGGCCAACCAGGGCTTCCTTGATGAGAACGGGCATGAGTTCCTGAACTATACAATGACCGCCAGCTGGACCCAGTCGACCCTGAACCGGGGCCGTATGGCGACGCGCGGAGCATCGCAGACGGTGGCGCTGGAGGTCTCTGTGCCGCTGTCTGACCTGGAGTTCTACAAGATCACCTACGCCGGCGAGATCTACCTGCCAGTGCCGGTGCTGGAGAACTGGACGTTCCGACTGCGCACCGAGTTGGGTTACGGTGGCGGCTACGGCGATACCAATGGGCTGCCGTTCTATGAGAACTTCTTCGCCGGCGGCTTTGGCTCGGTGCGGGGTTACGAGAGCAATACCCTCGGCCCCCGCAGTACGCCCGCCGATATTTACGCGGCCCAGTTGCCCGTGACTGCCATTGACGAGGATGGTAATCCCACCGAATTCGGGAGTACCTACGCCTACTACCGCACTGATGGCCAACTGGTGTATTTCACCGCCGATGATGAAGTCGATCCCTTTGGTGGCGATATCCTGATTGAAGGCAGTGCTGAGCTATTATTTCCCTTGCCTTTCATCAAGGATCAGAGCCAAATACGCACCGGCTTTTTCCTGGATGCGGGCAACGTCTTCGACACCGACTGCAGCTCCACCCAGGCGGCCTGTTACGACCTGGATTTCGGCGAGTTGCGCTATTCGGTGGGTGTTGGTTTGACATGGATTACCGGTTTCGGCCCCATGTCGTTCAGCCTCGCCAAACCGCTGAATTCGGGCGAATACGATCAGGAAGAGGTGTTCCAGTTCACGCTGGGCCGCGGTTTCTAAATTTTTGTTGTGTTAATCACTGGAGGGGAATGTGTCTAGAATAGTTAAAGTTGCACTCGCGGTAGCGGCGCTGTCGATTTCCACGCTTGGCTGGGCGGCGGAAAAGATTGCCGTGGTCGATGTCCAGGGCGCAATCCTGCAAACGGATTATGCCCAGAAGCGCCTGAGTGAAGTGCGTGACCAGGCGGATTACAAGAAGAACAAGGCGGAGTACGACAGACTCAAGTCCGAGGGTGAGGCGCTGCTGAAAACCTTCCAGAAAGATGCTGCCGTGATGAGCCAGGACCAGAAGGTCGCCGCGCAGAACAAACTGACCAGCATGCAGGAAGACCTGGACCACGTGACCGGCAAACTGCAGCAGGCAGAGCAGGCCACCGGTCAGGCTTTGCTGCAGGAGATGGCTCCCAAGGTGCAGGAAGTGCTGCGTGAGATCATCGAGAAAGACGGTATCGGCCTGCTGCTGCAGCGCAATGCTGTGATCCATGCTGAGCCCAGCTACAGCATTACCGCAGCGGTGACGGACAAGTTGAATCAACTCAACGCGAAGTAATACGATAGGGGAGCTGACGGTTGAGCACCGCCGCTCCCCCTGAACAGAGGGCGAGACAGACGATGGAAATCACAGATATTCGCAGGTATCTGCCGCATCGCTACCCTTTTTTACTGGTCGATCGTGTGGTTGAGGTCAACCCCGGTGAGTCGATCATCGCGTATAAGAACCTCTCGGTGAACGAGCCGTTTTTCAACGGCCACTTTCCCGACAACCCAATATTTCCCGGTGTCCTGTTGCTGGAGTCCATGGCCCAGGCCGCGGGCATCCTCGGCTTCTGCAGCCAGGGTAAATCCAACGAAGATGGTTCCACCTACTATTTTGCCGGCGCCGACAATGTCCGCTTCCGGCGCCCCTGTGTACCCGGTGACCGGGTGATGTTGCGCGCCAAGGTGGTGTCGCAGCGGCGCGGTATCTGGAAGTTCGAGGTCAGCTCTGATGTCGATGGCGAGATGGCGGCATCCGCTACCATTCTCTGCGCTGACCGCTAGTGACAGCCCCGCGGCGCTCGCACAAGGCCCTCGCCACCACCACTGTATCGACGTCTCTTCCCTGCGGCAGCGCCGCCGACCGCCCGCCAATAGCCCAGTGTCCCACTGCGTCGCCGACTGCCAATGGATGACCTGTTCAGCATCGATTTCCAGCGTCCCGATATCGCCGGCGTCGATGAGGTAGGCCGCGGCCCGCTGGCCGGTGAGGTCGTAGCAGCGGCTGTCATACTCGATCCACAGCGGCCGATAGAGGGCCTGCGCGATTCCAAGAAACTCTCTGCTTCGCGCCGGGAGGCGTTGGCGGCCCTTATTCGCGAGCGTGCGCTGGGCTGGTGCATCGCCAGCGCGACGGTCGCGGAGATCGATGAACTGAATATACTGCAGGCGTCCCTTCTGGCCATGCGGCGGGCCGTTCAGGGGTTGCACCCGCAGCCGGCTTATGTGCTGGTGGACGGCAACCGGTTGCCGCATTGGGACTACCCCTCCGAGCCAGTGGTGGGCGGGGACGACCGCGTGCCCGCGATTGCGGCGGCCTCAATCCTGGCCAAGGTCTGCCGGGACCGGGCGCTGGTCGAACTGGAATCCCTGTATCCGGGCTACGGTTTCGCCGCGCACAAGGGCTATCCCACGGCGGCACACCTGCAGGCGCTGCAGACGCTGGGAGTGACACCGGTGCACCGCCGCAGTTTCGGGCCGGTAAAAAAACTTCTCTCCACGGCGTAGCTAGTACTCATTGATAAACCGGTATCAGTGCAACCGCCGAGGCAAGTCGCGTAGAATCACACCATGACTGAATTCGTTCACCTTCGAGTACACACCGAGTTTTCGCTGGTTGACGGACTGGTCCGGATCAAGCCGCTGGTCGCGCGCACAGCCGAGTTGGGCATGCCCGCAGTGGCTGTTACCGATGTCTGCAATTTCTACGGCCTGATCAAGTTTCGCAAAGCGGCGTTCGCCGCCGGGGTACAGCCGATATTCGGTGTCGACCTGCGCGTGATGGAGGCGGATGATCCGGAGCGCGCCTACCCCCTGTGTCTGCTGGCGATGAATCATACCGGCTACCACAACCTGACGCTGCTGATCTCCCGCGCCTATACGCAGGGCCAGCATCTCGGTATTCCCTATGTCAGCAAGCGCTGGTTGGAGGAAACGTCCGAGGGCGTGATCGCTCTGTCGGCGGGCGCCGCCGGTGACGTGGGGCAGGCACTGTTGGGTGACAAAGAGGAACTCGCCGTCGAGCGCGCGCGCTACTGGATGGCGCTGTATCCGCAGCGCTTCTACCTGGAGTTGCACCGGGCCGGCCGCGAAGGCGATGAGCGGCATCTGCACGCGGCGGTGAAGCTGGCGCAGGAGCTGCAGTGCCCGGTGGTGGCCACCAATGATGTGCGCTTTCTGGCCGCCGATGAATTCGAGGCGCATGAAGCCCGCGTCTGCATCCGGGAGGGCCGCACGCTGGATGATCCGCGCCGCGCGCGCCAGTACACCGAGCAGCAGTACCTGCGCTCGCCCGCGGAGATGGCTGAGCTGTTTGCGGATATCCCGGAAGCACTGGCCAACAGTGTGGAGATCGCCCGCCGCTGCAGCGTGGAACTGGAACTCGGCAAACCCTACCTGCCCGACTATCCGGTGCCGGACGGGCTCACCATGGACGAGTACTTCCGGCAGCTATCCCATGAGGGCCTGGACAAGCGCCTGCAGGTCCTGTTCGACACGGCTGCCGAGGATTTTCCGCAGCGGCAACAGGCCTACCGCGAGCGGCTGGAGTTTGAGCTGGACACCATTATCCAGATGGGCTTTCCCGGCTACTTCCTGATCGTGATGGATTTTATCCGCTGGGCCAAGCGCAACGATATCCCGGTGGGCCCGGGTCGCGGTTCCGGTGCCGGCTCGCTGGTGGCGTATTCACTGGAAATCACGGATCTGGACCCGCTGGCCTACGACCTGCTGTTCGAGCGATTCCTGAACCCGGAGCGGGTGTCGATGCCGGATTTCGACGTCGATTTCTGTATGGAGAAGCGCGATCTCGTCATCGAGTACGTGGCGGATACCTATGGCCGCGAAGCGGTGTCGCAGATCATCACGTTCGGCACCATGGCCGCCAAGGCGGTGGTGCGCGATGTTGCGCGGGTGCAGGGCAAGTCCTACGGCCTTGCGGACAAGCTGTCGAAGATGATCCCCTTCGAGGTCGGTATGACGCTGGCCAAGGCGCTGGAGCAGGAGGAGCCGTTGCGGGAGTTCCTGCAGGAGGACCCCCAGGCCCAGGAAATCTGGGACATGGCCGAACAGCTTGAGGGCGTAGTCCGCAATGTCGGCAAGCACGCCGGCGGTGTGGTCATCGCGCCCTCCAAGCTGACCGACTTCTCCGCCCTGTACTGCGATGAGAGCGGTACCGGCCTGGTCACCCAGTTTGACAAGGGGGATGTCGAGGATGCCGGGCTGGTGAAGTTCGACTTCCTCGGGCTGCGTACGCTGACCATCATCGACTGGGCGGTGAAAATGATCAACCCGGCGCGCGAGCGGGCCGGGGAATTGCCGCTGGATATCATGCAGATCCCGCTGGACGACCCAGCCAGTTTTGAACTGCTGCGCTCCGGCGAGACCACCGCCGTGTTCCAGCTGGAATCGCGGGGCATGAAGGAGCTTATCGAGCGCCTGCAACCGGATTGCTTCGAGGACATCGTCGCCCTGTTGGCCCTGTTCCGGCCCGGGCCCCTGCAGTCGGGCATGGTGGATAACTTTGTCAACCGCAAACAGGGCCGGGAAAAACTGTCCTACCCCGATGCCCAGTACCAGCACGAGTGGCTGCAACCGATTCTGCAGCCGACCTACGGCATTATCCTGTATCAGGAGCAGGTGATGCAGATTGCCCAGGTGCTGGCCGGCTACACCCTCGGCGGCGCCGACATGTTGCGCCGCGCGATGGGTAAGAAAGACCCGAAAGAGATGGAGCGGCAGCGGGCCCTGTTCGAGAAAGGCGCCAACGACAAGGGCGTCGACGGGCAACTGGCAATCAAGATTTTCGATCTGGTGGAAAAGTTCGCAGGCTACGGTTTCAACAAGTCCCACTCTGCCGCCTACGCGCTGGTGTCGTACCAGACGGCCTGGCTGAAGGCGCACTACCCGGCGCATTTCATGGCTGCGGTAATGAGTTCCGAGATGGATAACACCGACAAAATCGTGGTGTTCGTCGACGAGTGCAAGCGCATGAAGCTGTCCCTGAAGCTGCCGGATGTCAACGAGGGCCAGTACATGTTCACCGTGAATGCCGGGGGTGACATTATCTACGGCCTCGGTGCGATCAAGGGGCTGGGCGAGGGCCCGGTAGACAGTATCCTGCAGGCGCGCAACGAGGGAGGGCCGTTTACCGACCTGTTTGATTTCTGCGCCCGCACTGACCCGCGCAAGGTGAACCGCCGCGCGCTGGAGGCGATGATCCGCTCCGGTGCCCTGGATTCGCTCAAGGTGGAGCGCTGGGTGTTGCTGGCCGCAGTGGACGATGCCCTGAAAGCCGCGGAGCAGAGCGCCAGCAATATCGAAAGCGGCATCGCCGACCTGTTCGGCGAGGTGGTGCCCACCGCGCAAAGTGGCAATGGCGACGTCTATGCGGATTTCCGCTCGGCCAGGGCCTGGTCTGACAAGGAGCGCCTCGGCGGCGAGCGCGACACGCTCGGCCTGTATATCTCAGGCCACCCGATCGACGAGTACCGGGCGGAGGTGCGCAAATTCGCCCCCAACCGCATTGCGGATCTCAGCCCCGATTCGCACGGCAAGGCGGGCAACCAGGTGATTGTCGGGCTGGTGATGGCGACGCGTACGATGAACAGTCGGCGCGGCACCATGGCCGTGATGACACTGGATGACAGCAGTGCGCAGATTGAAGTGACGTTGTTCTCGGACGCGTACAGCGAGTTCAGGGAACTGCTGGTGAAAGATACCATTGTCATTGCCGAGGGACGGGTATCGACTGATGACAAAACAGGCAAGCTGGCGATGCGGGCCAGCGCGCTGCGCAGCCTCGCCGAGGCGAGGCAGAACAGTGTGTCAGACCTGGTGATTGAAGTCCGTGCCGAGAGCGTGAACGAGCAGTTCACCGACCGGCTGGAACAAACCCTGGCCGGCGCCGCGGGCGGCAGTTGCCCGGTGTCGCTGGTATACAGACAGCCGCGTAACGCTGCGCGCGTCAGGCTGGGCGAGCGCTGGCGGGTAATACCCAGCGACGAATTGATCCAGGAGTTGCGCGATGTTGTGGGGGCGGAGAAAGTGGCCCTGAACTATCGCTGATACACACTGCGCGCCAGTGACCTGAACAATCCATTACCATCCAACCTAAAATAACTGGAGAAAAATACGATGTTGCTGAAAGATAAAGTAGTGATTGTGTCCGGCATTGGTCCGGGGCTGGGGCAGGAACTGTCCACTCTGGCGGCCAAGGAGGGCGCCAAAGCGGTGGTGCTGGCGGCCCGTACTGAGGCCAAGCTGGACGCTGCCGAAAAGGAGATCAACGACCTGGGCCTGGGCACTGCCGTGTTGAAGGTCGCCACCGACATCTCTGACCAGGCCCAGTGCCAGGCGCTGGCGGATAAAACCGCCGCAGCGTTCGGTCGCATCGATGTGCTCTTCAACAGTGCCTACGACCCGGGCAGTTTTGAGCCGATAGAATCCGCCGATATGGACGGCTGGCGGCGCGCCATGGATGTGAATTTTTTCGGCACCATGCACCTGACGCAGGCCTGTGTGCGCCATATGAAGGACAGCGGGGGCGGAGCCATCGTGATGATCGCGACCATGGTGGAGCACAAGCCGCTGGCTACGCAGGGCGGTTACGGCGCCTCCAAATCGGCACTGCGCTGCGCCACCAAGCACCTGGCGCTGGAACTCGGTAAATACAATATCCGCGTCAACAGCTGTCACATGGGCTGGATGTGGGGCCCCAGTGTCGAGGGCTATTTCAACTGGCAGGCGCAGGCCACGGGCAAGAGCCAGCAGGAACTGGTTGCCGAGGTCACGCGCAGCATCCCGCTGGGTGTAATCCCCGATGACGAGGACTGTGCCAGGGCAGCGCTGTTCTTTGGCTCAGACTACTCCAATGTGGTCACCGGCGCCGCGCTCGATGTCAACGGCGGCGAGTACATGCCGATATAACCCGGTGTCACACGGCAGGAGGAGAGGACATGAGTGAGACTGACAAAATAGAAGCGGCGGTTTTCCGCCGCCTGCTGGAGCATCTCGACAGTCGCAAGGACGTCCAGAATATCGATCTGATGAATCTGGCGGGCTTCTGTCGCAACTGCCTGTCCAAGTGGTATGCGGCCGCGGCCGCTGAACTCGGCGAGGACGTCGGCTACGAAGAGGCGCGGGAACACGTCTACGGCATGCCCTACAGTGAGTGGAAGGCCAGGTACCAGACGCCGGCCACAGCCGAGCAGCAGGCCGCTTTCGAGGCGCGCAAGCAGGACTGAACAGCTACAGTGGTCCGTACGGCAGGAAGCGGTTATCGCTGACTTCGCGCAACCACTGCAGCAGTGCCTTGTCCAGCCGCGCCCCGCGCCGGCGCAGCGATTTTGCCAGCGGAATAACGGGGGAGTCGGCTCCGGCTTCCCAGCCGGGCAGGTTCTCGGCGACGGCGAAGAAGCGAATCAGGTGTATCAATTCTGCCTCTGTCAGCGTCTCGGCGGCGGCTTGCCAGGTGCCGTGATCAAGCTTCATCAGGCCCGCCAGCCGCTGCTTGTCCCCTTCATCCAGCAGTGCGTCCAGCCGTGACAGCGAGTCGTCGCGATCATACGCGATCAGTCGATTGAGGAGTTCTGTGTCCAGCTGCAGTTCGCCGCCGGTGGATTGTATGCTCGGATCCCAGGTGCCCAGTGTCATGCTGTTGTCGCCAGTGTGAAAAGAGGCGACAGTGTACTGAATTTGTCGGCCGGGCGGAAATCGCCGGGTATCCGCGCGACCGTGTGGCGGCGATGCCCCGCTGGCGGCTCAGTCGGTGGTGTTGATCATAGCCCGGAAATACTCGTAACGGCTGGCGTAGGGCTCCACGGCTTCATCGGCAATGCGCTGCAGCAGTGCCGGTATGGAGCGGACATCCGTGTCCTCCTGCCCGCTCAATTGCTGGCCCAGTGCGCTGATGCCGTTGCCGATGGCCGTGGCGCTCTCTATGGTCGCCTGCACCAGGAACATCTCCGCCATGACCAGGTCATGGACTGTTCGACGAACCCGGCTTTGGTTGGCATTGTGTGATTGCATCGCGGTGTCTCCTGTGACGTCATGGTCGCTGCGTTGTGGCGCTGGCTTGTCTCGCCCTGCCCCGTGCCCAGCAATGGCGCAAGCCGGGCGGTGGTGACCCTGTTTTGGGGCGAAATAGGCCGCATTGCACAGTTTTCGGCTTGCCTGCTATTCTGCAAGCAAGCCACGTGCCAGCGCGGCGCAATGATAGTGTGATTCAATGACAGTGCAATGACCGGCCGGGCTGCGGTGGCGTGAATATTCCGCAGAACCCCGGGAAAGCCAGAGACGAGGGGCAGTGAGGTGAGGATGAAACACAACGTGGTGTGTGCGCTTCGCGCAGTGGGTTTTGTGGTGTTGGGCGCGGTCGGGCAGGGGGCGCTTGCTGAGGCGCTTACCGGTATTGTGATGGTGGAACTCGCCGGTCTGAAAGCGGTCAGCGGCGATGTCTTTGTCGCCGTATACGACTCCGACGCCACCTGGCTGGGCGATGACGCCGTTGCGGTGCAGAAGGTGGTCATCGCCGATGCCCTCGATGGTGACCTGGTGCGCACCGAACTGCAGCTGCCGATGGGGGAGTACGCGCTGTCGGCATTTTATGATCGCGATGGAGACGGCGAGCTCACGACCAATTTTATTGGTATGCCGAGGGAGCCGATAGGGCTGTCCAACAACGCGGTGGGAAAGTTTGGCCCGCCATCCTACAGCGATGCGGTGTTTACTCTGGGGGCGGAGCCCATCATCCAGAGTATTATCATGCGTGACATGTGACCCTGCCGATCCCGGAATTGCATCACAGCTGGCCACATTGCCAGCAAAATCTGCGTATCGTTTCACAGTCTGCGAGGCTGGTGTCTGACTTCTGTGCTGGCGACTGCTATCACTGAAGTGACGGGGCGTAGTGTGTAGGGGGCGATGTGTCAAACCTGGTAGAACAGCGCACAGCGGGACAGGGCAGGGCGGTGATCCACTCCGCGGCGGAGTTATTCCGCCTGCGGATGGAAAGCCAGTGTCACCATATCAAGCGTTATCGGTTGAGGGTGCTGCGAGAGAGCGGTCGACTGCTCACTGCCGACGAGGCCGCAAGAGAGTGGATAGAGCGTTTCGCCGCGACCTTTGACGACGTCACGCCCGACTGAATGGGTGTCCGCGTGTTGCGCGGCCATCGAGGCAGCCTGGTAGCGCGGGCCACCGCCGGGCAGGCTGCGCTCACTGCGTTTTCATGTTGTCGCCACTCCAGTAGGCTTTCATGCTGTTGACCTTGCCGGCGTCGTTGAACTCAAACACATCGATGATGTCGATGGTGGCCCCGGGCATAATCACCTGGAAAGGGAAAGCCACCGCATTGCCGCTACAGCGCGGTTCACCCGTCAGTGACAGTTTTGCACCGGAGTGCAGCGCGCCTTCATAAAACGCGCAGACGGCATCGATGCCGATGTGCAGGTCAGTGCCTACAGGGTCTTCGACCCTGGCATCATCAGCATAGATTTCACGAATAATATCCATGTCCTGCTTTTCGAAGGCTTCCACGTACTTGTGGACCATTGCGATTTTATCACTGGCTTCCATAATTACTCCTTGTTCTCAGTAGCCACAGAGGGTGGCGTAGCGATCTTTGTGATAACCGGTGTCGCCAAAAACCTGCATGGCGACACGGGCCCGCTTCAGGAAGAAGCCAATATCGAGCTCATCAGTCACCCCGATGCCACCGTGCATCTGCACCGCTTCATTGGTAACCCGTTTTGCCAGCTCGTTCAGTTTGGCTTTTGCCAGGCTGGCCAGCAGAGGCAGTTCCTGGGGCGCGTCATCAACGGTGGACAGCGCCTGCAACAGTACCGACCGGCACAGTTCAACTTCCGATTGTATATGCGCCTGGCGGTGCTGCAATGCCTGAAAGCTGCCGATCAGCTGGCCGAATTGCTCGCGCTCCTTCAGGTAGGCGGTCGTGCGTTCAAACGCCTCCAGGGCGACGCCCATCATCTCGGCGGCTATCGCTACCCGGCCGCGGTCCAGCACCGGTTCCAGGACTTCCCAGCCCCGGTCGACCTGGCCTATGACATTGGCGGCCGGTACGGTGACATTGTCAAACGTGATATCTGCTGCATTGCGGCTGTCCATCAGTATCGTGCGCTGGCAGGACACACCCGCGGTGTCGCGTTCAACCAGCAGCAGGGTCAGGCCGCTGCTGTCGCGATCGCCGCCACTGGTGCGAGCCACCACAATCAATTGCTCGGCACTGTGGCCGTCGAGTACAAAACACTTGCTGCCATTCAATACGAAACTGTCACCCTGTGCTGTCGCCGTGGTGCTGATCTGTGTCGGTCGGTGGTGATTCGACTCTTCCAGAGCCAGCGCCAGTGTCAGTTCGCCGCCGGCGATAGCGGGCAACAGTGCCTGTTTCTGCTCCTCGCTGCCACCCAGCAGAATGGCTGATGCGCCGACCACAGCGGAGGCAAACAGCGGCGACGCGGCCAGGGTGCGACCGGACTCCTCCAGTACCACACCCAGCCCCAGAAAGCCGAACTCGAGACCGCCATAGGCCTCCGGCAGGATAATACTGGCCCAGCCCATCTCTGCCATTTGCTGCCACAGGTCGGGTGAGTAGCCCAGCGGGTCCTTCTCATCGCGCAGTTTTCTCAGTGCGGCTACCGGGGCGTTGTTCGCCAGGAAGTCTTTTGCGGTGTCCTGCAACAGACGTTGTTCTTCGGTCAATACCAGTGCCATATGTGTTGTCTCCTAAGACTGCGGCAATTCGAGAACGTTTTTGGCGATCAGGTTCAGCTGTATTTCGGAGCTGCCGCCGGCGATAGTCATGGCTTTGGACATTGCCCACAGGCGAGCGGTGTCGATTTCCTGCGCGGTAAACTCGTCGCCTTCCCAGCCCAACCCGCGGCTGCCCATGATGGCCAGCAACAACTCGCTCTTGGTCTTCTCGGCTTCTGTGCCCACATACTTCATCACCATGCCGGCTGCACTGCGCACCCCGGCGGCTTTTTCCTCGAACGTGCGGAAGTGGGTCAGCGCCACGGCCTGCATTTGCATGTCGTAATCGACCAGGTCGCTGCGCAGTCGCGCATCCGCAATCTTGCCGTTTTCAAACTCCAGGTACTCACGCGCGGCCGCATTCGGCACCAGTACCTTGCGCGGGCTGTCGCTGCCCATCTCGGCCATCAGCTTGCGCTCGTGCACGAGCAGTGCCTTGGCGACAGACCAGCCCTTGTTGAGTTCCCCGACCAGGTTTTCCTTGGGTACTTTCACATTGTCGAAAAAGGTCTGGCAGAACTCCGATTCGCCGCTGATCAATGGAATAGGGCTGGTGCTGACACCGGGTTCGTCCATATCGATCAGCAGGAAACTGATACCCTCCTGCTTTTTCGCGTTGGGGTCAGTTCGCACCAGGCAGAAAATCCAGTCGCACTTGTCCGCCGCCGTGGTCCAGATTTTGCTGCCGTTCACGAGGAAGTGGTCGCCCTTGTCTTCCGCGCGACACTGCAGGCTGGCGAGATCGGAACCGGCGCCGGGTTCAGAGTAGCCCTGTGCCCAGCGGGTCTCGCCGTTGACGATGGCGCGTATATGCTTCTGCTTCTGCTCTTCGTTGCCGTACTCAAGAACCGCCGGTCCCAGCATCCATATGCCGATGCCGTATACGGGTGTGCGCGCGTTGATGCGCTGCATCTCTTCTTTCAGTATCCTGCCCTGTTGCGGGCTCAGTCCGCCGCCGCCGTACTGCTTGGGCCATTCGGGTGTCGTCCAGCCCTTGTCGCGCATGCGTTCAAACCACAGCTTGGCATCTTCGCTGGGAAACTTTCCGCGACGGCCACCCCAGTACTGGTCCTCGCGTTTCATCGGTTGGCGCTGGGATTCAGGGCAGTTGGCTTGAAGCCACTCGCGGACTTCTAATCGAAAATTTTCCAGGTCTTCCAAAATATCTCTCCTGACAGGAACTGAATTGGCTACCCTTGCGGCCGCGTTTCAGTGAGCGGGCGCCGCAGTGGGCGTATGATACGGGGGCATCCAAAGCAGATAAAGGTACAGCAACTGCCGTAACCTGCAATGGCTTAAAAAGTCAGTCCGATATGACGTAATACGTCGCGCCCACGCGACGGATTAATCAACGGCAGCCGGTTTATTGGCACGAACCAGCGGGTTTGACCGGGCGCGGCGCCCGCGTCATCCTGCGTGACTCAATCAGGGAGAGCAACAATGCAACGTTTTACCGACAAAGTGATTATGGTGACAGGTGCCGGCAGCGGTATCGGCAAGGCTGGTGCACTGCGCCTGGCGGCAGAGGGTGGTTCCGTGTTCTGCGTTGACCTCAACCAGCAGGCACTGGAGGCCACTGTCGCCGCAATCGTGGAGGCCGGTGGTGAGGCCACCGCCCAGGTCTGTGACGTGAGTGATGAGGCCAGTGTGCAGGCGACGGTCAAGGCCTGTATTGATCGCTACGGCAGCCTCTACGCGCTGGTGAACATGGCGGGCATACTGCGCTTTGACGATACCGGTGAGTTGCAGACAGCCGACTGGCAGAAGATTATCAATATCAACCTGACCGGGACCATGTTCCTGTGCCGCGCGGTACTGCCTCACCTCGTTGCAACACAGGGCAGTATTGTCAACGCGGCATCGACGGCGGCGCTCTCCGGCCTGCCCTGTGGCCTCGCCTACTCTGCCAGCAAGGGCGGCGTGCTGGCGATGACCCGCAGCATCGCTGTCGAGTACGCGAAGCGCGGCGTGCGCGCCAACTGTGTCTGTCCGGGAGATATCAACACTGGCATGACGGACGGTATCCACTTCCCGAAAACCATGGATTTCGACCTGATGCCACGCATTATGTCCCTCAGCGGCGCCAAGGCACCGGAAGTGGTGGCGGGTGTCATTGCCATGCTGGTCTCGGAAGACGGCGTGCACATCACCGGCGAGGATATCCGCGTGGATGGCGGCACCCTGTCCTGACTACTGCGACTCGATGAGTTCCACCGTATAGGAGAGCGTTTTATCCCCGCGCCGGGTCGTAATATCGACCGAATCCCCCGGGTCGTGGGCCTCCAGCGCGCTGAAGTAATCGTCCTGGGTGCGTATGGGTTTGCCGTTGATATGGGTGATGATATCACCCAGTACAACCTCCCCGCGCGCACTGCGATAGGCGCCGCTGATACCGGCCTCGGCCGCCGGCAACCCCGGGTAGGCCTGCACCACTGGCAGGCCATCGATACGGTAGCGTTGCACCCAGCGGTCGCTGGCTAACTCCACGCCTATCATCGGTCGCAGCACGCGCCCGTAGCTGATCAGTTGCGGGACCACGTCTTTCACCGTATTCACTGGAATGGCGAAACCGATGCCAGCGCTGGCGCCACTGGGGCTGTAGATCGCCGCATTCACACCGACCAGTTGGCCCAGCGAGTTGAGCAGGGGGCCACCGGAGTTGCCGGGGTTGATCGCGGCGTCGGTCTGGATGACACCGCGAATTTTACGGTTCCCCGAGGCCTGGATCTCGCGCCCCAGGGCGCTGACAATGCCGGTGGTGAGTGTGGTGTCGAGCCCGAACGGGTTGCCGATGGCCAGTACCTTGCGCCCGACCGTCAGCTCGGAGGAATCCCCCAGTGGCAGCGAGACGAGGTCGTCCGGCGGATTTTCCATGCGCAGCACGGCGAGGTCTTTCTCCGGCGCCACCCCGACGACTTCCGCCTTGTGCTGTGAGCGATCCTGCAGCGTCACTGTCAGCTTCTGTGCCCCTGAAATCACATGGTAGTTGGTCACGATCAGACCGTTCTTGTCCCACACGAAGCCGGTGCCGGAACCGCGTGGAATCTCCATGATATCGAGACTGAAAAAGTTGCGTCGCAGTGCGCTGTTGGTGACATACACCACCGCCGGGCTGGCTTTGCGGAAAATCTCTGTGGTGTTGGTTTCATCTTCGGTGGCAAAACTGAGATAGTCGACATCGTTGGCGCGGGCGCAGGCGGCGAGCAGTGCAAACAACAGGCAGCACCACAGTCTGTAGATCTGTGTATTCGATATTCCGGACACGCTGCCTACCCCTGCTGCTGGAATGCCGCTGCAAAAGTACGGATGCGCGCGGCGTTGGCGCCAAGATCGCTTTCGCCGACCCGTGAGACTGAGCGCAGATCCAACAGGGTTCCCTGGGCATTGGTGCGAATGCGTATCACGATATCGTCCTTGAAGGCCATGATCGCAGAGGTGTCCACCGCCTCGATGATGCCGGCGTTGCGGTCCTCACGGTAGATCTCCCAGCCCAGTTCGTTAGCCACCCGGGTGGCGCGGTCGAAGGCGTCGTCAAACGCCTCTTCAGTGAGCAGTGTCTGTATATCCGGATATGCGTCCCGCTGTTGCTCAATCACCGCGCGTTCGATCTCCAGTGAATTGCTGGCGGCCCCGCGCAATTGCTCCGCTTTGGCGAATGTCGGGGGGTCCTCCGTGTCGGTGGTGATGTCGTGAATTCGCGGTACATCGGCACCCAGCAACAGGGAGAACACCAGCACTGTCCCGGGCAGGGCCGGCAGCATGCGCAGTGCGACCTGCTTTCGCCAGTGTGCAAATCGCGGCAGTAACAGCAGTAGCAGGGACAGCAGAATTAACAGCGCACTGCCGAAGCAGGCGATGGCGTACAGCAACAGGCCCTGCTGCCAGGCACCGGATCGCACCGTGAGTACCGACAGTGGCAGTACCAGTAGCAGTGTGAGCGCCAGATACCCTGTCCAGCTTACCAGCCCGGGTAATTTACCTTGTTCGTTCATTGTCGCGCTCCCGTGTGTTCGTTTTGTACCCTGTTAAGAATACTACCCGGCTCCCGCGCTGGCGAGGGTCTTGGCTGGTTCAATTGGGTAGTCCTGCGGCGTGTTTAGCCCTGTCGCGTTTGAGCTATGCCCGGCCATCTGATTAACTTGCCGCACAGTCAGCACTGTGCTGTGTTGATGCGTGCGAGTCCGCGCGTCGCAGGTTTTGGAACAATCAACCGAGAGAGAATGACTATGGGTAGAGTAGCGGGCAAGGTTGCCCTCGTCACGGGTGGCGCCAGCGGTATGGGCAAGGCTGATGCGCAGTTACTGGCTGCTGAGGGCGCCAAAGTGGTCGTGGCCGACCTGAATGAGGTCGAGGGCAAGGCGGTGGCGGCGGCCATCGGCGACAGCGCGGTGTTCATGCGTCTCGATGTCAGCGATGAAGAGAACTGGAAAACCGTCATCGCCGAGACAGTGGCAGCGTTCGGCGGGTTGCATATCCTGGTCAACAATGCCGGCATTATCTCGCTGGGCTCGATTGTGGACACCACACTGGAGTCCTGGCGCCTGGTGAACTCCGTCAACAGCGACGGGGTATTCCTCGGTTGCAAGCACGCTATTCCGGCAATGGCAGCGTCCGGAGGCGGCTCTATCATCAATATGTCTTCTGTTGCAGCGATTCACGGCCAGTCATTTGTCGCCGCCTATACCGCGAGCAAGGGTGCGGTGCGCGCGCTTACCAAGAGCATTGCGATGTTCTGCAAGGAACAGAAAAACGGCATCCGCTGCAATTCGGTTCACCCCGACGGTGTGAAAACGCCGATGGTGGTGAAAGTCGCCACGGGCAAGGAGACCGCGTCGCAGGAGGATATCGATGAGATCGGCAAGTTTGGCAATATGTGCGAACCCGAGGATATAGCCAATCTGGTGTTGTATCTGGCTTCCGATGAATCACGCTTTGTGAACGGCGCGGAGATGCTGATCGACAACGCCTCGACTATCACGCCACCGGTGGGCATCTAGCCCGTCCGCTGAGGAGTACTGCATGGAAAAGTTGCTGTATCCGCTGTGGAAACCGGCTGCCCAGGGCAGCGATGATTTTCGCGATACGCTGCTACAGGCGTCACAGGAGTTGGGCCGGGTCGCCGGCGTGCACGCGATACGGCTGTGTGCGGCTGACAGTGCAGTGGCACCTGCGGCTGGCCGGCGTATTGAGAATCATGCGCCGGTCCCCGACGCGATGCTGTCGCTGTGGGTTGATTCCGCCGGGGCTGCTGCGGGTTGGGAGCCGCTGATTGATGCCTGTGTCGATCGCAAGGCGGCCTATCTGGTCGCAGAGGCAGAGCCGCTGGTGGTTCAGGCGCAACACCCGTCGCGACCGGGAGAGCGGGTCTACGGCATGTGCCATGTGGTGTTCATGTCGCCGCCCGCAAGCATGGACAGGCAGGACTGGCTGGCCGTGTGGAAGGACAGCCACACACAGGTCGCAATCGATACCCAGTCGACCTTCGGCTATCGGCAGAATGTGGTAGTGCGGGAACTCGGCGGCAACATCATACCCTGCTACGCTATTGTCGAGGAGAACTTCCCACCCGAGGCCATGACCTCGGATCATGCCTTTTACGCCACAGGCGGTGACGAGGCCGTGCTGCAGCGCAATATGACGGCGATGATCGAAAGTTGCTCCCGCTTCATCGATTTTGAGCAGATCGATGTGATTCCGATGAGCGAGTACCTGGTCAAGCCGCTGGTATGAGCATCAGCCCTGCTGCAGTGCCATGATCCGGTCGTCCAGCGGCGGGTGTGAGCTGAACAGGCTGGAGAGCCCCTGTTTCAGTTGCTCGCTGATGCCGAAGGCTTTCAGTTCGCCGGGCAATTCCTGGGCTTGTCCCTGCTCCAGTTGCAACCGCTGCAGGGCGGCGATCATATGCGCTTTGGTTGTCAGCGTCGCACCCGCGTGATCCGCCCGGTACTCCCGCCACCGCGAAAACCAGAACACGATGGCACTGGCGAGGAAGCTCAGCACCAGTTGCGCGACAATGGTGACGACATAGTAGCCGATGCCGTAGCCGCGCTCGTTCTTGAACACGACCCGGTCGACGGTGTGGCCGATGATGCGGGCGAGAAACAGCACAAAGGTGTTCACCACGCCCTGTATCAGGGTCAGCGTCACCATGTCGCCGTTCCCCACATGACCGATTTCATGCGCCATGACGGCGCGCGCCTCGGCCGGTTCAAAGCGTTGCAGCAAGCCGGAACTCACCGCGACCAGCGCCGCATTGCGGTTCCAGCCGGTGGCAAACGCGTTGGATGCCTCCGAGGGGAAAATAGCGACCTCCGGCATGCCGATACCGGCTTCCTCCGCCAACTCCTTCACGGTTGCCACCAGCCATTGTTCCTGGGCATTGCGCGGCTGCTCGATAACATAGGCGCCGGTGCTGCGCTTGGCCATCCACTTGGACAGGAACAGCGAGATCAGCGAGCCGCCGAAACCGAATACCGCACACATCAGCAGCAGCGGCCCGAGGTTCAGGTCGACGCCGTTCTCCGCCAGCACCCCCTGCAGGCCGAGCAGGTTGAATACGATGCCGACCAGCAGCAGCACCGCCATATTGGTAGCCAGAAACAGTAGAATTCTCATGGTATCCCGATTGTCCTCGTTGCGTGGTAATGCTCAATTATGACAGCCGCCGGACGCCCCGGTTCCACCGGCGCGATCACAACCGCACAAGCCTGTTGTCCAAATGAGGGCGTAAGGTGAATTTTCAAGCGGTTGCCGGTCATCCGTGCGTCCATCCGGAATACGCGCGCCCGCTGGCGTTTGCCACCAGAATCGTGGCGATAAGCGGTTTACCCAGGGTCACCCGGCGCGTGTCTGCTATGCGTTCTCAGTGGGCTCCGTCGCGGCCTCGGCTGTGTCATCCAGCGCGGCCTCGTCCAGCAGCGGAATCTGGCTGGGCTCAATGTCGGGCTCGCCGCGCTCGGACAGGGTCGCCGGGACGACCTCGCCGCGCAGCTCGATATCGCGGGAGCTGAGCTCGAACAGTGTGTTGATGGCCTCGTCCTGGTATTTGGTGCGGTAGACGAGCTTGGGTGATGACCCATCGACCCAGGTTTTGGCTTTGCCCCAGTAGTGTCCAAGTTGGTTGCGAACGACAAAAACGTCAGTCATGGCAGTGTTGAATCCTCACAAAACCTGCGCGCAAGTGTAAGCATTTGAGCGCCTTGATGCCAGTGTTGTGCTCACCCCAGCAGCACGTCCTTGGCGCGGTTTATCTGGGCCGCGAGGTAGTCGTTGCCGCCCCGGTCCGGATGCAGTTTCTGGATCAGCTGGCGGTGTGCGGCAATGATCTCCTCCCGGCTCGCGTTCTCGTCGAGCCCGAGCACCGCGAACGCCTCCGAGCGCCCCAGTGAATGATTGCTGGGCGGGCTGTCCTGTTGCCTGCTGAAGCCGCCGTCGCCCGGAAACCGCTGTTGCAGGTAGCTGTCCAGCAGTTGCACGGAATCGTTGTCCTCGCTGCAGCAGTAGGCGAAAAACTGCTCCAGTTGCTGCCGGTCCATATCGGCCAGTCGCCATCCCTGGAAGCTGCCCTTGAGTACCTCACCCTCGAGGTTGCCGGTGTCGTGGTCCAGCTGCATGCGCAGCAGTGCTGTCTCTACAGTTGAGCCCTGGCCGCCGCTGGCGGTGTGTTTCTGCCGCAAGCTGGCCAGCATCGGAAACAGGCGTATGATCAGCGGCAGCCCCTGCCGCGCGGCGACCAGCAGTGCCGTGAATGCGGCGCCGAGCCAGTTCATGCGGCCGGTCGCAGCCAGCAGGATGGTGGCGACCAGCGCGATGCCCAGGCCCAGTTTGATGTACTCGGCGCGGCGCTTTTGCGGCGGCATGGAGCGAGCCCGGCGCAGCAGGATGTAAATAACGGCAACTACCGCGATCAGCAGTATAAGTCGGGCCACAGGTTCTCTCAGGGTGTCAGCTGTTGGAGTAGCAGTTTAGCACTGTCGCCGCCACGTTTTTCAAGTGCTTTGCGGCCACCTGTGGCAAAGCTTGCCACTGCGCCCAGCAGACCCGCCAGGGTGTCAGCGCTGCGGCTGTCGAAGCGGGCGTAGGCGCCGCGGCTGAGCCTGGCCATACTGCGGAAGGTGTTCTCCACCGAGCGGTCTGCGCCCTCCTGGAACAGGAACAGTGGCAGCTGCAGAATGCCGCACTGCCCGGCCAGGTTGCACAGGGTGTCGGGGTTTTCCTCCACGGCATCGCCGATGAATACCAGCGCGCGGACAGCGGTTTTGCGATGCTCGCCCTGGGCGTGGCGCAGCAGTTTCTCGATTTGCGTATGGCCGCCCTCGCAGCGCACTTTGCCCATCAGGCTCGCCAGTGCAGTGCTGTCGGTCAGCCAGCGGCTGGCGCGGAACTCACCGAAGCCGCGGAAGTAACACAGCTGCACCGCCAGGGACGCCACCTTGCCGCTGGCGAGAAACATCTCCTGTTGTAAGTGGCTGGCGTGATCCCAGGTGGGTTGTCGACTGGCGGTGGCATCAACGGCGAACATCAGTCGCGGCTGTCGCTCCACCACCTGTGAGATGGCCCGGCTCTTCTGTAAAAACTGTGCGATCTCCTGCGGTGAGGAGCGTTCGGCGGGAGGTTTGGCCATAGCGGTCGCGCCGAGGGGCGCGCTAGCCCCTCTGCGTGTGTTTCAGCTGGTCCAGCTCTTGCAGTTTGTTAAGGTCGTGACAGCGTTTTGCCAGCTCGGTGATGATGTCATTGAGCTCGGCGGCGCTGATCTCATCGCGCGCGGGCATGTCTGCCAATTGCCAGAGTTTGCGGCTGGAGAGCTCCTGTGGATTGATTCTCTGTGTGTTCATAGTTCTGTACCATTCATAGTAGTGCCCCCTGATTCAATATTCCCGGGGCACCCCCGGGAGCCGTTCTGAATCCGGGGGGATATTATTTTGTAATTGTGACAGTGGCGTGAACAGGCCGGCCGCGATGTCCCGGCCGCCAGGTGTGCAATCCGGGCAGCCCCGACAGGCTACTCTGGCGCTATCGCCACTACAGTACCAGCTTACACCGATGCCAACTCGAAAGGGAAGGGAGCCCCGCGCTCAAATTCCGGGCCAGTGAGCTCGGGGACCTCGCCGGCGCGCCAGAGCGGCAGGGTGAAGGATGCGATGTGGCGGATTTCGGGTGCCTCCGCGAAGTCCTGGCGACAGGACTGCATCGTGACCAACCGCACCTGCAGTTCATCGGCGCGTACCGTGGCCAGCCCGTAGCCATTGGCGCTGGTGTCTACGTAACGCAGGCCGGGGTTGGCCGCGTTGGGGCCCAGCCAGTTTCTCAGGGCGGAGAGCCCGGTTTGGGAATAGGTATAGGCGGCCAGTACGCCATCGACCATAGAGATATTCCACACCGGCTCGATGCCGTCCGCAGCCTGCCGGTACACCAGGGGAGCAAAGTCGGGGTAGTCGTTCATCGCGACCGCGAGCAGTTCCTCAAACAGCGGCGTCGAACTGATGCCCGCTACTGTAAAGTCGACTGCCACGGGCCTGGCGGCACTGTCGGTGGTCGAGTGCTGCACGGTGCCGGCCCCGTGCATATGGTGGTCGCCCGAGAGGGAGACGATGCCGGTGACCTGGTCGCGCTCGAACTCCCGCATCAACAGGCTCTGCTCGAAGGGGTAACCGGCCCAGCCGTCGATACTGAATACACTGTCCTCATACCCCGTCATCGGCAGCGTCGACATGTCGAGGCGCATCGGGATCAGCGGCAGCGCATTGCCCCATATTTTCCAGCGCGCAGTGGACGCCTTGACTGTCTCCAGAAACCACTCACGCTGCTGTGTCCCCAGCAGGCTGCCCGGTTCGCGATCTTTCGCCGGGTTTGCCACTGAGCCATCGCCATAGGGCAGGGTCTGAGGCGGCCGACCATCGGCATAGGCGTTGCCGGCATCCGCGATAGCGACCAGTTCCACCGTGTTCATCGGCAGGTCGAAAGTGGCGGCGAAGCCGTCTGGCAGGCAGGGTGGGCTGCGGTAACTGCGGGTGTCGGTGAGCACAATGTCGACGTTTTTGCCCCAGCCCAGTTTCCGGTAGATGCGCAGGCTGTCGACAGCGGCCCCGTTCTGCGCCGTGCCTGCAGGCGGCAGGGCCCCGGGGCGGAAGTCATGGGCCGGTTGCTCCCGCAACTCATTGAGTACAGCGGGGATAAACTCGAACCACGCCTGGTTGGCATTCAGTTTGCGCTGGGGGTCCAGTACGACGGCGCCGTCATAGGTGACAAAGCTCTGGTAGTTGTCGTTGGCAAACTCGTGGTCATCCCAGGTGCAGATGAAGGGCCAATTGGCACGTGCTTCCTGCAGGTACGGGTCGCTGAGGTAGGTCTTGTAGAGGTGGCGGTAGTCGGCCAGCGATACGGCATAGCGGTTGCGGGGTGTCTCCACACCGTCGGGAAACGGTGGTACCGTGCGCGAGTTGGCGCTGCCGTCAGGGCGCTCCTTCCAGCAGCGCTCGTAAATGAAATCGCCCAGGTGCAGCACAAAGTGTATGCGATCCGCTTCGGCCGCGTTGCGATCATCCTCCAGCATGCGCGCCCAGCTCCCGTAGAAAGCCTGCTCGTAGCTCTGGCAACTGGCGAATGCCAGATTGACCCGGCTGGCCTGACCCGGGGCGGGGGCGGTGCGGGTGCGACCGGTGCGCGAGAGCGACCGGCCTGTGTCGCCATCGCCGCCGACAAAGCGGTAGTAGTACCGGGTGTCTGCGTCCAGCCCGTCGATGTAACTGCGCACCGTGTAATCGCTGCCCGCATCCGCCTGCAGCGGTGCCTGCAGCAACAGCGTGGAGAAGTCGCTGTCACGACTGAGTTGCAGCAGCAGTGTCACCGGCCCCTCTGTCGCAGTGCGGGGGACTGCGCGGGTCCACAGCATCACAGCGTCCGGCTGTGGATCTGCCGAGGCCACGCCCTGCGGGAAATCGAGCGGAACCGATGTCGCAGGCAGGTCTGCGGCAAAGGCAGCCTTGTGGGAGACGCTCAGAAAGACAGTGCCGCCGGACAGGAGTCCCAGCAGGTTTCGGCGTGTTATGGGCATGATTGACGTGCCTTTTGTGGCAGAATCGGGTCACTTTAAACCATTTGCCGCTATACTTGCAGCCTATGAGCCTTTTCGATATTCGCAGGAAACACCGTATGCCAACACCGGATACCGCACTGCCCGGCAGGGCCGACGCCATGCCTGTTCCCGCCGCGCATTTTGTCAACGGTAACCCCCTGCGCGGGCCGTTCCCGGCGCACTTGCAACAGGCAGTGTTCGGGATGGGCTGTTTCTGGGGAGTGGAGCGCACGTTCTGGCAGCTGCCGGGGGTGTTCACCACCGCCGCTGGCTATTCCGCGGGCCTGACGCCCAACCCGACCTACCGCGAGGTCTGCAGCGGGCAGACCGGCCACAACGAGGTCGTGCTGGTAGTATTCGATCCCGCGATAGTGTCCTATGAGGCGCTGTTGAAAGTATTCTGGGAGGGGCATGACCCCACCCAGGGCATGCGGCAGGGCAACGATATGGGCACGCAGTACCGCTCCGGTATCTATACCTTTGGCGCTGAGCAGGCGTCGCTGGCCGCCGCCTCCAGAGCGGCATTCCAGCGCGCGTTGGACAGCGCCGGTTACGGCGAGATCACCACCGAGATACTGCCGGCCAGCGAGTTTTACTATGCCGAGGACTACCACCAGCAATACCTCGCCAAGAACCCGGGCGGCTATTGTGGCCTCGGAGGCACCGGTGTAAGTTGCCCCGAGCGTTTGTCGTTGGGTTAGAGGTCGCGCTGGCGCGCCAGTGATGCCATTTACCGGGGTTTGGGTTCGACAACCATCGGGGATAAAAAAAGGCCCGGCATGATCGATTGTCATGCCGGGCCTTTTTGTTCGCGTCAACCTACCAGGTGTAGGCGAGCTCGACGCCGTAGGTGCGGGGCAGGTTGTAGGTAGTACCCGCTGTCGAGGTGACATCCACCAGAGGCGTGCCGCCGATGACATAGCGATCATCCGTGAGGTTGTTGCCGTAGGCCGTAACCCGCCACGCCATGTCCGGTGAGTTCCAGGTCAGGCGCGCTGTAAGGTCTTCCTGATCCACCTTGTAGATGCCGGAAATACAGCTGGAGGCGTCAAAGCAGTTGTCCAGGTTGGTGCGGTATGACCAGGACACCAGCGGTACGACCGTGCCGTACTCGGTCTCGAAGGTATACTGCGCGGCCAGATAGAACACGCTGTCCGGAAGACGCGGGAGGCCCTCATCAGAGCGGTCAATCTCACAGCTCACTACATCGTCGTTGCCGTTGCCGCTGATGTCGACGCCGATACAGCCGGGCGGTACCGGGCCGGGTTCAATCGCGGTGATGCGCTCATCATCATAGGTTTTGATATCACTCTCGTTAAAGGTGACGTTGGCGGTGAGCTGCAGGTTCTCGATCGGAATCACCACCGCCTCGAACTCGATACCGGAGATATATGAGGATTCGGCGTTGATCAGTGCGCCCGCGATACGACCCTCGGGGCTGATGCGCACGGTCGTCAACTGGCGATCTTTATAGTCGGTGTAGAATATCGCCGTATTGAGGCGCAGCTTGCGATTCCAGGCATCCATCTTGAAGCCGATCTCGTAGTTCCAGACCTCTTCAGGTTTGTACTCTCCCATCAAGCCTGTGACCGTGTCGACGGTATCGGTAAGGCCGCCGGAGAGGAAGCCGTTGGCGACAGTGAAGTAGGCGTTACCGAAGTCCATGAACCCGATGCTGTCAAACGTGCGCTGGATGCTGGCCATCGGCGTGACCTTGGTCTTGTCATAGTTTTGCGTCTGGTTCGCCAGCGGATCCGGCGAGCCGTCCGGCAGCAGTGGTGTTACAAACGCGTGGTTGGGGTTGAACGTATCCGCGCCGCTGGGGAACGAGTAGAAAGTCCCAAACGTATTGATGGCATCGCCCGTGGTCGCCAGCGTGGCAGTATCGGGAAGCTTGTAGTTGCGCGTCAGTTTGCGCTCTTCCCAGGTGTAGCGGGCGCCGAGCGTCAGCGTCCAGTAGTCATCGAAATGCCAGTCTGCCTGGCCGAATGTGGACACTGAGGAGTTCTTGGCCAACAGCTCCGTCAGGTTGGTCTGGTAAAAGGCGGTGGTGGGGGTGAACAGGGCATTGAAGAAGGGGCCACCGGGGGATGCTGCCGCACCCTTGTCAGTCTTCTCATGGAAACCGTAAACACCGACCACATAGTCGAGTTTCTCATCAAATGCGCTGCCAGAGAGCTGGAACTCCTGGCTGTAGGCATCGGTGTTGCGCGGGTCGGCGCCATCACCCTGGTAATTGGTGCGACCCAGCAGTGATATACCCATCGCGTCGAGCTCGTTGACTTCGCCGCCCTCGGTGTTCCGCCACGCCGAAATACTCTTGAAGTTCAGCACGTCGTTGATCTCCCAGTCGGCGGTGAGCGAGAGTGTGTTGACTTCGGCCTGGTATTTGTTGGGCGCCACGTTGGCCATGATTTTATCTTTGCCCAGATCCTCGTTGGCCTGGCACCAGTCGGCGATGGTCTGCCCGGTGGACGGCACAATGATAGCGCCATTTTGCAGGTTGGCCTGCCAGCCGGTGCCGTCAATACCGGTGACCAGTTCGCAGTTCTGGCCGCGCGATTTCTGGTCTGTCTTGCCATAGTTGTAGTTCAGGTCGAACAGCAGGTCGTCAGAGGCGACCCAGCGCAACTGGGCCTGTCCGCCCCAGCGGTTGGTATCGCTGTACTCATCCTCCAGGAACGGCGTGTTGCCCTCGGCCTGCGCGGGCAGGTTGTCGGGGATGACGCTCTGTACATAACCGTCATTCTTGGTCTGGTACAGAGAGAAGCGGGACATCAGTGTATCGCCCATCAGCGGCACATTGACAGTGACTTTGCTGTCGATCTTGTTGTAGTTGCCGACGCGTACTTCGGCGTGGCCACCGTACTCCTCATTGGGCTTGTTGGTGCTGTAAAGAATGGCGCCCCCGGTGGTGTTTTTGCCAAACAGCGTACCCTGGGGGCCACGCAGCACCTGCACGCTTTGCACGTCCACATTGTCCAGCACCGCACCATCGGCGCGCGACACATAGACCCCGTCCACGTAAACGCCGACACCGGAGTCAAAGTTCACGCCGGTATTGCGGGCCCCGACGCCACGAATAAAGATATTGCCGGCGCCGGTGGTACCGTTGCCGGAGTACATGTCGACGTTGGGGACGACACGGGTCAGGTCGGCGATGTCATTGATGCCGAGCTCCTGCAGGTTTTCACCGGAGAACGCGGATACCGCCACCGGTGTTTCCTGCATGGTCTCCATGCGTTTCCGGGCGGTGACGACGACCTCCTCGAGCATGGCCTGGGCCAGCGCGACGCTGGGGATGCTGCTGACGGAGGTAACGGCGATCAGAGCCGACAATTTGGACGCGATAATTCGTTGTTTTCTTGGCATTGCGGCGACTCTCCAGGATGAACTTCATTCGAGTGGTGAAGTCGCTTCCCTGCAGTTCAGCCACCATTAATTATTAGGTATTCCTTGATTCCGATTTGCGTGCCTTATCGAGATCAGGCTGAAAAACTAACACTATGCCAGCGTGAAAGCTATATCTTGTTGTCGAGAGGTTTTGGGGTAGTTCACCAAACTAGACTCCCGCTGACAGAAACCGCCGGGGGACTCGCCTGCCCTCCCGGCCGGTCTCCGCGGCGGCGCCCGATCACCAGGTGTAGGCGGCTTCCAACCCGTAGGTGCGGGGCTGGTTGTAGCCGATTGCTGCGGTCGAGGTGGTGTCCAGTAGCGGGGTACCTCCAGTGATGTAGCGGTCGTCGGTCAGGTTCCTGCCGAAGGCAGTGACGCGCCACGCCATATCAGGCGAATACCAGCTCAGGCGGGCGGTGACATCTTCCTGGTCCACCTTGTAGATGCCGGAGAGGCAACTGGAGGCGTCGAAGCAGTTGTTCAGATTGGTCCGGTAGGACCAGGACAACATGGGTTCGACTGACCCCATATCGGTCTCGATGGTGTACTGGACGGCCAGGTAAAAGACGCTGTCCGGCAGCCGCGGCACGTCCTCGTCGGAGCGGTCGATTTCACAGACATCGACGTCGGCAAGGCCCTGGGCCTTGCGCCTGACGCACCCCGGTGGCGGGGTGGTGCCCTCGGCGCGGATGATTTGTTCGTCATCGTACTCTTCGATTTCGCTGTCATTGAAGGTAACGTTGGCGGTTATCTGCAGGTTCTCCATCGGGATGACGACAGCCTCCATCTCAATGCCCGATATCCACGAGGACTTGGCGTTGATCAGCGCACCGGCGATGCGCTCGGTGAACGGGTTGAGGCGGACCGTCGTCAGCTGCCGGTCCTTGTAATCGGTGTAGAACACGGCGGTGTTCAGGCGCAGCCTGTGATCCCAGGCATCCATTTTGAAACCGATCTCGTAGTTCCAGACCTCTTCAGGGTCGAATTCATCGAGCATCCCGTAGAGGTCATAGGTATCGGAAATACCACCGGATAGAAAGCCGTTGGCCACAGTGAAGTATGCGTTGCCGAAATCCATGAAGCCGATGCCATCGAACGTGCGCTGTATGCTGCCCATCGGGGTGACCTTGGAGTCATCGATTTTCTGGTTCTGGCGCGCCAGCGGGTCCGGCGCGCCAATGCGGGTATCCCCGGTTTGAATATCGGTACCCGGAATCAGGTGCGGTGTCACCCAGCCGTGGTTGGGGTTGAAGGTGTCGGGGCCGCTGGGGAAAGAGTAGATGGTGTTGGGAATGATATCCACGGCATCGCCGGTTGTCGCCAGGTTCTGCAGATTGGGGATTTTGTGGTCCACCGTCACCCTGCGCTCCTCCCAGGTGTAGCGGGCGCCCAGCGTGAGCGTCCAGTATTCATCAAAGTGCCAGTCGGCCTGGGTGAACAGTGAGGCGGATGAGTTTTTGGTCAGCAGTTCGTCCAGCGCGTTGGTGTACCCGACAAAATTTGTCATACCGCCGGGGACGCCCAGCGCATTGAAAAACGGGCCGGTGGGGGAGACTATCGCGCCTTTGTTGGTCTCCTCATGAAAGCCGAACACGCCGACCACATAATCCAGCCGTTCATCGAATGCGCTGCCCAGCAGTTGGAACTCCTGGCTGTAGGCATCGGTATTGCGCTGTTGCCCGCCGTCGTTGCTGTAATTGGTGCGCCCCAGTAGCGGGATACCCATCGCGTCCAGTTCATTCACCTCGCCACCTTTGGTGTTGCGCCAGGCCGAAATGCTTTTGAAGTTCAGCGTATCGTTGATTTCCCAGTCTGCCGTCAGGGACAGGGAATTGACCTCAGCCTCGTATTTGTTCGGTGACAGGTTGGCCATGATTTTGTCCTTGCCGAGATCCGCGTTGGCCTGGCACCAGTCCAGTATTCCCTGTCCGGTCGAGGGGATGATAATGGTGGGGTCCTGGACATCCACCTGCCATCCCGCCCCGGGCAGGCCGGTGACCACCTGGCAATCCTGGCCCTGCGCGGCCTGGTCTGTTTTGCCGTAGTTGTAGTTCAGGTCCAGCAGCAGGTCGTCAGAGGCGACCCAGCGCAACTGGGCCTGGCCGCCATAGCGGTTGACGTCGTTGTAGTCGTCCTCAGTGTAGCCATCGTTGCCGGCCGCCTGTGTCGGCAGGTTGTCGGGAATTTCACTGTGTACATAGCCGTCCCTTTTGGTCTGGTACAGCGAGAAACGCGACATCAGTGTGTCACCCGCCAGCGGTATATTGACTGTTGCCTTGCTGTCGATCTGGTTGTAGTTGCCGACCCGCACTTCAACATGGCCGCCGTACTCATCCTCCGGCTTGTTGGTGGTGTAGAGAATCGCGCCGCCGGTGGTGTTCTTCCCGAACAGTGTGCCCTGCGGCCCTCGCAGTACCTGGACACTCTGCAGGTCCACGTTGTCCAACACGGCGCCGTCGGCGCGAGACACATAGACGCCGTCGACATAAATGCCGACCCCGGAGTCAAAATTGGTGCCGGTATTGCGTGCCCCGATGCCGCGTATGAAGACGTTGCCGGTACCGCTGGTGCCGTTGCCGCTGTACATATCGACATTGGGTACGACTTTGGTGAGGTCGGCGATATCGTTGATACCCAGCTGTTGCATGGTTTCCCCGCTGAATGCAGAGACGGCGACGGGGGTTTCCTGCAGGGATTCCTCGCGTTTACGCGCGGTCACTACCACCTCCTCGAGCATGGCCTGGCCGATCGCCACGCCTGGAATGCAGGCCACTGACGTAGCGGCCAATATCGCCGATAAATGGGGTGCCAGTATTCGAAATCTGTTAGACATCCGGGCTCCTTGTCATTGTTGGAATTATTAACCCAGAGGAGTGGTGCGCACTCCTGCTGCAGCTGGCTTGCGCCGGCGTTTTTTGCTTCCGGCCCGCAAGCTGCATAAAGTGTACATCACACGTTAAACAAAGCCATGTTTCCTATGAGAATTTCTGGCGTGTTTGACAGCCACATGGGGGAGTTCAGTCCGCAGGGTTTCTGGCGATGGTTCGCAGCGGCGTGCGGCTGTGATCGAACCTAGAACAGGCGCCCCACCGTGCTGGTGACGGCGGTTTCCACGCGCAGGATGCGCTCGCCAAGCGATACTGCCCGGCACCCGGCGAGTTGCAGCTTATCCACCTCGTAGGGAATGAAGCCGCCCTCGGGGCCTATCACCAGCAGGCACTCGTCTTTGATGCCGCGCGGGCAGGGAGGGTGATCGCCCGGATGGGCAAGCAGTGCGACTTTGTCGCTGATGAGTGCGGGCAGCAGGTCTTCGACAAATGGTTTGAAGCGTCGGTGGCAGTGCACTGGCGGTAGCAGGGTATCGCGCGACTGCTCCAGCCCCTGTAACAGGTAGTCGCGCACGGCGGCTGCTTCCAGCACCGGGCTGTGCCAGTAGCTTTTCTCGACCCGGTAGCTGTTGACCAGATGCAGTTCGGCAACACCCAGTTCGGCGACGGCGCGCAGTATGCGGCGCAGCATCTTGGGTCGCGGCAGCGCCACTACCAGCGTCAGCGGTAATTTGGGGGGAGGGGGGTGTTGCAGGGTGACGGCGAGGGTGGCGGCGCTGTCGTCGATGGCGAGTATCCGCGCCTCACCGATCCGCCCATCAATTTCGCCCACCCGGACGGTGTCGCCGACACCGGCGCGGTGGACCTGCAGCAGGTGTTGCAGGCGCCGGTCGTGCACGGTGATACTGGCTGCCCCGCACCGGTCCGCCTCGGTGAACAGCAACAGGTTCAACGCGGGATCAACCGACCCACAGGTCGTATTCGTCGGCGCCTGTGACTTCGCCCTCTACGAAGTCGCCCGGCTGTAAATCCGTGATCCCGTCGAGGTAGACCTTGCCGTCGATCTCCGGTGCATCGGCACTGGAGCGCCCGATGGCGCCCTCGGCATCCACCTCGTCGATCAGGATTTCAATGGTCCTGCCGATTTTGGCCTGCAGTTTGGCGGCGCTGATCTCCTGTTGCACTGCCATGAAACGCTCCCAGCGCTCCTGCTTGAGTTCATCGGCAACCGGGTCGGGCAGTGCATTGGCGCGCGCGCCTTTCACTGGTGAATACTGGAAGCAACCCACGCGGTCGAGCTGGGCTTCGCGGATGAAGTCCAGCAACACCTCAAAATCAGCATCGGTCTCGCCGGGGAAGCCGACAATAAACGTGCTGCGCAGTGTAATGTCGGGGCAGGCCCGGCGCCAGGCGGCAATCCGCTCCAGCGATTTCTCCGCCGCGGCCGGCCGCTGCATGCGTTTGAGCACCTCCGGGCTGCCGTGCTGGAAGGGGATATCCAGATAGGGGAGGATTTTGCCCTCCGCCATCAACGGGATCACCTTGTCGACATGCGGGTAGGGGTACACATAGTGCAGCCGCACCCAGATACCGAACTCGCCGAGCGCTTCACACAGTTCCTGCATGCGTGTTTTCAGCGGGCGGCCATTCCAGAACCCGGTGCGGTATTTGGTATCCACGCCATAGGCGCTGGTGTCCTGTGAGATCACCAGCAATTCGCGCACCCCGGCGCGCACCAACCGCTCGGCCTCTTCCATCACATCGCCGATGGGGCGGCTGACGAGGTCTCCGCGCATGTCGGGGATGATGCAGAAACTGCAGCGGTGATTGCAGCCCTCGGAGATCTTCAGGTAGGCGTAGTGGCGCGGTGTGAGCTTGATGCCCTGAGGCGGCACCAGGTCTGCAAACGGGTTGTGGACAGGTGTGTGCGGCACGTACTGGTGCACGGCGCCGACCACCTCCTCGTAGGCGGCAGGCCCGGTGATGCTCAATACCTTGGGGTGCAGGGCCTTGATTGATTGCGCGTCATCCCCCTTGCCCATGCAGCCGGTGACGATCACCTTGCCGTTCTCGCTGATCGCCTCACCGATGGCATCCAGCGACTCCTGCTTGGCGCTGTCGATGAAACCGCAGGTGTTCACCACCACCACATCAGCGCCCTCGTAGGTGGGTACGATGTCATAGCCGTCTATTTTCAGTTGTGTGAGGATGCGCTCTGAGTCAACCAGGGCCTTGGGGCAGCCCAGGGAAATAAACCCCACGCGCTTGCCGGCGGTGGCTGCATTGCTGGCGTTGTTCGCGTCGGAATCTGGCATGGGCGTGCGCTGCTATTGCGGAAAAGGGGGGCGATTATAGCCCAGTCCCGTGCTGCTGATCGACTCAGAAGCGGTATTTCACCGCAAATTGCAGCTGGCTGGCGTCACCCTGGTCACCGTTCACGTTTTCACGCTGGCCCCACAGGTATTCCCCCCCGATGTCGATCCTCGGGATGGGTGACCAGATCAGGTTGGACGAGAAGCGCAGGGTCTGCTGGTACGCTTCCCCGTCCAGGAAGCCGGGGTTGTCGACCTCCACAAACCCGAACGTGAAGTTGGAGCGCAACTCGTTGTAGGGCCACCAGTGCTGCCACGAGACGTAGCCTGCCGTGACATTGAACAACTGCAGGTCATCGGTGTCGGGCACGAAAATACCATCGTAGTTGCCAATGCTGGACAGGTCGTTGACATAGCGCCCGATGCCGTTGCCGTGGTTCAGCTGGAACAGGGCCTTGTCGCGTTTGTCCAGCTGCGGGGTCGAGACACTGCCGCTGAGGGATACGCCCCAGGCGAACTCCTTGGAGACATCGCCATTGCTGCTCTGTCCGCGAATTTCCCTGGCGATCAGGGCCAGTTTGGTGTGAACGGACTCATACGGCTGAAAGCGGCCCGCCAACACCACGTCCGGCGTTCGCGTAACCCCCGAGCCATTCTGGATTTCCGGGTTGGGGTCCTCCAGGGCGAACTGCAGCTCGTACTTGGCGCCGAATGTAGGCATGAAGCGCACCTGCGCCTGGCGCACATTGATGCGCCCATTCAGGCCCTCGAAGTCGATTTCCTCGGGCGAGGCGTCGGGATCCATGAAGGTGGTCCAGGTTTTCCCCGCGAGCATACGTTTCCACTGCCCGAAGGCGTGGCGCAGGCGAAAGGTCTCGCCGCTGCCGGCGAAATCACCCTCGATGAATGCCCGCATGATGCCGTACCCGGTGGGCTGTCTCAGGTCGAAATTGAGCCGCGACTGATCGGCGGTGATACTGCTCTGTGCCTCGTCGCCTGTCGTTTCGGTAATGCCCACCGGAATTGAGCCGACGATGAACCTGTCCTTGATCTGCAGCGGATCGTAGTTGTAGACGATATCCGTCTTGACGAAACCGCCTATCGCCAGTGCCGCATCCGTGCCGGGCAGGCGCCAGGCCCCCTTGAAATCCTTGAGGGCGTCGCGGCTGGGGTCGTCGGCCTGCGCCTGGGCGACGGCCTCACCTGTAGCAGTTTCTTTCTCGGAGGCAGTTGTGGGCTGTTCAACCGGTGCCGGGGTCGCTGTGGGTGAGAGTTCAACAGCCTCGGTATGTGACTCCGCGATCTGCACGGAATCGCTGCTGTTCGCAGGTGCAGTCTTCACCGCGTTGAGTTCCCGTTTCAATGCGGTGATCTGCTGTGACTGCTGCTGCAGCATGCGCTTTTGCGCGGCGAGTTCAACGGCGGTGTCGGACTTGACCCGCGGCGCGGGCTGCGCCTGTGTCGCCTGCAGTGTGGCCAGTGTGGTGGTCAGGGTGTCGATCTTCCGGGACTGCTCCTCCAGCAGCTTGCGCTGTGCGGCGATCTCCCGTTGCTGTTCGCGGAACAGGGCGATCACATCACCCATGTCCATGTTTTGTTCAAACTCGACCAGCTCTTCCGTCTCTTCGTAACTGTCGCCGGTGATGGTGATCAGGCTGTCCGAGGTTTGCGCGCGAAGGCCGGGCGCGATTGCCGCGGCCAGCAATAGCGGGGCGGCAATGCTGAATTTGCGCAATTCCATGATGAGTCTCCAACTCAGGACACGGTTGGCGGGATGAGCTGGGTCACACCTGGTATGGAGCGACATACTTTCGAAGTGTGATGCCCTGAGCAATTCATCTGCGCCTGCCTGTGGATGCTTGATACGATGCTTGAAGCGGCCTAAAAGGGCTGGATTTCCTTCGCCTCGTAAAAGCTTACCTCCATCGCCGTCGGAGGGTTGGCGCCGATGGCTTTCTGGAATTCGGCCATATGCGGTGTTGCCATATGCTCGTGCAGGGCTTCAATGCTGTGCCACTTCTCGGTGATTCGCATAACGCCCGGATTGTTCAATTCGACGCTGAACGTGTAGTCATCACAGCCTGCTTCGGCGCGGCTGGCCTGTTCCATAACGCCGATGGCTTCCTGCGCGGCGGCGATATTTTCGGGCGTGGTAGTGAGTATGGCGTTTACGACTATCATTGACGGTTCCTCTGGTGGGATGATCATTATAGGTAAGGTCAGCGGGGTAAATTTACCTTAATCAATACGCGGTTGACAGTGAATATACCTGATTGTCTCTCGCGGTGAACGGCTCAGCGGCGTTTTCTGCGCCACTCCCAGGGCGGCACCGGCTGTGCTTCAGCCCACAACCCCAGGCGCTGCGAGCGCGCCCGCAGCTCCGCTTCCCGCAGTGCGTGCTCGTGTGGCGCATAGTACTGGTACCACCAGGCGTAACCGCGGGCCACCATGGCCTCATTGATATTGACGCCGCTGTGATAGACCGTGCCGACAAGACGGCCGTAGCTGTCTGTCGTTACAATGACAACGCCCACAGGCTCCTCGTCGATCAGTTGCGCCAGTACTTTTCTCGCCGCCTTGCCGTAGGGCTGGTCGCGCTCCGGTGAGTCGATGCCGAACAGGCGCACTTTGTGCTGCGTGTTGCTGTGGTCGAGGATGGAAACGGTATCGCCGTCAGCAATGCGCACGACGCGGCCCACAAGGTCGAAATCGGTGACGCCATCGCCCTCGCGCTTGGCCCCGACTTCCTCCAGCGTTTGCGTGGCCTTTCGCCACGCGGCATCAGGCCGCGTCGCATAGTCTGCGAGTGAAGCAGAGACGCTCTGGTATACAGCCGCTGGCCAGCTCACCGTTCCAGTGGTGAAGTATTGCAGCAGGCTGAACAGCGCTATCGCGACCAGCAGGGTTCGCAACTGCCGGAGTCGCCTCTGCGGGTGCCCACCGGCGGCGCGCTTGGTATTTCCCTTGGTGAGTTTCAGGGGTCACCTGCGCTGTGGTTATCCTGGGGTGCGCCCGGCGGCGCCGGGGATAAGGCTGGCCGGTACCAGATGGGTGAGGACCAGGCCCGCTCCTGCAGCGTACTGGGCAGGTCGGAGCGCGGTTCCACGCCGGCGCGAATCGCATCCCATGTCGACCAGCGGCAGCTGGGGTTCTCCAGGACGCGCACATAGTAGAACGCCTCCTGGCGAGCATCAAAGTCAGGGTCCTGCCACAGCGCTTTCAATTCGCTGGCACCGGTGCCGGTGGTGGAGCAGTCGCCCAGGTCGACACCGGCGCCATTGTCGGGGCAGCGACCGGTGCCCGGATCCACCTGCGCGTTGCCCGAGCACGCGACATCGTAAATGCGCTCCTGGTGTGCGCCGTCTGCAAGGTAGCCCTTTATGACCTGCACCCGCTGCAGCGGCGTGCTGTCGGGATCGGCCACCGCCCAGACAAGAAATGTCGGCGCCTCCTCGCCATGGCCGGGGAGGTCGGCGCCCATGGTGACACCGCGCTGGTAGGCGACCCTGGTCAGCTGCGGGCTTTGCAGCAGGGCGGGGGCGAAATCATAGCCGGCAAAGAAGCGCACCTTGATACGCGGGCCGCTGGTGGCGAATGTCTCCTTGCGCCGGAACGCCCGGTAGATCGAATCGCGGGTGTTTTCCTCCGCCCACACCCCGGCCATGCCGGAGGCAGACCAGTACTCGAAAGAGGAACTGGCCATGTAGTTCCTGCCGTCGACTTCAGTCACCAGCCCGGGATCGAAAAACTTCACCACCGTGCCCGTCAGGAACGAGGCGGGAACGGAGCCGCGCAGTTCGGGCGTGCCATCCAGCATGCCGGCTTTGGAGAAAAAGGTCTCCTCCTCTTCGGAGCTGGCCGCATCGTGGGTGTCGCTGGATCCGATCAGGCCGAATTTATACGGGTTCAATACGCCGTCGGCCTGGATATGCAGGCCGCGCAGGTAGGCGTCGCGCACATAACTGCCTGCCGGCTCACTGTACAACTTGGTGGCGACACGGTAGGGGGCGATTTCAAAATTTGCCCACTCATCGTGTTTGGACAGCAGGGGATGGGTTTCGGATGTGCCCTTGATCTGGGTGACCTCCACCAGCGGTTCATTGCGCATGCGCTGCCGTGCATAGTCGTCGTCGATCGGGTCGCCCGCCCAGTCGGTCATCTTGAACATCTGGCCGTTGGAACCGTTGGAGTTGTGGGGTATCGCCAGGCTCTCCACACCCTGTTCGCGCAAGCTGTCCATCCACTGCCACAAACCCTCGGGATTCAGCGAGTTGAAGCGCGAAAACGGTATTGCCGGCAGCCGGTCGCTGTCGCGAAAGATCACATTGCGGTGCAGGTTGCCCTGGTCCTCCGACGAAGTAGTGTATTCAAAGGCGGCGAACGTGGTGAAGTTGCCGGGAATATACGCTTCATTCGCAGCGCGGATGGTGTCACGCCAGGCGGACCGGGTCACGGTCTCGACTATCGACATATCGATGTCGCCGTCGAGCAGCCCGCCGACTACGTCTGGCAGGAAACTCGCAAAAGCCGCACCGCGCGCGGGCAGGCTGTACTCAGTCATATTGCCGGGTGCGTTGATATCGTGCAGGGGCTCGCTGATGGGATAGCGGGAGAACGCACTGTCGGTGTCGGCGGCCTCTTTCACCAGCCCCATCAGCATGGCGTGGTCGGTCACCGCGTAAAAATCCATCGGCTTCTGCAGTTGTACCTCATAGCCGCTGGGGTGCATCAGTGGCTGCCCTTTGGCGTAGCGATAGGCGTCATCCGGGGTGCTGACAGTGCCGAACACATAGGCGTCAAACGAGTAGGCAGTGTGCACATGCAAATCGCCAAAATAGGCATTGCGATCCGGGTTGGGCGGCGGGCGCAGTGTGATGATCTCCTCACTGGCGGGAAACACGCTATTGGTGCCGCGGGCGACCCCCGCGAAACCGACATCCTCGTTTTTCTGCATCTCATCGAGGGAGTTCTCCGGGCCGGAACAGGCACCGAGCAACAACAGGGCGGCAAGCGGGGCAGTTTTGTTCAACATGCGGGAGTACTCGTTTTTATGGGTGCAGGAATGATAGGGGGCGGTGCTGGCGGCGTCCAGTACTGGTCACGGGGCGCGCATACACGCCGCTGTGCCGGGCCTTTGATAGTGGTAATCTCAGGCGGGTGCTGGCCAGCGGCAGTGTCGGCGGGCGGTGAAATCGTCATGGGGGAGTCTGGATGAGTGCGGTCAGGGTAGAACAGGTGGGCAGGACGACAGTGGTCAGTATTGTGCGACCGCAGGTGCGCAATGCTGTCGACGGCGACACGGCGCGAAAACTGGCTGCGGCATTTGCGGACTTTGACGACAACCCCGACGCCGATGTTGCCGTGTTGTACGGTGAGCACGGTACGTTTTGCGCCGGCGCAGACCTGAAGGCGATTGCCGCCGGTGCCGGCGGCAACGCGCTGAGTCCCGAGGGAGATGGCCCGATGGGCCCTTCGCGTATGCTGTTGGGCAAGCCTGTGATTGCCGCAATCTCCGGGCATGCGGTGGCGGGCGGCCTGGAGTTGGCACTGTGGTGCGATATGCGCGTGGTGGAGCGCAGTGCGGTGATGGGTGTCTACTGCCGCCGTTGGGGGGTGCCGCTGATTGATGGCGGTACAGTGCGGCTGCCGCGCCTGATCGGCCACAGCCGCGCCATGGACCTGATTCTCACCGGGCGCAGTGTGGATGCCGAGGAGGCGCTGCAGATGGGCCTGGCCAATCGCGTGGTGCCGGATGGTGAGGGGCGGGAAGCGGCTCTGGCGCTGGCGCAACAGTTGGGCCGGTTTCCGCAGCACTGCCTGCGCTCCGACCGGCTCAGCGCCTATGAGCAATGGGAGCTGCCGCTGGCCGCTGCGCTGCGCAATGAGTTTGAGCGGGGCCTCGCCGTGATCGACTCGCAGGAGACAGTGGAGGGCGCCACGCGGTTTGCCGCCGGCAGAGGCCGCCACGGCGATTTCGAGGAGATCTAGGGCGAGCGCCAGGGCAGCTCAACCGTCACGCCCAGGCCGCCGTACTCGCTGCGGGAAAAAGTGATATTGCCCCCGTAGACCGCCACCTTGTCAGCGACAATCGCCAGTCCCAGGCCGTGCCCCAGCACCGATTGATCCAGCCGTTCACCGCGTTCCAGCACTTGCTGCAACTTGGCTTCCGGGATGCCCGGGCCGTCGTCATCGACCTGGATAAGCAGGTTGTCGTCGCGGCGCTGAATGGCCAGCCTGATGGTGTCCCGGCCCCACTTACAGGCGTTGTCCAGCAGATTGCCGAGCAGCTCCAGCAGGTCCTCGCGCTCCCAGGGGAGCTGTCCCGTCAGCTGTAGTTGCGTGTCGATGGGGATGGCTTGCCGCTGTGCGCTGCGCACACTGTCCAGCAGCAGCGGCAGGTCCGTATCGATATTGAAAAAGCTGTCCGGGCGCCGTGATCCAGCAGTCCGGGCGTGCGCCATCTCCCGCGTGATGCGCTGGCGTATCTGTTCTATCTGCGCATTCATCGCATCGCGCAGCGCCGGGTCACAGCGCACGGCGTCGCGGTCAGTGAGGTTGCGCAGCACCGCCAGTGGTGTCTTCAATGCGTGGCTCAGGTCTGCCAGTGCTGTGCGCGACCGGTGCAACTGCTGCTGTGTGTCCCGCAGCAGGTGGTTGATCTCGCGAACCAGCGGGGCGAGTTCCCGTGGAACCGTTTCATCCAGGGCGGTGATGGTGCCTGTGGTCAACTGCTCTATCTGTTGCCGCGCCAGCCCCAGTGGACGCAGAGAGCGGCGCACCAGATACTGCTGCAGCAGGGCCAGGAGTATCAGCGCGAGAATACCGCTGGCCAGCAGCAGGTGCCGGATCTGTCGAATGTCATCCAGAATCGGCGAGTAGTCGACGCCGACCAGCACCGTGACCGACTCGCCGAGACGGCGGTAACCGGTTCTGTCCCACAGCAGTCGCTGCTGGTTCGGCCCCGCGACAAGGTCGCCGCCGGGAGCGTGCGGCCCGGTCGGTGCCAGTTGTTCATCCCACAGCGAGCGGGAGCGCCACTGCCGGTCACCGATGGTGACGACGAAATAGCGGCCTGAAAGGGGGGTGTCATAGGCGGGGTCGGTGGCTGTACTGTCGAGTGCCACTACCCCGTCGGGACCGCGCCGGATGGCCTTCAGCAGGCTGCGGCTCTCAGCGCGGAGGTCGCTGGCCATATAGTCGAGCAGCGCGCTGTCGAGCAACCAGTTTGCGGTCTGTGCGATGATAACACCGGCCAACAGCAGGCTGCCGATGACGCCCGCAGTCAGCAGGCGATTGATGGAGCTCACTCGGCGGTGCCTCGGAAACAGTAGCCCTGTCCGCGCCGCGTTTCGATGACGCCGCGCCCGAGCTTGCGACGCAGGCGGTTGATATGCACTTCGATCACATTGCTGTCCCGCTCCCGTTCATTGTCGTAGAGGTGCTCGGCCAGGTGCGAGCGCGACAGCAGACTTCCCGGGTGCAGCATGAAATAGCGCAACATCTGGAATTCCGAACCGGTCAGCTGCACGGGTGCGCCGCCGACAGATGCGCACTGGCGCGCCTCGTCCAGCCTGATGCCGCCTGCGTCCAGCACGGACTGGTTCGCCACGCTGTGAGTGCGCCGCACCAGCGCCTGCAGGCGCAGTACCAGTTCCTCGGGATGAAAGGGTTTGGTGAGATAGTCATCAGCGCCGGCTTTCAGGCCCTCGATGCGGTCGGCCCAGGAGTCGCGCGCGGTGAGTACCAGAACAGCTGTCGATAGCGCTGATGCGCGCCACTGCTGCAGCACTTCAATGCCGTCGCGACCGGGAAGTCCGAGGTCGAGCACGATGATGTCATACGGGTTATCGCTGGCCTGCACAGCGGCGTCACGGCCGTCGACCAGCCAGTCGACGGCGTAGCCATTGCGCTGCAGCAGTGGCACCAGTTCGTCGGCCAGGGCGACATTGTCTTCCACCAGCAGCAGCCGCACTAATCCTCCAGTTCGTCTTCGACAATGTGACCATCGCCGGCGTTGATCTCCAGTTCGCGTACGCTGCCATCTGCGACCACAATATCGATCTCATAGATATAGTGACCACCGTCCTCTTCCAGTTCCACCTCGAGGATTTGCGCGCCGGGATAGCGGCTGTTGACGGATTGCAGGATGGCCTGGAACGGCACCACCGCGCCGGAGCGCCGCAACTCCAGCACCTCGTCCTGGTTGATGTCGTCGGCATTGCCGGTCACGCCGGCAATGCACAACCCGAAACCAAGGCTGCCCGCGCATAGCTGGCGCGCGATACTGGTTGCCATCATCCCGCGCCTAGTCGTCCTGCTTGTCCTGCAGGATTTCACCGGTGCTGGCATCGAGATCGACATCCCATTTCTGACCGTCGGCGTCGCGCAGTTCGACCTCGTAGATGTACGTGCCGTGATGATCGTCGAGTTCGGTATCGCGGATGCTGGCGCCCGGATGCTGTTTGATCGCAAGTTCGTTGAGTTCCTCAAACGGCTTGATACTGCCATCCTGCTGCAACTTGACGGCCTCATCAACACGGACGTCGGCGCTTGCCAGGCTTGCGAAAAATCCGGATATGACAATTGCTGCGGTGACTGTTTTCATCTGTTTCTCCCTCTCGGTTATATGGCTGACTTTGCCACGGTTGCAACGGTAACGCGATAACATTAATTCAACGTTAATCGGTGCTGCAGCCGCGCCTGTCGCGGCCCGGCACTGGCCAATAAAGCCGCACTCGCATACGCTAGGCCCCGGATGAATGAGTATCAGGAGTGCATATGACGGCGACGCTGATCGAACCCGGGCAGTTGTCGGCAGCGGGTGGTGCGGTGGTTTTTGACTGCCGCTTCTCGCTGGCCGATCCGCTGCAGGGCAGGGCTCTCTATGCCGAGGGCCATCTACCGGGCGCGCACTACCTGGATCTGAATACCGAGCTGGCCGGTGCCCCAGGCAGGCACGGCGGGCGCCATCCACTGCCCACGGCCGCCGACTTCGCGGCGCTGCTGGCGCGCTATGGTGTCGGCCCTGATACAGACGTGGTGGCCTACGACGATTCGCGTTTGGGTTTCGCGGCACGTTTGTGGTGGCTGATGCGCGCGCTCGGTTATCGTCCACCGCGCCTGCTCAACGGCGGGTATGCCGCGTACCTGGCAGCCGGTGGTCACATTGAGACGGGCGTGCCAGACGCCAGGGCCTTGCCGTATCGCCCGGTGGGCGACTTCCAGGGCTACCTGGATATCGACGGCGTGCGCGACGCGCAGGGTGGCGGCGCGCTGTTGGTTGACTCGCGGGAGCCGCGCCGCTATGCCGGGGAGGAGGAGCCCATCGATCCTGTCGCCGGCCATATACCGGGCGCCATCAATCGGCCCTGGCAGGGCGTGACCGGCGCCGACGGCCGCGTGCTGGGCACGGCGGCCTTGCGGCAGCACTGGGGGGAGGCGCTGGATGCCAGTCACCTCGTGGTGTACTGCGGCTCCGGAGTGACTGCCTGCGTCAACCTTTTTTCGCTGTCGCTGCTGGGCCGCGACGACGCGGTGCTCTACGCGGGCAGCTGGAGTGACTGGTGCAGCTATCTCTGAGTGGCAGCGCAGCGGGACTCACGGGACTCAGGGCGCCAGCACCTCCACTGTGAGGAAGTAGCTGTAGTAACGCCTGGCGATGTCACCGTCGCCCGCTGTCTGTTCCAGCCCAGCCTCCAGCAGGTAGCGGCCGGGTCCCGGCCACTCGATGGTCACGGTGCCGTCGTCGTCGGTGACCAGGCCCAGCTCCAGCGGGTCGTCGCGATAGCGACTGCCATCCGGTTGCACCGTCACGGTGAGCCCGGCTGCGGGCTCGCCGTCCAGCTCGAATCGAAATTGCGCTTCCTCGTCACTGTACAGTGCATTCGGGTGCGATTGGCTGATGCGCATTTGCAGCCCACTGCTGTCCTCGGGTCGTGCCGGTGTCGTCTGTGCACCCAGCGTGATATAGCTTTCAATCAGGCTGTGCGATTCGGCGAACTTGACCTCGGTGGCAGCGGCGGGAACACCCGCCTTGAGTTGTTGCAGCGAGCCTCTCGCGTGCTGCAGCTCCGCCTGCCCCGGTAACTGGTAGGACACGAAGTACATGGGCGGGCCGCCGGCGGCGATGCGGTAGGTGCCCGGTACGTCGACCGGGATGTCGAAACTGGAGCGCCGGTCACCCTGTGTGGCGTTGGCCAGCGGGATGTCCTCACCCTGTGGGCCGGTGACAGTGACAATCTCCAGCGGCATGCCCTTGTCCACGTAGAAAATATTGTTGGAGGCGGTGAAATCAACGGTCACCGTCTCGGCGTCGCTGAGCGCAAAATCTGTGGGCAGTAGCCAGCGTTTATGCGCGTGGCTGGCAGAGCTGAGAAGCAGTGCCGCCAGCAGCAGCAGGGTGTGGTGAACATGTATCATGGTGTCGATTCCGCAGTGATGGTGAGTGTTACTTCGCCCAGCTCGGAACTGCCCTGCTCAACGATGAGCAGTCTGTCCGTCGGCCAGTCGAAAGGGATTTTGATATGTTCGCGCCCGCCGACTTCCCGCACCGCTTCGACGTTCAGTGTGTAAGCGCCCGCGGGCAGCGATGGACTGGACGAGACGCTATAGTTGCCGGGTTTGCGCGTCGCGCCGGAGACGCCGTCCAGCGGCAGTGCCATCTTGCTGCCGCCGCGACGCCACCAGCTGCGCAGGTCCCGGTGCCACTTTTCCTGTTCCAGCCACAGTGCCAGCTGCGACACCTGGCGGCGCTGGCCGTCCTCTATCCACACCGCGATGTAGGGCCGGTGGTACTCTGCGGTATCAATCTCGGGGATGGTGAATTCCACGGTCAGGTCAGCGGCCGCAGTAGCGCCGCACAGGAGCAGCGATAGCGCTGCGATGGTGAGTCGCGGCAGTGTTGTCAGTGTCAGTTTCAAGGTACAAATATCCAGTAGAGTAGAAGCGGTAGCGCGGTGCCCAGGCCCACCAGCGGCCAGGTGCTGCGACGCTTGCCGGCGTGGACATAAAGCAGCAGCAGGCCGGTGACAGCGAACAGGATGCAGGCAACGGCGGCGACATCGATGAGGTAAAACCACACCAGGCCGGCATGGCGACCTTTGTGCAGGTCGTTGATGACGGCGATGACGCCATCGTTCACCTGTTCCAGGCTGAGGTGGCCGCTATCCAGTGTCAGCACCACCGTCGCCAAGCCGCCGGGGCGCTGATAGTCCAGTACCCACTCGACATCGTCGCGATCGATATTGCGCGGTATGCCCAGGCCCCAGCGCGAATCCAGTTCATGGGCCAGCAGGTCCAGTTGGGTCACTTCGTCGGCGCGCTGGAACGCTTGCAGCCACGAGGCGCCCAGCTCGGTTTCGGTAAACTGCGATGAGGGCGCCGCAGAAAACCACTGCGGGTGATTGAGCGTGATGCCGGTGACCGAAAAGAACAGCAGGCAGGTGAGCCCCACTGCCGAACTGATCCAGTGCACGGTGCGGCTGTATCTTGCCAGCGCCGGGTGCATATCAGCGATCCTGTGGGCAGCAGTTTGCGGCCGGGTGTGCGAAGTTCATCAGTGCGGCCTAGAATTCGTAGGACACGGTGGCCTTGAAGTTGCGGCCGGGTTCGTAGTCGGTCAGTTGCAGCTCGCCGAAACGCGGGTGCGAGGAGAGGCCGGTGCGCGAGGACTGCGAGGCGTAGTACTCATCCAGCAGGTTGTCCACGCCGACAGTCAGCGATAGGCCTGCCACCTGTGCCGGTGACCAGCGCGCCGAGATGTTGACGACGGTGAACCCGTCCTTGCTGTTGTCCAGTGAGGCGCCGTCCAGGTCGAGGCCGGAACCCAGGCTTTCCACCCACAGGACATCGGTGTGCAGGGCCAGGTGGTAGGCTTCAATCAGGTAGTCGATATTGAGGCTGTAGGTGTCGCCCTGCTCGCGGTCGAGCCGGGCGCCGTCGAGTGAGGTGTAGTCGTTGTTGGAAGACAGGTCGCTATCGGACAGCGAATAGGTCAGCAGCGTGCGCAGTGCGCCCAGGTCGTAGCCGATATAGCTTTCGACGCCATCGATGCGCATGTCACCGACATTGTCCTGCCAGTAGCCGCTGCCCACACTTTCCGGGACCGGCGCGTACTCGTAGATGTAGTCCTGTATGTCGGTGTAGAACAGGGTGAAGCCGGCGGAAAAACGGTCGGCGCCCAGCATCCTGTCGTTGAATGCCACAGACAGTTCAGCGTTGTAGCCCGACTCGTTGTCGATATCCGGGTTGGGGGTATCGTAGAGGCCGGCGCCGGTGAAGACCTCGGCGATTTCCGGTACCTGGAAGATCTGTGTGCCGCTGAGTTTGACCAACAGGTTGTCGGATACAGACCACTCGCCGGCGAGTGCGCCGCTGATGGCATCGAAATCGCCGTCGAGGACGGTTGAGTCGATATCGTAGTAGTCGTAGCGGACGCCCGGGATCAGGGCCAGCGCGTGGTTCAGGTCGATGCGGTCCTGCAGGAAGATCGCGGAGTTGGTCGCCTGCTCTTTCGACAGCACTGAACCATCGGGTTTGTACTCAGTGTTGTAGTCAATGATATCAACGCCGTAGGTCAGTTCGTGCGTGACACCGTCGCCCAGTGTGGTGACGGCCAGCGCATTAAAGCCAGTGTTCTCGGCCTTGCCCTCGACGTAGGCGGGGTCTTCCGGCCACAGCGCGTTGATCGCCGACTCGTCGCGCGACAGGGTGCTCTTGTTGCCGAACAGGGCGGCGTGCAGCGTAGAATTCGCACCCCACTGCAGCTCGTAGTTGAGTGTCAGCGTGTCGCGCTCGAAGCGGGTGTCAAAGGTCAGCGGCAGGCCCAGGCTGTCGCCGATGGCTATGTCAGTCGCCAGGCCCATATCCGGGCGGTAGCTGTAGTCACCGGCATCCTTGTAGTATTCGTAGGACAGTTGCAGGCGCTGGTTTTCAGTGAGGTCCCAGCCGACCTTGACCAGGGTGTCGTCGAGGTTGCCCTTGAGGCCCTTGACCTGGCCGTCAGTGCCGGGAATCTCCTGGCCGTTGCTGTCCTGGATCTCACCGCCGCCCACCTTGTAGTTGTCGCGGTCCAGGTGATGGTAATAGGCGAGGGCATCGATCGTGTCGGTGATCTGCCCGAAGGCTGTCGCCGAGTAGCCTGACCCGGTGTTGTCGCCGTAGGTGCCCTGCAATCGCATGCCGAAGCGCTCTCCCTCGTTCAGCAGGTGGCGCGCGTCCTTGGTTTCGAAACGCACGGAGCCGCCGAGCCCGCCGTGTATCACGGAGTTGGTGCCGACGTCGATGTCCACCGCCTGCAGGATGTCCGCGTGGATCTGCAGGTTACCCATGTGGTGATACATATAGGTGTTCTGGTTAGCGCCGTCGATGCTGACGCGCAGGTCGCGGTCGCCGAGGCTGCGGATGGTGATGCGCTGGTTCAGGGAGTGGGCGCCGCCCACATCAACACCGGGGATGGTGCGCAACAGGTCGCTGAGATGGTCCGCCTGTTTGATGCTGAATGCCTCTTCTCCCAACTCAACGGAAGACGCGCGAACCTGCGTCGCCCACACGACGACTTCTTCCAGTTTCGGTGCGTCCTGCCGCTCCTGCGCCTGCGCTGTGTTGGCGAGGCTGATAGCGGCGACCAGCGCGGTCAGCGCACTGGGAGGGTGGGAAGGGCGTGTTCTCATGTCGGGGTCTCCGCGGCAGGTGTATTGCAATCAATTAATAAAGAATAGTAATCATTCTCATTAGTATTATCAATAATGATTGCGATTTTTTGCTATGCCGTGTCGTGCCAGGATTGGCGTACAGTCAGGTTGGTGTGGCGCTGGTGGGATTACGCCGGGCGGATGGCCGGGTAGCGCGGCGCCGGATCGGGCCGACCGGGTGGGCTGCGTCGATGCTTTGGCGGCGGCCTAAAAGTCAGGTGGGCACTCGCCGTGCAGCCACTGCCCCGTGGCGGGGTGGGTGAACGCCAGGGTGCAGGCGTGTAGCATCAGGCGATCCGCCATGCCGAGTGCAGCGTCGTGGGCGTACATATCGCAGCCCAGGATGGGATGACCCAGTTCCCGCATATGGATGCGCAACTGGTGGGAGCGCCCGGTGACAGGCTTCAGCAGCAGGCGGCTGCGATCCCGCTGCCGCGACAGCACCTCGAAGCGGGTGAGTGCCCAGCGGCCGCGTTCATGGCAGATTTTTTGCAGCGGGCGGCGCTCCCAGTCGCAGGTGATCGGCAGGTCCACCTCTCCCTCGTCGGGCACCACCTCGCCATACACAATCGCCTCGTAGGTCTTGAGTACCTCGCGCTGCTGGAACTGCCGGCTGATATGCGCGTGGGTGGGCTTGTTCAACGGGATGACCATAATGCCCGACGTGTCGAGATCGAGGCGGTGCACGATACTCGCTGTGGGGTAGCGCTGTTGCAGGCGGGTGATCAGGCAGTCCTTGTTCAGCGGGTGTCGCCCCGGAATGCTGAGCAGCAGGGTCGGTTTGCGCACCAGCAGCAGATCGCTGTCCTCATACAGAATGGCGATGTCCTCGCGGCTGTGCGGGACCAGGTAGGGTGGGGGCTCTTGCATGGGTAGGGGTCTGCGCTCTGCTCTCATGGGCCGCGGGATTTTCAGCTGCCGGGGCGTTTATACTGTGGCCTGGTTAAATCGGGGACGGCCGCAAAGTGGATGCACACAGCTTACAGCAACACCTGCAGGGAATCATTCCCGCTGCCCGGCTTGAGGTGACGCGACTGCCAGGCTGCGGGGACCTGCGGTTGCTGCTGCTGAACGCCGACTACCCGCAGGGTGATCTCACCGCCCAGCAGGTGCAGCGGGTGATGGACAACCCCCTTTACTGGGTGTTCTGTTGGGCCTCGGGTCAGGTGCTGGCGGAATTTCTGCTCGAGAACCCACACTGGGTGGCGGGCAAACGCGTGCTGGACTTCGGCTGTGGCAGCGGTGTGGTGGCCGTGGCGGCGGCGCTGGCCGGGGCGGCCGAGGTGATCGCCTGCGATATCGATCCGCTGGCGCAGGCGGCGACGCGGATCAATGCCGGGCTCAATGGTGTGTCACTCAGTGTAAGTCATGACTGGGATGCCATCGAGGGCCCGATCGACCTGATCATCGTGGCGGATGTGCTCTACGACAGCGGCAACTTTGCCTGGCTGCAGCGGTTCACCCGGCGGGCCGCCAGCGTGCTGATCGCCGATTCCAGGGTAAAGCACTTTGATCACCCGCCCTACCGGCAGATCGCGCGCCGCAACAGCTGCACCGTGCCCGACCTGGATGAGTCGGCGGAATTTCGCGATGTCAGGATCTACCTGGCCGACTGACCGTGCACCCCGGCGCGGCGCCGTCTGCGAACAATGCGCTATTGGTCTGCGGCAGATATATTTTGTACACTGTGCGCCACCTCAACTCCTCGAGAATAACGACGCATGAATCCGAATTACCTGGACTTTGAACAGCCCATTGGCGAGCTGGAAGTCAAAATTGAGGAGCTGCGGCTGGTCGGCTCTGACAACGAGATCAATATCAGTTCAGAGATCGAGACGCTGCGTGCCAAGAGCACCAAGCTCACGGAAAAAATCTACTCCAATCTCAGCGCCTGGGATATCGTCAAGGTCGCCCGCCATCCCCGTCGACCCTATGCCCTGGATTATATCCCGCGCGTGTTTACCGAGTTCGATGAACTGCACGGCGACCGGCATTTCGGGGATGATAAAGCGATTGTCGGCGGCGTGGCGCGCATCGACGGCCAGCCGGTGATGGTGATAGGGCAGGAGAAAGGGCGGGCCGTGAAGGACAAGGTGCTGCGTAATTTCGGCATGCCCAAGCCCGAGGGGTACCGCAAGGCGCTGCGCCTGATGGAAATGGCGGAGCGTTACAGAATGCCGGTCGTGACGCTGATCGACACGCCCGGGGCCTACCCCGGTATCGATTCCGAGGAGCGCGGTATCAGTGAGTCCATCGCCCAGAACCTCGCGGTCATGTCGCGCCTGGCGACACCGATTGTCTGTATTGTGATCGGCGAGGGCAGCTCTGGCGGGGCGCTGGGTATTGGTGTCGGGGATCACCTGGCGATGCTGCAGTATTCCACCTACTTTGTCATCTCTCCGGAGGGCTGCGCCAATATCATCTGGAAGGATACCGCGCACGCCCCAGAGGCGGCCGAGGCCATGGGTGTCACCTCCAGGAACCTGCAGGACCTCGGCATCGTCGATGCCACCATCCCGGAGCCGCTGGGCGGTGCGCACCGCGACGTCGACCTGATGGCGGAGCGTATCCGGGAGCATGTCGTCGCCCAGCTGGAGCGCCTGCAGGGGCTGCCGCTAGAGGATCTGCTGGCCAAGCGCTACCAGCGGCTCATGTCCTACGGAAACTAGGCCGGATTGCTCAATTCCCCTGATCTCGACGAGCAGCTCCACGATGTCGTCGCGGCCACGCACTGGTATGTGGCGTTCAGCGGCGGCCTCGATTCCAGTGTGTTGCTACACCTGCTGCACCGCTGGTGTGCGGCGCACCCCGGCGCCCCGGCATTGCGGGCACTGCATATTAATCACGGTTTGCAGGCCGGCGCCGATGACTGGCAGCGACACTGTGAGCAGCAGTGCCGGGACTGGGGGCTGGCTTGCATCAGTCGTGCCGTCCAGGTGCCGGCCCGGGGCAGCCCGGAGGCTGCGGCCCGCGATGCGCGCTACCGGGCGTTTGAGGAGTGCCTGCCGGCCGGTGCGGTGCTTTTCATGGCGCACCACCTCGATGACCAGATAGAAACCTTTTTCCTGCGCCTGATGCGCGGTGCCGGTGTGCAGGGGCTGGTGGGGATGCCGCGGCGGCGAAAACTGGGCGTGGGCCACCTGTTGCGGCCACTGCTTGCCAGTCCTCGCGCCGCGCTGGAGGCCTATGCCATTGAGCACGGGCTGGCCTATGTGGAGGACCCCTCCAACCGGGACGCCGCGATGGATCGCAACTACCTGCGCACTCGCGTATTGCCGGTGCTGGCCTCCCGCTGGCCCGCGTACCGGCAATCGGTTGCCCGCGCGCTGGGCCACCTGTCCACCGCGGCCGACGCAGTGGCGGTCGCGGCCGGGCTGCCGGAGACAGTGTACAGCTGTATGGGCGACCCCGGTCTGCCGGTCTCCGAGGTGCTGCAGGCGCAGCCAGAGGTGGCTGCCGCGCGGCTGCGCGGCTGGCTGTCCGCGCAGGGGGCGCGCGCGCCGGAGCGGACTGCGCTGCTGGAGTTCCTGCGCCAGCTGCGGGCGGCTCCCCCGGATGGCAAGCCGCGGCTCGATTGCGGGTCCTATGCCCTGCAGCGCTTTCGCGAGGCTATTTTCCTGGAGCCTGCGGCGCTGGCGGAGCCGCTGGCGGAGCACCGGTTGGCGCCGGGCCAGGCCTGCGACGTGGCGGGTGGTGGCAGCCTGCGGTTGGCGGCGGCGGAATCCGATGCCCTGCGGTTGTTGCCGGGTGAGCAGTTGACCGTGCGCTGGCGGCAGGGCGGAGAGCGCTGTCGCCTGCCCGGTCGAGCCGGCACTCGCAGTCTCAAGGCGCTGATGCAGGAGTGGGCAGTGCCGCCCTGGTGGCGTGCACGTGTGCCGCTGGTTTACCTGAACGATGAGTTGGTGGCGGTGGGTGATCTGGCCCGCTGTGAATCGGCTCGCTGGCAGGCGCGGGCCGGGCAGGGTGAGTCGCTCTGGAAATTTGTCTGGAAACGGCCCTCCCGACAGCAGTTCTGATTGAGCTCGGGCGGCCTTTCTGGTAGCCTGACTGCCCATCTTTTGTAGGACCAGTACCGGTAGATAAAACTCCCAGAGAGGGCCGGAAGCAGGGGCTGCATACCCGGTAATACAGCATACATAGGCTAATCATGACGCGTTATATTTTCGTCACCGGTGGGGTGGTTTCGTCTCTTGGTAAAGGCATCGCCGCCGCTTCGCTGGCCGCTGTGCTGGAGGCCAGGGGTATCAAGGTGACGCTGCTGAAGCTGGACCCTTATATCAATGTCGATCCCGGCACCATGAGTCCGTTCCAGCACGGTGAAGTGTTTGTCACCGAGGACGGCGCGGAGACTGACCTGGATCTGGGCCATTACGAGCGCTTTACGCACACCGTGATGAAGCGCACCAACAACTTCACCACGGGCAGGGTGTACAACGCGGTGCTGCGCAAGGAGCGGCGCGGTGATTACCTCGGCGGTACGGTGCAGGTGATTCCCCATATCACCGATGAAATCAAGCGGCGCGTGGTGCTCGGCGCGGGTGATGCCGATGTCGCCGTGGTCGAAATTGGCGGTACTGTGGGTGATATCGAGGGCCTGCCATTTCTCGAGGCCGCGCGGCAGCTGAAGGTCGAGATGGGGCCGAACCGGGCACTGTTGATGCACCTGACGCTGGTTCCCTATATAGCGACCGCCGGCGAGATCAAAACCAAGCCGACCCAGCACTCGGTCAAGGAACTGCGCTCCATCGGCCTGCAGCCCGACATCCTGTTATGCCGCTGTTCGGTCGATATCGAAGAGAGTGCACGCAAGAAGATTTCCCTGTTCACCAACGTCGAGGAGCGCGCGGTCATCCCGCTGCTGGATGTCGATTCGATCTACAAGATCCCCGGCATGTTGCGGGACTTCGGCCTCGACACCTTTGTGGTAGAGCGCTTCGGCCTCGATTGCAAGGCGGAGGCGGACCTGTCCGACTGGGCTGATGTGGTGGAGCGCGAGTTCACCGTCAGCAGTGGCCAGGTGCGGGTCGCGATGGTGGGCAAATATGTCGATCTGCAGGACGCCTACAAGTCGCTCAATGAAGCCCTGAGTCACGCCGGCCTGCAGACCCTGACCGATGTGAAAATAGAGTATTTTGACGCCGAGGATATCGAGCGTCACGGCACGGCGCCCCTGGAAGGCGTCGATGCCATCCTGGTGCCGGGCGGCTTCGGCGACCGCGGCGTCGAAGGCAAGATCACCGCGGTGCGTTTTGCCCGCGAGAACAATATCCCCTTTCTCGGCATCTGCCTGGGCATGCACGTCGCGCTGGTCGAGTACGCGCGCAATGTCTGTGGGCTGGAGGGCGCCGATTCCACCGAGATGAACCCGGCTACCCCGCACCCGATTGTCGCCCTGATCACCGAGTGGCGGAATGCCGACGGCAGTGCCGAACAGCGTGACGAGGAGTCGGACAAGGGCGGCACCATGCGTCTGGGTGCCCAGCCCTGCCATCTGGAACCGGGCAGCAAGGTGCGGGAAATCTACGGCGCGGACGTGATTTCAGAGCGCCACCGCCATCGCTATGAGATCAACAACAACTATGTCGAGCGGCTGCAGGGTGCGGGCATGCGTATCGCCGGCTGGTCCGCGGACCACTCGCTGGTCGAGATGGTCGAGCTGCCTGACCACCCCTGGTTTATCGCCTGCCAGTTCCACCCCGAATTCACATCCCGGCCACGCGGTGGGCATCCGTTGTTCACCAGCTATATACAGGCTGCAATCGCCCATGCGCAGGGCGGCAAACAGGTGAACTCATGAGCGGGAAATCTGTTTCTATAGCGGGAATACGCATTGATAACAGTGCGCCCTTCGTCCTGCTCGGCGGTGTCAATGTGCTGGAGAGTCGCGACTTCGCGCTGCAGGTAGCGGAGCACTATGTCGAGGTGTGCAGCCGGCTGGGTATTCCCTATGTCTTCAAGGCGTCCTACGACAAGGCCAACCGCTCGTCCATACACTCCTTCCGCGGCCCCGGCCTCGATGAGGGCCTGAAGATACTGGCCGAGGTGAAAGCGGCATTTGGCGTGCCGGTCATCACCGACGTGCACACGCCGGAGCAGGCCGCTCCCGCTGCCGAGGTCTGCGATATCATCCAGCTGCCGGCGTTCCTGGCACGCCAGACAGACCTGGTGGCGGCGATGGCTGCCACCGGTGCGGCGATCAATATCAAGAAGCCACAGTTTCTCAGTCCCTCGCAGATGGCGAATATCGTGGAGAAGTTCGCCGAATGCGGTAACACCCGCGTGATGCTGTGCGAGCGCGGCAGCAATTTCGGCTACGACAATCTCGTTGTGGATATGCTCGGTTTCGGTGTGATGAAGCGCAGTTGCAACGATGTTCCGCTGATCTTTGACGTGACGCACGCGCTGCAGTGCCGGGACACCGGTGGCGCCGCCTCCGGCGGCCGGCGCTCGCAGGTCGTGGAACTGGCGCGCTCGGGTATGGCGCTGGGTCTCGCGGGTCTGTTCCTGGAGGCACATCCCGATCCCGACAAGGCCCTGTGTGACGGTCCCAGCGCACTCCCGCTGTCGCAACTGGAGCCTTTCCTGCAACAAGTGAAGGCGGTCGATGACCTGGTGAAGTCATTGCCCCCACTACACATAGATTAGCAACTACGGAGTTTGACCGCATGACATCGATCACAAATATACAGGCCTTTGAGGTAATGGACTCACGTGGCAACCCCACGGTGATGGCCGAGGTGACCCTGGCTTCCGGCGAAGTCGGTTCTGCCTGTGCGCCGTCAGGCGCGTCCACCGGCTCGCGGGAGGCACTGGAACTGCGTGATGGCGATGCCAAGCGCTATCTGGGCAAAGGTGTGCTCAATGCCGTGGCCAATGTGAACGGCGCGCTGCGCACGCTGTTACTGGGACGTGATGTCACCGCCCAGCGCGAACTCGATGCGGCCATGATTGAGGCCGATGGCACTGACAACAAAGGCAAGTATGGCGCCAACGCGATACTCGCCGTGTCGCTGGCCGCAGCCAAGGCGGCGGCACTGTCGCGCAAGGTGCCGCTGTACCAGCACATTGCCGATATCAACGGCAGCTCTGGGTTCACCATGCCGGTGCCGATGATGAATATTCTCAACGGTGGCGAGCACGCGGACAACAATGTCGATATCCAGGAGTTCATGGTGCAGCCAGTGGGAGCGCCCACGTTCGCCGAGGGGCTGCGCGCCGGCGCGGAAATATTCCACCAGTTGAAGAAAGTGTTGTCGGCACGCGGCCTCAATACCGCCGTGGGTGACGAGGGCGGCTTTGCGCCCAACCTGCCTTCCAATGAGGCCGCACTGGAGGCCATCGCCGATGCGGTGGACAAAGCCGGGTACAGCCTCGGCAAGGACATCACACTGGCACTGGACTGCGCGGCCTCCGAGTTCTATCGCGATGGCCTGTACGATCTCGCCGGTGAAGGCAAACAGTTCAGCAGTGCCGCATTCACAGATTACCTGGCCGATCTCGCGTCCAGCCACCCCATTATCTCCATCGAGGACGGACTGGATGAGTCCGACTGGGACGGCTGGAAGCTGTTGACCGAGAAGATCGGCGACCAGGTGCAGCTGGTCGGAGACGACCTGTTCGTCACCAATACCAAAATCCTGAAAGAGGGCATCGACAAGGGTGTCGCCAACTCCATCCTTATCAAGTTCAACCAGATCGGCAGCCTGACTGAAACGCTGGACGCGATCGCAATGGCGAAGGCGGCAGGTTACACCGCCGTGATCTCGCACCGCAGTGGCGAGACCGAGGACACCACCATCGCCGACCTGGCGGTGGCGACTGCCGCGGGACAGATCAAAACCGGTTCACTGTGCCGATCCGACCGTGTGGCCAAGTACAACCGGCTGTTGCGCATTGAAGCCGAGCTGGCAGGGCGTGCCCCTTACCGCGGCCTCGCAGAGTTCTCCCGCCGGTGAAGGGCTGACATTTGCGCTGGCTGTTACTGACACTGCTAATACTGTTGGGGGTGATGCAATACCGTCTGTGGTTTGCAGAGGGTAGCTTCGCCGAACAGCATCGCCTGGAGTTGCAGGTCGAGGAGCAGACGCGCATCAATGCGGAGTTACAGGCGCGCAACGCGGTGCTGGAGCGTGAGGTACTGGAACTCCAGACAGGTAACAAGGGGGTCGAGCAGCGCGCTCGCGAGCAGCTTGGCCTGGTCCGTGAGGGAGAGACGTTCTACCAGATCGTCGATACACCCGAGTCCGCGCCGGAAAGTGCACAGTGAGTACCGGTTCTTCCCCGTCGTCGCCCGAACCGCGCTGCTGGGGCGTTTTGCCAGCCGCCGGTACCGGCAGTCGGATGGGGGCGGAACAGCCCAAACAGTATCTGCAACTGGCCGGTGTGACACTGCTCGAGCACAGCCTGCGCGCGCTGTTGGGGTGCCCCCGCATCGCTGGCATTGTGGTCGCGCTGCACCCCCAGGACAGTCACGCAGAGACGCTGGCGGTATTGCGGGATGCGCGGGTAAAGACTGTCAGCGGCGGTACCGAGCGCAGCGACTCGGTTCTCGCGGCGCTGTCACACCTGTTGTCGTGGGCTGATCCCGGGGACTGGGTGCTGGTGCATGATGCGGCGCGCCCCTGCCTGCAGTCCGCTGATATCAACCGGCTTATTGACGCTGTGATCGCACGGGATACCGGCGGCATACTGGCGCAGCCCATTGTGGATACCGTCAAGCAGGCTGCCGGTGACGCGCTGGTGGCGCGGACACTGGATCGCACTATCCTGTGGCGCGCCCAGACTCCACAAATGTTCCGGCTCGGACAATTACATCAGGCACTGCACCAAGCGCAGACGCAGGGCCTGGCGGTAACCGATGAGGCCTCGGCGATGGAATTGGCGGGGTATCCGGTACAGCTGGTCGCGGGGCCTGCCGGCAACCTCAAGGTGACGGTGCCAGCGGACCTGCCGCTGGCGGCCTGGTACCTGCAAGCTGCGGCTGCGAAGGCGACTGTGTGATGAGAGAGCGCGGGAGTAAGCTTGCATGCGAATAGGCCACGGCTATGACGTGCACCGCTTCGGCCCCGGCAATGCAATAGTGCTGGGAGGCGTGAGTATTCCCCATGATCACGGTATGGTGGCGCACTCCGACGGGGATGTACTGATACACGCGATCTGTGATGCGCTGCTGGGCGCGCTCGGTGAGGGCGATATCGGGCGCCATTTTCCCGATACCGATGCCGCCAATGCCGGCATTGACAGCCGGGTCCTGCTGCGTCGTGTCATGCAGTGGGTAGCCGACGCTGGCTGGACGCTGGGTAACCTCGATGCCACGCTGGTTGCGCAGGCGCCGCGCATGTCTCCCCATATTGCGCGTATGCGTGAAAACCTGGCTGCTGACATGGCCGCCTCCGTCGCGCAGGTCAATGTCAAAGCCACGACCACGGAGACATTGGGGTTTACCGGCCGCGGGGAGGGGATCGCCGCCCATGCGGTAGTATTGCTACAGACCGCGCAGCCGTGAGGCAGCAGTGGCCGCGGGTGTCGCAGGCGCTACCGGGAAGCGCCCTGATCCGCTGTCAGCCAGAGGATTTCCGGGTCAGTGAGCAATTGGGTTTCGAGTTGTCCGGGCAGGGCGAGCACTGTTTCCTGCACCTGCAGAAGCGGCAGTTGAACAGCCTGGATCTGCAACGGCGTGTGTCCGATCTCAGTGGTGTCGGTCTGCGGGACATCGGCTACAGCGGGCTGAAAGACCGCAACGCAGTGACGCGGCAGTGGTTCAGCGTGGGGATGGCCGGCGCTGTCGAGCCAGACTGGTGCGCACTGGAGGCCGGCGGCGATGTCGAAGTGCTGGCAGTGGCCCGCCACACGCGCAAGCTCAGGCGCGGTGTGCATCGCGCCAACCGCTTTACACTGGTGCTGCGGAATGTGACGGGTGAGCCAGCAGCGCTGGAACAGCGTCTGCAGGCATTGCGCGCGTCGGGTGCTCCCAACTATTTCGGTGAGCAGCGTTTCGGGCGTGACGGCTCTACGCTGGAACAGGCGCGGCGCTGGATGCGGGGCGGGCGCCGCATATCCAGGGAAAAGCGCGGCCTGTATTACTCCGCACTGCGCGCCTATGTATTTAACTGCTTCCTCGCGCAGCGGGTGGAGGAGGGTGATTGGGACACAGTGCTGCCGGGCGATGTTTGCATCTTGCACGGGACGCGCAGTCTCTTCTCCTGCGAAGAGGTCACTGACGATATTCGCACACGGGCCGCCGCCGGTGATCTCCACCCGGGGCTGCCCTTGTGGGGGCGTGGGCAGTCCGGTGCACTCTGCCAGCAGCGGCTTGAACAGCTCCCGGAGTGTGTTGATATTTGTGAATTTCTGGAGGCGTCGGGGCTGGAGCTGGCCTGGCGTCCGGCGCGCCTGCTGGCGGATGACTTTTGCTGGGAGTTTTGTGATGATGGCACCCTGCGACTGGAGTTTTCCCTGGGTGCTGGCTGTTATGCCACGGCGCTGCTGGCCGAGTTCGTGCAGTACAAAGAAGGATAGAGAAAGTGGTATCAGTAGTGAACAGGATTGACCTTCACGGAATAGGGATGACCTCCCAGCGTACGCGGGAACGCCTGGTACAGCGTTTGGTCGAGCAGGGTATCCGCGACACGTCGGTGTTGGATGTCATGCGTATCACGCCGCGTCACCTGTTCCTGGATGAGGCGATGGCGCATCGCGCCTATGAGGACGTCGCCCTGCCGATCGGGTTCCAGCAGACCTTGTCACAGCCCTACGTGGTGGCGCGGATGACGGAATTGCTGCTGGCAGCGGGACCGCGCTCCCGGGTGCTGGAGATTGGTACCGGCTCTGGCTACCAGACAACGATACTCGCGCAACTGGTTGCAGAAGTCTACAGCGTGGAGCGTATCAAGACCTTGCAGCAGAAGGCGCGCCAGCGCCTGCGCCAGCTCAAGTTGCGCAACGTCCATATGAATCACGCAGACGGTGGCATGGGCTGGCAGGAGCGCGGCCCGTATGACGGTATCCTCGTCACCGCAGCGCCGGAGCGCATCCCCGAGGATTTGTTGCTGCAACTGGCTCTTGGCGGCCGCCTGGTGATACCGGTGGGAAAAGAACTCCAGCACCTGCAGGTGGTCACACGCACACACGAGGGTTATGAGACGGAGATCGTCGAGGCCGTTTTCTTTGTGCCGCTGCGCCCCGGGAAAGAGAAGTAATGCCGCTGTCCGCTGCCGGCGTATTCTTACGCGGCCTGCTGATGGGTGCCGCCGACATCGTGCCGGGGGTGTCCGGCGGCACCATGGCGTTTATCACCGGTATCTATGACACCTTGCTGACCAGCATCCGCTCCTTTGATCTGGTGTTTCTGCGCCAGCTCTTCAGGTTGGATATTGCCGGCGCGTGGGCGCATGTGAACGGCGCTTTCCTGCTGGCCCTGGTGGCGGGAATTGCGACCAGTATTTTCTCCCTTGCGCAGATAGTGTCGTGGCTGCTTGAGCATCATCCGGTGCCACTGTGGGCTTTCTTTTTCGGCCTGATCCTGGCCTCGGCACTGGTGCTGCTGGCTGAGGTGACGCAGTGGACAGCAGCTGTTGTGCTCAGTCTTGTGGTCGGTGCGGCAATCGCGCTGCTGATTGCGCTGTCGCCGGTTGTCAATCTGGATGTGGGGCTGGCCGGCGTGTTTGTGGCGGGTTTTGTGGCGATCTGCGCGATGATCCTGCCGGGTATATCGGGCAGTTTTATCCTGGTCCTGCTGGGTATGTACAGCACGGTGTTGCTTGCAATCAAATCGCTGGATCTGGTGTTTATCCTGGTGTTTGCTCTCGGTGCCGGCTCCGGACTGCTGTGCTTCTCCCGGCTGTTGCACTGGCTGTTGCACCGGTTTCACCAGGCCACAATGGCGATGTTGACCGGCTTTCTGTTTGGCTCGCTGGCCGTGGTATGGCCCTGGAAGCGCGTGCTGGCCTGGGTGGAAAGCAGCCACGGCGGCTTGAAGCCGGCCCAGCAAATTCCGGTCTCACCCGGCGACTTCCTGGTCTACACCGGGCAGGAACCCCAGCTCTGGTTCAGTGTGGGCTTGATGGTACTGGGTTTCGCACTGGTGTGGTTCATACACGCCCGTTGGGGTCATGGCCAGTCGGGTTGACGTCCCCCTGGAGGGATTCCTTCCAGTGCTAGCCAGGATATTTTTGAGTCTGGTACTGTGCACAGTGCTCGGCTGTGCCAGCAATTCGCGGGCTCCGGTGGAAGACCGCAGCGGGTCGGCACAGGGCGGGGTCTACACGGTAAAACGCGGCGACACGCTTTACTCAATAGCGTTCCGCTCCGGAATGGACTACCGAAAAGTGGCGGTGGCAAACGGTATATCAAGCCCCTATACAATTTATCCAGGCCAGCGGATTTACCTGACTGAGGGAGCTTCGTCGCGACCGGCCAGTCCATCGCCACCGGTGGCTGCATCAGGGCCAGTGGCGACGCCGGCGCCCATTCCGGTTCGCACACAGGGGGCGTCGACGGCCTACACGCCCCCACCCGTCGCTGTCGAGCAGCGTACCGGTGTCTCTGGTGCGGGCGTCCCCGCGCCCAGTGTGCCGTCGGCGCCGGTTACTGCTCCTGTTGCTCCTGCTCCTGCCGCCGTGCCAGTGCCTGCAGTACCCACGCCCGCACCGCCCGCTGTGCAGTCCGCGCCGAAGGTCACGGCTCAATCCGATCCCGCTGCGTTTGAAGGCAAGGCGGTAGACGTCTGGCTCTGGCCCACCGCTGGCCCGGTGACACGGGGGTATTCCGAAAGTGTGCACAAGGGTATTGATATCGGGGGCGCGCGGGGAGACCCGGTGGTGGCCGTGGCGGCCGGTAAAGTCGTCTATGGCGGCACCGGTATTGTCGGGTTTGGCGAGTTGCTGATCATTAAACATAACGAGGAATACCTCAGTGCTTACGGCCATAACGACCGCCTGCTGGTGACTGAGGGCGAGACCGTAACGGCCGGACAGATCATTGCGGAGAAAGGCAGTTCCGGAACGGATACTGTGAAACTGCATTTTGAGATTCGCCGGGAGGGTAAGCCCATTGACCCGCAAAGGGTACTGCCGCGGCGGTAGCAACGGGGGAATTAGGGCATGATGATCATGCTCGGGCGTGAAAAAAATAGTGACTACTAGAAAAACTTGGCAGCTGTCCCTGATTGCAATTTGTAATAAAACTGGGTTAGTCTGGCAGACCGGGCGAGAAAAACTCTAAGTAACTATATCGGAAAGTAGAGTGGGTTAAGGCCATGGATTTGGATCAGACACGCGCAAGTTCGAAACGGAATTCGAAATCAGGTGCGGCTGCAGAGCGGTCCGCTGCAGCTGATGCGATACCACCTGTAGGTTCCTCCCCAACAAAGCCCGGTAGCAGGCGACAAGCAGGCTCCGGTCATGCCGAAGACACACCGTTAGCATCTGCTAACTGGGTCAGCCGCGAGGCTGAAGACGCCGACGAAGAGTTCGATCGCGCGAAACTGGAAAATCCCCGCAAGACTGAAAAATCCCTGGATGCCACCCAGCTGTACCTGAATGAGATAGGCTATTCGCCGCTGTTGAGCGCGGACGAGGAAAAGTATTACGCCCGGCTTGCCCGCAGTGGTGATGAGGCCGGACGCAAGCGCATGATTGAGAGTAATCTGCGCCTTGTGGTGAAAATTTCGCGGCGCTACATCAACCGTGGGCTGACGCTGTTGGATCTGATCGAAGAGGGCAACCTCGGTTTGATCCGGGCAGTTGAAAAGTTCGATCCCGATCTGGGTTTTCGCTTCTCCACCTACGCCACCTGGTGGATCCGCCAGACGATAGAGCGGGCGATCATGAACCAGACGAGGACTATCCGCCTGCCTATCCATGTGGTGAAGGAGTTGAATATCTATCTGCGGGCCGCGCGCGAGCTGACACAAAAGCTCGACCACGAGCCAGCGGCAGAGGAGATCGCGGATCTGCTCGACCGGCCGGTTGCGGATGTGAAACGTATGCTGGGATTGAATGAGCGCGTGATATCCATAAATACTCCCATCGGCCCCGACTCCGACAGTTCCATGGTAGACATGATTGCCGATGTGGAGGAC